>JAJEEE010000033.1 GCA_022821145.1 Acidobacteriota bacterium
TATCGTCCCCAGCGTGCCGTTGCAGGCCTCCTCGAGCCAGTAGGCCAGGTACAGGTCGTCGCGGATCTTGACGTAGGACGCCGGGCCGCTCCATTCCATGCCGCCGGCGCCGTCCTGGCCGAAGATGATCCACGACAGCGAGTGGGGCGTCGTGTACAGGTGCATCGACGTCAGCCCGGGGGAGTAGTTCCAGGTCAGCGCCCGGCCGACCAAGTCGTCGGTGAACGCGTGCCGGTCATAACGGGGCGGTGTCGCGCCGTCCGTGTCGACGACGCCGAACCAGGTCTCGGCCGCGGCCTCGTTGGCGATGTAGGGCGTGCCGATCGTGCCGTGGATGGCGGTGACCAGCGCGCTGTCGAAGTCGGCCACGACCTTCAGGCAGTCGTGATCGGGCTCGCCCCCGAGCAGGTGGCCGAACATGATCACGCCGGGCGCCGACTCCCACGACTCGTAACGCTCCTCGCGCCACGCGCTCTCGCCCTCCCAGCGCCATTCGAGCGTCTGGATGTCGTCGAAGCGGTACTCGACGGCCTTGCCGTTGTCGAAGCGCAGGGTCAGCTCCCGACCGGCGAGATAGTCGCTGACCGGGCTCTTGTTCCCCGCCATCGCGCTGGGCCCGGGAAAGACCGACGCCTAGGTCACGGCCCGGACCTCGGCCTCGGTCATCGTCCAGTCGTTGCGCATCGGCCGGTAGACCCGGCGCGCGCCCTTCTCCTCGGACGGCGGGGCGGCGCCGGCGACGTCGCCGAACGCCTCGAACTGCGCGATCTGCCCCAGCCACTCGCCGCTGCCTCGGAACACGTAGTACTCGAGCGCGTCGGCCGCGTCGAAGCCCAGGCGCACGCCCACCTGTTCCACGCGGTTCACGTCCATCGCGTAGAGCGTCATCGTGCCCGAGAACTCGCACTCGGTGCGGGAATAGATGTAGACCTCGTCGTTGATCTTGACGTAGTCGGACGGTCCGCAGAAACCCAGCTCGCCGCCGAAGCGCGTCAGCTCGACGAAATTCGAGTAGAACGTCGACGGATAGAACTCCAGCGTCTCGACGCCCGTATCCTGCCTCCAGTAGAAGCCCTTGCCCTCGACGCGGTTGGTTCGGGCGTGCCGCGACTCGGGCGGCGGGGAGCCGTTTCGCTCGACGTAGCCGAAGTACACCTCGCGCTGGACCTCGCGGTTGTCCAGGAAACCGCTGAACCACACTTCGAACACGGTCGCCAGGCCGGTGTCCTCGTCCAGGACGACGTTGTAGCCGCGCTGCGTGCCCGGGACCATGTGCGAGAACAACGTCACGTGGTCCAGCGTCAACGCGCCGTAACCGGCGCCGACCGCGGGGCCGTCATTCTCGGAGAGCTCCAGACGCCGTTCGTCGTCGAACCGGTAACCGAGCGCCGGACCGTTGTCGGTGACGATGCGGAGCGTACGGCCGGCCAACGCGTCGGACAGGGCCGACGCGCTCGAAGGACCGTCCTCGGCGGCGGTCAGCTTCTCGTCGATCTGCTCCGCCGTGAGTTGCGTATAGGCGATGCGGTGCATCTGCTCTTGCGGATACGCCCGATCCTGTTGCACGATTCACCCCCGATTCGAACCCCGTCATGTTAACCGAACGCCGACAGTACCGGGAGAAACTTCCCAAGGAGAGACCGATGCCGAAGGTTCTCGTTCTATCCGCCGCAGCAGGGTTACTGACGGGCGCCGCCGTCGAGGCGCAGCAGGTGGCCGACATCGGGTTCGACAGCGTCGGCCGCGCCGCGCCGCTCTTGGCGGCTATTCCCGCGCCCACGCCCGCGGACCTGGCGACGATCGAGGCCTTTCCGCCCAGGGACGCCATGGTGGGCCCGTCCCGGTTGGCCATGCCGGGCCCCGGCGGCGAAGTCGCGTATTCGGACGAAGGATCTGCCTGGGACGGCGCCGTCCCGGATGAAGTCGAGCCGCTCCCGGTCGACCTCTTCACGTCCGAGGACTTCTACGCCGACCGCGAGCTGTGGAGCGATCCGCGCTACTTCCGGTGCAACAGCCCGTTCGCCGTGGAGGCGCAGTGGGCCACCGGCGCCGTCGGCGACGACCCGCCGCGGACGGCCGCCTGGGGATACTGTGACCGGGACTACCCGCGCGAGGCCATCGTCAGCCCGTATCCCTTCGAGACGGCCGAGGCCCACTACGCGGCGCTGCTCGAGGAAACGCGCGAACGCGGCGGCCCCACCGAGCACACCTACGCCACCGTGCCGGGCGAGTGGAGCGGGCGCTACGTGTGGCCCCGGGGCCAGAACTGGTATGCGGAGCTGCTGTGGAACCAGGTCCCGACGATCCTGTCGCTGCTGACCGAGGAGTACCGGACGCGCATGGTGCAGGAAGCGTACCACCAGGGGCGCACCAACGCGCCGCAGTGGCCGGCCCAGTATTGCTGGCCCGAGGGGTTCATGCGCCGCTGGCACTACCACGGCGTGACGAACCAGCCGCACTCGGTGCTGGTCACGCCCGAGCTGGTGCAGTTCCTGGCCGGCGACGCGGACAATTTCGTCACGAACATCCACATCGGGCGGGAGTTCAACATGGATGGCGCGGTGCCGCGGCTCGGGGCCGACGTGCCGCAATGGTACGGGGAGACGATCGGCTTCTGGGACCGGGACGCGCTGATCACCTGGACGTCGAACATCCAGGGCTGGAAGGTCCACGGCAACCCCGAGTTCTCGAGCCGGTTGCAGACGGTCGAGATCTATACCCCGAACCGCGACGCGGACGGCCGTTTCATCGGCCTCAACCACGAGGGGATCTTCTACGACCCGGAGGCGCTGGTGGAACCGATCCGCATGGTGCGCAACCTGGACCGGATCGGCGGTTTCGGCGAGGGCGACCCCTACACGTTCATCGAGTGCACGGCGTCGATCTTCCCCCTCGGCGGTCTCGCCACGCCGGTCGCCCCCGGCACGGTGATCGAGTACACCGTGCCCGACATGTTCGGCCGGCCGTGGGCCCAGATCTGGCGGGAATACCACGAGCAGGGCATGACGCGGCCGGAGGACGAGGACATCTTCAGCTTCGACTAGCGCCTGTCCCTCGGCATGGTGATCGCCGCGCGCCAGTGTGGTGTCTCACGATCAAGCGCACTCGATTCCGGGAGGCCTGGTCTCTCTTGAACTGACGCCTCGCTGCGCTCGTTGTCCACCCGCGGCGAGGAACGCCACGGGTCCAATAGAGCGTATGCCAGTGTCTTCAGCGCCCTACAGAGCTCGGCATCTCGGCCGAACGACCGAGTCGACGCGACCTTCCGGGTACCGTGAACAGGTCCTAGTCTAATGCGAGTTCCATGTAGACCGTGTCTTCGATGGGATTCTCGTAGTAGGCAGGAATCTCGCGAAAGCCCAGCGAGCGGTAGAGTTCGCGGGCCGTCGTCATCGCGCGGAGCGTATCGAGCACCATCCGGCCGTATCCCAGGCCACGGGCCTCGTCGACGACCGCCGCCGCCAGCCGCCGGCCGATTCCGCGCCCGCGGCCCGATGGCCGGACATACAGCCTCTTCATCTCGCAGACATCGTCTCGGAACGGCCGCACCGCAACGCATCCGACGATTTCTTCGCCGAGCCGCGCGAGCAACAAGCAACCGCGGGGCGGGGCGTACATTCGCGCCAGATCGTCGAGTTCCGCGCCGAAGTTCTGGAAGCTCAGATCCAGACCGATGTCTCGGGCATATTCCTGGAACAGGCCGCGCGCCTCAAGGAAGTCTCGCGGCGTTGTCGCAGCGGTAATGATCGCCTCCATGTGGAGGCAAGATTATGGGTCTTCCGGGCAGGTTTTCGAAACTCCGATCAGCCCGCCTCGGGTCCGATTCATCGAGGGTTTCCGTTCGGGGTTCGCCCGACTCGTCGAACAAGCACCCGTGTACGGCCCTTCACTCCGTCGGCGTCGGCAGCTCTCCGTTTCCGCTCAGCGTGTTGCCTTCAACCGAGTCGCAGTGCATCCCGGGCTCGGGCGGCGTCCGGTCCGGGCATCGGAACAGGCCGCCTTCGCGCGAGCCGGCCGGCTCGCCGTTCCGCAGCGGGTGCAGGCCGACGCTGAAGACCGTGCCGGGGGCGAACGTGTTCACCGAGATGCCCTGCCGGGCCATCTGCGCCGACGGGCCCATCTCCACGGACCACACGATCGGTTCGCCGTCGTCGCCGCGCACGACGTTCGTGCGCGCCGCGTTCATCGGCGCGAAGAAGATCTGCAGGTGGTTCGGCGCCGGATCGACGCGCGTGACCACGCCGGTGAACACCCGCGTCGCGCGCAGGTCGTACATCGCGAACGAGTGGTGCGCCTCGACGGAGGCGGCCAGCACGGCCGCGGCGGCGAGCGCCGCGCCGCTCAGAGCAACCACATTGACATGACGTTTCATTTGTCCCCCCATCCCGCCTAATCGAAGCTGAAGATGTCTTCCTCTTCCGGTCTGTCCATGCCCTGCTCGAAGTACCGTTCCCAGAGCTGTCCCCAGGGACGCCCGTACATGTCCAGCATCTCGTAGTCGAACACGGCGCCCGGCGACATCGGCGTCCCGACGCCGTCGATCGGGAAGATCGTCTGCAGGCACTCGACGAAGACGTACGGGTCCGTGTCCGGATCCTCGAAGTTGCCGGTCCGGACGTAGTTCCGGACGATCCGCACCGGCTCGACCAGGGCCTCGGGATCGTAGAAGATCGCCTCGTGGTTGAGGCCCAGGAAGTTGCCCTCGGCGTCCCGGTTCGGGGCGTATATCTCGATCGTCTGCAGCATGTTCGAGTGCTCGGGCGCGGCGTGCACCTTCCAGCCCTGGATGTTCGAGGTCCACGTGATCAGGGTGTCCTGGTCCCAGAACCCGATCGTCTCGCCGTACCAGCGCGGCACGTCGGCGCCGAGCCGGGGCACGACGCCCTCCATGTTGAACTCGCGGCCGACGTGGATGTTCGTGATGAAGTTGCGCGCCACGCCGGCCAGGATCTGCACCATCGTCGGGGTCACCATGATGTGGTGTTCCCAGACGGCGGCCTCGTGCCACCGCCGCATGAAGCCCTCGGGCCAGCAGTACTGCGACTGCCACTGCGGGTTGTTGGTGTTCCCGTGGTGGTAGGCCTCCTGCACGAAGTAGGTCTGGTATTCGTCGGTCAGCAGCGACAGGACGGTCGGCGCCTGCACGTGGCGCATGCGGTACCAGTACTGGTTGCCCGGCGTGCGGCCCGGGTGCATGTAGACGCCGGTCCATTCGCCGGGCACGGTGGCGTAGGTGTGCTCGGTGGGGCCGCCGCGCCCGCGCGTCTCCTCCATGAGCGCCTCGTAGTGTTCCTGGGCCGTCTCGAACGGGTAGGGACTGACGATGGCCTCGCGCGGGTAGTCCCGGTCGCACATGCCCCACGGCGCCGTCACGGGCGGGTTGTCGCCCATCAGGCCGCCGCGGCCCCACAGGTCCTCGATCGCGGCCGACGAGTTGCAGCGGAAATACCGCGGATCGCTCCACAGCTCGCGGTCGGCGTAGTAATCGTCGGAGGTGAACAGGTCGCGCTCGAGCGGTTCGATCCCCGGGGGCGCGTCGCCGTTGCGCGCGGCGACGATCGGGGTGCCCCCGCCGCGCATCGTGGCGCCCGTCATCTCGTACTCGTTCAGGTCGGCCAGCATCGGCGCGCCGCGGCCGACGCTCTCGAAGCCCGGGTCGGCCACCGTCTGCGCCGCCGCGGTCACTGCGACGGCCGCGACCGCCGAAACGACCGCCATCGCGCCGCGCGTCCAAACACCTCTCATCATCGTGATTCCTCCTGCGGGCATGCGCCACCGTCCACCGCCGGCGAGCACGGCTTCCAGCAAACTACTTCCCCTGTTCCGCGCTTGTCCACAGAATTATACGCGCCCGGCGCGCGGTTCGTTACCTGTGCGACGGTCCGGCCCTCTGCTAGCATGGCGGGGTGTGCGTTCCGGAGACTCCAGCGTCGTGTCACACGAGTTCGTGCGATTGATTCAACGGATTCGTTTTCTTGGACTGACGCCTCGGCTCCGCCTCGTTGTCCACCCGCGGCGAGGAACGCCGGGGGTCCAATGGAGCATACCGATAGTGGGTTCAGTGAGTTCTAGATCCAGGCATCGCCCGCGATCGCCGGGAACGCCGGTACCGGCAGTCGATGCTCGAACCAGAGGACCGTACTCGTGTCTTGTCGCGAACATACGTGACACGACTCCAGCACGCCCGCGCGCCCGCTGGACGCGCCCGTGATGCCGGCTCGATTCGCCCGGGCGATGATGCGGCTGGCCGGCTCCCGGGCCGCCGCTCCCGCGAAGTACCTGCTCGGCCGTCTGCCGGTTCTCGATCGACGCGTGCGGCGGCTCTACGCCCGCGCCCTGGACGATCCGCCCAGCCGGCGCTTCCTCGCCCGGACCGATGGCCTGGCGGTTTCGAGCTCATCGCTCACCGGCCGCTTCTGCGGCGCGCCCTTCCGCCAGATGGACCTGTACGAGTACGGCCAACTCGGCGTGTGCTGCATCACGTGGCTGCCGACGACGGTGGGGGATCTCAACCGGGAGAGCGTGGCCGAGGCCTGGAACTCGGAGACCGCGCGGGCCATCCGCGAGAGCATCTTCGACGGCAGCTTCCGGTACTGCGACCACGCCGTCTGCCCCCGGATCCAGTCCGGCGAGCTGCCCACGCTGGAAGAGGCCGCGAAGGATCCCGAGTTGGGACCTTATGTTCGCGGGCGCCGCGTGGAACTGGACGCCGGCCCGACCTTCATCAACCTGTGCAACGATCCGTCCTGCAACCTGCGCTGCCCCAGTTGCCGGGCCGGGACGATCCAGTACACCGCGGGTCCGGACTACGAGCGCCGCAAGCGGCTGCTGGACACGCTGGTCGACGAGGTCTTCGCCACCCCGACGGCGCGGGCGTTCACGCTGAACGTCACCGGCTCGGGCGACCCGTTCGGGTCGCGCATGTTCCGCGAGTTCCTGTTCGCGCTGGACGGCTCGCGGTTTCCGAACCTCAAGATCAACCTGCAGAGCAACGGCGTCCTGTTCACGCCCGAGACATGGCGCCGGATCGCGAAGATCCACACGAACCTGCAAGGCGTGCTGGTCTCGTTCGACGCCGCGAGCGAGACGACCTACGCCGTCACCCGTCCGCCCGGTCGCTGGGACGTCCTGCTCGAGAACACGGCGCACCTGGCGGAGCGGCGCCGGGCGGGCGATTTCGATCGCTTGAGGCTGGACTTCGTCGTTCAGTTGGACAACTACACCGAGATGCCCGACTTCGTGCGCCTCGGCCGGCGGCTCGGCGTGGACCAGGTGTCCTTCTCGTTGCTGGTGGACTGGGAAACGTGGCCGGAGGCGACGTTTCGGGACAAGTGCATCTGGAGAGGCGACCATCCACGGTTCGCCGATTTCCTGGACGTGTTGCGGGATCCGCTCTTCGACGATCCGTTCGTGGACCTGGGCAACGTCACCGCGTACCGTGAACGGGCCGTCGAGGTCTGAGGGCCCGTGACCGCCCCGTCCCATCGGAAGCCGGAGGCCGCGCCCCGGGTCCTGATCGCCGACGACCAGCCGGACATCATCGACGCGCTCCGCCTGCTTCTGAAGGGCGAGGGCTATCGATGCGAGTCCGCCGCGTCGCCGAAGGCGGCCCTGGAAGCGGTCGAGTCCGGTCTGTTCGACAGCGCGATCATCGATCTGAACTACGCGCGCGACACGACGTCCGGATCCGAGGGGCTGGACCTGCTGGAGGGGATCCGGCGCGTCGATGCGGCGCTGCCCGTCATCGTCATGACCGCCTGGGGCACGATCGACCTGGCCGTGGACGCCATGCGGCGCGGCGCGCGCGACTTCGTGCAGAAGCCGTGGGAAAACGCGCGCATGATCGCCATCGTGCGCTCGCAAGTGGATCTGTGCCGGGCGTTGCGGCGCGGCGAGCGCCTGGAAGCCGAGAACCGGCTGCTCCGGACGGAAGGACGTCCGGCGCTCGTCGCCGAGTCGGACGCCATGCGCGCGGTCCTGCGGCTGGTGACCCGCGTGGCGCCCACGGACGCGAACGTCCTGATCACCGGCGAGCACGGCACGGGCAAGGAGGTCGTCGCCCGGACCGTGCACGCGCTGTCGGGACGCGCCGGCCGGGGCATGGTCACCGTCAACATCGGCGGCCTGGCCGAGGGCGTGTTCGAGAGCGAGCTGTTCGGCCACGTCCGGGGCGCCTTCACCGGCGCCCGCGCGGACCGCATGGGCCGGTTCGAGGCGGCCGACGGCGGGACGCTGTTCCTGGACGAGATCGCCAACATCACGCCCATGCAGCAGGCCCGGCTGCTGCGCGTGCTCGAGTCGGGAGAGATCGAGCGGGTGGGATCGTCCGAGACGCGTTCCCTCGACGTGCGCGTGTTGTCGGCGACGAACGCGAACCTGCACGACGAGGTCGCCGAGGGACGCTTCCGCGAAGACCTCCTGTTCCGCCTGAACACGGTGGAGGTCCACGTGCCGCCCCTGCGCGACCGGCCGGCCGACATCGCGCCCCTGGCCGAGCACTTCCTGGGCGCCTACGGCGAGCGTTACAAGAAGACGCTGCGGGGGTTCGAGACGGGCGCCGTCGAACGGCTCGAACGCCATGCGTGGCGTGGCAACGTCCGCGAGCTCGACCACGCCGTCGAACGGGCCGTGATCCTGGCCGGCGGCGATCGGATCGCGGCGGCGGACCTGTCGCTCGACGCCCCCGGCGGCCCCGTGTTGCTGGAAGAGATGAGCCTGGACTCGGCCGAGGCGTTCCTGATACGCAAGTCGCTGGCGCGCCACGACGGCAACGTCAGCCTGGCGGCCGCGTCGCTGGGGCTGAGCCGCAGCGCGCTGTATCGGAGGATCGAGCGCCACGGCATCTGACGCGGTGCGGCAGAGTCTCCACTCCCGATGAAACCCTTCAAGCACGAATCTCGGATCGGGCTCCTGGCGCTGGCGGCCGGCGTTCCCTGCTCGCTGGACGCGTTCGCGCTGCTGATGACGGGCGACTACTCCGCGTTGCTGCGGTGGACCGTGTCCGCCGCCATCCTCGCAGGGTGGACGTGGGCGGCGATGGCGGCGCGCGCGAGCGTCGTCTTCCCGATGCAGACCGTGGCCAACCTGCTCGCGGGACTGCGGGAAGGGGACTACTCGATCCGGGGCCGCAGCCACCGGGAGGACGACGCCATCGGCGCCGTCGTTCGCGAAATCAACCAGATCACCGAAGTCGTCCGGTACCGGCGCCTGGACGCCATCGACGCCACGGCGCTGCTGGAGAAGGTGATGGAGGAGATCGACGTCGCCATCTTCGCGTTCGACGCCTCCGCGCGGCTCCGCCTGGTCAACCGCGTGGGCGAGCGCCTGCTCGGGCGGCCGCGCCAGCGCCTGTTCGGAGCGCCGGGCGCGGAACTGGGGCTGGCCGAGTGCCTGACGGGCGACACCCCGCGCCTGGCGGAGTTCGATTTCGCGGCCGGCGGGGCGCGTTGGGAGCTGAGGCGCACGAGCCTGATCCACCAGGGGAAGCCGCACCAGTTGATCGTGCTCTCGGACCTGAGCCGCACGCTGCACGAGGAGGAGCGGCGCGCCTGGCAGCGGCTGATCCGGGTCCTGGGACACGAGCTGAACAACTCGCTGACGCCGATCAGCTCGGTGTCGAGCAGCCTGCAGACGCTGATCGGACGGCCGGACCCCCCGGAGGACTGGGAAGCCGACCTGCGCCAGGGGCTCGCGGTCATCTCCAGCCGCGCGGCGTCGCTGGCCCGTTTCGTCGAGTCCTACACGAAGCTGGCCCGCATACCCCGTCCGACGATCGAGGCCGTGGACCTGCCCGCGCTGCTTCGCCGCGTCGCCGGTCTGGAAACACGCATGCCCGTGCGAGTGTCCGGCGGTCCGGAAGTGACCGTCGAGGCCGACGCCGGGCAGATCGAGCAACTGGTGATCAACCTCGTGCGCAACGCGGTCGACGCGGCGCTGGAGACCCGGGGCGGCGTGGAGATCGGCTGGACGCGGATCGAGGATCGGCGCGTGGAGGTGCAGGTCATCGACGAGGGCCCGGGAATCACCAGCACCGCCAACCTGTTCGTTCCGTTCTTCACGACGAAGCAGGGCGGGTCCGGCATCGGCCTGGCGATGTGCCGGCAGATCGCCGAGGGCCACCGCGGCGCGGTCACGCTGGACAACCGTCCGGAGGGGCGCGGTTGCATAGCGCGGCTGCGGCTGCCGATCGAGGGGCCCGACGCCAGCCGAACGCGGGAGCCGGCTCGAGTCCGGGATTAGCGCCGCACGTCCTCGCCCCGAAGCGCAGAAGTTGCAGGATCGTCTCGGGCGTTCGACTTTCCGGTCCGCCCCGGCGTCTCGGAAACACGACGACCGGCGACGGGCGGCTCGCGAAGTCGAGGCGAAAGAACCGCGGGGCGCCCGACAAACTCCGATGGACCGGTCGCGAGGTGTTCCGATGAACCCGTCGGGTCCAGGTGTATCGCACGTTCTGCTGCTCGGAGCGGTGTTGCAGGCCACGCCGTTCGGCACGGTCGTTCCGCCGGACGGCGTCGAGATCTACCCCGTGCCGAGGTCGATCGCCGGGGACCCGGCGGTCGATCCGGCTCCCGACGCGGTCATCGAAGGCGTTGTCCTCGATGCGTCGACCTCACGGCCGATCGACGGTGCCCGGGTGACGCTGACTCCCGTGCAAGTGGACCCGATCGCGGGCGCAACCTTGCGCCCGGGCGCGCCGTATCGCGGTGTGTCCGACGCCGACGGCCGATTCGTCGTGGAAGCGCTTCCGGGTCTTTACGACGTGAGCGCCGATGCCGACGGGTTCGTGAGCGGGTCGGTTCGGGGCCTGCGTGCGCACGTGTCGCTGGCGGCCGGACAGCGGGTCCGGGACTGGGGGGTGCGTTTGACACGCGGGGCCGCGGTGACCGGCGCGGTCCGCGACGCCAACGGGGATCCCGTGGAGGGCGCCGTGGTGACCGCGGTCCGGGAGTCGTTCCGGCTGGGGCGCCGCACGTTGGGTCCGTGCGATTTCCCGCCGCCGCGCGGCGGCGCGAGCCAGACGACCGGCGAGCGCGGGGAGTACCGGCTGTTCGACTTGGCGCCGGGGAACTACTACGTGGCGGCTCAGTTCGGGGGCGCCGCGTGCGACGTGCCGGCGTACTACCCGGGTGTCGTGGATCCGATCCTCGCCGCGCCGATCCGAGCGATCACGGGCGGCGAGGTCTCGGGCATCGACATCGTGGCGCCTCGGGACGCCCGGTACGGCGTCCGGTTCGAAGTCCTCGACCGGAGCGGCATGTCGGACGAGCGGTCACGGCATGTGCGTATCGTGCGGCGGGGCGCGGACGGCGTCGAGAGCAGCGTGCTGGCGGGTTCGGCCGACCGCACGTTGCGCCGGCTCGGCGCCGGCCGTTTCGCGACGTTGCCCGTTCTTCCGCCAGGTTCGTATGACCTGTACGTGAACGATTCGGTGTCCTACGGTTCGGTCTCCGCCGGCCGCCTGGACTTCGACGTCCGCGACCGGGACGTCGAGGCCGGCGTGCTGGTCATTCCGCCGCCGGTACCGATCCAGGGCGTGGTTCGTACGGCGGAGCGCGCGCCTCCGTCCGCCGATGGGCCACTCGACGTCGTTCTGGAGCCACTGGAGGGATGGCATGAGAGTATCCCCTCGCTCTACTGGTTCGGACTCGAGGCGTCGGGCGAGTTCGCGGGCGAACGGAGCGTCCTGAGGATAAGCGGCGTTGCCGAGGGCCGGTATCGAGTCCGCATGACGGGTCTCGAGCCCGACATGTACCTGTCCTCGATCCGCTACGGCGGCGAGGACGCGTCGGTGCGAGGATACGTGGACGTCTCCGCGGATCGTGCCGGCCGCCGCATCGAGTTGGTCGTCGACGGACCGGGCGGCGTGCTGGAGGGCGTTGTCCGGGATGGGCGGGATGCGCCCGTCCCCGGCAGGCGTGCGGTCGTCGTTCCGCTGGGTCCGCATCGCGGAAACCTGGGCCGTTTTCGGTCGGTCTTCACCGATCGGTCCGGCCGCTTCATCGTGCGCGGGTTGCCGCCGGGCGACTACGGCGTTCTGGCGTGGGAACACGTGGCCGACGACGCCTGGTTCCGGCCCGAATTCATACGGCCCCTGGAGACGCGGATGACGCGCGTTCACGTCGAGAAGGGGGACTTTGAAACGCTCGATATACGGATCATCGCGCGCGATGAATGAACCGGGCGTCCGAGGGTGGCTCGCCGGAACGGTCGCGGTCCTGGCGTTGGCGTCGCCTCACGCGTTGGATTCGCGGCCTCGGGCCGCAGTCCAGGCCACGGCCGGCATCGAGGCGGTCGTCCTCGACGGCTCCTCGGACGCCGCGCTGAGCGGCGTGCGGGTCCGGATCCAAGGCACGGAATTCGCGACGATCACCGACCCGGACGGGCGTTTCCAGTTCACGGGCGTCCCCGAAGGGACCCACAGACTGGTTGCCGACAGGAACGGTTATATTCCCGCGCGGCTGCACGGCCGCACTTCGACCGGTATTGCCGGCGTGCCCGTGCGGTTGAGGGCGGGTCAGACGCTCAACGCGGTGCTCCGGCTGTACCCGGCCGCGTCGATCCGGGGCCGGGTGATCGGTGAGGACGGACAGCCGGTCCAGGGCGCGGCGGTGGACGCCTACCAGGTGGTCTTCGACGATTTCGGTCGAATCGAACACCGTGTCGCGGCCCGGACCCGGACCAACGATCTGGGCCGGTTCGGATTCGACACGCTGGGAGAGGGCCGATACGGATTGCGTTTCGAGCGGACGCGGTTCCGCGGCGGCATTCCGGACGGCATGTTCCCGTGGCGCTACTACCCCGGCACAACCGATGCGGACGAGGCGATCCTGATCGGCACTGTGTCCGGCGTCGCGACCGAATTGCGGCCGGTCACGCTCCGTGAAGCCCCGGGCGGGACGCTTCGCATCGAGGTCCTCGGCGCCGCGGCCTCCGACCCCTCCGCATCGATTCGAATCGAGCTGCGGCAGGCGGACGAATTCCCGATCCTTACGCTCGGCGCGCCGCTCGACGCGATTCCGGAAATCGGCCCACTGCCGCAGGGCGACTATCGGCTGGGAATCGTCACGTCATCCCGGCGCGGCGGCGCGCGGGACGTGTCCATCCTCGGCGGCCCGAATACCGTGCCGATCCGACTCTTCGCCGAGGCGCGCGTCACCGGCCGCGTCGTGCTCGAAGACCCCGGCGCCGACGGGGAAACGACACCGGCCGCGGGCGCCGCGATCTCCCTGAGCCCGCGTGCCCGGCTGCCGAGGCAGCTCTTCGATCCATCGGCCGTTTCCGACGACCAGGGACATTTCGATTTGGAGGCGGTTCCGGGAGGAGAATACCGTGTCAACGTGGACGCGCCGCCGGGCCGCTACCTGCGCGGGATCGTGAACGCCGGAGGGACGCTCGTCGACGACCGGCTGACCCTGGACGGCGGCGCGATCGACCTGACCGTCGTGCTCGGAACTCCCGGGGGCGTTGTCGAGGGCGTGCTCGTCGATTCGGATGGCGGGCCCGTTCCCGAGGGGGTCGTCGTCCTGGTCCCGGAAGATCCGGACCTCGCCTATAGGCTGCGGGCGACGACCGCCTCCGCCGAGGGGACGTACAGGTTTCCGGACGTGGCGCCGGGCGACTATTCGCTGTACGGTTGGCGGGAGTTGCCGGGCGCCGCGTACCGCAACGCCGGGTTCATGGAGGAGTGGTCCGGCCGTAGGCGTCCTGTAGTCGTGACGCCGGGAGCGCGAGTCACGATCGATCTGCACGTGTTGGACCACTTGCCCGAGCCAGCGCCGTCCCGTTGATGACGGCGCGATGGCGATCGTCAGGTCAAGACGCGGAGAGCGGCCTCGGGCGCCCGGTCCAGGACCCGCAGCAATGCGCGCGCGGCGCCGGTCGGGCAGCGCTTTCCCTGCTCCCGATTCCGGACCGTGTCGGCCGGAACGTCGATCCGCCGCGCGAACTCGACCTGCGTCAAACCGAGGCGGCGGCGAACCCGGCGCGCGTAACGCGCCATTTTCCGCATCGCCTCGGCGGCGTCCTGTTGCTGCTGCAAGGCCAGATCGGCCTCCGTGGCGTTGTCGACGACGGAAGGATCGATCCTGCCTTCAGGCAGGCTCCGGGGATCGCCCGGATCAGTCCGGACGCGAGTCGTTTTCATATTTCCCGAACCTCCGTCCGGTTGGCCTTGCGGGCCGAAATGACGCGGATAACCGGACCGCGCGCCGTGTAGGTCACGACACGGATGCGTCCCTCGATCCTTGCCAAGCAGCCGGTAGCGATCCTCACCAGAATTCCATCGGCGGTCCGGCCAGACGATACGGCTCGGATCGAGGAACGCGCGATCGCATCCGCGATATCGAAGCCGCGCTGCAGGAAACATCCATGGCTCTTGGCGTCGTCCCACTCGAACTCCACGACGATTCAGTTGTAGGCCAATGGCCTGTCGCTGCCAACACCGAACACCGATCCGCAAAGTCGGAACCGACCGCTTCCGTTGGGTGAGCGACCCGTGGGATGGCGGCTTCGACTTCCCGATTTCGGGACGGAGTGTACCGGTTCCGGACACCGGGGACGGGCGCGGACTCGGTTCAGCGTGGCGGAGGCGGGGACGGCCGTCCTACAAGTCGTTGTCGAACCGAGACTTGTAACGGGCGTCCCGGAACCGCGTCCTGTGGCATGCTGCTTGCAGTACTCCAGGTTCTGGGGAGGTGGAGATGAATCGAACGATCGAACACTTCCGGCAGGACTTCCGGCGCGGCATGCGCCTACTTGGGCGGAACCCCCGGTTCACCGCCGTGACCGTGCTGACGCTGGCGCTCGGAATCGGCGCCACGACGGCGATCTTCAGCGTGCTGTACGCGACGGTCCTGGCGCCGCTGCCGTATCCGGATCCGGACCGCCTGGTCTTGATCAACGGCGTCAGCGCCGGCGGTTTCGCCCCCGGGCAGCCCGTCGACGCGCTGGAACACTTGCGCCGGAACAGCCGGACGCTGGCCTCGGTCGCCACGCTTCGGACGGGCGGCGTCAACGTCACGCTCGGAGGGCCGGCCGGCGCCGAGCGGGTCTTCGCCGAACAGGTCAGCGTTCACACCTTCCGCGTGCTGGGCGTGGAGCCGGTGCTGGGCCGCTGGTTCGAGGAGGAGAACGCCGTTGTCCAGGGGAACGCGAACCCGGAAATGATCATCAGCTACGGCGTCTGGCAGCGCGCGTTCGGAGGCGATCCCGGTGTGATCGGCCGGTCGCTGCCGGGGTGGACGGCCGGTTGGGGCACGACGATCGTGGGCGTCATGCCGCCCGGATTCTACACCCGTCCCCAGGCTGCCGACTCCGGAATATGGGGCGTCCTGGAGAACCCGGGTCCGACGATCGGCCGCCTGCGCGGCGGTGCCTCCATCGAAGAGGCGCGGGCCGAGATGGAGGTGTTGCTGGGGCAGTGGGACGCGGAACCGGACTTCGAACGCGACTGGGCGGTCCAGTTGACGCCCCTCGATGAGGTGTACCGCGCCGGGTACGCCCGCCCGCTGGCGATGTTGCTGGGCGCGGTGGGGTTCGTCCTGCTGATCGCGGCGGTCAACGTGGCCAACCTGCAGTTGAACCGGGGCATCACGCGCGAGTCCGAGATGGCCGCCCGCGCGGCGCTGGGGGCGCGGCGCGGCCGGTTGATGGGGCAACTTCTCGTCGAGAACGGAGTGCTGGTGTTGGCCGGCGGCGCGCTCGGCGTCCTGGTGGCTCTCGCCGGCATCCGCCTGTTCGTGGCCGTGGCGCCGACGTTCTACCTTCCGACCGAGGAGTTCGTCCTCAACGGACCGGTCCTGGCTTTCGCGCTGGGCATCTGCCTGGTCACCGGCATGCTCTCCGGCCTGTTGCCCGGGTTGCGCGCGTCGAAGCCCGATCTTCAGGCCGTGATGAACCGGGGCGGCCGGGGAACCCCCGTCGGCGCGCGGCTGGGCGTCCGGCGGGTCCTGGTGGTGGCGGAGGTCGCCCTGGCGATGGTCCTGCTCGTCGGCGCCGGTCTGATGATCAACAGCTACGTGCGGTTCACCGGAGTCGACATCGGCATGGACCCGGAGAACGTCCTGCAGATGGACGTCAACTTCAACGGCATCGACCGATACCGGGTCCGGCGCGCCAGCAACCACTACACGGTGCTGCCCGAGATCTCCAACTACTACACGCGCGTCATCGAACGGCTGTCGGCCATTCCGGGCGTCGAGTCCGTCGCCTCCACCAGCGGCTTTCCGCCGCGGGGCGGGATGACGGTCCCGTTCCGCGTCATCGGCGGCGGCGAGGAGACGGCGCTCGGCGGCGTCCAGGCGTTCTACAACGAGGTGAGCCCGGGCTTTTTCGACACCATGCGCGTTCCGGTGCTTCAGGGACGGGACTTCACGGATCGGGACGACGAGAACGCCCCGGGAGTCGTGATCATCAGCGAGACCGCCGCGCGCCGGTACTTCGGAACCGAGAGCCCCATCGGGCGGTCGATTCTTGCCGACGTGGCGGGGAGCAACCCGGAGCTGGAGAACGACCGGGTACGGGAGGTCGTGGGTGTGGTGGGTGACGTCCGGAGGGGCCTGCGTTTGGAATTCGGTCCCGTGCTGTATGTTCCGTATCGGCAGAACCTGGACGACTATCCCAGCTTCGCCCACTTCTGGATCCACGCGCTCCAGTACTTCGTCGTGCGGACCTCGGGCGACCCCGCAAGCCTCGCGCCCCAGGCGCGCCAGGTATTCCTGGACATCGATCCCACCGTGGCCGTCGAAGGCCTGATGCCGATGCGCGACATTCTCTCGTCGCAGGCCTCGGGACAAGCCTTCTGGATGCGCCTGCTGGGCATCTTCGCGGCGTTGGGCGTGTTCCTGGCCGCCATCGGCATCTACGGCGTCGTGTCCTATGCCGTCGGGCAGCGGATGCGCGAGTTCGGAATCCGCGCCGCGATGGGGGCTTCGCGCGCCGACGTCCTGCGCCTCGTGCTGAAGGACGGCGTGGTGTTGACCGGCATCGGGCTGTTGCTGGGCATCGGCGGCGCCTGGGTCGCAACGCGCCGACTGGAGAGCGAGCTGTTCGGCATCAGCCGGATGGACCCGGCAACGATCGTGGCCGTCGCCGCCGCGCTGGTGCTGGTGGCGCTGGCCGCCTGTCTGGCGCCGGCGTTCCGCGCGTCGCGGGCCACTCCGATGACGGTCCTGCGGGTCGAGTGATGGGTTGGGGGAATGCGGTGGTGAGCATGGGGGCCGCGCCGCGAAGTATGGTGCGGGAAGTCGTGTTCGCCGTTAGTGTCCAACCCGCAACGATGCTTGTTCATCGGTCGGGATCCGCTGATGATCGGCCAACCCACACCGGCTCCGCGGCGGTTATGCCCGACGCGGAGCTTGCCGGCGCCGAGAAAACGATCGGACGCGTGCGGAAGCCGGGAAGACGCGCATGATCGGCGCCGCGGCTGAAATCGTGCGCGAGACAAGAGTCGCGCTGAAGGGCCTGGGACGCCGTGGCCTCTTTACCGTTGCGGCTGTTTCGACGTTGGCGTTCGGCGTCGGTGTTACGGCGGCCATGTTCGCGTTCGTCGACGCGGTCGTCATGCGGACCGTACCGTATCCCGATCCGGACAGGGTCGTTTCTCTGGGACCGGTGTCGGACTACGAATTCGAAAACGTCGTCTCCGTCAACTCGGCGTTTCAGGCGGTAGCCGCCACCCGAACCATCAACGTGAACGCACGACACGGAGAATACGCCCAGATGCTGAATGCCCGGGCCGTGACGGGTGGATTCTTCGATGTCCTTGGCGTCACGCCGGTGCTCGGTAGAAGCTTCAGCGCGGATGAATTCGCGGTATTGTCCCGGATCGGTAACGCGGCCATCATCTCCGAGGGCCTCTGGCGCGATTGGTTCGGCGGAGACCCGGACGTTCTCGGGCAGACAATTGCGGTCAACGGAGCAACCGATCCGACAGATCTCATCTCGATGGGACATGTCGTCGTTGTCGGCGTTCTGTCGAGCCGATTCGAGTTTCCGGTCGATCCGTATGGCGCTCGCTTTGACCTGCTGCTTCCGTTTCGCGTCGATCCCGACCGGCAGCCGCGCGTTTTGGCGTCGGGTCTGGCGCGGCTTCGCCCGGGTGTCACCGCGGCCGCTGCGCAGCTCGAGTCGGACCAGCGCGCGGCCCTGATTCGACAGTACTATCCGGATTTCGATCGCCGAGCGAGTGTCTCGGGACTTCGCGACGATGTCCTGGAAGCCGACTACTCGAAGGCCCTTCTGTTTCTGTTGGCGGCCGCGGGCCTGGTATATCTACTTTCGGTCGCCAACGTCACGAATCTCTTTCTGTCGCAGACCCTTTCACGAACCCGTGACGTACTCACCCACTCTGCCCTTGGGGCGGGCCGAACCCGCATACTGCGTAGATTCGTCGTCGAAGGAATTCTGATCGGGGTCGTTGGCGGTTTGTCCGCCGTTGCCGTGGCCACCGGTCTGATTCGCATCGGCCGCCGCTTCGTACCGCCGGAGATACCGTACGCCGAAGATGTCCATGTAAGCTGGACGGTACTGCTGTTCTGCATCGTGCTCGCCACGGTCGGGGGCGTCATGGTCGGTCTCGCAGCCGGCGCCCGGGTCCTGAAACGCTCAGCATTCGAGACACTCCGCGTTGGAGGGGCCGCCGGATGGGGCCGCGTTTTCGGCCGAGTCATGCCTGCCCTTGTCACGTTGCAGCTTGCGGTCGCGTTGATCCTTCTCGTCGCTTCAGGCCTTCTCTTGAAGAGTTTCGTTCGGCTGACCAGCGTCGACCTCGGATTCGATCCGTCGAACGTGATCGTCGCGAGAATGTACGACATCGTGGTTCCGTATCCGCTGCAACCCGACCGTTGGAGGCGGGTCTACGGCGACGCCATGGAGCGCGTTCGCGCCATGCCCGGAGTCGAGTCCGCCTCGTTCAGCCGCAGGTTGTTGGTGGATGGCGCTCCCCAGAGGCGTGCGTTGCGCGTCGATGGCGACCTGATCATGGCCGAGAGCAACCTGGTGAGTGACGGTTACTTCCGGACGATGGGGATTCCCATACTGGACGGACGCGACTTCGAGCGCGACGAGGATGCTCCCGTGGCTGTCGTCAGCGAGGCCTTGGCCCGGCAAGCGTGGGGCGAGGCCGACGTCGTCGGGCGCACTATCGTCGTCGGGCGCACTCTTGACACGTACGCCGTGATCGGCGTCGTCGGTGATGTTCGCGCCCGGGGATACGACGACGACGTCACGGGCATGCTCTACAGTTCTTTCGTCAGGCGTCCACGGAACGGCGCGATCGTCGTCAAGACGACGGGCGATGCGACCATGCTGGCCGGGAGTATCGGGGACGAGTTGAGCGATGTCGACGATGCGTTGCCCCGACCGGAACTGGAGACGATGTCTGGATACGTCCGCGATTCCGTTCTCTTCGCTCGAGTTCGCACGACGCTCATCGGCATGTTCGCGGTTCTGGCGACGGGAGTGGCGGTGCTGGGAATCTACGGCGTGACGTCGATGATCCTGCGCCAGAGAAGAGGCGAGGTCGCGATCCGAATCGCCATGGGCGCCACGACCGGTGACATCGTGTGGCTCTTCGGCCGCCATGGACTCCTGTGGACGTCCGTCGGCATCGGCATCGGACTGATGGCTTCGTACGTGTCGGTCCGATCCTTGTCGGCGTTCGTCTTCGGTATCGAGACAACGGACGTTCCGACGTTTGTTGCCGGTGCGGTCTCCCTAGCGGCCGCTGCCGGCGCCGCGACTCTTGTCGCGGCGTTTACGCAGTCCCAGGTGAGTCCGTCCGATCTCCTCCGATCTTGACGGCAGGTCGGGCAGTTTGGCGGGGAGGAAGTGAGAACGCCCGGAGCGAGGACGCACGCGCCGGGGCGCCCCCGACGGCGATCATCAGCGACGGTTTGTGGAGGAATCAGTTCGGGTCCGACCCCGAGATCATCGGCCGCCTGATCCGTCCGCGCCCCAGCACAGGAACTTTGGGCGGTCTGGAGTATCCACCGCTGGAGATCGTCGGAGTGCTTCCCCGGGACTTCCGGTCACCGGCCGATCTGGAGGCGCGGGACATATGGACCGTTTCGGATCCGATCGTTTCCCGCACAGGCCTGGAGTTGGCGTGTCTGCCCGCGGTGGAGAGCAGCCTGTCGATTCACGCCGCCGCCGGCGCGGGCCGCGGCCGGCTGGCCCGAATCACGATGGCGCGGTCCGTACTGTTGTGCCTGGCCGGGGGGCTGATGGGGATGCTGCTGGCCATCGCGGCGCACGATCTCGTGTCGGCGAATCCGCCCTTGAGTTTCCCGCGGCAAGTGGACATTCGCATGGAGTCCGGCGTGCTGCTGTTCTCGTTCGGCTTGTCGGTTGTCTGTTCGCTGTTGATCGCTTCCGTGCCGGCGATCCGCGCGTCGCGTCCCAACCTGGGAGCCCTGCTGGCCAGCGCCGACCGTTCGACGACGGAGAGCCGCGGCCGTCGGGGTTTCCTGAACGTGTTGACGGCGGTTCAGTGCGGTGTCACGCTTGTGCTCGTCTTCGCTGCGGGTTTATTGATACACACATTCTGGATCCTGACCGCGATCGACACGGGATTCGATCCCGATAATCTCATGGCGTTTTCCGTATCGTTGCCGGGCGACTATTCGGTGGTCGCTCGGCAGAACGCGCTCGAGCGGGCCAAGGAGTGTCATGCAGCGCACAGTCTGTCTTTTCGTCGTTTTGATCGCGCTGGTCGTTTTTGGTTGTGCACGCGTTACGGTCGACGAACCGATCGGCGCCGCGGCCGTTCCGCTCGATCCCGATCGGTGGGAAGGCGCGTGGCAGGTCATCGGCAGGGGTGACAGGGATGTCGCTCTCGTTGAAGTCGTGGATCCGGACAACGGCGTGCTCCGCGTCCAGGGTTACCCCGTCCGGACCGCGGACCTGATCGTGCATCTCCGTTCGCACGGAACCGGCGTGTTCGCCAACTATCGACTCGCAGCCGCTCCCGACGATGGTCCGTACGATTGGGTCCGAGTCGATCTCGGCGACGAGCGCGTTCTGTTCTGGGAACCTGTCACCGCGCGTTTCGCAGAGCTGGTGCGGGACGGACTCTTGCCCGGGACGGTCAGCGAACGGACCCCAAGTGCGACCGGGCCCGGGAACGTGATCATGGACGTGGACCTGATGGGACTCGAACCGGTCCACGTCGATCGGATCGCGTCGTCGGAACAGGGTTCGTTGTTCGGTTGGGAAGAGCCGGTGATCCTGATCCGTTCGGATCGCCTCGTGGACGCGTCAACCGTGACGCCGTAACGACCCGACCGCCCGGAGGCCCGCATCTGGAACGGGAGGCCGGTTCACCGCCTACCGATTCATCCGGAGGCCCGTCTAAGTTTACGCGCCAGTCGGGAATCGGGGCTGGGAACCGGTCGCGCGCGCCGAGTGCCCACTTCTCGTGTGGAGCGCAGACAACCTGCTCGTCGGGGGAGATTCGAAGCATGGTCACAGCCGGTCTGCTCGCGGCCGTGTTGGCGTGGGGCGGTGCGCAGTCGGAAGCCGTCTCGACCGCGGGCGCGGCCGTCTTCGAGGGTATCGTGGCGGCCGCCGGGTCCGGACAGCCCATCGACAACGCACGCATCACGATGCGCCGCGTCGATGCCGCCATCGACTCCCCCGGCGCGCTGACGGTCCCCGTGGCGACCGATGCTCAAGGCCGTTTCCGGGTCACCGGTATCGAGCCGGGACGGTACCAGGTTACGGCGGAAGCGGAAGGGTTCATCGCGGCGTCGTTCGGCGCGCGCACGGCCGGTGGGCGGGGGATGACGATCGCCGTCGCCGAGAACGCGCACCTGAACTTGCCCTTTCGGATGATCCCGAGCGGCGTGATCACCGGGCGTGTCTTCGACCCGTCCGGCCGACCCGTCGCCGGCGCGCGCGTCCAGGCGCACGTCGTCCGTTACACGCGCGGCATCCGTGAACTGGAGCCGTTGACCTTCCGTGCGCTCCGAGCCAGCCTGGCGGTCGTCCCCTCGGCGTCCGGCACGAACGATCTTGGGGAGTACCGCCTCTACGGGCTGCCTCCCGGCGAGTACTACCTGAGCGCAACGGTCCGGCGGCCGGAACGCCTGCCGTCCGTAGCCGATCTCTCTTCGCGATCCGAAGAGCCGATGTCCATCTCGGGCGCTATCACGACGCCGCAGGGAACTGTGTCCACCGTCTTCACCACATCGGATATCACCTACAGCGACATCTTCTATCCCAACGCGGTCGATCCGGCGTACGCCGCCCCGGTCGCGCTGGGTCCGGCCCAGGAGTTGCGGGGGGTGGATTTCCGATGGAGCCCCGCCGAGATGCGATCGATCAGCGGGGCGATCTCCGGTTCCGGCCGCGACCCGGACGTGTACATGCGGAGACGCGGGGCGGCGACGTTCGTCGAGTTGCGGAACCGGGGCGGGCCGGGGCAGCTTCGCGTCGACGGGATCGCGCCGGGCTCGTACGAGCTCACGGCCCTCGTGACCGGCGCCGGCGCGCTCTTCGCCGTGACCCACGTCGATGTCGTGGACCGCGACGTCGAGGGCGTCAGCCTCGAACTGGCTCCGGGGACCGTCATCGGCGGCCGCGTGCGCGCCGACGTGGCGGACCCCGGCGCGCTGGAACTGGAAGAGCTCTGGCTCACGGTCACCCCGCTGGTGCGCGAGTCCTCATCCGCCCTTGTCCGAATCGATGCGCAGGGCGCGTTCGTGATTCGGAACGTCGGGCCCGTGAGCTATCGGCTGTCCGTGAACGGGTTGCCGGAAGGCGTCTACGTCCAATCCGCCGTGATGGGCGGGACCGACGTCCTCAACGGCCGGCTCACGATGCCTCCCGGCGACCAGCCGATCGAGATCCGGCTGGGCGATGGGGCCGGCCGCGTCGCCGCCGTCGTCACCGACGCGGCGGGGCGGCCCGCCTGGAGCTCCCTGGCCGTCCTGGTCCCGGAGCCGCCCCGCCGATCGCGCAGCGACCTGTACTTGAACGGGGTCACCGATCAGGACGGCCGGCACGTCTGGGGCTCCGTGCCGCCCGTCGAATACAAATTGTTCGCATGGCAAACGATCGATGACGGCGCATATGAGAACGGGGAGTATATTCGGCCGTACGAACGTTACGGCGTCCCCGTCAGCGTCGCGCGAGGCGGGTCGGTCACCGCGCGTGTCCGAGAGATCCCGGGGGACCGATAGGAAGGAATCACGGTGCGGCGGATGGGAGGTACATCGGAGTGTCGTCGAAATCCTGGGTCGTTCGGTACAACGTCCCACCACGGTCCCGACATGGCGCATCGGCGGGCGTCGTTGTGCGGGTTCACTGCCCGTATTCGAAACCGTGCGTCCCGATTCCGAACACCCGACACCGCGCGCGGAGGCGAGTCCGATCTTCGTCGCGAGTCGGCAGGTCATCGCAAGTTGTTGTTGCGTGGGTACTTGCGCGCCTGACACGCACGAGTTCGCCGGTTGGCATGCGGTTTGCACTGTGGAGTTCGCGGACGTGGCCGGTGCTCTGCGCCGTTGAAAGTCGACGCGCGGCGCGGCCGAAACGACTGGAGGCACGGTGGACATAGCCAGACCCGACCGACTGCGGGCGAAACGGATCCGGCGCGTGTTGTACGGCTTTTTGGCCGTCGTCGTCGTGGGCGGCGTGTCGATGGCCGTGTCGCGGCTGGAGCCGGCGGCCCCGTCCGTGGAGGCGGCGACGGTCTACACCGACACGGTCCAGCGCGGGGAGATGGTGCGGCAGGTGCGCGGGATCGGGCGGCTGGCGCCGGAGGAGATCCGGTGGATCCCGGCCACGACCTCCGGGATCGTGGAGCGGATTCTGGTGCAGCCGGGCGTGGAGGTGACGCCCGACACGGTGATCGTGGAGTTGAGCAGCCTGGAGCTGGAGCAGCAGACGCGGGACGCGGAGTTGCAGGTGGCGGCGGCCGAGGCGGGTCTCGAGAACCTGCGCGTGCAGTTGGCCAGCACGCGGATCGACCGTGAGGTGACGGCGGCGCAGGTCGAGGCGGACTACCGGCGTGCGCAACTGCGTTTCGAGGCGGATTCCGAGCTGGCGGCCAGCGAACTGTTGTCGAGTCTGGACCTGGAGTTGTCGCGGATGGCGGCCGACCAGGCGCGCGACCGGTACGACATGGAGCAGGAACGCCTGGCGATGGTCGACGCGGCGCAGGAGGCGCAGTTGGCGGCCGAGCAGGTGCGGTTGGATCAGTTGCGGATTCTCTACGACCTGCGGCGGGGGCAGTTGTCGCGGTTGCAGGTGCGGGCCGGGGTGTCGGGCGTGCTGCAGCAGGTGCCGGTGGAAGTGGGCGCGCAACTCGGTCCGGGGACCAACATCGCGCGGGTGGCGGATCCGGAGCGCCTGATGGCGGAGCTGGAGATCGCCGAGACCCAGGCGCGCGACGTGCAGGTGGGGCAGTACGTGTCCATCGACACGCGGAACGGGATCATTCCGGGGACGGTGACGCGCGTGGATCCGGCCGTCCTGGAAGGGACCGTGCGCGTGGACGTGCGGTTGGACGGCGCACTGCCGAGGGGCGCGCGGCCGGACCTGAGCGTGGACGGGACGATCGAGATCGAGCGGCTGGAGAACGTCATTTACGTGGGGCGGCCGGCCTACGGGCAGGCCGACAGCACGGTGGGACTGTTCCGGATGACGGCCGACGGGCACGCCGAGCGGACGCGCGTGCGGCTGGGACGGGCCTCGGTGAGCACGATCGAGGTCGTGGAAGGGCTCGACGTGGGTGACGAGGTGATCCTGTCGGATATGTCGCAGTGGGACGAGTTCGACCGGGTGCGGTTGAACTGAGATTGGACGGACGAACGGGGAGGACGGCATGACGGAAACGGCTCCGGTGATCGAGATGCGAGGCGTGTCGAAGGTGTTCCTGACCGACGAAGTGGAAACGCATGCGCTGGCGGGAGTGGACTTGCGGGTCGAGCGGGGCGAGTACGTGGCCGTGTCGGGCCCCTCGGGGTGCGGGAAGTCGACGCTGTTGTCGATCATGGGGTTGCTGGACTCGCCGACCGAGGGCCACTACGCCCTGAACGCGCGGGACGTGTCGGATCTGAAGCACTCCGAGCGGGCGCGGATCCGGAACCGGGAGATCGGGTTCATCTTCCAGGCGTTCAACCTGATCGGGGACCTGACCGTGTACGAGAACGTCGAGTTGCCGCTGACCTACCGGGGCATGCCGTCCTCGGAGCGGCGGAAGGCCGCGCTGGAGGCGCTGGAGCGGGTGGAGATGTCGCACCGGCTCAAGCACTATCCGTCGCAGTTGTCGGGGGGCCAGCAGCAGCGCGTGGCCGTGGCGCGCGCCCTGGGTGGGTCGCCGTCCATCCTGCTTGCGGACGAGCCGACCGGGAACCTGGACTCGAAGAACGGGGAGGCGGTTATGGCGCTGCTGGGCGAGCTGCACCAGGAGGGTTCGACGATCTGCATGGTGACGCACGACCCGCGCTACTCCCGGCACGCCGGCCGTGAGATCCACCTCTTCGACGGCGCCATCGTCGATCCCTCCCACATGGACGACGGCGCGCATTCGGAGCTGGTCCCGCAGTAAGCGTCCGGGGATCCCGGAGGTCGTATCGGGAGGGCGCTCGACATGCTACGGGACCTTCTACGCGAATTCCGTTACGCCGTCCGCCGCATAGCGAAGGACAAGGCGCAGACCGCAACAATCGTGGCGACACTCGCGCTGGCCATTGGCGCGAACACGGCGATCTACTCGGCCGTCCACGGCATTCTGATTCGCCCGTTGCCGTATCCGGACCCGGAGCGGCTCGTGCGCATCCTGTCCTTCGTTGGAGCGCGCGAAGACCCGTCGAGTTCGTCGGTCCCTGATTTTCGCGATTGGAAGGAAGGCGCCACGACCTTCGACGCAATGGCAGGACTCCGCCGCCTGACCATGGTGGGCGAAGGTCAACCGCCCGCCGATGTGTCCGCTCTTCCAACAACGCTGGAATACCTGAACTTGGTTGGTGCGCTCGCCACGTCCGGCAGGCTGATCGCCCCGGATGACATTCAACCCGGCGCGCAACCGGTTGCAGTATTGACTCATGCGTATTGGATGCGCCAGTACGGCGGCGACACCGGGGTCGTCGGGCAGTCCATCCGATTGGGGCGGCGCCGAGTCGAATTCGACGACGGCGTCTTCAGGACCGAAGTCGACTTCAGCGTCTATACGGTCATAGGAGTTGCGGCGCCGCTGGGCGGTCCACTGACTGCCGACGTTGATGTGTTCGTTCCGTGGATCATGGAGACGGACCCATTACGGGAGAACCGCAACACGTTCACGTTGCCCATGGTCGTCGGGCGGCTTCGTCCGGGCGTCGCGATAGAGGACGCACAGGCGGAGTTGAACCGGATCCAAGCCGAAACGATCCGGGAGCAGCCCGGGGCGCGCGTCGCAGCCCCCCGTCTCGAACCGCTTCACGCTGAAATAGTCGCCGACGCACGTCCTGCGCTCGTTGTTTTGCAGGTAGCGACGGCGCTGGTGTTGCTGATCGCGATCAGCAACATCGCCAACGTGCTCTTGTTGCGCGGAAGCTCCCGGCAATACCAACTGGCGGTTCAAGCCGCCTTGGGCGCGAACCGTTGGAGGCTGGCAGTTGGCCATCTGACGGAATCGATCACGTTGTCACTGCTGGCGGCGTTGGGCGGCGTCGTGGTCGCATTCGTTTGCCTCAGGACGCTTATCGTCATTGCCCCACAGGGCATTCCGAGATTGGACGAGATCGTGCTCGACGGCGCCGTGTTGTCGGTGACGTTCGCCGTTGCAATTGTTTCCGGACTGCTTTCCGGGCTGGTGCCGGTCGTTTCGTTACGCCGGACGCTCATGTGGAGGGGCGGCGGCGTCGGTGTGGAGGGCGGTTTGGGCGGCCGCAGGCTGCGAGCTGGGCTGTTGATGGTGCAACTCGCCCTCTCGTTCGTGCTTCTGGTGGGGACAAGCCTCATGCTCCGCAGTTTCAACACGTTGCGCGGAGTTCCGATCGGCGTGAATCCGGACCAGGTGGTCACGTTTTCGCTGGGAACCGGAATAGGCGGTTTCCTGCTCGGTCCGTCCGGACGGGCTCAGATACGGGCGCTGCAAGACTACCGGGTCGCGGCAGAACACGTGAGCACGCTCCCCGGCGTAAGGGCTGTGACGTTGAGCAGTCAGGCGCCCCTGACGAGAAGCATCGGGATGGCATCGTTGGAGATCCTGACCGGATCGCGACAAGGGGAAACGCATATGGGCGTGGGGATGGTGGCCGTTGCGGAGAATTTTTTCGAGTTCATCGGCAGCCAACCCATCGCGGGCCGGCTGTTTCAGGAATTCGACGCGGCGCGCCGCGACGACGTCGTTGTCGTCGATTCCGATCTGGCCCGCCTCATTTGGCCCCAGGAGTCCGCCGTAGGCCAACGTATCCGCTTGTTCGGCCACGACTCCGAAGTCGTTGGCGTCGTGGAGCCCATCCGTTACGCCGAATTGGCCGAAGAGCTCAGGCCCAAGCTCTATCATCCGTTGGGCCGTGACGGCGGCATGTTCGGCAGCGCCGTCCTGGTCAGTCACGACGGCGACGCCGATGCGATCATGAGCCGGATCGAGGCTCGTGTGACGACCCTCGGCGGAGACGTCCGGCTCCTTGATCTGCAACCGCTCGGCGCCCTGTACGACGAATACCTCCGGGAGCCGCGGTTCTACATGATGTTGTCCACCGCGCTCGGCTTCCTGGCGTTGATCGTGGCCGCCGTGGGCGTGTACGGGGTCACCGCTTCTTCGGTGGCCGAACGCACGAACGAGATCGCGTTGCGAACGGCCTTGGGGGGAGCGCGTTTCCAGATCGTCCGCTCGTTCTATCGTCGGCACGTCGCGCTGTTCGCTCTCGGGCTGGGTCTGGGATTGCTGGGCGCCGCGTGGCTGACGCGGTATCTCCGCGGACTGCTCTTCGAGATTCAACCGGCGGACCCGACGGCCTGGATCGCGACGGCCATCGTCCTGGGCCTGGTGACGTTCATCGCGGCCTCGATCCCGCTGGCTCGCGCGCTCCGCGTCGATCCGGCCGCGTATCTTCACAGGGAGTAGGGTGTGATGTTCAATTCGCTGCAACGGCGCGTGAGATGATTCCGGACCTTCTACGCGAATTCCGTTACGCGTTCCGTCGCATCGCGAAGGACAAGGCGCAGACCGCAACGATCGTGGCGACGCTGGCGCTGACCATCGGCGCGAACACGGCGATTTACTCGGCCGTCCACGGCATTCTGATTCGGCCGTTGCCGTATCCCGAACCGGAGCGGCTCGTGCGCGTCCACACCTCCAGATACCATCCTCTCGAGGATCGAGAGTACGGGGACGAGTCATCCATCCCCGATTTCCGCGACTGGAAGGGAAACACTGCGACCTTCGCGGCGATGGAGGGGATCCGCCATATATGGTTGGTTGACGACAGTGAATCGCCGGCCGACGTGTCCGCTGTTCGCGTGACGCCAGGATTTCTGGCCCTGGTCGGCGCTCGGGCCCAGTCCGGGCGGTTGCTCGCCTCCATGGACTTGCGACCCGGCGCCCCTCCCGTCGCCGTATTGACCCACGCGTACTGGATGAGCCGTTACGGCGGCGACGACAGGGTGGTCGGGCAATCGATCCGGCTCGGCGAGCCGCGGGCGGAATCGGACGGGGGCGTGTTCAGGTACCCGATCGACTATGCCGTCTACACCGTAATCGGTGTGGCGGCGCCGCTGAGCGGTCCTCTGACCGAAGACCTCGAAGTGTTCGTTCCTTGGAACATGGAAACGGACCCGTTGCGGGAGAACCGCAACACCTTTCATTTGCCAATCGTAGGACAGCTTCGTCCAGGTGTTTCCGTTGAGGAAGCGCAGGCCGAGCTGGACCGGATCCGCGCCGACTTGAATCGGGAACAGTCCGGGGCCGGCGTGTCGGCCCCCCTTGTCGAATCGCTTCACGATCGAACGGTCGCCGAGGTGCGCCCCGCGCTCCTCGTTCTGCAGGGTGCGACGGCGCTCTTGTTGTTGATTGCAGTCACCAACGTCGCCAACGTGCTCCTGTTGCGCGGAAGCTCTAGGAAGTCCCAACTGCTGGTTGACGCCGCGTTAGGCGCCAACCGTTGGCGCTTGGCCGGAGGCCATGTCGCTGAATCGATCATCCTGTCAGTTGCGGGGGCCTTGGCGGGTCTGGGCGTGGCACATGTATGCCTCAGGACGCTTCGTGCCGTTTCCCCGGGATGGATTCCCAGGCTCGACGAGGTCGCGCTCGACGGCGCGGTGTTGTCCGTGACGTTTCTGGTTGCGGCCGGGTGCGGCCTGCTTTTGGCGCTCGCGCCCATGGTCGGGCTCCGGCGCAACCTCATGTGGAAAGGCGGCTCGGTCGCCACGGCGGGAGGCGCCCGTCACCGCCGGCTCCTAAACGGTTTGGTTGTAGCGCAAGTCACCCTCTCGTTCGTGCTCCTGGTGGGGACCGGACTCATGCTCCGAAGCTTCGTGGCGCTCCGCGGCGTTCCGATCGGCATCGATCCGCGGCAGGTGGTCACGTTTTCTTTCGGGCCAGGAAGCATTACGGCCGGCCCGTCCGGACCGGCCAGGAGCAGGATGCTTCAGCAGTACCGAGAGGCGTCGGAGCACTTGGCGGAAATACCCGACGTACGCGGCGTTACGTTGACCAGTCAGGCTCCCTTGGAAGGAAGCGCCGTGGCGGTGTCCGTGGAAATATTGACCGGCTTGCGCCAGGGAGAAACAACTTCCCCCGTCGAACTCGTGGCCGTGGCCGAGAACTTCTTCGAGTTCGTCGGAAGCCAAGTCGTTGCGGGCCGCCTCTTCCTTGAATCGGACGCGGCCCGGGCGAGCGATGTCGTCGTCGTGGATTCCGAGTTGGCCCGAGTGATGTGGCCGGCGGAGTCCCCTCTCGGCCAGCGCGTGCGGATTTACGGCCAGGATTCCGAAGTCATCGGTGTCGTCGAGCCCATCCGTTACGCGGGGTTGGAGGACGAGCTCCGGCCGAAGCTCTATCATCCGCTGGAGCGTGCGGGCGGAGGAGCGTTCGGCACCACCGGGTTGGTGCGGCACGACGGCGGCGCCCAGGCGATGATAAGCCGGATCGAGGCGCGGCTCGCGACACTCGGTGACGACGTCGCGCCAGTCGATCCGCGGCCGCTCGAAGCCGTGTACGACGAGTACCTGAGCGAGCCGCGCTTTTACGTGTGGTTGTCCACGGCGCTCGGCCTGTTGGCTTTGACGGTGGCTGGCGTGGGCGTTTACGGCGTGACCGCGTCCGTCGTCGCCGAACGCAAGAACGAGTTCGCGTTGCGAATGGCCTTGGGGGGAGCGTGGTTCCAGATCGTCCGCTCGTTCTATCGCCGGCACGCCGTGCTTCTCGTCCTCGGGCTGGGTCTGGGACTTCTGGGCGCCGCGTGGCTGACGCGGTATCTCCGGGGCCTGCTCTTCGAGATTCAGCCAGCGGATTCAACGGCCTGGATCGCGACGGCGATCGTGCTGAGCCTGGCGACGCTCGTCGCGGCCTCGATCCCGCTGACTCGGGCGCTCCGCGTCGATCCGGCCGCGCATCTTCACCGGGAGTAGTGGTCGGAAATCGATCCATCTTTGAGCCGTTCCGGGAGTGCGATCCGAATCCGGAGTCGTTCCGTCGGTTGGCGTACCGGAGTGGCGCAGCAGCGAGACAAGTGAGTCAGGACGCCGCGGCGTTCGAATACCAGGAACGGTTGCCGTGGCCGGGGAACTCAACGAGCCGATCCGACGTGGGAAAGGTCGCATGACGATCCGAGCCGTCTTCCTGGACGTGGGCGAAACGGTCATCAATGAGACCCGGCCGTGGTCCCTGCTCGCCGACCGAATCGAGGTGCCGCGCATGACGTTCTTCAGCGTCCTCGGCGCCCTCATCGTCGAAGGTCGCAATCACCGCGAGCTTCTCGAAATCGTGCGTCCGGATCTGGAAAAGCGCGAAGATTTCGATCGCCTCATCAACGAGACGGATTATCGCTTTCTGCCGGAAGATGTGTATGGGGACGTTCGGCCCTGCCTGATCGAATTGAAGCGGCGCGGCTATTACGTCGGCGTCGCGGGAAATCAGGCGGTCGAGCGCGAGGACGACATTCGAGGCATGGGATTGACGGCGGACTCCATCGCGACTTCCGGCCGATGGGGGGTCGCAAAGCCGGAACCGGCCTTCTTTGAGCGCCTCATCGCCGAGTGCGGGTACCCGGCCGGCGAGATCGTGTACGTCGGCGACCGCGTCGACAACGACATCGTTCCGGCGGACCGGGCCGGCATGATCCCGGTTCACATCGTCCGGGGGCCGTGGGGTCATCTCCATCGCAATCGCCCCGACGCACGGCGGGCGCGGGCGCAGATCCGGACGCTGTCGGAGTTGCCGGCGGCGGTCGAGAGTCTCTGACGCATGGGAGCGGTCGGGTCAAGGAGAATCCGGATGACGGAACACACCGGGCGCGGCGTTTACGGTGGATCGCTTGTGGGTGAATTGCGCCACGCCGTTCGTCGATTGGCGAAACGTCCCGCCGCATCGTCAACGGCGGTGTTGACCTTGAGTCTGGCGATCGGGGCGGCGGTGTCCATGTTCGGCGTGATCGACCGTACGTTGATCCGGCCGCTGGATGTGCCCGAGCCGTCGCGCCTGGTCACGGTGCGTCAACCGGCCAATGTTCGCGGCGTGGAGGTGCAGCGCACGGGGATGTGGTGGTCCGTTTACGAGCGCATGCTCGCCATCCCGTGGTCGACGTTGAGCGCCATCGGCGCTTCCAGCGACCGCATCGCGCCGGACGTCGAGGTGCAGTTCGCGGCGTTCGGCGATGATGCGCCCATCGAGCGCGTTCGGGGCTTGTTCGTGACCGCGAACTACTTTCGCGTTCTGGGACTGAGGCCGGCCGCCGGCCGCGACTTCGCGCCGGTTGATGACACGGCCGGCGCCCCTCCGACCGCGATGCTGAGCCATCGCGTTTGGCGGGCCCGATTCGGGAGCGACGACGCAATACCGGGCCGGACGATCCACGTCAACGGCGTCACGGTTCGCATCATCGGCGTGGCGCCGCCCGGCTTCGGCCGCATCGTTCTCGGCGGCGCGCCTCCCGAGTTGTACTTCCCCTTGCATGCCGCGCCTCGTTTGCTTGAAGCCAGTGGTGTGACCGTCGCTCCCGAGGAAGGGCGAATATTCTTCGGAGACTTCCCGAACGCTGTCGCGTCTCCGGTTTCTCCCATCATGACGTTGGACATCGTGGGACGCATCCGGGAGGGGGCGGGACTGGAGCAGGCGCAGGCGGAGTTCGCCGCCCGTGTCGATGACGGGGAGGGGCGCGCGCTGATTCGGCTCAGCGACATCGCGTTGCCGTTGGACTCGCGAGCCGATATCGGGCGGTTGGTCGCATTGCTGGCCGCGGCGGTCACGCTCGCGCTGCTGATCGGATGCGCCAACCTGGTCGGTGTTCTGAGGGCGGGAGCGGAACTTCGGAGCGGGGATCTGGCCGTGAGCGCGGCACTGGGGGCTGGCAGACTCCGTCTGGCGCGCGGTGCTGTCCTGGAGGCGATGTTGTTGGGTTTGGCGGGCGGGTGCGTGGGACTCGTTCTGGCGCGGTGGATCGACCGTGCGATGTTCAGCCTCGTGCTCCCGGGCGGCGTTCCCATGGTGTCACCGGATGTCGGCGTGGACGGGCGCGTGGTGCTGATCGCCGTGTTGACGTCGGTGACCGCCGTGATCGTCATCAGTTCGGGTTCGGCTTCGGCTTGGGCCCGGGTCAATGTCGTTCAGGCATTGCAGCGGAGAGCCGCGTCGCCGCGCCTGCGCGCGACGCAGTGCCTGGTCGCCGTGCAGATAGGGCTGAGCGTCTTGTTGGTGTTCGGCGCTCTACTGTTCGTACGGAGTGTCCGGGAAGCGCTGGACGCCGACCTGGGTTTCGAGCCCGAACGCTTGTTGTCGTTGACCGCGGACTGCGGGCCAAGACTCGGTTGTGCCGAAATCAGCAACGTGAGTTGGGATTCGCGGATGAGTTCGGTGCGCGTTCCGGGCGCGTTGACGGTGGCTTCGGTGGAAGCCTTGGCGGAACGCATACGCGTGATTCCCGGAATTGCATCGGTCACCGTTGCGCCGACTCCGATGCGGCATGGCAGTAACAGATCCGAGACTGAGTTGCGCGTCGACGGCGAGACGATCGAACTGGCGACGCCGTTGGACGTGATCTACGCGGACGCGAGTTATTTCGAGGCCCTCGGCCAGGACGTGGTTCGAGGCCGCACGTTCGGCGGGGTCGACACGCTCGCGTCGGCGCCCGTCGGGATCGTCAACGAGTCCATGGTGCGCCGATTCTGGCCGGATGGGGACGCGCTGGGGCGGGAGTTCGCGCTCGGGTCGGACGCACCGGTCACGGTCGTGGGCATCGCGGAAGATGTCCGGTTGAGGGACCTCCGCGAAGAGGCGCCTCCGATCGCCTACATGGCTCGGACTCAGGACCCGTTTTCCGAGTCGGGGCGGATCGCGGCGCTCGCTCGGGCGGATCTGATGTTGCGTGCAGCGACCGATTCGGCGCCGCTTGTCGCGCCACTCGAGCGCGCCGCGGCGGAGGTGGACTTGGCCATCGCCGAGGTCGTGTCCATGGACGACCACCTCGCCGTTCTGCTCATGCCGCAGCGGACGGGCCGGGCCTGGTTGGTCGTGCTGGCCGCGGTGGGGTTGTCCCTGTCCCTGGTCGGTGTCTACGGTCTGGTCTCGATGGCGTCCGCACGCATGGCGAAGGAGATCGGGATCCGCCGGGCGTTGGGCGCCGAGCCCGGCGCCGTGATGTGGACGCTGGCACGACGCGCGCTCTGGCCGGTGGCGATCGGTTTGGCGGGAGGGTCGGCGTTGGCGTATGGGTCGGGGCGGTACGCGGACCGATTCATGTACGGCATCAGCGGTTCGGATCCGGGGACGATCGTGCTGACGGGCGCGTTGCTGGCGCTGGCCGCCGTGGCCGCGGCGCTCGTCCCGATCCGCCGTGCGCTGCGGGCCGACGTCGTCAACGCGCTGCGAGCGGACTAGCCGAGTCGTTCAGGCGATCTTGCCCCCTAGGGCATGCCCCCACGCGATATATGATCGACCTTGACTTGCGTCGAAACGTCATGCGCAGCCGTTGTGCATTTCTGGTGTCGTTTGCGATGATTTCGCTCGCGCTGTGCCATGCGCCCGCGCTGGCGGCCCAGGATGTGCTGCGCGTCGAAACGCGCCTGGTGCTGATCGACGTCGTCGTGCGTGACGGCGGGCGGTTCGTTTCGGATCTCTCGCCGGAAGACTTCACAATTTACGACAACGGCATCGAACAGCAGGTCGCGCTCTTCGAAGTCGTCGTCGCCGAGACGCCGGCGTCGTTCGAACCGGCGGTCAACGGCGTGACGAACAGGGTCGAGGCGCCGGGAGAACGCACGGGTGTCACCGTGCTGCTCGTCGACCAGGTCAACGCGGACCCGGCGACGCAGATCAAGGCGCGCGGCGAAGTCCTCGATTTCATCGAATCCGCGGACGCATCCCGTCAACTCGTGGCGATCTACAGCCTCGGCCGCGAGGGTCTGGAGGTTCTTCAGGGTTACACGCGGGATCGGAGCGAACTCAGGCGCGCCGCGTCCCGCATCGAGCCGAAGCAATCGATCGAGCTGGCGCTGGCCGGGCAGGCCGGGGTGACCGGCCGGTTCGGCGCCGGGGGCGGGGAAGTGGGCCTGGACCCCGAGCTGGAGGATGCCCGGCGGGTCGCGAACGAAGAGAGCGACATCGCGCGGCGGGCGCTGCGCCTCGACCGGCAGGCGGCGCGGCGGTTTCTGGACCGGCGCGTCGCGGTGACCGCGGAGGCGCTCGACGCGATCGCGGCCCAGCTCGACGGTTTCAGCGGCCGCACCAGCCTCGTATGGCTGTCCGGAAGCTTTCCGTTTTCCTTCGACGCGAACAACTACTTCGACAGCCGCACGGAGGTCTACGACGGCGCCGCGGCGCGGCTCGAACGGGCGGGGCGCTCGCTGATTCGCGCGGGAGTGGCGGTCTATCCGGTCGACGCCCGCGGCCTGTTCGCGTTCATGCCTCCGGGCACGGAGACGGTGTTCGCGATCGCGGAGGCCACCGGCGGGCGGGCGTCGGTGAACACCAACGGCGTCACGGAGGCGATGATCGAAGCCGCAGGTGACGCGGCGGCGCGGTACGTGCTGGGCTTCTATCCCTCGGATGGCGCTTCGGACGGGTCGTTCCACACCCTGCGGGTCGAGGTCGCGGGCGAGGGTCGGGATGTCCGACACCGGCGCGGATACTACGGTTTCGGAGCCATGGAGTCGACCGTCGCCCAGCGGCGCGAACGCATGCAGTCGCTGATCCTCAGTCCCCTGGACGCCACCGCCATCGAGCTCGCATCCGAGACCGGCGCCTCGGGCGTGGGAGCCGGGGAACTGGAGACGTGGGTCCGCATCGACCCGGGTGTCCTCGACCTCGAATCGATCGGGGGTTCGTGGGTCGGGGAAGTCGACGTCGCCTGGCTCGTCGCCGGCGAGGGGAACACGCGATCGGAAGTGCGCTACAACACGGCTCGAATCGACATCGCCGACGAGGACTACGACGCGGCGCGGCGCGATGGCGTCGTCGTTCTCCGTCACATCCATGGCACGAGCCCCGGCCGTTGGCTCCGCGTCGCCGTTCGGGAATGGACCCGCGACGCCGAGGGATCGCTGTGGGTCCCTCTAGGCGACGCACCGGATGGCGAATAGTCCACGTCCGGGATCGGGCCGTGAGGCGGCACGGCCGCACCGGGTCGACCGTTTTCTGGTACATTCCCTCCCCATCGATCATTCACCGAGGAGGTTCCCATGGCAGTCGAGCCCATCCCGTCCGGTTACCACAGCGTGACGCCCTACATCATCGTCGATGGCGGGGCGCAGGCGATCGAGTTCTACACGAAAGCCTTCGGCGCGGAGGAGATGGCGCGCATGCCGGGCCCCGAGGGCAGGATCATGCACGCGGAGATCAAGATCGGAGACTCCCCCGTCATGCTGGCCGACGAGTTTCCCGACATGGGCGCGAAGGGACCCAAGGCGTTCGGCGGATCGCCGACGTCGCTGATGATCTACGTGGAGGACGTCGACGCGGTGTTCGGGAGGGCCCTCGAAGCGGGGGCGACGGAAGTTCGCGCCGTGCAGAACCAGTTCTACGGGGACCGTTCCGGAACGTTGAAGGACCCGTTCGGGCACCAGTGGACGATCGCCACGCACGTGGAGGACGTGAGCGACGAGGATCTCCAGCGGCGAATGGCCGAGGCGGGTTACTGACCCGGCCGCGCCGGGCGACTTACCGGCTGCCGTACAGGAACAGCTCTCGGCCGTCCGAAGTAACGATCCTGTCCAGCCGCAGGATGCGAGATCCGTCCGTGAAGCGGAATCCCGTGCCGGTGATGACGTCGCCCGCCTTCAGCGTGTCCCGGTCCCAGCCGTTGTTCCTCATGCGGTTCAGGCTGGGGCCTCCGACTTCCCATTGCTCGACGGCGCCGTCGTCGTTCCGCACGTCGAGGTCGATCATGACGTGGGGATTCGACCAGCGGTACCCGGTCACCGTACCCTCGACGGTGACTTCCGTCGAGCGATTGACCGGCCATCGATGATGCGAGGACAACGGTACGGCGGCGATGAGCAATGCGGTGGCGCCGAACGCCAGCGCTTGCAGCCTGGTGACCATGTTCCACCTCCAACAGGATTCTATCGGATTGCCGCGCCGCGACAAGCATTCCGGCGTCCCCGTTCCGATGTTCCTGTCGACGCGCGGAATCGCCTCGGGCTGCGTGACGGGCGCGTTTCACGAAGCCGGCGCTGTTTCGTGCAAGCGGAAGCCCGTATCCATCGAACCTCTCCGTCGATCGAGATCGGGCTCCCGGGTGGGACACCAAAGCCACTCCTGATATGATCGGAGGCCATGAGCACCAAAGCCCAGTACCGCAACGGCGTCTTCGAGCCCCTCGAGGAAGTGATCAACGGCGATCCGGGAACCATCTACCGGGTCTTTTCGGAGGATGAATTGAGGGGGCTCGCCGGGGATTTGGCATGGCTGAAGGGATCGCAGCGGAGCTTCGACTTCTGGGAGAATCAGGAGGATGCCGTCTACGACCGCCTATAGACAAGGCGACATCGTGCTCGTCTCCTTTCCCTTCACCGACCTGACGTCGTCCAAGAGACGTCCCGCGCTGATCCTTTCCCCGGACTTCTTCAACGCCGCGACAGAGGATCTTGTACTGGCCGCGATCACCTCGAATGTAAAGGACGACTCGGACGCGATCCGATTGTCCGTCGCCGATTTTGCCGACGGCCGGCTTCCCAAGAAATCCATCGTCAAGACGACCAAGCTGTTCACGATGCACTCGTCGCTGATCTTGAGGAGAGTTTGCGCTCTCAAGAGAGAGAAGACGGAAGAAGTGCTTCGGTTCGTGCGGGAATTTTTTTCGTGAACGGAACGGGTTTTCCGACGAAGGAACGAACCCGGGCGGGTCGGGAGGTCGCGGCCGCCTTTTTGCGAAGTCTTCGCCCATGTGCGCGGCGAAGAAGTGGATCTGCCCGAGCGCGTCGTGGACGATCCCGCCGCCCCCTCGGACATCTCCGGGTGTAATCGCGTGTCGCGTGTCGGTCGTCCCGCTGGAATCGGCTGCCGGAACGATTCGTGAATCGTCGCCGTTCCACAGCCCCTCGGATACGCCGGGCTCTGCAGCTCCAAAGGTTTGTCGAGCGGCTGTCGATCAATCCGCGGCGCGGGCTAACCATCGATTGCAACGCCGCCGGGATTGAAGGAAAATCGAGCCGATTCGGCATCGCAAGGAGGATTTCCATGAAGCGATGGGTTGGCGCCGGTCTGGCGTCCGGACTCGCCGTCCTCGGCGCCGTGGCGCCTGCGGGGGCGCATCACTCGTTCGCCGCCGCGTACGACCTGGACGACCCCGTGACCATCGAGGGCGTGATCGTCGAGGTGCGGTTGACGAACCCGCACGCGTTCTTCTTTCTGGACGTCCGCAACGAAGCGGGCGACTTGGAGCGGTGGGAGTTCGAGGCCGGAACGCCCAGCGGCATGATTCGCAACGGATACAGCCCCGACGTCATCAAGACGGGCGACGCGGTGACCATCCGCGGATTCCGCGCCTACGAGGACGACGCGACCAACGGCATGTTGAGAGAGCTCGTGACCGCGGACGGCGCCGTCTACGGCATGTTCGGCCCCCGGGAAGGGCCGGGCGCGCGTTAGCGATGTCTGCGATGAACCGTGTCCTGACCGCGACGCTGGCGTGCATCCTGCCGGCGGCCCTGGTTCTGGCGGCCCCGCAAGAGGCGGACGAAACCGCGCCGGGGCCGGTCCCGCGCATGGCCGACGGCCGGCCGGACCTGTCGGGCGTGTGGTGGGGCGGCGCCGATGTCGGCGGGCCCGGGTTCGGGCGCGGCGGCGGGGGCCGCGGCGGACGCGGCGGTCCACCGCCGGAGACATTCACGGGCCTGTACACGCCGGAAGCCGCGGCGCACGCCGCGACCCTGGGCGATGAGGACGACCCGACGCTGAAGTGCATCCCGACGGCGTTCGGCACCATGAACGTGCGGTTCTGGGACGTGGGCGCCGTCGGGCAGATCGTGTCCACGCCCGAGTTCGTCGTGATGCTGACCGAGACCTACCACGCCTTTCAGTTGATCCCGACCGACGGCCGGCCGCACCGCGACGTCGTGCCGCCGTCGTTCCGCGGCGATTCCGTAGGTCGATGGGATGGCGACACCTTCGTCGTGGAAACCGTCAACTTCACCGACGACACGTGGATCTGGGCCGAAGGGCGCGTGTCGCACCACTCCGATGAGCTTCGCATCGTGGAGCGCTACCGCCGCCTCGACGCCGACACGCTCGAGATCGAGGCCACGATCGAGGACCCGGGCGTGCTGACGCGGCCGTGGACGGTGCCGACGCAGACGCTCGTCCTGGCGCCGTTCGACCAGTTGCTGCCGCTGGACTGCACGGGCGTCGAGACGCTCGGCCTCATGGAGAGCGCGGCCGAGGAAACCGGGGATCGATAAGGCTACCCGCCCCGGTCCACGCGGGACGGATTTCCGAAGCGCGGCAAGACGCGACGGTGAAAAAGGCGCCGCCGCGCCCGCCGGGAGAGTGGCTGCCCGGCGTCGGTTTCCCGGAAGGCTGCGGGCCAAGTCGATCCGAAGCGGCGTCAGCGTCGCAGTCGCGCTCCAATCTCCCATCCGCGCCGGCCTCCGTGGCGCATCAACTGCTCGGCCACCCAGTCGACATCCGCCAGGGTGGGACGAAAAGCGGGATCGGACGACCAGAAGCAGGAGGCTTGGAACTCGCGGAACGCACGGCGCGCCTCCCGTACACGCACCATGTCGCGCGCCGTCTTGCTGTCCAGCGTGCGGCGGCTGGCGCGGCCGCCCCGGCGACCGATCGAAGCCAGATACTCTCGTACGGGATCCGCCACGTACAGAACTTAACCCGCTTACGATACATATCCAACATATAAAGTCGTTTATCAGGAGAATACTCAGTCCGCCCGCACGGCGTCGAGAACGAGCGCCTCGACCCGCGCCCATACTTCCGGGTCGCGGTCCATCTTGGCGTGCGCGACGCGTCCGATGGTCTTGAACCATCCCAGGCCGGACAGGTCGATGTCCCGGTTCTCGTAGTCGAACTCGAAGTTGCCGACGATCCGCGTGCGATCCGGATCGGCGGCCCGGATCCGGGCTTCGCCCCGGATCAGCATCCCGTTCTGCTGGTGAAGGTTCGCGGCGGCCCGCACGTTGGGCGGGATCTCCTCGTCGCCGATGCCGATGCTGTCGACCTGCACGGTCAGCCGCACCGGCACGCCCAACGCGTCCAACTGCCGGGCGAACTTGACGACCGCGGCGCCGCCGAAGCTCTGGCCGTAAACGATCAGCCGCGCGGAGGCGCGTTCCGCGGTGTCCAGCATCCCGTCCCGGTTCCGGTCCAGCGAGTTGCGGACGAGTTCGACGGCGATGCCGCGCTTGCGGTTCTCGACGGTCTCGATGTGCACGCCGGCGAGGTTCAGGCCGCGGAGCTTGGCCGCGAGCCGTCCGACGCCCACCTCGCGGTCGTCCCACGCGTCGCGTCCGCCGAGAAAGCCCAGGATCAGCGTGTCGTCGTCCGCCACGGGCGTCGGCGTCGAGAAGTGGACGTAGCGCTGTCCCCGGGAGGCGCAGCCGACGGCCAGCAGGCCGGCCAGCACGACGAACGCGAGCCGATGAAGAGTCATCCGGCGCATGGAACATGAAACGGTTCGTCGAACGGCCGCGTCAAGGATATATAGTGTGGCGCGAGCGCGCGCGTCCGTGCGGTCGGGGTGCGCGGTGCCGACAACGGAGCCTTGCATGAAGACCGATCTCGTTTTGACGATGCTGTGCGTGTGGGTCGTTTCGCCCGCGGCGTGGGCCCAGTCCGAAGAGCGGCCCTGGGAGCCGATCACCGCCGAGCGGTTGCTCGACCCCGAGGACGGCGACTGGATCAGCTACCGGCGCACGTACGACGCGGTGGGGTTCAGCCCGCTCGATAGTATCAACCGGTCGAACGTCGCGGATCTCCGCCCGGTCTGGGCGTATTCGATGCGGGACAACAGCCGGTGGGTGCCGACGCCCATCGTCGCCAACGGCCTGATGTACGTCGCCGAAGGCAGCGGCCGCGTCGTCGCTTTCGATGTCCCGTCGGGCGAGGTCGCCTGGATCCATCTGCGCACCTATCCCGACGACATCGGCCTGTCCCAGGCCTACAACCGCCACCGGGGCGTTTCCATCCTGGAGGACACCGTCTTCTGGGGCACGGCCGACTCCCACCTCGTCGCGCTCGACGCGCGGACCGGCGAGCAGTTGTGGGAGGTCCGGACCGGCGACTACACGACCGGGGCGGGTCACAACCACCCGCCCCTTGTGGCCGACGGGAAGGTGATCATCGGCTTCACGGGCGGTGACCTGAACGCCCGCGGCGAGGTCGCGGCGTTCGAGACCGAAACGGGCGACCTGTTGTGGCGGACCTACACCGTGCCCGCCCCCGGCGAGCCGGGGTCGGAGAGCTGGGCCGAGAGCGAGATGCCGCCCCTGGGCGGGGCCACCTGGGGCACGTTCAGCTACGACCCGGACCTCGGTCTGGTGTACGTGGGCACGGGCCAGCCCGTGCCGTGGGCGACGACGCTGCGCGGCCCCGGCGACGCGTTGTACACGAACTCCATACTGGCGCTCGACATCGACACGGGCGAGATCCAGTGGCACTTCCAGGTGGTGCCCGCCGACAACTGGGACATGGACACGCCCTACGAGAGCATGCTCGTCGACCTGACGATCGACGGCGAAGTCCGGCAGGCGCTGATCGAGACCAGCAAGATCGGTTGGGGCGTGGTGCTGGACCGGGCCACCGGCGAGTTCCTGCACGCGTTCCGGACCGCCTACGACAACATCGTCACCGAATGGACCGCCGAGGGGCGGCCGGTCTACAACCCCGAGGTGGTCCCGTCGCCCGAGGACGTGGACTCGGACCGGGTATTCGAGGTCTGCCCGCACCTGCACGGCGCGCGCAACCTGAACTCGCCGAGCTACAGCCCGAGGAACGGCCTGTACTACGTCGGGATCAACAACACCTGCATGGACGCGCGTTTCACCGCCGACGAGCCCGGCCGCCGATACGTGGGGATGACGTCCACGCCGAAGCTCGTGCCCGGCTACGACTACGTCGGCGAGTTCGTCGCCTTCGACCCGGTGCGGGGCGAGCGCGCCTGGGCGTACCGCCCGCCCAGCGGCGCCGCTATGACGGCGGCGGCGCTGGCCACAAGCGGGGACGTCGTGTTCGGGGGTACCGCGGACCGCTACTTCTTCGCGCTCGACGCCGACACCGGCGAGCGGCTCTGGCAGACGCGCCTGAACGGCGACATCTCCGGCGCCCCGGTCACGTTCGAGGTCGACGGACGCCAGTACGTCGCGGTCGCGGCCGGCGGCCGCATCGGCCAGACCACGTCGTTCGCCACCCTGACCGGCGTGGACGTCCCGCAGGGCAGCGGCGTGGTGTGGGTGTTCGCGTTGCCGGAGTAGATGTCCGGCATCGATCGTCGAACGAGAGGCGCCTCATGATGACTCGTCGCCGGTTGTTGCAGGGAGCGCTCGGCGTCGGCGGCGTCCTGGCCGCGTCCCGTTCGTCGCGCGCGGCGCGCCAGGACGGTTCGCCGTCCGACGCAGGCTTGGCCCTCGCCCTGGCGCGCGAGTTGAACGCCGTCCGGTTCGACGACCTCCCGGCGCTCGCCGTCGAGCACGGCAAGATGATCGTGGCCAGCACGTTGGCCAGCGCCGCCAGCGGCTCCGGCCTGGAGCCCGCGCGCATCGTCCGGGACTTGGCGCTCGAGCATGCCGGCCGCGGCGACGCCACGCTCTGGTTCGACGGGGGCCGGGCGCCCGCGCACGAGGCCGCGCGGGTCAACGCCATGTTGAGCGACGCGGCGGCCTCCGACGACAGCGACATCCGCAACACCGCGCACTACGGGACGGCCTTGACGGCGGCGGGGATGGCCATGGCGGAGCGCGCCGGCGGGACGGGCCGGGACCTGCTCGTTGCCATCGCGGTGGGCTACGAGGCGGCCGGGCGGCTCGGGGACGCGCGGGCCGGGGGGCGGGGCGGCATCCATGCTTCGCAGGTCGTCGGCTTCGCCTCGGCGGTCGCCGCGGGGCGGATGCTGGGCCTGACCGACGCGCAGTTGGCGCACGCGATCGGGCTCACCGCGTTCACCATGGGCGGACTGGCGATCGGCACGTTCAGTTGGGCGCGTCAGTACATGGGCGCGAACGCGGCGTTCACGGGCGCCTACGCGGCGATGGCGGCCGGCCGGGGCTACACGGTCAACGCGGACGTGCTGGAGCCGCCCCGCGGGTGGATCGGCGTCTACGGGGGCGGGGACGCCGCGGCCGTGGCGCCGGACGGCGAGGCGTGGGACATCGTCCGGTTCCTGGCGATCAAGCTCTGGCCGGGGGCCCATCCGTACTCGGGTACGGTCGAGGCGGCGGTGAACGCGGGCCGCATGGCCGGCGCCGCGCCGGAGGAGATCGACGCGATCCTGGTTTCCGGACCCAACCGGACGACCGTCGGGGGGAGCCGCCGTCCGGCGAGTTACACCGAAGGCATCACCAGCTTGCCGTATTTCGTCGCGTCGGCTGTCGCCGACGGCGAGTTCTCGTGGGTTCACGGAACGCCCGAAAAGATGTTCGATCCGGCGCTCCATCCGCTGATGGACCGGGTGATGCTGGACCCGTCCCCGCCGGACGTCGGCTACGCGTGGGGGTGGGGCGGCACGGTGACGATCGTCACCCGCTCGGGCGCGCGGTTCACCAGCACCGTCCAGGCGCCCCGCGGATCGGCGCCGCGCGGCATCGAATGGAGCGACGTCGACGCCAAGTACCGCGAGTTGATGCCCGGCGCGGGCCTGTCGCCGGAACGGATCGAGCGGAGCCTGGAGTGGATCCACGACATGGAGCGCGCCGAGCGGGCGTCGGAGTTGATGGATTTCCTGGTCGTCTGAGCCGGCGGCTTCAACCGCGTTCGAACGGATTCAGAAGCTCGAGCGCGAGTTGTTCGAAATCGTGCGCGTTCGGGGTCGCGACCGCGGCGGCGTCAACGTATCCGTCCGGGCCTCGGGCGCGAGGAGCAGTGGCTTCAGATCTGGCTTGGCCCGCCTCTGCAATCGCCTCCACTGATCGATTGGCGCCAGCACGGCTATTTCGATGCCCCGCCGGGTCACGATCCGGGGACCGTCGGTCAAGCTGGTCTCGAGCAACTCGCCGAATCGCGCCTCGGCGTCTTGAACTGGCCAAGTCTTGCTCATTCAGTTCCCCTCATTCCCATGAAACGACCAGACAAAGGGCCAGTTCGATGCAGGCTTGAACGCAAAGCGAAAAGGACCGCTGACCCCTACGAGTCCGTGCTCGACGTCGCGAAGCGCTCCGCCAACCGCTTGCGGCGGAATTCGAAGATTCGAGCCAGATCGCGGGCCACGAACAGCCGGTTCGCCGGCGCGCCTCCCCAGACGGCGTAGCGCACTCGATCCTCGACGCTCGTGCCGCCGTCGACCGGCCGGAAGCGGTGTTCGTGGACCCACATCCTGTACGGACCGCGGATCTGCTCGTCGACGAAACGGTGGGGCGGTTCCCAGGCCGTGATACGGCTTCGCCACCGGATGGGAATCCCGCGAAGGCGGAGCCGGTAGTCGATCTCCGCGTCCTCGGCGATCGTGATTGGACCCGGCGTGAGGATTCTGAAGTGGAGCCACCTGGGTGTCATCAGATCCAGGTTCCCGGCGTCGGCGAAGAAGGGGAAGATCTCGGCGGGTTCCCCGGGAACCACGATGCGGCTCTTGAATTCGAACGTTCTCACGTCACGGTCCTTCGTCTATGCCCACGGCGGCCGGACGGCGCCCGTGCCTCCCTCCAAACCGTTGGCCCATTCCGCGATGGCTTCGGCCATGGCCGGATCCGCTCCCCCGTATTCGAGATTGGCCGCGCACTTCCGGACCAACGCGTCGCGGCCCAGGGGTTCCCGGGCGCCGCCGCGCAGGTGCGGCTGGCTCTCCTCCACGACCGAGCCGTCGTTCAGCACCGCGCGGATGCGTCCCGTGTAGTTCCTCGGGTATTCGTCGTCGGGATCGACGCGGTAGGCGACGCGCGTCGCCAGGGCCCGCACCTCGGGGTCGGAAACGGCCGCCGTGTCGAACTCGGCCAGCCCCGCGCCGCCGCGGACCATGGCGACCGCGATGCAGTAGGGCGTGCTGAACTTGGCGGCGTAACCGTTCGGCGGGTTGCGCTTCGCCTCGAGCGGTTCCCAGAGACGATGGACGGTGCCTTCGCCGACCGGGCAGGTCATCTCGGCGATGTCCTCGGCGCGGACGCCGCGGGCGCGGAGGCGCAGGGCGCAGTCGATGAAGGGCTGGGTCATCGTGCCGCACGCGTAGGGCTTGAACGCGATCCGGGCCGTTTCCCATCGTCGGCCCAGGTCGGCGGTCAGAACGTCCGGATCGTGGGACGCGGAGGGCGCGAACGCGTTCAGGAAGCCGTGCGCGCCCTCGAAAACCGTCGCCGGGCCCCGGAAGCCGGCGCGAGCCATCGCCGCGGCGCGGAGGCCGGACTGCGCGGCCCAGCCCGCGTGCATCCGCTTGGTCCACGAGCCGTCGGCCAGGTACTCGATGATGCCCGACGCCATGCTGCCGGCGATCCCGAACGCGTTCGCCGTCGCCGCCGACGGGGCCCGGGTCGCGGCGGCGACGGCGGCCGCGGCGCCCATCGCGCCGATGACCGCCGTGGGATGAAATCCCGCGGCGTGGGTGGCCTTGCCGGCGGCCAGACCCAGGCGGCACATCAATTCATGGCCGGCGGCGAGGCCCCGCAGGACGTCGGGTCCGGTCCGGCCCTCGGCCTCGGCAACGGCCAAGACCGCCGGCACGACGACGGCGCCGGGATGCACGGGGCATCCCTCGAACGTGCTGTCGTAGTCCTCGCCGTGCGCCGCCGTGCCGTTGATCATGGCCGCGGCCTCGGGCGAGCGGCGCTCGCCGGCGCCGATGACACTCGCGGGACCGCTTCCCGTCCATGACTTCCGGACGGCCGACACATACTCGGTCCCCCGGGCGGCGAACGCCAGTCCCACGGTGTCGATGACGGCGTCGGCCAAGGCCCGGGTCACCGCGCCGGGCAGCGCCTCGCTCGCGAGGTCCTCGATCCAGGCGGCCAGCGTCGCGGCCGCCGGCGCGTTGTCCCCGCCGCTACGCATGGGCCTCCTTTCGACGGCTCCGGAACCGGGTCCCGACCGAGCCCACGACGACGAGCGCCGCAATGGAAAGCAGGACCACCGCGACGGGGTCTTCCAGGAAGATCGCATGGTCTCCGCCCGAGAGCAGGAGCGCGCGGCGGTAGTTGGATTCGACCAGCGACCCCAGCACGACGCCGAGCACCACGGGGAGCAGCGGGAATCCCAGAACGCGCATGACGACGCCGGCCATTCCGGCCGCCAGCGTCAGGCCCAGGTCGAACAGGCTGCCGTTGATCGAGTAGATACCGGAGAGGATCAGCGCGTAGATGAAGGCCATCAGTACGGGCTTGGAGCGGTTGACCAGCCAGAGGCACACGGGAAGCGCCGCGCCGCCGATGACGATCAGGGAGACGTTCGCCGCGAACAGTCCGGCATAGAGACCGGTGATCGCGTCGGCGTTCTCCTCGAACAGGCGCGGCCCCGGGATCAGGCCGTGAACCAGGAACCCGCCCAGGAGTATGGCGGCCGAGTTGGAGCCGGGGATCCCGAAGCTCAGCAGGGGCACGAGCGCCGTGGCGGCGACCGTGTTGTTGGCGGTTTCCGGCGCGGCGACGCCCTCGGGCGAGCCCCGGCCGAACTCCTCCGGCGCCCGCGACCATCGGCGCGCCTCGTTGTAGGACAGGAACGACGCGATCGTGCCGCCTGCGCCCGGGATGACGCCTTCGACGGCGCCGACGACGGAACCGATCAGTTGCGGCTTCACCAGCCGCCGGCGGAGCCGGGTGCCCGGCCACCGGATGCGCGCCGATTCGGACGACGCCTTTTGCCACGCGCCCTGGCCGGCCTGGAGAAACAGCTCGCTGACGGCGAACAGGCCCACCATGACCAGGATCGGCGCGACGCCGTCGAGCAGGTCGGGCTGTCCGAAGGTGAAGCGGGGAACGCCCGAGACCGGATCCGAACCGATGGTCGCGACCATCAGGCCCAGCAGGCCGGCCGCCAGACCCTTCAGGAGCGACGGGCCCGCCAGCGACGCGATCACGCCCAGGCCCAGGACCCCGAGCGCGAAATACGACATCGGCGTGAACCGGAGCGCCAGCTCGGCCAGCGGCCGCGTCAACGCCATCAGCACCAGCAGGCCGACGAAGCCGCCCAGCACGCCCGAGTAGAGCGATATCCCAAGGGCTTCGCCGCCGCGGCCCGCGAGCTTCATCGGATAGCCGTCCAGAAGCGTCGCCGCCGCCGCGTTGGTGCCCGGCGTGCGGATCAGGATGGCCGGGATCGAACCCCCGTATTCCGCGCCGACGTAGGTGGCCGCCAGCAGGACGATCGCCGAGCGGGGCTCCATGCCGTAGGTGAACGGGAGCAGGAGCGCCATGCTGATCGAGGGCGAGATCCCGGGCAGGGCCCCGCCCAGGATGCCCCACGCCACGCCGGCGGCCGCCGCGAGCGCGATCGGGGTGGTGACGAGCATCCGGAGCCCGTCGACGACGGTTTCCATCACCCACCCCAGAGCGCCGGCCACAACCCGGCGGGCATGTCGAGCCCGAGGGCGCCGTCGAAGAATATCCAGAACGCCGCGCCGCCGCCGGCCGCGATGGCGGCGAGACGCCACCGGGCCGGCTCGCCCTGATACAGCGCGGCGGCGGCCATCACGCCGGCGAGCGCCAACGGGTAGCCGAGGAACGTCACCGCGGCCAGGTAGGCGGCCCCGATCCCGAGCATGGCGGCGGCCTTCAGCAGCCGGCGGCCTTCCAGGTCGGCAAGCCGCGGCGCGGCGCGGCCGAGCGACCACGCCGCTGCGGACTTCACCGCCATCGCCAGCCCCATCGCCGCGCCCAGCACGGCATAGATGCGGGGAATGCCCGCGGCGCCGACCGCGTCGTCCAGCGCGCTGGGGTTGATGTCGCCCGCGAGCCCGTAGTATCCCGCCGCGACGAGCAGCAACAGCAGGGCGCCGGCCAGGTCTTTCATCATGGCGGCCAGTGTCGTGTCACACGAGTTCGTGCGCTTGATTCAACGGATCTGTTTTCTTGGACTGACGCCTCGGCTCCGCCTCGTTGTCCACCTGCGGCGAGGAACCCCGCGGGTCCGAATAGGCGTTCGATAGTGGATTCCATGACTTGCACCGGCGCATCACCCGAATTCGCCGAGACTGCCCCTGCCGACGGTCGATACTCGGGCCGCATGACCGTCGCCGTGTCTTGTCGTGAACAGCGTGACACGACACTAGTCGAGGACGCCGGACTCCCGCAGGAACGCCTCGGTGTCGGCCGCGAACGCCTCGATGAACCGGGCGAACTCCGGGCGGGGCATGAAGGCGGGCGACAGCATCGCGCCGGAGTAGACCTCGCGGTACTCGGGATCTTCCAGAAGGTCCCGAACCGCGCCTTCCCAGGTTTCCACGATGTCCGGCGGCGTGTTCGGCGGTCCCATCAAGCCGCGGAACTTGGTCACGGCGACGTCGTAGCCGGATTCGCCGACGGTGGGCACCTCCGGCAGACCGGGCAGCCGCGCCTCGCTGAACACGGCGAGCAGGCGCAGGCGTTCGGCGTCGAGCTGGCCGCGAATCTCCTGGGCCTCGCCGACGCCGATGTCCAGCGTGCCGTTCAGGACGTTGAGGATCAGGTCGCCGCCGCCGTCGTGGCTGATGATGGCCGCCTCCACGTCCGCCGCCCGCGCAAGGCGCTCCAGCGCCTGCCGCTCCAGCGACCCCGGGGACGCGGCGCCCCACCGGCCCGCGCCCGTCCGCGCAATCCGCATGACGTCGGCCAGCGTCTCGAACCCGCTTTCGGCGCGGGTGTAGACGACTTCCTGGTCCAGGAATACGTTGACGATCGGGTCCAGGTCCGCATACGTGTTCGCCGGGCGGCTCATCAGCGACGTGAAGATGAAGCTGGGCGTGGCGGCATAGAACACGCTGCCGTCCGGGGGCGCGTTGGCCACCCGGCTCATGGCGCGCGCGCCGCCGCCGCCCGTGACGTTCTCCACCACGAAGTCCACGCCCATGCGGGGGCCGAGCCGGCGCGCCATCTCGCGCAGGAACACGTCGCTCCCGCCGCCGGGGCTGGAATGCGTGACGAGGGTGACGATGGCGTGGGGGTACCCGCCTTCGGCGCCGGGCGGCGCGTCGCCGGCGGCGCAGCCGGTGGCCAGCGCCGCCAGGATTCCCAGGATCGCCCGCACGCGGTTCACGGCATGAAGCGGCCGCCGCTGACGTGGAGCGTCTGGCCGGTGACGTAGGGTTCGCCGGGGTCGGCCAACGAGAGCACGGCCCGCGCGACGGCTTCGGGGCTGCCGGGGGCGTGGCCGGCCTCGTCCAGGAAGGGAGCCCGCCGCCCGTCGGGCCGGACGCCGGTGTCGATCGCGCCCGGTACGACGCAGTTGGCCCGGATCCGCCCCAGGCCCTCTTCGGCCAACGCACGGGTCAGGCCGATCAGTCCGGCCTTGGCCGTGATCACGTGGACGCGCCCGGTTTTCGGGCGATGGGCGCTGAGACCCCCGATGTTGACGATGGCGCCGTTCCGGTCCCGGGGCAGCCGGCGGAACAACTCTCGCGAGGTCAGGAACGCGCCGGTCAAGGTCACGTCGAGGACCGAGGTCCACGCGGCGCGCGTGGTCGTTTCCAGGGGCTCTTCCGGGCGGATCGCGGCGTTGTTGACGAGGATGGACACCGGTCCCAGCCGGGCGCCGATCTCGTCGAAGCCGCCCAGGACGGCGGCTTCGTCCTCGACCTTCACCAGCATGCCGCAACGTGCGTCCTCGCCGCCGTCGAGTGCGCTCAACGCCGCTTCCAGCGCCTCCGGGTCCGAGGCGCCCCAGATGCACACCCGCGCCCCGGCGGCGCGGAGCGCGCGCGCGATGGCGAGGCCGATGTTCCGGCTGCCGCCCGTCACCAGGGCCACTTCCGAGCTGAGATCGGTGGGTGGACTCATCTCGATGACCGCGCCCGATGTTACCAGACGACATGCGGGTTCGCCCGGAAGCGGTTCGAATGCGAGAATGGCAGGCGATCGTGCCCATCGCACACACATGCGACGTGGCCGTCGTCGGGGGCGGCAATGCCGGACTGTCGGCGGCCCTGTCGGCGAGCGAGGCCGGCGCGCGCGTGCGTGTCTTCGAGCGCGCGCCGGAGACGTTCCGCGGCGGAAACAGCCGTCACACGCGCAACATGCGCTGCATGCACGATGCGCCGACCGGTTTCCTCACCGGCGCCTATCCGGCGGAGGAGTACCTTTCGGACCTGGTCGGCGTGACCGCCGGGCGCACCGACCGGGCACTGGCGCGCCTCGTCATCGGGCAGTCCCTCGAGGCCGCCGCCTGGATGCGGCGCCGCGGGGTCCGTTTCCAGCCGCCGCTGGAAGGCACGCTCCAGCTTGGACGCACCAACGCGTTCTTTCTGGGCGGCGGGAGGGCGTTGTTGAACGCGTACTATCGCGAGGCCCGGCGCCGGAATATCGAAGTGTTGTACGACGCCGAGGTCGTCGGGATGGACATCTCCGGCGGGAGGGTCGATGGCGTTGCGGTCGTTCACGAGGGTCGCCGTCTGGACGTTCGACCGAAAGCGCTCGTCGCGGCGTCCGGCGGTTTCGAGGCCAACCTGGACTGGCTCGGCCAGGTCTGGGGCGAGGCGGCCGGCAACTTCAAGGTGCGCGGCTCGCCGTTCAACACGGGGCGGCTGCTCCGCGTCCTCCTCGACCACGGCGCCGAACCGGCCGGCGAGCCGGGCGAATGTCACGCCGTGGCCGTCGACGCGCGGGCGCCCCGCTTCGACGGGGGCATCGTCACGCGGTTGGACAGCCTGCCGCTGGGCATCGTCGTGAACAACCGCGCCCAACGCTTCCACGACGAGGGCGAGGACTGGTGGCCGAAGCGTTACGCGACCTGGGGCCAGTTGATCGCGCGGCAACCGGATCAGATCGCATGGTCCATCATCGACTCCAAGGTGGTGGGCCGCTTCATGCCGTCCGTGTTCCCGCCGATCCGGGCCGACTCCATCGGCGAACTGGCCGCCCGGCTGGGTCTGCCCGTCGACGCGCTCGAGGCAACGGCGGCGCGGTTCAACCGGTCGGTCGTGGCGGGCCGTTTCGATCACCGGGCGCTGGACGACTGCCGGACCGAGGGCCTTCAGCCTCCCAAGTCGCACTGGGCGCAGGCGCTGGACCGGCCGCCGTTCTTCGGCTATCCGCTGCGTCCGGGCATCACGTTCACCTACCTCGGCGTGGGCGTGAACGATCGGGCCGCGGTTCGTTTCGAGGGCGGACGGATCAGCCCGAACGTCTTCGCCGCGGGAGAGATCATGGCGGGCAACATCCTGGGCCGGGGCTACCTCGGCGGCCTGGGCATGACGATCGGCACGGTGTTCGGCCGGATCGCCGGACGGGAGGCCGCGCGTGCCGCCGCCTGATCCAGCCGCCGAGAGCGGGGCCGTCGCCGAGGGCGGGATCGTCGCCGAGGGCGCGCGGATCATGACGATCTGCAACGCGTGCCGCTATTGCGAGGGCTTCTGCCCGGTGTTTCCGGCGATGGAGCGCCGGAGGGTCTTCCTCGAAGCCGACATGAACTACCTGGCGAACCTGTGCCACAACTGCGGCGAGTGCTTCCACGCGTGCCCGTACACGCCGCCTCACGCCTTCGAGGTCAACGTGCCGCGGACGCTGGCCGAAATCCGCGCCCGGTCCTACGGCCGGTACGCGTGGCCGCGGGCTCTCGGACGTGCGTTCGAAAACAACGGCACGCTCATGGCGTCGATCCTCGCGCTGAGCCTGCTGCTGGCGGTGGCGAGCGGCGCGGCGACGGGCCGCATGCTGGCGCCCGCCGGCGCCGTCTTCTACGACGTGATGCCCCATGGCGTGATGGTGGGCGTCTTCGGCACGGCCTTCGCGGCCGCCGCCGCCATCCTGGCCGTGGGCTTGGTGCGGTGCGTGCGGGAGTCCGGCCCGAACGCGGCGCAGTTGGCGCGCCCGGCCGTTTTGTGGAAGGCCGCGCGCGACGCCCTGAGCCTCCGTCACCTGGATTCGGGCGGCCGCGGCTGCGCTTCGCCCGACGAGCGTCCGAGCCCGGCCCGAAGACTGTGGCACCATTGCACCTTCTACGGCTGCCTGCTGTGCTTCGCGTCCACGGTCGTGGCCGCCGTCTACCACTACGGAGGCTCGACGGCGCCGTACGACTACCTCAGCCTGCCGGTCGTCCTGGGCACGCTGGGCGGCGTCGGGCTGCTGATCGGCCCGGCGGGCCTGTATCGCCTGCGCCGGCGGCGCGATCCGGCCGTCGGCGACCCCGCGCAAGACGGTATGGACCAGGCTTTCCTCGCGATGCTGTTCCTGACGAGTGCGACCGGCCTGATGCTGCTGGTATTCCGGGAGACTCGGGCGATGGCGCCGTTGCTGTGGGTTCACCTCGGCGTGGTCCTGGCGCTGTTCCTGGCGCTGCCGTACGGGAAGTTCGTCCATGGCGTCTATCGCTTCGCGGCGCTCCTTCGATACGGCCTCGAATCGGAATCCGACGCATCCACGCGATCCGCGCCGCGTTTGGGTGGCGCCGGGCCGCCGCTCGTGGCACAATCCCGACGAAACCGAGCGGATTCCCGCGAAACGTCTCGCGGTCCGGACCAAGGAGAAGATCATGTGCGACGAAAAGACCGTGAGGGACAATGACGCGTTCCTTACCGGCGATGGAAAGCTGACCCGGCGCCAGTTCGGCGCGCTTTCGGCCGGAGCGGGCCTGGCGATGATACTGCCCAGCCCGGCCAACGCGCAGGCGGTCACCGAGACCGACGTGGACGTCCCGACGCCCGACGGCATCGCGGACTGCTACTTCGTGCATCCGTCCGACGGCGTGTATCCCGGCGTCATCGTCTGGCCCGACATTCTCGGCCTGCGTCCGGCGTTCCGTATGATGGGGCGGCGCCTGGCCGAGTCGGGCTACTCCGTGCTGGTGGTGAACCCGTTCTACCGCGGCGCCCGCGCCCCGGTCGTTCCCGAGGGCGCCAGCTTCCAGGACGAGTCGACGCGCAACATCGTGTTCCCGTTGGCCGGCCAGTTGAACGCCCAGACACACGTGAGCGACGCGGGGGCCTTCGTCGAGTTCCTGGACGCGCAGGCGGCGGTCGACACGAACCGGAAGATCGGCACGACGGGGTACTGCATGGGCGGCCCCATCGTCATGCGGACGGCGGCCGCCGTGCCGGACCGCATCGGCGCCGGCGCGTCGTTCCACGGGGGCGGCCTGGTCACCGACGCCGACGACAGCCCGCACCGGCTGATTCCCGAGATGGACGCCCAGTTCCTGTTCGCCATCGCCGAGAACGACGACGAGAGCGATCCGGAAGCGAAGAACGTGTTGCGGCAGTCCTTCGACGCGGCCGGGCTGGAAGCCGAGATCGAGGTCTACGAGGGCGCCCTGCACGGCTGGTGCCCGCCGGACTCGGCCGTGTACCACGAAGCCCAGGCGGAGCGGGCGTGGAGCCGGCTCCTGGTGCTGTTCGAGAACGCGTTGGGTTAGTTACTCGGCGTGCGACGCCGCGATGGCCTCCAGGCGCGCGTCGATCTCGGCGCCGGGATGCCATCGGCCGGCGACCATCACGCCGTCCGGTGCGCGGATGGCGCCGAGGTCGTCGAGCGGGTTGGCCTCCAGCAGGATCAGGTCCGCGCGCTGACCCTCGGCGATCGTGCCGAACGCGTCCTCGTTCCCGAAATACTCCCCGACGCTGCGTGTTCCGGAAACGATCACCTCGTAGGGCGACATCCCGGCCGCGACCATCCGCTCCATCTCGCGGTGGATCGAGAACCCGGGGACGCTGAACACCTGGGGCGCGTCCGTGCCCAGCAGGATGCGGGCGCCCGAGGCGTGCAGCGCCTCGAGGATGCGCATCCGGTTGGCGATCTGGCGTTCGGCGGCGCCGGCGTCGAACGCGTCCCCCGATCGCACCGACTCGACCCGGGCGGACCACTGCGCCACGGTCTCGGGCGGCATGTAGCGGGATTCCTCGTAACCCTGGACCGTTTCCAGCGGCAGCGTCCCGCGCAGGGCCTCCCATAGGGCCATCGTCGGCACGGCCCAGGCGCCGGCCTCGATCGTCCGGCCGACGATGTCCTCCAGGCGGGCCTCGTCGACGACGCCGTCGTCCCCCACGACGTAGGCCTCGTATCCGTCCAGGTGCTCGAAGGTTTCCTGGCCCGCGTCGATGGCGTGCGCGATTCCGACCTCGGCGGGCACGTGGCCGCCGAAACGGATGCCTTCCTCGCGGGCGGTCTCGGCCATCGCGTCAAAGGTAGCCACGTCGAGCCCGCCCTGGACCTTCAGCAGATGCCACCCCGCGGCCGCCTGGTCGCGGACGCGCTGGACGGCCTCCTCGGGCGTCGCCACCGAGTTGCCGCTGAAGCCGGGCCCGGCCAGGTAGAGGTTCGGACCCGCAACGGCGCCGCTGTCGACTTCCGCGCGCAGGTCCAACTGTCCGTCGCCGCCCTGCATGCCCCGCACGGTGGTCACGCCGTTGGCGACGTACAGGAAGAGAACGTCTTCGGTAAGCTGCCGCGGCGAGTCCGCCCTGGGGACGTGCCCGTGCATCTCGGCCAGTCCGGGCATCAGGTAGCGGCCATCGCCCTCGACGACGGCCGCGCCGTCCGGGACGTCGGTCTCGCCGACCGGACCGACCGCGACGATCCGGTCGCCCGAGACCAGGACGGTCTGGTCGTTGACGACGCGCTCCGAGTCCATGGGTATGACGGTGACGCCGACGAACGCCGTCACGGGATCGACGTCGGGCGCCGGCGCCGGGTCCATCGGCGCGCATGACGCGACGGCCGCGGCGGCCGCGATCGGAAGAATGCGGAACGGGTTCTTCATGGCAGCCTCACGTGCGGAGGCCCGTTTCGACGCGAGCCGAAACGGGCCTCCGCCAAGAGATTGGACCGGGCGGTCGATGCCGGTCCCCGCTATCTCCAGTCGTCGACGCGAACGCTGCGGGAGTAGCCGCACTCGTTCACGCTCCAGCGAATGTTCCCGCTGCCGCCCACGACGACCACCTCGACGTTCTGGAGGTAGGGGATCGGGGCGTCGTCGGGCAGCGTCAGCCAGGTGGCGTATGGCTCGCGGCCGGCGCGCGCCGGACCGAGCCGGTAGTTGATGACCTCCTGGTCGAGCCAGTAGTGGTACTTGGGAGTCGTCACGTTGGTCTCGACCCAGTCGATGAGCTTCTCCTTGGTGTCGAACCCGAACCGCAGGAACGGTCCGGTCACGGCCGGATCCACCAGGAGCAGCTTGCTGCTCCGTTGCGGCGGTCCGACGCCGCCGATGAAGCGCTTGAGCACCCACTCCCAGTCCTCGTCCCGGAGGACCATCATCGTGTTCTGGCTTTGGCATCCCGAGAAGGTCGATATGACGCTCTCGCCGGCGTTGAACCCCTTCTGCACGTGGAGGGGGTCCCAACCGTCCGGCAGGCCCTCGACGTTCTCGGCGAACACCGCGGGCACCGTGCTCATCGGGTTGCCCTGGACGCCCATGTAGGTGTGGCCGGGGCGCGAGCCGCCGGTGACGTTCGACGACAACAGCCCCCACGACCGGCCGATCAGCGTTCCGGCGTTGTTGTACGGGCCGAGCGCGCCGGTCCCGGAGTTCAACTGCAGCTCGTCGACGATCGGGCCGTTGGCGACGGCCATGCCCGCCATCGACGACGTCGAGCTGGAGCGCGCGTTGGTCTGCGACGCGGCCAGCGCCAGGATGGCGGGGAAATACTCGGGCTTGGCGCCGGCCATCACGGCGTTGATGGCGACGGTCTCGACCGTGTACTCCCATGCCTCGCGCACGCCGGTCACGCGCATCCGGCCGATGATCTCGTCGCGCGGATGCGACGTCCGGGCCAGCATCTCGTCGACGCGCTCCTCGGTGGGCATCACGATCGGCATCTGGTCGCTCCAGAACCGGTCGTCGAAGTACTGCTGAATGTTCGCCTGCGTGTCGGGTCCGATCAATCGCTGCCTGGGCCGCTCATACGGTCCGGTCTTCGTTTCCTCGTCGTTCAGCGGCCGCGTCAGGTGACCGATGATCTCCTCCATGAGCGGCTGATGGGTCACCGGATCGAGCCCGGCGACGTATTCGGCCAGCTCGGCCGGCGTCTTGCCGCCCACCGGGGTGGGCGTGAACGCCAGGCGCAGGGCCGGCATGCCCTCCTCGACCGCCTTGTCGCGGACCAGGTCGGCGAGCGCGTCGACGATGACGCCGACCGCGGGCACTCCATACTCGCGTTCGATTCTGGCAACGTGGCCGACGACCGCCGGCGCACAGGTGCTTCAATGGCCGATGGCCATGATCATCATGCCGCCGACGGACTGGATCTCCCTCCAGAGCTCCGGATCGTCGGCGGTATAGATGCCGCGCTTGATTCGGAATTCCGTCTCGACGTCCGGCATGTTCACGGCCATCCACTTCTGCATCTCCTGCAGGAAGAGGTCCCCGCCGTTGAACGTCACGTCGACCAGGTAGATCGTCGCCCCGTCCAGGGTGTCCGGGCGTGGGGCCATGGCGCTGCGCTCGATGACGGGCGCGATCCCGGTCGGGTTCAACACCGTGTAGAGCGGTTCGTCCGAAGAGCCCTGCGCCGCCAAGCCCGTCGCCGCCAGCGCCAGCGCCAGACCCGCGCCGCCGCCGAGTCGTATCCACTTCATTTCGCTATCCCTCCGCGTAGGAGTCGAGTGAGTTGCGGTTGCCTGTCGGCGCATCATATACCGGTTCGGATGGAGAAGGAACCGAAACGGCGTCGTGATATAGTGGGCCATCGCTCTCGATCCAAGGGGGATCCTGGCCATGAAGCAGACACGGGGCAAGCCGGCCTGGGCCCGTCCGGCCGCGGTTTTCGCGGCGTGCGTCCTGGCCTCGGGCGCGGGCTTCGCGCAGGAAGGCGAGTTCATCGACGGCGAGTTCGTCGAGTTCTTCGAGTACGTTCCCGACTTCATGCCGCCGGACGAGCTGTTGGGTCTCATCGAGGCGGGTTCCGAGGACATCGTCATCGTCGACACGGCGGCCGAACTGATCTGGGAGGAGGAGCGCATCCCCGGATCCGTCAACTATCCGTGGGTGCACGAGCTGGCGCTTCCGGTCACGCTCCCGCGCGACAAGACGCTGGTGGTCTACTGCGCGTGCAACGATCACGAGGACTCCGTCGACATCGCCCAGAAACTGAGCTTCGCCGGCTACCTGGACGTGAAGGTGCTCGAGGGGGGCTGGTTCAAGTGGCTGGACCTGGAGTACCCGATCGAAGGCGCCGCGTTCGAGGAGGTCTCGACGCAATGACGGCCCGGACGAGGACGCTTCCCCTGGCCGGCGTGGCGGTGTGGCTGCTCGCGGGCGCGCCGGCCCTGGCCCAGAGCGAAATCTCCGGTCTGGACGTCGGCGCGCCGACGCTTTCGATTCCCGTCCTGGACGTCACGGGCGAGTACCAGGGCCGGCCGATCTGCTACGTCTGCGAGTTTCAGGACGATCCGAACGTCCTGGGGTTCTTCCGCGACGCCGGCGAGGACACGGCCGAGCTGATCGTGCGGCTCAACGACCTGTACGTCGAGCACAAGGATCGGGGCTTCAAGGCGGTGGCCATGGTCGTGGCCGGCGAAGAGGCCGCCCCGTGGCTCGAGGAACTGAACCGGACCGAGGACATCGAGATTCCCCTGACCGTGTTCAGGCGCGGCCCGAGGGATGTCGCAGCGCGGCTGTACGAGTTGAACCTCGACGTCCGGAACACGTTCTTCGTCACCGTCGACCGCTTCGTCCGGGCCAACGTGGCCGACATCGGCCCCGGGGAGTGGGACCGGGTCGCCGACGCGACGGCGGCCATGCTGGCTGCCCCATGACGCACATCCGCCGCGCGCTGGCCGGCGTCCTCGTCGCATGCCTGGCGGGGGCCGGGGCGGCCGCGCAGTCCGACGGCATTCCGGTCGTTACCGCCGACGAGGTGCACGCGCTCATCGCCGCGCGCGCGGGCAAAGTCGTCGTCGTGAACTTCTGGGCCAGTTGGTGTCCGCCCTGCGTCGAGGAATTCCCCGATCTGATCCGGTTCCACCGCGACTACGAGCCGCGGGGATCGGAGGTGCTGGCGGTCTCGATGAACGCCGAGGACGAGCTCGACGACGTCGCCGAGTTCCTCGACGACTTCGAGACGCCCTTCACGGTCGTCCGCGCCGCCAGCCAGGAGCTGCCCTTCCTCCAGGCGATCGACGAGAACTGGTTCGGCGAGATGCCCACCACCCTGATCTTCGACGCCGCGGGCGCCCCGGTTCACATGTACAAGCGCCAGGTCCACTACGACGAGCTGGCCGCCGACGTCACCCCCCTGCTGCCGGACGCGGGCCCGTAGGGTCGCGAAGCCGCCGCGCGACGAATTCAATGGGTTCGCATGTACACGCGCCAGGTCCACTACGAGGAACCGGCCTCCGACGTCGCCCCTCCTGATGCCGGACGCGGGTCCGTCTGCTTTCCCTCCGACATGTGCTCGCTGGATTGACGACGCCATCAGTTCGACACGGTGCCGGATTCGACGTACACACGAATAGTGTGTACCATCGGAACATGCCCTTGGCGTGGAGGTCAGCTTATGAGGCGGATCAACGTCACCCTTCCTGAGGAGACCATCCGTTTGATGAATCGAGTCGCGGGCAAGGGACAACGCAGTCGCCTCGTGGACCGGGCCGTTCGACAGTACGTCCAGAGTCTTGGCCGTGCTCAGTTGAGCCGGGCGCTCGAGACAGGCGCGCAGGACCGGGCCGATCGCGATCTCGACCTCGTGGCCGAGTGGTTCGATCTTGACCGGGAGGCATGGCCGTCGAACGCACGATAGACCGACCCTGTCGGGGCGACGTCTATCTGGTCAATTTCGATCCGACGCTGGGCGCTGAGATTCGAAAGACGCGTCCAGCCCTGATCTTGCAGAACGACATCGCCAACCGGCACAGCCCGATCACGATCGTGGCGGCCCTGACTTCGAAGGTCGACGAGAAGCTGTATCCAACCGAGGTTCTCGTGAAGGCCCGCGAGGGTGGCCTCGCATCCGACTCGGCAGTCCTGCTGAACCAGATTCGCTCGATCGACCGGCGGCGGCTCGTGAAGAGGTTGGGCAAGCTGCGGACGGAAACAATGGCGAACGTCGACCGAGCCCTGCGGATCAGCTTGGGGCTGATGGAAATCTAGCGGACGGTCGCGGCTGAACTCCCAAGAGGCGCTCATCGCTTCTTCGGCCTCCTTCTCGAACGGTATGGCTCCAGGAACGTTGCACGCATCACGGACCTTCGGGAACTGTCAATGCGCAGCGGACGCCGAGCGTGTCCAGCAATTCTCCGCGCGCGCGCCGCCCTATAATGGCGGCAGGATCGCCATGACCGTCGCCGAGGAACTCGCCTCCATCGTCGGGTCGTCCCACGTCCACACGGACCCGCCCACGATCGCCGAGAACAGCACCGACGCCACGCGCCGTTGCCACCCGGCCGACGTCGTCGTGTTTCCGGCCGACGCCGCCGAGGTGTGCCGGATCGTCCGCCTGGCGGACCGGGATCGGATCCCGATCGTCTCGCGCGGCGGCGGCGTGGGGTACGCCGGGGGGGCCGTCCCCGTCCGGGGCGGCATCGTGATCGGGATGAAGCGCATGAACCGCATCCTCGAGATCGATCCCGTCGACCTGGTGGCCGTCGTCGAGCCCGGCGTCATCACCGGCGACCTGCACGACGCGGCCGCGGCCCGGGGCGTGTTCTATCCTCCCGATCCGGCCAGCCTCCGGAAGTCGACCATCGGCGGCAACATCGCCCACAACGCCGGCGGTCCGCGCGCGTTCAAGTACGGCGTGACGCGGCAGTTCCTGCTGGGCCTCGACGTCGTGCTGCCGAACGGCTGCCTGATCTCGACGGGCGGACGCGTCGTCAAGAACGCGTCGGGTTACGACCTGACCGGGCTGATGTGCGGGTCGGAGGGGACGCTGGGCGTGATCACGCGGGCGATTCTTCGGCTGCTGCCCGCGCCGCCGGCCTCGCGGACGCTCATGGCGCTCTTCGGCTCGGCGAGGGATTGCGCGCAATCGGCGTGCGCGCTGGTGGGCGCCGGCATCGTGCCGTCCAAGCTGGAGTTCGTGGACGGGGCGTCCGTCGCGGCGCTCCGCCGCTACGTGGCCGACGAAGGCCTGGCGACGCCGGTGGAACTGCCTCCCACGGTCCGCGCCATGCTGCTGGTCGAGGTCGACGGCGCGTCCGACGGCCTGGACGCCGCCGCCGCCCGCGTCCGGTCCGCACTGGAGCCCCGCGCGCTCCGCCTGGTCGAGTCCGGGCACGGCGACGCGCTCTGGGAGCTGCGCCGTCACCTGTCGCCGGCGGTCGCGCGGATCCGCCCGGACAAGATCAACGAGGACATCGTGGTCCCGCGCCGGCGCGTCCCCGACTACCTGGAGGCCATGGAGCGTCTCGAGCGCGAGTGCGGCCTGCCGATCGTGTGTTTCGGCCACGTGGGCGACGGCAACATCCACGTCAACCTGATGCTGGACGCGTCCGATGCGGCGCAGGCGGCGTCGGCGGCGGGCGCGAAGGCGCGGATCTTCGAGCTGGCCGTGGAGATGGGCGGGACGATCTCGGGTGAGCATGGCATCGGCATCATGAAGTCGGATTTCCTGCACCTGGCGCACGCGCCGGCGGCCATCGAGGCGATGAAGGCCGTGAAGCGGGCGCTGGATCCCAAGGGCATCATGAACCCGGGGAAGATCTTTCCGTGACGCTCCGGGCGGCGGCGGGCGCGCGGGACCGGCTCGGAGGCGGCCTGCTGTTTCCTCGTCGGCAGGAAGGTCCTCGAAATCGGGCTTGATGCTAATATAGGGGCCTGACTGCAGGTCGCGGGGAGGTTGCGATGCGGTGTCTCGTGACGCTATGGATCGGGGTCCTCCTGGCCGCTCCGGCCGGGTTGGCGCAGGAACAATCCGTCGGCGGCGCATTGGACTACGAGGTGCGCGCCCCGGAGAACCTGTTCTTCGGCACGGGCGTCTCGAGCGGCGGGCCGTACTACGACGTTCCGATCACGGAGCTTCCCACCGAGGGCGTCCTGATCAAGCTGCCCTACACGCAGAAGGGCGGGCAGCTGACGTTCGACGTCCACCACCGAGTCGGCCTGTCCGACGACTTCGGCTTGCCGGCCGAGATCATGACCGTCGTCGAGGTCATGACCGGAGGGACCAACCGCTTGGGCATCTATACGCTTCTGGACCAGATCGGACAGGACGCGGCCGCGGTCGAACCCATCGAACGCGCGAGCGACGTCGAGATCGATCGTTACGTCAGCCCGCTGTCGGTCAAGACGATCTCGATCAACACCGAGCCCGGCCCCCAGTCCATCAGCGTCGTCGGCCGGGACCTGAACGTCACGCGTTCCGGGCGGACCACGCGCGTCGACACGCCGGGCACACGGATCGCGATGATCTCGAACATCCGGTTCGAGGAAATCCGCGAGGGCACGCCGCTCTCGTTCGACTGAGTCGCGCGAGGCCGCGGAAAGGGGGCGGATCAGCGGCCCGCCGCCGACTCGTACGCCTTCCGGACCTTCTCGGCCGCCGTCTTCCACGAGTACCGGGCGACGCGGCCGGTCCCCTTTTCGACCATGGCCCGGCGCAGGTCCGCGTCGTCGAGGAGCCGCTTCATCGCGCGCGCGATCTCGAACACGTTCTCGGGATTGACCAGTAGCGCGGCGTCTCCCAGCACTTCCGGCAACGACGCCGCGTTGGAGGCGACCACGGGCGTGCCGTTCGCCATCGCTTCGAGAGGGGCGAGCCCGAAGCCCTCGTAGAGCGAGGGCAGGGCGAAAAGCATCGCCGCCTCGTAGAACACCTGCAGCGCGGGTCCGGGAACCGTGCCCAGGAACCGGACATCCCCCTGCACCCCGCTGCGTACGGCCGTCGACCGCAGGTGCGGGTGGCGGCTGACCCCTTCGCCGATGATGATCAGCTTCAGGTTCCTGAAGTCCGCGTCGTCCCGGACTTCGTTCTGCAGCACCGCAAAGGCCTCGATCAACCGGTGAATGTTCTTGTGGGGCTTGATCTGTCCGGCGTACAGGATGAACGGCGACTTGAGCTGGTACCGTTCCAGGACGTGCTGCTGTTCGCCGGCGTCATGGCGGTGCGTGAAGCGGCCGTCGAGCGCGTTGTGGATCACGCGCGATTTTCCCGGTTCCATGTCGAAGATGTTGACCAGGTCCTTCCGCGTCGACGCCGAGACCGCGATCACGCAGTCGGCCCGCCCGACGACGTGCCGCGTATACAGGTATCGGCGGTAGTTCTCGAACTTGGACGAGCCCTGTGGCGGAAACAGCAGGTGAACGCAGTCGTGGATGGTCACCGTCAACCGCGACGGCACCCACACCGGCGCCCGGTAGTGAGGGACGTGGAAGACCTGGATGCCGTGCCTCCGGAGGCGCCAGGGAATGCGCACGTGCAGGTTCCAGAAACCGTTGTCGTCGGGAATGTCGATTCGAGCGAAGTTGGCGGCTAACGGCCCGAGCTCCAGGAAGTGCCGCCGGGAACCGAGGAGGAAATACTCGTTGTCGTTGTCGATGTTCGAAAGGTTGCGGACGAGGTTCCAGATGTGTGTGCCGATGCCGAACTCGTGGACTCTCCGGATGTCGATCGCGACGCGCATGCTTCAGGGCGGGGCTTCATCACGGGTTCCTAGAATATCCGCCCCGGATTGCTATAATCAACACCATGATGCTGGCAGGCCGGAGACCCCTCCCGCGCCTCTCCGCGGCGGCCTTGGCCGTCTGCGCCTTACCGCTCGCGGCGAACGCCCAGACGCCGACGCTGCTGCAAGTGGAGCTGGCCGACGTTATCCACCCGGTCAGCGCCGAATACCTCGACGAGGCATTGGCCTACGCCGGGGAAATCGACGCCGCGGCCGTCGTGATTCGACTGGACACCCCCGGCGGGCTGGTCGATTCGATGCGCGCCATGGTCGAGTCGATTCTGGCGTCGGAGGTTCCGGTGGCGGTCTGGGTCGGTCCCAGCGGCGTACGCGCCGCCTCGGCCGGTTTCTTCATTCTCCTGTCCGGCGACCTGGCGCTCATGGCGTCGGGGACCAACACCGGCGCGGCCCATCCCGTGTCCTCGTTCGGGGCCGAAATCGGCGAGGTCATGGAAGAGAAGATCGTCAATGACGTGGCGGCGTTTCTGCGGAGCTACGTCGCCCGGCGCGGCCGGAATCCGGAAGAAGCCGAGCTGGCCGTGACCGAAAGCAAGTCGTTAACGGCGGAGGAGGCGCTCGAGGAAGGCTTCATCGACGCGGTCGTGGCCGGCGTCCCCGAGTTGATCGAAATGTTCGACAACGCCGAGATCACCCGATTCGACGGCCGCGTCGAGACGCTCGCCCTCGAGGGCGCCGCCGTGGAGGTCTACGAGATGAACGCCCGGCAGCGGTTGCTGTCGGCGATCATGAACCCCAACATCGCGCTGGTCCTGGGAGTCGTCGGACTGTTGGGGTTGTACATGGAGATCACCAATCCCGGACTGATCTTTCCGGGCGTCATCGGGGGGATCAGCCTCGTCCTGGCGCTGTTCGCGTTCAACCTGCTTCCGACCAACCTGACCGGCGTTCTGCTGATCGTGCTGGCGATCGGGCTGTTCGTCGTGGAGGCGACCGTGCCCAGCGGGGGCATACTGGCGCTGGGCGGGGCGGCGGCCCTGATCTTCGGCGGGCTGATGCTGGTCCAGGGCCCGATTCCCGAGCTCCAGATGCAGTGGGCGCCCGTCGTGGCCATCGCGCTGTCGCTCGCCTTCATCACCGTGTTCCTCGTCCGCCTGGTGTTGATCGCGCACCGGAAGAAAGCCGTCACGGGGCGCCGGGGGTTGATCGGCGAGATCGGAACCGCGTCAACGAAAGTGCACCGGGACGGAAAGGTGATGGTGCACGGAGAATACTGGGGCGCCCGGTCGCCGCAACCCATCGAGCCCGGCGCCCGGGTGCGCGTCGTCGGGATGGACGGCCTCAGCATCGAGGTCGAACCCGTCCGTGAGGAGATCTGATGCCATCGACTGCGTTACTGATCGTTCTTGCCGTTTTTCTGCTGTGGTTGTTCAACTCCGTTCTGATCCTCCGCGAATACGAACGCGCGGTGATCTTCCGGCTCGGGCGGCTCCTCGATGACGCCAAGGGCCCGGGTCTCATCCTGGCCTTCTTCCCGATTGACAAGGCCGTCCGGGTCAGCCTGCGGACGATCACGATGGACGTGCCCACGCAGGACGTCATCACCCAGGACAACGTGTCGGTCAAGGTCAATGCCGTCGTCTACTTCCGCGTCGTGGATTCCAGGAAGGCCGTCGTGGAGGTCGAGAACTACCTGTACGCCACGTCCCAGTTGGCGCAAACCACGCTGCGCTCCGTGCTGGGCGAGGTCATCCTCGACGAGTTGCTGAGCGAGCGCGAGAAGCTGAACCAGCGGCTCCAGGAGATCCTGGACCAGCACACGGATCCCTGGGGCATCAAGGTGTCCATGGTGGAGATCAAGGGCGTCGACCTGCCCGAGGTCATGCAGCGGGCCATGGCCCGCCAGGCCGAGGCGGAACGCGAGAAGCGGGCCAAGATCATTCACGCGGCGGGCGAGTACGAGGCGTCCGAGCGCCTGGCCGAGGCGGCCAAGAACATCGCCGCCGAGCCGGTCTCGCTGCAGTTGCGCTATCTCCAGACGCTCACCGAGATCGGCCTGGAGCGCAACTCGACCATCGTGTTCCCGCTGCCGATCGACATGCTGTCGTTCTTCCAGGAAGCGATGGCGAAGCAGAAGGACAACGCGGGCGCATAGGAACCCGCTCGGACGGATCTATGGAGGGAGAGACCCCGTGGGAAGGCCAGGGCTTCACGCTGGTGATCTTCGCCTGCATGGTCGGCCTGTGTTCCGTCTTCTTCATCCTGGGCATGGTGGTGGGGCGCAGCCAGGCGTCGCGCGCCGACGAACGCGTCGACGTCGTTGAGGCGGTGGACGAACCGTCGGCGCTTTCCCCGGAGCCGGTCGATCCCGACCTGACCTTCTACGAAACCGTGGCCGAGATCGAGCCGCCCGGCCTGGAGCCGGCGGGGCCGGAACCCGCGGCGACGGGCGACGCGGGTCCGGAGGCGCCGCCGGCGTCGAGCGACGCCGTCATGCTGCAGGCCGGCGCTTTCGGCGCGGTCGAACCGGCCGAGGCGCTCCGCCAGGAGCTGGAAGCGAGGGGTTACCCCGCCTTCGTCCTGCGTCCCGGCCCCGACGACGCCGATTCCCTCAACCGCGTGCGCGTGGGGCCTTTCGACGACGGCGCGGAGGCCGAGCGGGTGCGCGCGGCCCTGGAAGCCGAGGGCTTCGATCCGATCGTCGTCCAGTAGCCGCCGCGGGGACCGATGGCTTTCGGGAACGCCGGATCGGGCATTCCGTTTCCCGGAGGGCGCGGTGCGCCGTTGCGGTTCTCCATGGCGGCCGCGTCCGGCCTTCTGCTCGTCCTGGCGCTTCCCAAGCCCGACCTCCACTACCTCGGATGGGCGGCCCCGGCGCCGCTGCTGATCGCGCTGACGACGTGCGAGTCCCGCCGTTCGGCGGCCGCGGCCGGATACGTGGCCGGCCTCTGCTTCTTCGGCGGATCCTGTTACTGGATCGTGTCGACGATGACGGTATACGGCGGCCTGTCGGCGCCGCTCGCCGCCGGCGTCTTCGGTCTCTTCGTCGCCGTGTTCGCCGGGCATACGGCGCTGTTCGCGTTGTGGACGCGCATCCACGTCGAGCGCTTCGGGATCCGGGGCGTGCTGCTGGCCGCGCCGACCTGGGTGGCGGTGGAGCTGCTGCAGTCGCACCTGGTCTTCGGCGGTTTCCCGTGGATGCTGGCCGGATACGCCCTGGCGCCGTTCGCCGGACTGCTGCAGGTCGTCGCGTGGACCGGCGTCTACGGCCTCTCTTTCCTCCTGGTCGGGGTCGGATCGCTCATCGCCTTCGGCGTCCGGGCGCGCGACGGGCGGGCGCTCGCCCTGGCCGGCGCCGTCATCGTTCTGGGGTTCGTCCTGCCGGCGCCGCCGGTGGAGACCCCGTCCGATCCGTTCGGCGTCCGCGTGGTCCAGACACACATCGACATCGAGCAGTCCTGGGCCGCCGATGACCGCGTCCGTCTCATGGACGCGCTGGAAGCGCTCACGGTCGAGGCCGGTCCCGGCGTGGACCTCGTGGTCTGGCCCGAGACACCCGCTCCGTTCCGAATGGACGGCGGGAGCTTCTTCGAACGCCGGGCGCTGGCCATCGCCGGGCGGCTGGACTCGAACTTCCTGTTCGGGTACATCGATTCGATCGGGCAGATGCCTTCCAACAGCGCCGGTGTCGTGGCGCCCTCCGGCGAGCAGGTGGCCCGCTACGACAAGATCCACCTGGTTCCGTTCGGGGAATACGTTCCGCTTCGAAGCGTCCTGTTCTTCGCGGAATCGATGGTGCGGAACGTGGGAGACTTCGCGCCGGGCGTCGAGCATACCGTGAGCCGCGTGGGGGGGCGCCGCCTGGCGGCGACGATCTGCTACGAGGACGTCTTTCCCGGCCTGATCCGGCGGTTCACCGGCCGCGGGGCGGAGGTCATCGTCAACATCACCAACGACGGGTGGTTCGGGGAGACCTCGGCCCCGTACCAGCACTTGAGGATGTCGAGGGTCCGCGCCGCCGAGAACCGCCGTTATATCGTGCGGGCCGCCAATACGGGCGTGTCGGCCATCATCGACCCGTACGGAAACATCGTGGCCCGGACCGAGATCGGAGAACGGAGGGTTCTCGACGGTGTCGCGGGATATCGGGGGGACCTCACCGTCTACGTGCGGTACGGCGACGTCTTCGCCTGGCTGGCGGCGCTCGCGTCCGTGGTTCTGACGGTTCTGCCGCGGGCGGGTGCGCGGACGGGCCGACGAACGGTATCATCGAGATCATGAACGACGAACTCTTCGAGAAGTTCACCTCCCTGAAGAACCGTAGCGCCGAACTCAGGAGGTTTCTTTGACGCCGCGGGGAAGCTGAAGCGCGTCGACGACCTCGAGAAGCGGATCGCGGCGCCGGACTTCTGGTCCGACAACGAGCGGTCCAGCACGATCCTGCGTCAGAAGGCCCGGTTGGAGGAGAGCATCGCGCTGGACGGCGAAATCGCGCGCGACGTCGAAGACGGCGAAACGCTCCTGGCCCTGGCCGAGGAAGGGGAGTCGGTCGACGCCGAGTTGCCCGAGATCGTCGACAAGCTCGAGTCGATCCTGGAACGGGTCGAGCGCCAGATGCTTCTGGGCGGCGAGAACGACCCGCTCAACGGCATCGTCACGATCCATCCCGGCGCCGGTGGGACCGAAGCCCAGGACTGGGCGGAAATGCTCCTGCGCATGTACCTGCGATGGGCCGAGAAGACCGGCTACGACGCCCGGATCCTGGACCAGCAGGCCGGCGACGAGGCCGGGTTGAAGTCGGCCACCGTCACCGTCGCCGGGGACTACGCCTACGGCTACCTGTCGGGCGAATCCGGCGTCCACCGGCTGGTTCGAATCTCCCCGTTCGATTCGGCGAAGCGGCGCCACACCTCGTTCGCTTCGGTGTCGGTCTACCCGGAGATCGACGACAAGGTGGAAGTCAACATCGACGAGAAGGACCTGCGGATCGACACCTACCGGTCCAGCGGCGCCGGCGGGCAGCACGTCAACGTGACCGATTCGGCCGTGCGCATCACGCACCTGCCCACGGGCATCGTGGTCCAGTGCCAGAACGAACGCTCGCAGCACAAGAACCGGGCCGCGGCCATGAAGATCCTGCGCGCGCGCATTCACGAGCTGGAGCTCGAGAAGAAGCGCGCCGAGGCCCAGGCCGTCGAGGACGGCAAGATGGACATCGCCTGGGGCAGCCAGATCCGTTCCTATGTCCTGGCGCCGTACCGGATGGTGAAGGACCATCGCACGCGGGTCGAGGTGGGCGACGTCGACCGGGTTCTGGACGGCGGCCTGGACGGGTTCATCGAGGCATACCTGCATTGGAAGTCGACCGGCGGACCGAGGGACCCGGAGGCGTGAGCCCGGCCGGGGTCCGAAGCCCCGGGCCGGCGGCCTCCCTTCAACTGGACACGGCCATCCAGTTCGTCCGGGGCGTCGGACCCAAGCGCGCGGCATTGCTGGGGAAGCGCGGGATCCGCCGCGTCGAGGACATCCTGTTCCACTTTCCGCGCCGTTACGAGGACCGGAGCGCGTTCGCATCGCTGGACTCGCTGCGCCCGGGCGCCTCCGCGACGATCCGGGCGACGGTTCTCGGCGTCCACTGGATTCCGACACGCGCGCGCGGCGGGTTGCTCGACGTCGTCCTGACCGACGGCCGGAGCACGCTCCATGCCAAGTGGTTCAACGGCGGACGCCTCTACCGGAGCAAGGTGTTCTCGGCGGGTGTCCGGCTCGTCGCGACCGGCAAGCCGGAACGGGACCGTTTCGGCTCCGGCGTCGTTCTCTTCAATCCCGAGTTCGAGATCGTGCCCGACGGCGACGAGGCGTCCGGGCCCGAGCCCGCCGCCTACGTGCCGGTCTACGAGGAACTGGCCGGCGTGACCAGCCGTCAGTTGCGCTCGATCGTGGGCGCCGCCGTGGACGGACTGGCCGCGGACATCGAGGACCCGCTTCCCGGCGAGATGCGCGGCCGGTTGAAGCTCCCCGCGTTGCACGCGTCCTTGCGGGCGTTGCACCGTCCGCGGCTCGATGACGACATCGATCGTCTCAATCGCCGCCGGTCGCCGTACCACCGCCGGTTCATCTTCGAGGAATTCCTGCTGATGGAGCTGACGTCCGCCCGCGAGCGCCGCCGGACGCGGGCCCGCGACGGCGTCCGGTTCGCCACGAGCGACGTCATTCGCGAACGCGTCAAGACGATCCTGTCCTTTCATCCGACGGCCGCGCAGAAGAAGGTGCTCAAGGAGATCGTCGACGACCTGAAGGCGCCGCATCCGATGAACCGGCTCCTTCAGGGAGACGTCGGCTCGGGCAAGACCATCGTGGCGTTCGAAACCGTCGTGATCGCGGTGGAGAACGGTTTCCAGGCCGTCATCATGGCGCCGACCGAGATCCTCGCCGAACAGCACTACATCAATGCGCGCCGGGCATTCGCGCCCCTGGAGTACGAGGTCGCACTGCTCCGCAAGGGTTCGGCAAGAGACGATCCCGCGGTTCTCGACGCCGTCCGATCCGGCCGCGCGCAGCTCGTCATCGGAACGCACGCCGTCCTGGAGGAGAGCGCCGGGTTCCATCGCCTGGGACTGGTCGTCATCGACGAGCAGCATCGATTCGGCGTGCTGCAGCGGCTTCGGCTCATGGAGAAGGGGCGGCATCCCAACACTCTGGTGATGACGGCGACCCCGATCCCGCGGACCCTGGCCATGACGTTCTACGGCGACCTGGACGTTTCGGTGATCGACGAAATGCCGCCGGGACGGACGCCGATCCGGACCGAGCACGTCGCCGAGCAGGGCCGCGCGCGCGCCGAGACGGCCATTCGAGGCGAACTGGCCGCCGGGGGCCAGTGCTACGTGGTCTACCCGCTGATCGAGGAGTCCGAGAAGCTGGACCTGCGATCCGCCACGGAAGGCTTCCGGCAACTCGCCGCGGCGTTTCCGGAGCGCCGGGTCGGACTCCTGCACGGGCGCATGAAGAGCGAGGACAAGGAAGCCGTGATGCATGCGTTCGGCGCCGGGCGGCTCGACATCCTGGTCTCGACGACCGTCGTCGAGGTCGGCGTCGATGTCCCGAACGCCGGTCTGATGGTCATCGAGCATGCCGAGCGCTTCGGGATTGCCCAGCTTCACCAGCTCCGGGGCCGTGTCGGTCGAGGACGGCGCCGCGGGCGTTGCCTGTTGATGACGCCGGACCGCATCGGGAACACGGCCGTCGAGCGCGTCCGCGCGGTGGCGGCCACCACCGACGGCTTCCGTTTGGCCGAGACCGACCTGAAGCTCCGCGGCCCGGGCGAGCTGGCCGGGACGCGCCAGTCCGGAATGCCCGAGTTCCGGGTCGCCGACATCGTCGAGGACAGGGACATTCTCATCGAAGCCCGCGACGAAGCCGAACGATGCGTGGGCGACGCGCCCGCCGCGGATGCTCTCATCCGTCGGCTCTCCGGAGGCCGCGGCCGGGCGAACCTGACGGGCGTGGGTTGATGCGCGTCATCGCCGGACGCTACGGCGGGCGTCGCCTGAAGGCCCGCCCTCCGGGGGGGACGCGCCCGACAAGCGACAAGCTGCGGGAGACCCTGTTTAACATTCTGGGGGCGCGCGTAATAGAATCGAGCTTTCTGGACGCGTACGCGGGGGTCGGCGCCATCGGCATCGAGGCGCTCAGCCGAGGCGCCCGCCACGCGGTGTTCGTCGATCGATCCCCGAGAGCGTGCGCGGCGATCGAGGCCAACCTGGACGCGCTCGAGGCGGCCGATCGCGGCCGCGTGCTTCGGATGGACTTGGCCCGGGCCCTGGACGGCAGGTTGGATCGACGGTTCGACGTCGCGTTCCTGGATCCGCCGTACGCGCGCGGCGACCTCTATCGACGTGATCTCGAACTGTTCGGCGCCGGTTCGTTGTTGGCCCCGGGCGGCGTGCTCGTCGTCGAGCACGCCGGAGCGGTGGAGCCGCCCGGCGGCGTCGCGGGCATGGATCGCGTACGGACTCGCGTTCAAGGAGACAGCGCGTTGACCTTCTACGAACAGGCCGGCCCATGAAGCGTGCGAACGCGATCTATCCGGGATCCTTCGATCCGTTGACCAATGGCCACCTGGACATCATCGAACGCAGCAGCCGGCTGTTCGATCGCGTGGTCGTGGCGATTCTCGTCAACACGCAGAAGGACCCGCTGTTCACCGTCGAGGAGCGCCGCGAGCTGATCCTCGCAAGCGTCGGTCCGGCCATCGACAACGTCGAGGTCGACACGTTCGAGGGTTTGCTGGCCGACTACGCCAGCGTCCGTTCCGCGAAGGCCATCGTTCGCGGCATTCGCGCCGTGTCGGACTACGAGTACGAGCTGCAGATGGCGTTGATGAACCGCAGGCTTCAGCCCGAGATCGAGACGCTGTTCATGCTGCCGGCCGAGCGGTATTCCTTCCTCAGCTCCCGCCTCGTGCGCGAGATCGCCGAGCACGGGGGCGCCATCCGGGGACTCGTTCCCGAGCCCGTCGAACGGGCCCTGCTCCGGCGTTTCGCCTGAGGGGGCGCGGATCCCACTGGACGAAAGGACGATTCGAGAGATGGACCCAAGACTGACCGAGCGCATTTCGCGCATCTCCGCCTCGCAGACGATGGCGGTGTCGGAAGCGGCCACGAACCTGCGCGAGCAGGGCGTCCGCGTGGTGGACCTGAGCGCCGGGGAGCCGGACTTTCCGACGCCGGAGAACATCAAGGAGGCGGCCGTCCGCGCCATCCGCGACAACTTCAGCAAGTACACCGTGCCCAGCGGGACCAGCGAGCTGAAGCGCGCCATCGTCGAGCGTCACGCCGCGGATTTCGGCTCGTCGTACGACGTCGGCGAGGTCATGGCGAACGTGGGCGCCAAGCACGCGATCTTCAACGTGTTCTCGGCCATGATCGGCCACGGCGACGAGGTCGTCATACCGGCGCCCTACTGGGTGACGTTCGCCGACGTGACCCGCTACGTCGGCGGGACGCCGGTGTTCGTGGACACCGACGAAGAGTCCGGGTTCCGCCTCACCGCCGACATGGTGGGGGAAGCCGTCACGCCCCGGACGCGGCTGCTTGTGGTGAACTCGCCCGGCAACCCGAGCGGAGCGGTGCTGGACGACGCGGAGTTCGTCCGGATCGCCGCGCTCTGCCGGGACCGCGGCGTCGTCCTGATGTCGGACGAGTGCTATTGCCAGTTCCTGTACGACGGGCGCCGGCCGTTCTCGATCGCGTCCCGGCCCGAGTTCAAGGACTCGGTCGTCATCGTCGGCTCGGTCTCGAAAACATACGCCATGACCGGCTGGCGCGTCGGCTGGGTCCTGGGCGATTCCCGGCTGATCCGCGGAATCTCGAAGCTACAGAGCCACTCGACGTCGAATCCGACCTCGATCGCGCAGAAGGCCGCGGTGGAAGCGCTCCAGGGCCCGCAGGACTCCGTGCCGGAGATGCTCGCCGAGTACGCCCGGCGGCGGCGGTACGTGATCGATCGGTTGCGCGCCATCCCCGGAGTCCGGTGCGCGTCACCGGGCGGCGCGTTCTACGCGTACCCGAACGTCTCGGCCGCGTTCGGACGCGGCGGCATTACCGGGAGCGTCGACTTCGCCGTTCGGCTGCTCAAGGACAAGAAGGTGGCCATCGTCCCGAGCGCCGCGTTCGGAACGCGGGACCATATCCGCATGTCCTACGCCGCGTCGATGGAGGACCTGGAGCAGGGCCTGGACGCGATGGAGGGGTTCATGGGCGAGCTGGGACGCTGACGAAGAGAAAAAAAGCGATGAAGCGCCGGAGCGCCCCAAAGCCTCCACTGCGAATCATGCCCGCGTCCATGGGGTTTGTCCAACGACTCGACCCACGGTGACGCCCCACGATCAGCGTTGGTTCGGGGGCGTCTCGGCCAACGCGTGGATCTTCCGCGTCAGCGACGTCACCGGCACGGCATCGAAGCGGACGCGCCGGTAGCCCTTCCGTCTCCCAAGCGCGCCCCGGTATACGTCGACCTCGACGCGGTGGTGCGTGATCGCGTGCCGGCAATGCCCCAGGTGCAGGAAGCCGTCGCCGGGGGGATCCGTCAGCATGGGGAACTCCCACAGGCCCCGGTCCTCGCGCATCAGGTATCCATTGCGGTTCCGGTCCAGAACGGCGTGCAGATCGACGCGGACGGTTGGCGGCCGCTTTCTCGGCAGCGGGATCTCGGCCTGCGCGCCCGTCTTCCGAGCCTCGCACCGCCGGCGCAATGGGCACTCGCCGCACCGGGGCGCGTTCGGGGTGCAGACCGTCGCGCCCAGCTCCATCATGGCCTGGTTCATGACCCGCGGTTCGCCGGCGCGCGCCACCGCGGCGGCGGTGTCCCACAACGTGCGCTCCTTGGGCTCGGGCCATCCGTGGAGCCGCGACAGGACCCGGCGCACGTTGCCGTCGACGACGGGGAACGGCCGGTTGTAGGCGATGCTCAGGATCGCCCCGGCCATATAGCGACCGATGCCCGGCAGTGCAATCAGCCGCTCGTGGTCGTCGGGGACGTGTGCGCCGTGGTCGGCGACGACGCGGCGGGCCGCGTTGCGCAAGTTGCGCGCGCGGCTGTAGTAGCCGAGCCCGGACCACGCCGCCAGGACGGCGTCCTCGGATGCCGCCGCGAGGGCCTCGACGGTCGGGAACCGGTCGAGGAACCGGTCGTAGTAGGGGAGGACGGTCTCGACCTGGGTCTGCTGCAGCATGACCTCGGACACCCAGACCCGGTACGGGTCGTAGGTCTCGCGCCACGGGAGCCGGCGGTGGTCCCGGCGGAACCATTCGGAGAGCGCGCGGGAAGGGAACGCGGACACGGTTGGCTTTTGGCTAGGCAACCGGCATGGACGCGCGGTGGACTTCGGCGGACTCCCGGAAATCGCGCTCGAGCTTCTTGATCCGGACCAGGTGCTGGGGATTGAACGCGAGCGACGGGTAGTAGCAGTCGCTCTCGTGCGTGCAGAAGCAGCCGTCGGCGACCCGTTCCCGGCGGCGGTTCATCTCCGGCGAATACCAGAGCCGGGCGAAGTTCCAGTCGTAGTCCCGCAGGTTGCCGACCGGTGAAAGGATCTCGCAACTCGATACGGTCCCGTCGTCATAGATGACCCCGCCGGCGTCCCCGGCGAAGCAACGCAACTGCGGGCGCCCTTCCAGCGCGGTCCGGGCGATCAACTCGTGCATCGCGCGATCCACCGCGGCCTGGAGGAAACGCGCGTCCCCGTTTCCGGGCGCCGGCCGGGCGGCGTCCTCGGCGATGCGGTCCGTGAGCGCGCGGTAGGCGTCCAGGTCGACGTCGAGCTCTTCGGGAACCGGCGAGGGCGGGCGGATGTAGTTGAACTTCGTTCTGTCGGGCTTGAGATCGTGCTTCAGGAATTCGTACCACTCGAAGATCGTGTCCTGGTTGCTGCGCATCAGGCAGGTGCAGGTCTCGACCTTCAGGCGGGGGCAGCCGGACTGGATGTCCTGCAGCTTTCGCGCCGTATCGATCGCGCGCGCCCAGCTTCCCGGCTTCCGGCGAATCGCGTCGTGCTCGGTCTCGAGACCGTCGATCCCGAGCGCCACCGTCACCGTCAGGCCGGGGCACTCGTCGAGCATGCGTTCCACGTCGGGCAGAACGCGGTGCTGGATCTGCCCGTTCGACATCAGGTAGACGGTTTCGAGCCTGTTGTTTTCGTGGAAGGCCCGGGCGATCTCCGGCAGATCCCGTCGCGTGAACGGCTCGCCGCCGGCCAGGACCAGGATGCCGAGGTTGGCCCCCAGCGTCTCGCTGATCCGCTCCAGCTCGCGCGTCGTCATCTGGCGTTTCTTGCGCGGGGCGTCGTCCAACTCCTCGGTGAAGAAGCAGTGGACGCAGCGCATGTCGCAAATCGAAGTGACCAGGACGTTGAGCAGGATCGGGGCGAACGGCCGTCCGGTGACCATCCGGGCATATCGCTTGAGGATCTCTTTTTGATGGAAGTCCATGACGCCGCGCGCGGGACGAACGTTGAGCCCCGATCGAGAGGCCGGGCCGAGTATACCGCCTAGCCCGGGGGTTCCGAAACCGCCGGCTCGCCGCCGCGGGCGCGGTAGCCGGGCTTGGTGGAGACGTCCAGCCGGGGGAAGCCGCGCGGCGCGTCGACCTCGACCTCGACTTCCCGCCAGGTGCCGTCGAGCGCGTCGTTCGAGGAGTTGTAGCCGATCGTGTAGTGGTTCCGGAGGTCGGCGGCGATGCGCCGGCAGATCTCCTCGATCTCGTCCAGGGTCTCCGGGAAGTAGGCCTTGCCGCCCGACGCCTCGGCCATGTCGCGCAGGTCGCGGCGCGCGCGCGAGGACGGAGAGCGCCGGAAGAGTCCGCCGCGGTCGTCGTTCAACTCCAGCAGGCCGACGATGTAGACGGTCGCGTCAGTTTCCCGCAGGCGTTCCATGAGGGGGTTGATCCCGTACCGGCTGGACGAATCCTCGCCGTCGGTGATCACCAGCAGGGCCTTCTTGTCCATCCGCCCGCGTTCCTCGACCTCGTCGAGCGAGACCCAGACGGCGTCGTTCAGCGCGGTCTCGCCGCGCGCGTCCAGGTTGTCGAGCGTGTCAACCAGGTTGCCGATGCTTCGCGTGAAACTCTGCTCGAGGACGGCCTGGTCGTTGAACGTGACGATGAACGTCTCGTCCTCCGGGTTGCTCTCGCTGACGAACACGAGCGCGGACCCGGCCACGCGCTCGCGCTTGTCGCGCATGCTGCCGCTGGTGTCGATGACCAGGCCCACGCTGATGGGCACGTCCTCCTGTGTGAACAGCGTGATCTCCTGCTCGACGCCGTCCTCGAAAACGCGGAAGTGTTCTTGTTGGAGCCCCATCACCGGGGCGCCGTCGCGGTCGACGACGGAGACGGGGAGCGGGACGAGATCGACGTCGACGATCAGGTCGGCCGGCCGGCCGGGTTCCCTGTCCTGGGCGCCCGGCGCCGACAGCGGAACCCATGTCAGGACGAGCGCTGCGGCGAGTCGCACGGCGGCCTACTGGATCGGCGCGTAGTATCCCTGCCGGGCGCGGACCGTCAGCCGGGGCAGTCCGGGGACCCGCTCGATGCGGACCTGGACGTCGCGCCATTCTCCATCGGTGTTCTCGTTGCTGGAGTAATAGCCCAGGACGTACTGGTTCTTCAGCTCGACGGCGATCTTGGTCGTGATGTCTTCCAACTCGTAGACCGAGTTCGGGAAGAAGGCGCGCCCGCCCGTGGTCTCGGCCAACTCGTTGATGTTGGAGCGTCCGGCCCGACCGAGGCCCAACTGGGAGCCGTAGGCGTCCACGATGCCGATCGCGTAGATCTGGACGTCGGATTCCTTCACGTACTCCCGGACGTTCGAGAACGTGTAGCGGCTGTGGTTGTCCTCGCCGTCGGTGATCATCAAGAGCGCCTTCTTCGCGTTGATCCCCTGGCCGAGCGTCTCCAGCCCGAGATAGACCGCGTCATAAAGCGCGGTCATGCCGCTGGTGCGGGCGAAGATCAAGTGGTTCTGGAGGCGGCTGATGTCGGTCGTGAACTCCTGGAGCACCTCGGCGCTCGAGTTGAATGCGACGAGGAAGTACTCGTCGTCGGGGCTTCCCGTCCGGAGGAAGGTGGCGGCGGCGTCGCGAGCCACCGACGCCTTGTCCTTCATGCTTCCGCTGATGTCGAAGATGATCCCGAGGCTCAGGGCCACGTCCTCGGCGGAGAAGTACTGGATGTCCTGCTCCACGCGGTCTTCGTACAGCCGGAAGTGTTCCCTTTGAAGGGATGTCACGTAGCGGTTGAGGGGGTCGGTGACGGTGGCGTTGACGAGGACGACGTCGACGTCGACCATCAGCGTCTGTTGCAACTCGTCCAGTACCTGGGCGAAAGCCTTCCCCGCGACGTCGGAACGCACGGCGAGGCCGAAGGCGGCCAACGCGACCGCGGCCAGCCAATATCTCTTGCGCCTCATAAGCGGTCACCCTCGATGCGGCTCGTGCTGCGCCGCGCTCACGCGCCGTTCGCCGAGCGACGGCCCTTCGATCGACGCACCCGCCCCAGTTGACTCGGATTATATGTACCTCGCGGCCTCCGTTCAAGGAAATGGGCGCGGAACGAAAAAACGCCGGAAAGCGCCGGCCCGCAGGGTCCCGTCCTGGCCCTGGGGCCTGTGCTATAGTCGGCTTTGCCCGAACGTTTCCGGATGCACGTGAACGGCTCAGTTGCGATCATCCCCGCACGCTACGAGTCGAGCCGTCTCCCGGGCAAACCTCTGAAGACAATCGACGGCCGGACGCTGATCGAGCACGTCTATCGCCGGGTGGCGGAAGCCGGCGGCCTGGACCGCGTCCTGGTGGCGACCGACGACGCACGGGTCGAGGACGCGGTGCGCGCGTTCGGCGGCGAAGCCGTCCGGACACGGCCGGACCATGCCAGCGGAACCGATCGGGTAGCCGAGGCCGCGGCCGGCATGCCGGACGAGACGACGGTCGTCAACGTGCAGGGCGACGAACCCCTTATCGAGCCGCGGGTCGTCGAGGAGACCCTCGACGCGGCGAGGTCCGGCGGCGCCGACATGGCGACCGCCATGACCCGGTTGCGGGATGCGGCGGACATCCGGGATCCGAACCACGTGAAGGTCGTTGTCGACCGACGGGGATTCGCGCTCTATTTCTCCAGGTCGCCGGTCCCGGTCTCGGGCCCGACGTTTCTTCACCTGGGACTCTATGCGTACCCGGCCGGGTTTCTCCGGACGTTCGCGTCACTGCCGCCGACTCCGCTCGAGCGGGCCGAAAGGCTCGAGCAGTTGCGGGCTCTCGAGCATGGTTTCAAGATCCGGGTGGTCGAGGTTTCCAGCGCCGCCCGCGGCATCGATACGCCCGCGGACCTTGAAGCGTTCCGCGAGCGGCTGCGCGCGGAGGATGCGCGGCGACAGATGACGGGAGCGCACCCATGAGGACCGGAACACGAACCGGCGGGCTCGAACGCCGCAAGTTCATCTTCGTCACCGGAGGCGTGGTGTCGTCCCTGGGCAAGGGTCTCGCCTCGGCGTCGATCGGCTGCCTGTTGGAGAGCCGCGGTTTCCGGGTCAGCATTCTCAAGGCCGACCCCTACCTCAACGTCGATCCGGGAACGATGAGCCCGTTCCAGCACGGCGAGGTCTACGTGACCGACGACGGCGCCGAGACCGACCTGGACCTGGGGCACTACGAGAGATACACGCACGCCGAGCTGACGCGCCGGAACAACATCACGACCGGCCGCATATACGAGAACGTGATCCAGAAGGAGCGCCGCGGGGACTACCTGGGTAACACGGTGCAGGTAATCCCGCACATCACGAACGAGATCAAGGCCGCCATCCACCGCGTCTCGGAAAACGCCGACATCACGATCGTCGAGGTCGGCGGCACGGTGGGCGACATCGAGTCGCTGCCGTTCCTGGAAGCGATCCGGCAGTTCCGCCACGAGATCGGACGCGGCAACGCCATCTTCATCCACCTGACGCTGGTTCCGTTCATTCCGACCGCCGGCGAGCTGAAGACCAAGCCCACCCAGCACAGCGTCAAGGCCCTGCGCGAGATCGGCATCCAGCCCGATATCCTGCTCTGCCGGACGGACCGGTACCTGTCGCCGGATCTCAAGGCGAAGGTCGCGCTGTTCTGCAACGTCACGAAGGAATCGGTCATCACGGCCCGGGACGCGGAGACCATCTACGAAGTGCCGTCCGCGCTGGGTCGGGAAGGACTCGACGACCAGATCGACGAGCTGCTCGAGCTGCCGCCGAGCGAGCGCCGCATGGACCGGTGGGACGACCTTATCGAGCGGTTGCGGCGGCTCGAGGGGGAGGTCCGGATCGGCGTGGTCGGCAAGTACGTCGAGCTCGAAGACGCCTACAAGAGTCTTCGCGAGGCATTGGTCCACGGGGGCATCGCCCACGGCCTGCGAACGCGGATCGACTGGCTCGAGGCCGAGCACCTGGAAGGGACCGACGACGTTTCGCCGCTGGAGCCTTACGACGGGATTCTCGTTCCGGGCGGGTTCGGCAAGCGCGGGATTCCGGGAATGATCCGCGCGATCCAGTTCGCGCGCGAGTCCAAAGTCCCGTACTTCGGAATCTGTCTGGGCATGCAGTGCGCCGTCCTGGAGTTCGCCCGCAACGTGGCCGGGATCGAGCGGGCGAACAGCACGGAGTTCGACTTCGGCACGCCGAGCCCGGTGATCTACAAGCTGCGCGACCTGCTCGGAGTCGACACGATCGGCGGCACCATGCGCCTCGGAGCGTATCCGTGCGACCTCACGCCCGGGTCGCTCGTGAACAGGATCTACGAACAGTCCACGATCTCGGAGCGTCACCGGCATCGCTACGAATTCAACCGCGGGTTCGAAAAGCGGCTGACCGACGGCGGGCTGATCATTTCCGGCGTGTCCCCGGACAAGAACTTCGTGGAGGTCATCGAGTTGGCCGATCATCCGTGGTTCATCGGCTGCCAGTTCCATCCGGAGTTCAAGTCGCGGCCGTTGGAGCCGCATCCGCTGTTCACGTCGTTCGTGGGCGCGGCCCGGGAGCATCGCAAGCTGCGTCTCGACGCCAACGAAGTCGTCGCCGGCTGATGCCGCCCCGCGTCCGAATCCCAGGCTTCGACTGGGACCTGTCCCACGATTTCTTTCTTATCGGCGGCCCGTGCGTCATCGAAAGCGCCGACCATGCGATCCACATGGCCGGCGCGATCCGGGACGTGACGGCGCGGCTGGGCGTCCCCTACATATTCAAGGCGTCCTACGACAAGGCCAACCGGACCTCGATCCGTTCCTTTCGCGGACCCGGCCTGGAGGCGGGCCTCGAAGTGCTGGCCCGCGTTCGACAGGAAGTCGGAGTCCCGGTGCTCTCCGACGTGCACGAGCCGGCGCAGGCCTCGGCGGCCGGGAAGGTGCTCGACGTCGTGCAGATCCCGGCGTTCCTCTGCCGGCAGACCGACCTGCTGGCGGCGGCCGCGCAAACGGGCCGGATCGTCAACATCAAGAAGGGTCAGTTCGTGTCGCCGTTGGACATGGCGCACGCCGTGGCCAAGGTGCGCGAGTCGGGGAACGAGCAGGTTGTCCTGACCGAGCGCGGCAGCGCGTTCGGGTACAACAACCTGGTCGTGGACTTCCGGTCGTTTCCGATCATGCGATCCCTCGAATGCCCGGTGGTGTTCGACGTGACCCACAGCCTCCAGTTGCCGGGCGGACAGGGCCATGCGTCGGGCGGCCAACCCGAGTACATTCCGCACCTGGCGCGCGCCGGAGTCGCCGCGGGCGTCGACGGCGTGTTCATGGAGATTCACGACGATCCCGCCCGGGCCCTCTCCGACGGGCCGAACGCACTGGACCTGTCCTTGCTGGAGGGCCTCCTCGGGGAACTCCTCCGAATCCGTTCATGCCTGACGAGGACCTGAAGGCGCGGGCGCGGCGGATCCGGCTCGTTCTGATGGACGTCGACGGCGTCCTGACCGACGGCCGGATCTGGTACGCGCCCGGCGGCGCGGGCATGGAGGAAGTCAAGGCCTTCGACGTGGGCGACGGCGCCGGCATCGTCCTGGCGCGGAAGGCGGGACTGGCCACCGGGATCATCTCCGGCCGGGATGCGGCCATCGTCGTCCATCGGGCCCGGGAGCTGGGGATCGACGAAGTGCACGTGGGCGTCCGCGACAAGGCGGCCGTCCTGGAGACGGTCCTCGCGGCCCGGTCGCTCCGACCCGAGGAGGCCGCCTTCATCGGCGACGAGGTGGTGGATCTTCCCGTCATGCGGCGCGTCGGATTGCCGATCGCCGTCGCCAACGCGTCGGAAGACGTGAAGCCGTACGCGGTCTACGTCACGGCCGCGGAGGGAGGTCGCGGCGCCGTCCGGGAAGCCGTCGAGCTGATCCTGAAGGCCCAGGACCGGTGGGACATGCTGTTGGCGGAGTTCCTGTCGTAGGCGGCCGCCTTGCGCGCACGAAGTCGGATGCTCCGGCGAAACGCGCGATGGCGCGACGCGTCGAACGCGAACCGTTCTAGCGAATGTCCTCCGGAACGAGACGGAACGCGGGGCAATGACGTGGACGAAAGATGCTGAAATCCCGCCGATCGAGCGTCAGGATTCGATAGGAAGCGCACTGAAGCCATCCACCCATCCCATCGCTTCCCGCAGTTCCGCTCGGAGCGAAATCGCCCGCGGCGTCGTCCAATCGACCAGTCCGGAAGCGTTATCCGTATCGACTGTTTTCGATACCTTGGAAGGCGCCCGCCACGCCTCGACGGGACAACTGTGAACCGTTGGCATTCTGAACACGAATTCATTCAAACTCCAGAAGACTGGAACTCCCTCTCGTCCTACTATGCCGGAGTCCGGTCATGGAAACGCCCGCCGGCTGCGGGCGGTTGGACACCGGCCGCTACAGAGGCTGACGGTCGCGGTCCTCGGGTTCCGATCGTCGGGTACGACCACGATCATCGGAGGTTCTGATGACGAAAACGACGGCGGCATGGACGGCGGCCGCGGTGCTGGCTTCGGCGGGCTCGCTGGCGGCGCACCACTCGCTCGTTCTCTTCGACACGTCGGCGCCGGTCTGGGTGAAGGGCGTCGTCGTCCGTTTCGAGCGGATCAATCCGCACAGCCGGATCTTCGTGGACCAGGAGACGGGCGACGGGCAGGTTCGAACTTGGGCCGTGGACGGCCCCGCGCGCTTCCAACTCCTCGGAATGGATCTGGCCGACGACTTCCTGAAGGCCGGCGACGTCATCGAAGTGTGCGGATTCACGATGAAGGAAGAGGTCGCGGCTCGACGCGCGCGTCCGGAAGTCGCGGACGCGAATCGATTCGACCGTTTCATGAACGGGAACCTGCTGGTGATGCCCGACGGGCGGAAACGCTTCTGGTCGGACTACGGGCACCTGAGTCAGTGCCTCGACCCGAACGATCCGGAACCGCTATTGCGGTAGTCGCGCTTTCAGGATTCCCCCGAACCGTTTAATCCTGGGCCGGCGCCGGCACCGGGGGCGTCAGATCTTCGCACGCCTCCGGGTCGTAGCGCACGTTGGCCGCCATCAGGGTCTCCGAGCCGCTGTAGCCCTCGGTCAGATACGCCGGATCCTCGGCCGTGTATTCGCGCGTCAACGTCATCGCGTCCGCGCCGAGCGAGAAACGCTCGACGACGTGGAGCCCCGCGCTGTGCGGCGTCGTGCCCGTCAGCCTCCCGGGCATGAAGCCGACCGTGTCGACCACGAGGACGTCGTCCTCCCACCGGCCGATCGAGTGGCCGGCCCAGCCCGGCTCGACGTCGTCCGGGTGCGAGGTCATGTTCATGTGAACCGTGCGCTCCAGGCCATGACGGCCATACTGGAGCAGGATCGTATCGACGCGTTGCGTGATGCGGTTGACCGACTCCCCGCCCCAGTCCGAGACGATGCTCCCCTCGATGCACGAGCGTGCGGCGCGAGGCATTGCGGCGAGCGTCTCCATCGCGGCCTGTCCCTCCGGGGTCAGGCCGACGACGCTGCGGCCGCGAAAACCCGCCAGGGGATTGCGCGCCTGCTCGGCCTCGGGCGTGCCGCGCGCGCCCGGGATCTCGCGCTGGCCGTCGGGCACGGCGCCCGGGGCGAAATCGCCGACCTCGGACAGCGGCACCAGCGTCCCGTCGCGGCCTTTCGGATCCGTCATCACGCGCTGCTCGACCGCCCATTCGTCCGAGATGTTCGGCTCGCCGTTGGCGAGGCGCGCCGGCCGCGTGTTCGTCGTCGTCGCCGGAATGAGCTGGCCGTAGCGGTCCAGCGTCGCGCCGTCGGGGAAGATGAGCGTGCTCGTGTAGCATGCCAGCGGATCGCCGCGGTCGGGCGAGCCCTGGATCGTGATCCGCATGCCGGGCGGGAGCATGTCGGGCGTCCACCCGGAGCGGCGCAGGGTCGTGGCCGACCGCAGCTCGCAGCGGCGTTCGACGACGGCCCCGTCCTCGCCCGTGACGTTGAAGTGCAGCCACGAGTGAGGATTGACGAGGTCGAGTCGCGTGATGACGCCCGTGAACTCGACGTCCTCGTTCATCGCGAAGTTGCCGAAGCCGTGGTGGGCGCTGGCCGTGGCCGCCGCCACGAGGCCCGCGCCCAGCAAGGCCGCGAATCGTTTCTTCATTTCAGCCTCCCGCCACCGTCCCGGCGATGGCGCTATTTCGATGACGCCGTTTCGATCTCCGTCGCCAACTCGATGAATACCCGCGCGTAGTCTCCGTTGTCGAGTTGCGCCATGGCGAAGTGACCGCCGCCGGGTAGGCCCCGGTCCGGCAGATAGACCGGGGTCGCGTCCACGCCGGCCTGCCGCCACGCGGCCGCCTGGCACCGGAGCGTCTGCGGACCGCCGCGCAGTCCCATCTCGGAGCCGGCCAGAACGACCGGCACGTCGCCGAAGTTGACGAGCCGGCTGGGATTGTCGCCCTGCATCGCGCAGCCGTCCCTGTCGACGGCTTCGAAGTCTTCCGGCAAGGGCGGCTCGACGATCCAGTCGGCCATCGGCGGGACGCCGCCGAATCCGGCCGCGACCGGATGGCTGCCGGCGGCTTCGAACGCGATGATGCCGACCACGTTTTCCGGGTTGAGATCGGGCACGCGAAACGTGCTGCCGCCGCCGGCCGAGTGCGCGAACAGTATCGCCGGGCCAATCTCGTCGAGAAGGGCCGAGAGGCTCCGGGCCGCGAGCGCGTTGCCGCAGTACGGGGCCGTGGCCGAGCTGGCCGTCCAGCCGACGACCGCGTCGTTGGTCGGCGTCGGGGCGCCGCCGGGCCAGACCGCGGCGTCGGAGGTCGCCAGGCGCGAGATGACCGCCGAGTTGGCCGTGCCGACGGTCCCGTCGCCGCACGCCGCGTGGCTCTGGGAACGCCCGTGCCCGGGACGGTCGACGACGTAGACGTCCCATCCGTCCGCGACGAAGTAGTCCGCCCAGCCGTCGCGCCCGTCGGGCGTCTCGAGCCAGTCCGTGCCCTGGCCGCCGCCGCCGTGGATCATCACGACGGCGTATTCGTGCCGCGCGTCGGCGGGCAGGAAGTACTGGACGAACATCGCGTTGACGACGTTGACGGAACCTCCGTCCGCGGCCTCGGTGGTATGCCCGATGAACCGCGCGCCGACGTCGCGGAGCACGAGCTCGCCGGCCTCGCCGCCGGCGAGCGCGGATGTCGCATAGCCGGCGGCGCCCATGACCGCGCCCATGGTCAGGTGCAGAATTCTTCTACGCATCGAAGTCATCCTCCCGAGAAGTCGCTCCCGATGATCCGCCGTGATGCCTTGACTTGTGAGTCATTGAAGATATTTCGTATTGCCTATTGGACCCGCGGCGTTCCTCGCCGCGGGTGGACGCCTCCATCGCGTAGCCATGGAGGTGGCGGAGCCGAGGCGTCAGTCCAAGAAAACAAGTCCCCTGACTCACGCTCACCAACTCACGTCACGCCACACTAGTGCCGAATCTGGGAGCTGACTTCATCCAACTCGGTTTCGGTGCAGCTTCCCTGCTCCTGGATGATCGTCGGGTTGTCCGAGAGTTGCAGGATCCGCGGATGCATGACCCAGGGCTCGACGAGCACTTCCGGATCCTCGACGGTCACTTCGTAAAGCAACTCGTTCCCGGTCCGCGTGAACCGTTCGACGACCCGCATCTGGTCGGAGTGAAAGAAGCCGCCGCGCGCCAACCACGTCTCGTCGGTGAACCCGATGGAGTCGAGGACCAGCGTGTCGCCGTCCCAACTCACCACCGGGCGCCCGAAGTACGAATAGGCGAATCGATCGTCTTCGGTATGCTCGGTCTTGTCGAGCGGTATCATCCGGAACTCGGCATACCCGCCGCCGCCGTCGAGCCCGCCGCGGTAGAGCATCGCGATGTCGTCGTCGCCGTGAAAGATGCGGACCGGCGGGCCCTGCCGCGGCAGTCCGAGCGGGAGACAGGTCATCACCGGGTCGTCGCGGTTCGTCCACATGTCCAGCGCCTGGACCTGTTCCCAGTACTCGGGTTTGTACAGCGGCTTGTTCATGTCGAGCCGCGATGAGGCCATGAACGTGAAGTCGGCGCTCTGATTGGTCCACTCCATGCAGTTGTCCTGGAACGGACTGCACCGCCGGAACATCCCGCCGGGAACCCGTTCGGGGCCGCCCCCGGCCGACCGCCACGAGCCGGTCAGATCGGGCCGGCCGTTGGCGAGCCTCGGCGTTTCGGCGTCGGCCGCCGCCGGATCGAGCCCGGCGCCGAACTGCGCTCCCGCCGGCGCGGCGGCGAAACAGAACAGCATCGCCACCGTTGCCGCGATCGGCGCCTGGATGACTTGGCGTCTCTTTTTCATGAGCCCGACTCCTGTCAGTTGTCTGCCGCCCGTACGCTCTCCGGAACGGGCACGACGACGTAGACCTGTCCGATCTCGGTCACCACGGTACGAAGGTCGCGGACGACGGCGCCGTTCCGACGCTCGACGATGGCGCCGGCGTACAGGGCTTCGATCCGGTGGAGGGGATTGTTATAGTCCCCGAAGCTGCCGTAGACGAACTCCGTCGTGTCGGTCCCGTGGTTGACCACGACGCGCTCGGGCAGGAAGCCGGCATCGAGCGTGGCCGTCGCGGTGGCGCCCTCGAGCCCGGGGATCGGAAACGTCAGCACGGGCCGCTCCCCTTGCCATTCCAGCGTCGTGACCGGTTCCACTCCGGCCGCCGCCTGAGCCTCGAGCAGCGTGGCCGGGTTCTGGCCGAACGACTCGGCAACCGGCACGCCCGCGGCGGCGGCGATGGCGGCCTTGGGCGCGCCGTGCGGGCTGGCCCAGAGGCGAATCCAGCGCTCCGTGTGCGCGCCCGGACGCGGCGTTGCCATACCCTCGCCCGGTACGATCTCCGCGCCGGGGATATCCTCGTCCCAGGCGTAGGCGCCGCTCATCGTCTCGATGTTCGTGTAGGTCTCGCCGCTCGGGAGCGCGCACCGAATTGCGGTCCGGTAACCGGGGATGCGGTAGTTGGCGCTGATGCGATACCCGGAATCTCCGAGCGCGCCGGGATCGGCGTCCGAGTACGACGCGAGCACGCAGGTCTGGCCGTCGACCTGGATCGTGCCCTCGGCCCGGTATTCCAGCGTCTGCACGAGTTCGGGCTCGGCCTGGCCCCGCAGCATCCCCATGTGCCACGCCCAGTTGAACAGGACAGAGGTCAGGTCCTGCGCTCCGGGTTCGGGCGTGTACGCGGCCCCGCGTCCTCCGAACTGCGCGCCGGCCGGCGTCGGGCCGGTCATCGCCATGGCCAGAACGAGCATGGACGCCGCGACCGACCGTCGAATACCCATCACCATTCCCTGCGTGCCGGTTTCACGAGGCCGTCAGTCGATGTCGAGATCGATCCGGCGGTCGCTCAACTCCATCCGCCGGATAAATCCCGCCGGGTTTCCGTTTCTTGCGGGAAGGGCGGTGATCCTGAGAAACTCGCCCGGCTTGATGGAGTCCCGGTTGATACCGGCCCGGCCAAGCACCTGCGTCGAGGCGGTAGTCAGGACCCACTCGACCGTCGAGCCGTCCGCGTCCGGAACCTCGAGAACCAGGTTCGCGTGCGGGTTCCTGTAGTTCAGTTTCTGGAGCCGGCCTTCAAGGACGATCTCCGTGTTCAGGTCGTAGACGCCCGCCACGGCGTGATGTGCCTGCAGGTCGGCGCCGGCGGTCAGGAATCCGCCCAGCGCGACCAGGATTCCAATCGATCCCGTCCGTCGAATCGTCCGTCCGTTCATCGCTGCTCATCCCCCATTCGAGGCTGTTTCGCTCGATGCTAACAACGATTGCGCCACAATGCGATCAGTTCCTCGCAGCTTCTTCGTTACGCTCGCCGAGGGCGTCCACACCGGGTCTGGCCTCAGTTCCGACCGGCGCCTCCCGGCCCCCCTCGGCCGCGTCCACCGCGGCCGCCCCGGCCGCCGCCGAAGCTCGGATACGGCTCCGGGTCGACGATCAGGCGATCGAGGAACAGGTCGATCGAGTGAGCCATCACGTCCACCGCGTCGAGCGCGCTGTTGTCGAACGCGTGCGCCGCCCCCTGGATCAGCGTCAGCGCCGCCGGCACACCGGCGTCATGGAGCCGATTGACGAAATCGATGCTCGACGACATCGGCACCGTGGTGTCGGCCGTGCCGTGAATGAAGATCGTCGGCGCGAAGTTCTCGCCGATATAGGTCGTCGGCGATGCGGCCTCCATGGCCCTCGCGCGCTCGTCCTCGGTCAGGTCGTCCGGGAACAGTCCGCCGGCGGTCGCGGCGCTCGTGAGCGGATAGACGCCGATGCCCGCCTGCACATCCGAGCTGACCCCGCCGTTGCCGCCGTCGCCCTCGAACTCGTCCATGCCGTTCGTGCCGGCCGCCAGCAGCGAAAGCATGCCGCCGGCGGAATAGCCGGCCACGGCGATCTTGTCGGCGTCGACGCCGATGTCGGCGGCGTTGGCGCGCACCCAGCGAATCGCCGCCTTGGTGTCATGGATTTGCGCCGGCCAGGAGCCTTCGCTCTGCAGGCGGTAGTTCGCCGAGACGTTGGTGTATCCGAGCCGTCCCAGCGCCCGCGCGTCGTTCACGATGTATCCGGCGTTCTTGTTGCCGACGAAGAAACCGCCGCCGAACAGGTGGATGACGGCCATCCGCTTGGGCGTGACGCCCTCGGGCGGGTGATAGACGTCGAGCAGGAGATCGATGTCTCCGCCCCGGCCGAAGACGATGTCGGAATCGACTCGCGGGTCGCCGGAGTCCTGCGCGCCGGCCGTCGACCATGGAAGACTCGCCAGCGCCGGGGCCGCGGCCACGGCGCCCGTCGCCCGTACGAAACGTCGTCTATTCATCTGCTTCATCCCGTGGTCCTCCCGCGCGCGGCGTTCAGAAACCTTCGCCGCACACGAAGTTCGCCGCGTCATCCGTGCTCCCGGTTCCGTCGTATCGGGCCACCATCGGATAGGGACACAGCGGCCGCGTGCGCGTGACGCCGTCCACCGAACGCATGGCCGTCAGCGTTTCCGGCGCCTGGCCTTCCTCGACCCAGGCCAGGAGCGCCTCCATCAGCCCGGTCGGAGCCGGCCCGGCGCCACCCCCGCAGTGTCCGACTCCGGGCGCCATGAACAGCCGGATGAACTCGGCGGCCGCTTCGGCGCCTCCCATCCGCTGCTGGACGCGCGTGTAATAGTCGACGGCGCCGTCGGCGCTGATCAGCGGGTCGGCCCAGCCGTGCCACACGATCGCACGGCCTCCGCGGTCGCGGAACGCCGTCAGGTCCGGGTTGTCGGTTCCGATGACGGCGCCGAACTGCTCCACGGATTGTTCCCAGAACCGCTCGTAGCTGTCGAGCGTCACCGTGGTCCAGTCGAATTCGGGATCCTGCGTCAGGAAGTACCGGAACCAGTCCAGGGAAATGCCGAACGCCTGGGCTTCGGGCGGATCGCCGCGCGCGCTCCACAAGGCGTTCAGCGGGGCGCCGGGGGGCAGTCCGTACCAGAGGAAGCCGCCGTCCTGGCGCCGCGGGCCCTCCCAGAGCCGGCGGATCAAGTCGGCGTCGGCCGCGGTGAAGGCGCCGCACTCACCGGCCGTCGCGCCGACGAGAGCGGCGGGATCGTACGCGCACAGTCCGGGGTCCCCGATCACGCCGTCCTCGACGCCGTCGATCCCGTCGCAGGACGCGATCGCGGCTTCCGTGGCCGCCGTCAGCTTGCACGCGGGGACGGGATTGCCCTCGATGTTCATCAGCACGGCGCCCCACATCTGCTGCACGTGCAGCTTGGGCCAGTTGATGGCGGGCGCGCCCGACAGGATCCCGTCGTAGTCGGCGGGGTAACGCTGCGCTTCCATCAACCCCTGGCGGCCGCCGGTCGAGCACCCGTTGAAGTAGGAGTACCGCGGCGCCACGCCGTACATCGCTTCGGTCAGGGCCTTGCCCGTGACGGTCATTTCGTGGATGCCCACGTGCCCGTTGTCGCGGATCAACTGCCAGTCCAGCCGCCCGTCCTCGCCGAGCGCGAAGCTGCCGCTCCCGCCCTCGTGCCCGGTGTCGGTCGCGCCGGCGGCGTAGCCCAACGCCGCGGGTTGATCGATGCGGTTGGGGCTGCCGCCGGAGAATCCGCCGCCTCCGGTTCCCATGAAGCGGCCGTTCCAGTTCGATGTCGGGATGGCCACCCAGATCCGGACGCTGTCGCCGGCGGGCGGATGCGTCGTGATTGCCGTGACTTGGCACACTCCGGGGTTGTCCGGGTCGAGGGCGGCCGATTCGATCGTGGTGTCGGGCAACGTGACCGACGCCAGGCTTTCGCAGGAGCGTACGGGGCTGGCGTCCGCGATCAGGGGTTCGGGAGGCGCCGCGGCGGGTCCGCCGCCCCCGCGTCCCTGACCGTGAGCGACGATCGGGATCAAGGTCGACAACACAAGACATGCGAAGGATGTCGGTGTGAGGCGGCTCATTGGAGTTCTCCGTTCGAGACTCGATCCGGCAACGGTGGCCGTGTCGTCAGAGACATCGATGATACGCGGGTCGGGGGTCGTCAAGTCGAGTTTTTCGCGGGTCCCGGGAGCGGAACCCCCGGGGACTTGAAGACGGCCGCCATACGGGCCATCGTGGATTGAGGTCACTTGAGTTCGTGGAACAGCGAATCGATGTGGCAAAATCTCTTCCCATGAGCCGGCTCCGCTCGAGAATCGCCACAGGCGCGGCGCTCGTCCTCGTGGCCTGTACGTTGCTGCAGGCGGCTGCCGGGGCTGCCCCGCAAGTCCCGGCCTCGGGCGATGGGGAAGCGCACGCCGCCGTGTTGGAGACCTACTGCTTCACGTGCCACAGCGCGCGCGCCGAGATGGGCGGTCTGGCCCTGGAGGGTCTGGACATCGACGACCCGGGCTCGGACGCCGAAATCTGGGACGAGGTCGTGCGAAAGCTTCGCGGACGCCTGATGCCGCCTCCCGGGAATCCGCAACCCCCGCAGGACGCTATCGATTCCTTCGTGGCCTGGATGGAGAACACGCTCGACCGGGACGCCGCGGGCCCGAGGTCCGGATACGTGCCGCTCCAGCGGCTGAATCGGACCGAGTACGCCGCCTCCGTGAAGGCGCTGGTCGGCGTGGACGTGAACGCCGGCGAGGTGCTGCCGCAGGATATCCGGTTGGAGGGCTTCGACAACGTCGCGGCCGTGCTCGGCATGTCGCCCGCGTTCCTGGACCAGTATTTCACGGCCGCGCGGCAGGTCGCGCGGCTCGCCGTCGGCAGTCCGACGCTGGCCAATGTGCGGTACGGGGTCGCCGAGCACCGGGACAGCGGCTTGCCGCTCCCCCCGGGCGCGCGCGGCGGCATACGCATCCGGCACAACTTTCCGGCGGACGGCGAGTACCGTATCAACGTTCTCAGCCTGGGTCTCGGTCTGTACAACAACACGCTCGAGAACGCGAGCACGCTCGTCATCACGATCGACGGCGAAATCGTATTTCGGGAAACGGTCGGCGGCCCGGAGGACCGGGTGCTGGCGGATCGGGAGGGTCCCGCGGGGCATGCCCGGATCATGTCGCGCTTCACCGGAATTCCCGTCCAGGCGGACGCTGGCGTCCGCGACGTGGTCGTCACTTTCATCGGGCGGTCGCGGGTGGAATCCGACGACAATATCGCGTCCGGATTCGCCGGCATCGGAGACCTGGGCTTCGGATCCGGCAACGGCCGCATGCCGCGCCTGGGCGACGGTGTCGAGATCGTCGGGCCGTACGAGCCCAGCGGGATCTCCGACACGCCCAGCCGCGCCCTGATCTTCGTCTGCGATCCCGCAACCGAAGGCGAGCCCGCGTGCGCGCGGACCATCACGGAGAACCTGGCGCGCCGGGCGTTCCGGCGTCCCGCGACCGCGGAAGAGGTGGATCGCCTGATGGCCTTCTACGAGTTCGGACGGGAAGGCGGGGCCGACTTCGATTCCGGGATCGAGCAGGTGGTGACGGCGGTGCTGGCCAGTCCCGAGTTCCTCTACCGCTCGCTCGGTGGCGCCGCGCCCGACGGGCGGGAGATTGCGGACCGGGACAGCGCCGCCGGCGAGGTTCGGCTCACGGACCTGGAATTGGCGTCGCGTCTGTCCTTCTTCCTCTGGAACACGGGGCCCGACGACGCGCTGTTGGCGCTGGCGGAGGCCGGCGGTTTGTCGCGGCCGGGCGCCCTGGACGCGCAGGTGGCGCGCATGATGGCCGATCCCAAGGCCTCGAGCCTCGTGACGAGCTTCGCGACGAAATGGCTGGACATCGGCGATCTCGAATCCGTGATACCCGACCCGGTGCTGTTTTCGGAACGGGAATTCAGCGATCCACTGCGGCGGGATTTTTCGCGGGAGGCGGAGGCGTTCCTGACGAGCATTCTGCTGGAAGACCGTAGCGTCGTCGACCTGTTGACGGCCGACCACACGTTTCTCAATGCGCGGTTGGCGCGCCATTACGACATCCCCGGCGTTTACGGCGCCCAGTTCCGAAAGGTCATGCTGACGGGGCAGGAGCGGCGCGGGCTTCTGGGCAAGGGCGCGATGCTGCTGAAGACGTCGTACGGGGACCGCACCTCGCCCGTGCTCCGGGGCGCATGGGTGCTGGACAAGCTGATGGGCACGCCCCCGGCGCCGCCCCCTCCCAACGTCACGACCAACCTTGCCGAGGAGCCGGACGAGAGACCCCGGACGATCCGGGCGCGGCTCGAGCAGCACCGCGAGCAGCCGGCCTGCCTCCAGTGCCACGGCGTGATCGATCCGCCGGGGCTCCCGCTGGAGAACTTCGATGCGATCGGGCGGTGGCGAACCACGGACCGCCAGGCGGACGACGTCCCCATCGACGCCAGCGCCGTGTTGCCCAGCGGCGTCGCGATCGACGGTCCCGTGGAGCTCCGAAACTACCTGGCCGGGCGTCCGGAGATGTTCGTGCGGGCCCTGACGGAGAGACTGCTGATGTACGCCGTCAATCGCGAGTTGGAGTATTTCGACATGCCGCAGGTGCGCGCCATCGTTCGCGGCGCCGCCGGCGAGGACTACACGTTCTCGTCACTGGTTCGGGGCATCGTCCATACCGACGCGTTCCGCATGCAGGGCGCGCCCCCGGGCGGTTCGACGACGGAGAGCGGAGCCGGATCCGCGGCGCTCGACTGACGTCGGCGCCGTCGTTCAGGAGATCACATGTACATCACCAGGAAACATCTTTCGCGACGAACGGTGCTGAAGGGCGCCGGCGTCAGCGTGGCTCTGCCGCTACTGGACGCCATGGTGCCCGCGGCGACGGCGCTGGGCCAGACGGCCGCGGCCCCGAAGCTGCGCACGGGCTTCTTCTACATTCCGCACGGCGCGATCATGTACAACACCGCGCACGGTCCGGCCATGGACCGGTGGACGTCGAGCGGCGCCGGCGCCGACTTCCGGCTCAGCCCGATTCTCGCGCCCCTGGAGCCGTACAAGGACTACGTGACCTCGTTCGCCAACCTCGAGAACGCGGCCAGCGAGGGCTCGGTTCACACGATCAATCCCGCGACGTGGCTCAGCGCCACGCGGCCGGACGGAGCCGGCGCCAACCCCAGCATGGCGCCGACCCTGGACCAGGTCATCGCACGGGAGATCGGACAGGAGACGCCGTTGCCGTCGCTGGAAGTCTCCTCCGAGACGACCGTCCAGAGCGCGGCGGGCGGCGGGGGCTCCTACACGACCCTGTCGTTCCGCGACGCGAACTCCCCGCTGCCGATGGAGTACAACCCGCGCAAGGTGTTCCTGCAGTTGTTCGGCGAGGGCGACACGCCCGCGGAGCGCGACTTCATCGGCCGTCAGCGGCGCAGCATCCTGGACCTGGTCTCCGAGCGCGCCCGGAAGCTCCAGGCGGAGCTCGGAAACAGCGACCGCGCCGTTCTCGACAGCTATCTGGAGACGGTCCGCGAGCTCGAACGCCGGGCCGAGCGGGCCGGCGCGACGGATCTTTCCGGTCTGGACGTCCCCGTCGCGCCCGTGGGCGTGCTCGACGACTTCGCCGAGCAGGTGACGCTGATGTTCGACCTGCTCGCGCTGGCCTTCCAGGCCGATCTCACGCGCGTGGCGTCCTACATCATGGTCGCCGAGGGCACGAACCGGACCTACAACCATATCGGGGTCCCGGACGCCTTCCATCCCGTCTCCCACCACGCGAACGACCTGGAACGGATCGAGAAGCTGGTCCGGATCCAGACCTGGCACGTGGAGAAGTTCGCGGAATTTCTCGCCAAGATGGCGGCCACGCCCGACGGAGACGGATCGTTGCTCGACCACTCGATCTACCTGTACGGATCGAACATGTCGAACAGCGATCTGCACGACAACTATCCCGTGCCGAACGTCATCGTCGGCGGAGGCGCGGGAAGCGTGCGGCGCGGCGGCCAGCATATCGTGCTGCCGGAGCGCACGCCCATCGCGAACCTGCACCTGACGCTGCTCGAGAAGGTGGGCATCGAACGCGACGCGTTCGCCGACAGCACCGGCGTCATACCGGGTGTCTAGGATGACCGGCCGAAGACGATTCCTGACGGGCGCCGCCGGGACCATCGCCCTGTGCGCTTCGGGGCGGGTCCTCGGTGAACAAGCCTCGCCCGCGGGCGTTCGATCTCTCTCGGGCCGGCTGGTCGTGGTGGATGCGGGGGGCGTCAACCTCGTGGCGCTGTCCGCGGACGACGGCCTCGTCCTCGTCGACAGCGGCCCCGCCCGATCCGCCGCGGCGGTCACGGCCGCGCTGGACAGCTTCGCTCCCGGTCGGGCCGTCCGGACACTCTTCAATACGCACTACCACGCCGATCAGACCGGCAACAACGAGATGTTCGCGTCGGCCGGGGCGCGCATCGTCGCCCACGCGCGCACGCGCCGGTGGATGTCCATCGACTACTGGGTTCCGGCCGAAGACCGTTACGAGGAGGCCCGCCCGGTGGGCGCTCGCCCCGCGGAGACGTTCCGCGCCGGCGGCTCGCTCGATGCCGGAGTCGAGGAGATCGAATACGGCTACCTGCCGTTGGCGCACACCAGCGGCGACATCTACGTCCACTTCAAGGGATCCAACGCGGTCGCCGCCGGCGATGCCGCGTCTCCACTTCGCGACCCGGAGCTCGACTACTACACCGGCGCCTGGATCGGCGGACGCGTGGATGCGATGGACATCGTTCTCGGTCTGGGTGACGCCGAGACGCGGATCGTGCCGGCGTACGGGCCTGTCATGACGCAAGCCGAGTTCCGGGCCGAGCGCGACATGATGGAGGAAGTCCGCGCGCGCCTGTTCACCCAGGTCCGTGAAGGGAAGGGTCCGCGGGACATGTTGGAGGGCGGCCTCCTGGACGGTCTGCCCAGAACGTGGAACGATCCGTACGCGTTCCTGTACGACGCGGCCAAGGGGTTGTGGGCGCACCACAACAAGCTCGATCGCAATGTCGTCTAGAAGATACGCGAGACACCTCGCGCCGGCCCTGCTGCTGGTGCTCGCGTCCGCGCCCGTCCGGGCGCAGGGGCCCCCGGCGCCGCTGGCCGACCTCATCGCGGCCGGGGACCGCCAGGCCGCCCTCGAACGCGTGCGCGCCGGCGAGGACGTCAACGCGGCGCAACCCGACGGGACGCGGCCGATCCACTGGGCGCTCTTCGGGGTGGACTACGCGCTGGTGGAGGCGCTGATCGAACGGGACGCTGAACTGGACGTCCGGAACGCGTTCGGATCCACGCCCATCGCCATAGCGGCCGAGCTGGGCGATCGGCGCCTGGTCGAAATGCTCCTGGATGCGGGCGCCGAACCGGAGGGCCCGAACGTCGACGGGCAGACCGCGCTGATGGCGGCGATCCGGACGGGCGAGACCGACGTCGCCCGATTGCTGATCGAGGCGGGCGCCGACGTCAACGCCGTCGAGGGCTTTCGCAACCAGACACCCCTGATGTGGGCCGCGGCCGCGCCCCGAAATTCGGGCCAGATGGTGCGGCTGCTTCTCGCAGAAGGCGCCGACGTCCGGCCCCGGGCGCTGTACACGGACTGGCCCAACCAGATCACGGCCGAGCCCCGTGCCCAATACCGCCCGGTCGGGGGACTGACGGCGTTGCTGTATGCGGCGCGCAACGGCTGCCGCGACTGCGTCGACGCCCTGATCCGGGCCGGCTCCGACGTGAACCGGCCGACGCCGGAAGGCGTCACCGCCCTGATGCTCGCCATCGACAACGGCCATGACACGGTCGCGAAGCTGTTGCTGGACCGCGGCGCCGATCCCGAACTGTGGGACTGGTGGGGGCGTACGGCCCTCTATATCGCCGCCGACCGGCGCGCCTGCGCCCTCGGTAGCGGCAGCGGTTGCGATACGGGCGGCCCCGGCGCGAGCGGGGTTCCGGAGTCGAACGGGGAGATCATCGACGCCCTGCTCGCCGCCGGCGTCGATCCCGATCCGCAACTCAACTTTCACCGGCCGAGCCGCGGCGGCAACAGCGGGCGGTTCGTCGATCCCCTGATGGGCACCGGCGCAACGCCCCTGTTGAGAGCCACGATGGCCGGCGACGCGGAAGTCGTTCGGGCGCTGCTGGCGGCCGGCGCGGATCCGAGGGTTAACGCCATGGGCCTGACGCCGTTCCTGGTGGCGGCCGGCGTGGGCGCGGGGCACATCGGCGGGACGGGACTGGCCGCCGAGTACAGCGCCGGCGGACCGGTCGACATGGAGTTGATGGAGCTGCTCCTTCGAAACGGCGCCGACGTGAACGACCAGGTCACGGGCACGCGGACCTACTCGATGCGAATAACCCGCGCGCCGTCGGCGAACGAAGGACGGACGGCGCTGCACGTGGCAGTCGAGACGGGGAGGCTGGATCTGGTACGCTACCTCCTCTCCGAGGGCGCCGACACGGAGATCGCGGACGCCGGCGGTCTCACCGCCATCGACCTGGTGGGCGGCAACACGGAATCGCAACCGGATGGCGGGCCGGCCGCCGAGATTCGCGGCCTCCTGGCGGCCGCCGCGCGATGACCGATCACGGAGGAACCTCATGAACATTCGATGGACGGCGCCGTTGTCGGCGTCGTGTCTGCTTGCGGGTGTCACCGCGATGACGCCGGTGGCCGCGCACCACTCGACGTCGATGTACAACATGGACAGCCCGGTCACGGTGACGGGCGTCGTGGAGCGGTTCGAGTGGACGAATCCGCACGCGTTCATCTACCTGGAGGTCGATCTCGGCAACGGCGAATCCATCGAATGGGAAGTCGAGATGATGAGCCTGAACCACCTGCGGGCGTTCGGCTGGATGCGGGATACGGTGAAGCCCGGCGAAACGATCTCATGCACCGGCGGGGCCGCCCGGAGCGGCGCGCCGTCGATGATCAGCTCGGTCATCGTGCTGGCCGACGGCCGTTCGATACGATCGTAGTCCGCGATCGTGGCGGCCCGCCCGTGCGCGGACGCCGCGCAGCGTTTCGAATCCGAAACCGAACAGGAGACTTCTTCCATGAGGATCATCTTCACTCTCGCGGCCGGTTTCGCGTTTGCGGTCGCCGCCATCGGGGGCGAAACCGTCGGCGAGCCGGCCGGAACGAGCAGGCGACAGGAACCCCCGAGCCGCGTTGCCCCGGGGGCCGTTCCCGCCGCGACCGACTCGTCCCGCGTGCTGGCCCGGGAGTTGCCGGCGCGGATCATGGAGTTCACGGCCGAGCCTTCCGAGATCGCGGCCGGCGAGCCCGTCACGCTGATCTGGGCCACGGAGAACCCTTCGGGCGTCGCCATCGAGCCCGGCCTGGGGCGCGTGACCCCACGCGGCAGCCGCCAACTGTTCCCGTCCGCGACGACGACGTACACGCTGACCCTCGGCGGGCCCAACGATCAAGTCGTGACCCGGGACGTGACCGTCACCGTTCCCGGAACCGTGCCCGTCACGGCGGAGTCGGCGCCGGGAGACACGGCGGAAGCGCCGCGGACGCCGGCGGGCAGGCCGGACCTCTCGGGAGTGTACGATTTCCGCGGGCCGCCGGCGGCCGGGGGCGGTCGGGGCGGCCGCGGCGGCGCCGGACCGGTCCTGAGGGCCGGAGCCGAGGGGTTCCGCGTGGTTCGCGGTCCGACCGATACGGGGGCGACATCGGATTGCATGCCGCTGATCGGGCCCCGAGCCTTCGGTACGCCGTACCAGTTCCAGATCGTCCAGAACGCGAACCACATGGTGATTCTCTACGAGTATCCGGGCACGTTTCGCGTCATCCCGATCGACGGGCGCCCGCACGAGGTCGATCCCGACCCGTCCTGGCTGGGAGACTCCGTCGGCCGCTGGGAGGGCGACACGCTGGTCGTGGCTACGATCGGGTTCAACGAGGAGACCGAGATCGAGGGGTACCGGCACACCGGCGCACTGCGCATCGTGGAGCGGTTCAGCCGCCCCGAGCACGGCTACCTTCGCTACGAGGCCACGATCGAGGACCCGAACGTCTTCGAGCGGCCGTTTACCCGATCCCGGGACTTCGCGCTGCGTCCGGACCTGGTGAGGATCGCCGAGTTCATTTGCGAAAACAATCGCGACTACTCCTCACTGTTCGGAGTACAGTAAACCGTTCATGACACGTCACGGCAACGGAGGACACATGCGGACGCGAACGCTCCATGCGGCGATGCTGCTCGCTTGCGGCGCCGCGGGGACGGTGCTTGGACAGCAGGGGCATCCCCTGACCGGCTCCTGGCACGGGGTGTGGGGTCCCCCCGGCGGCTCCGATCCCATGGACCTGACCGTGATCATGGACTGGGACGGAACCGCGGTGACAGGCCTGGTCAACCCGTTGACCGACCGCGCCCGGTTCCGGAACGCCGAGCTGGATTCCAGTGACTGGAGCGTGCGCTTCGAGGTGGACGTTCGGAATACTTCGGGACAGACGGTGAGTTGCGTTGCGGACGGACGGTTGGACAGGCTGGGCTCGGACCGCCGGACGCTGGCCGGCGCGTGGAGTTGCGAGGGCGTGCAGGCCGAATTTCACCTGACGCGGGACCGGGACTACTGAGGCGATCCCGAAGCGGCCGCCGGCCGCGCGGGCGACAGGACTTGGGAGGAGGACCGACGATGAGACACAGCGGCTTGGGACTTCTGGGCGCGCTCCTCGTTCTGGTTGTGGCGGCGCCCGTGTGGGCCCACCATTCCTTCGGGGCGCAGTACGACAGGGAACAGCCGGTCAACCTGACCGGCGCGGTCACGAAGATCGAATGGAACAATCCCCACGTGTATTTTTACATCGACGTTCTCAACGACGAGTCGGGGAGAATCGAGAACTGGGCGTGGGAGATGGGCGCGCCGGCAGTGATCCAACGGCGCGGTTGGCGCCGGAACAGCATGACGATCGGCGACCTGGTGACCGTCGACGGATGGCGGGCGCGGAACGGCGATACCCATGGAAACGCCCGGACCGTGATCCTGGTCAGCACCGGGCAGGAGCTGGGGGCGGGTTCCAGCGTGGACGTGACGCCATGAGAGCCCGAAACACGTTCGACGCGCCCAGCCGCCCCACCGGACTGGGCGTGCCCGCGATGATGTTGGCGTCGCTGCTGTTTCTCCCGGCCCCGCGGGCGGCGGGACAGGGCGGGGACGACGGCGGCTATCAGACGTTCCTGGAAGTGCGGGCCCGTGCTTCCGGCGAAGCGCCCGAATGGCTTCCCGACGGCGGCGAGGCCGCCGAGCCGCGTCCGACGCCGTTCTTCGAGGACGGCCGGGTGAACCTGGACGCCGTTCCGGGCGAAAAGGGTTTCTGGAACGTCATGCGGGGCGCGGCGTTCGGAACGCGGGCGCCGGGTCTGCCGACCAACATCGAGCTGGACGAGATCCCGTTCCAGGACTGGGCGCGGGACCTGTACGAGTACCGGCAGACGCAGGGCGGGTTGTACGACCCCCACGCGTCGTGCTTTCCCGCCGGCGGCTTGCGGTTCTTCACGGTTCCGAACGGCCTGAACATCGTGCAGCAGCCGGAGCTCGACCGCATATTCCTCATCTCCGGCGAAAACCGCGACTGGCGGCGGATCGCCATGGAGCCCGACCGGATGCATCCGGCGGCCGACGAGATCATCCCGAGCTACTTCGGCGATTCGATCGGCTGGTGGGAGGGCGAGACGCTGGTCGTGGACACGGTCGGCTTCAACGAGCGGTTCTGGATGATCCGGGGCGGGCTGCCGCACACGCGGCATCTCCACATCATCGAGCGATTCACCCGCGTGGACTACGACACGATGCGGTACGAGTTCACCATCGACGACACCGGTGCCTACACCGAGCCGTGGAGCGGCGGTTGGCTCATCCCCTGGCAGAGGGTGAACTACGACGAGTCGCCCGGCGGGGAAATTCACGAGTACTTCTGCTACGACAACGAGCGGGACTCGGAGCACTTCGAGCAGCTCACCGAAGGCCCATAGACACAGGCGGGGAGGGGGCCGAGGCGTTCGTCATCGGTTCCAGCGATCGACCGACAGCCGCCTGGCGGCTCAGAGATTCCGGTCCACGAAGCGCCGTGGTATCACGACACGGACGCCTTGGAACTCCGAAACGCGAAGCAGCGCACGGTCACCGGTGACAACGAAGCCGGAGGCCGACGCGATGGCGCACGCGATGAACTTGTCGTCGTCCGGGTCGGTGCAGACAGGTTGCGATAGCGCGGGCGCGTCCACGACCATGCCCGCGCCGGCAACCAGCGCGATCGTCGGATTCGGATCGACGCCCGGATCCGGCGGCTCGCTGGTATTTCGACTTGGGAAGACCACGTGTTTCGCCTATGCTTTGGCGAACGACACCCTTCGACTTCGTTGCGTTTCGAGGCGCGACAACCATCCAGAGGGAGGATAGATCCGATGACTTCAACGTTGACACGGTCCGTGCTCGCCCTGTCGCTCGTGCTGGCGTTCTGCGGCTTCGCCGTCGCGCAGGACGGCCCCGCGGCGAACATGAGCTTTTTCATCACCAGCGCGGGTCCCGGCGACGGCGGCAATCTCGGCGGCCTGAGCGGCGCCGATGCGCATTGCCAATCGCTGGCCGCGGCGGTCGGCGCCGGCGACGGGACCTGGCGGGCCTACCTGAGCGCGACCGGCGAGAACGGCGGGCCGGACATCCACGCGCGCGACCGGATCGGCAGCGGCCCCTGGTACAACTACAACGGCCTGCAAGTCGCCGCCGACGTGGACGACCTGCACAGCGAGAACAACCTGCTGAGCAAGGAGAACACGCTGACCGAGCAGGGCGGCATGATCAACGGCGTCGGCGACCAGCCCAACATGCACGACATCATGACGGGATCCACGGCCGACGGGCGCCTGGCGCCCGCCGTCCCGACGCCGCCGGCGCGCAGCCAGCCCGAGGGTTCGCCCGACCGCATGCCGACCAACCTGACCTGCGACAACTGGACCTCGAGCACGACCGACTACAACTGGTTCACGAAGGTCGGTCACCACGACCGCGTGGGCGGAGGTCCGGCCGCGACATCCTGGAACTCGTCGCACGAGTCGCACGGCTGCTCCCAGGAGCAACTGACCCGCAGCGGCGGCGCGGGCCTGTTCTACTGTTTCGCGGCGGATTGAGCTCGGGCGCGGTACTGGGCTTCGGCCTCGGACTCGCACCGAGACGGGTGCGAGTCCGGGTCGAGGACCGATGCGCCGCGGCGTCTGAATTCAGGGGTTGTCGATGAACGCCCAATATCGATTCCGGTGCTGCACCCGTGTCACACTTGGTTCTGGGAGCCTGCCATGCCGACGGACAAGAAGCGGATCCATATTACGGTCGATGACGAAACCTACGCTGCGCTGGGCCGTTTGTCCTCGGCGCGGGGGCAATCCGTGGCGGGCGTGGGATTGAGTCTGATCGCACAAGCCCTGGAATTCCAGGAAGACCTCCATTTTTCACGGATTGCGGACGAGCGGTTGAAGGCGGGTGAGAAGAGGATTGCGCACGATCAGGCTTGGCCTTGACATACCGCGTCCAGTACCTTCAGAGCGTATCGACGACCGACATCCCGCAGCTTTCCACGACGGCGCAACGGCGAATCAAGCACGCGATCGAAACGAAGCCAACCTCTCATCCGATGGAATTCGGAAAGCCGCTCCGGTACAGCCTCAAAGGCGCCCGCAGCCTTCGGGCCGGTGACTATCGGGTCGTCTTCACGATCGAACGCGACGACGTGGTCCTGATCGTCAAGATCGGACATCGCCGCGACGTCTACGAACCGTAGCGCGCGGGGCGGCGCGGCTGCCGTCGCGTCGGGGCGAGTCGGATCGCGCCGTATACCTTGACTCCCGTCAGCGCATAGGACCAGAATCGGCCGAGTCGATCGGAGTTCGCGCCATGAACGTCTATCGAACGGCAGCCCCGGCGCTTCTGGCCGCGATGGCGGCCGCCGTCCCGGCCACGGCCCATCACGGGCGGATCGGGCTGTTCTCGGACGAACGCATCCAGATCGAAGGCGCGGTGTCCCGCTTCGACTGGAGGAACCCCCACGTCTACGTCTTCGTCGAAACCGTCGACGCCGGCGGCCGGACCGTGGAGTGGATGTTCGAGAACACCAGCGTCAGCACGATGACCCGCCAGGGCTGGACCCGCGACACGCTGCGCGTGGGAGACCGGATCACGGTCGACGCCCGGCCGCACACCGATCCGACGAAGCTACACGGCAGCAGCGCGTCCTACCGCCGGCCCGACGGGCGGCTCATCGGGCGTCCCAACAGCGAAGTCCGCCGGGAATTGCTGGACTCGGACGCGGCGAACGACGACCTGTTCGGCACGTGGGTGGGGCTGCTGGACACGTTCAACCTGACGAACCCGCCCGACTGGGCCGAGAACCGCCTGGCGGTCCTCGAAGCCGGCGGACGCGAGTTTCCGAACGCCGCCGAGCAGGAATACGCCATGGAGGCCGTGCCGTTCCTCAACGAGCGCGGCCGGGCGGCGCTGGCCCGCTTCGACCGGAGCGATGCGGCCAACCCGTGGTGCGCGCCCTGGCCCGTGTTCCCGAGGACTCCGGGCGTGATCGTGGTCGAGGACCGGGGCGACTCCATCTACATGCGCGACTCCTACGGGACCGGCCGCGAGCGCGTCATCCACATGGACGGACGCGATCATCCATCGGATGGGGAACGGACCCCGCAGGGCCATTCGATCGGCCGTTGGGAAGGCGGCGCGCTCGTGGTCGACACGCGGCTCTTCGCCGACAATCCATGGGGAATCGGCGAGGGGATCCCCAGCGGCGCGGCGAAGCACGTCGTCGAGCGCTACTCCCTGGCGGAAGGCGGGACGCGGATCACGGCGGAGTGGGAGCTGTTCGACCCGGAATTCATGACGGCGTCGTTCCGGGACTCCCGGCAGTGGAAGTACGCCCCGGACCTGGTTCCGCCGGAGCCGGGTATCTGCTCCGAAGAGGTGGGCGGCCGCTGGCTGCAGTGACTCCACGCCGGCCCGGCCGCCTCACTCGCGCGCGGCCGGCCGGAACGGGGAGATGAGGAGATGAAATGAAACAGGCACTGATCAGCGCGCTGGTCGCCGCCGTCGTTGCCATTCTCGCCGTCGGTCTCGCCGGCACCCTGGGCGATGGCTCCGCGGACGCCGTTGCCAACGCGCGCGTGTTGAGCTTCACGATGGAGGGCATCGAGGACTCCATCGTCAACGGCGAGCGGTACAACGGCGTGTACTCGCAGCTCCTGACCCACTCGGACAACTCCATCTGCTACCTGACCCGGGTCCAGTTCAAGGCGATGCAGGCGCCGGAGGACTCCAACATCTGCAGCATCGAGCTCGACGAGTTCACCGGGCACTGGCAGGTGAGCGCGACCGTCGAGGAGGGCGGCGGATCCGAGGCGCGCTGCAATGCCCGGTGCCTGGTGTGGGAGTAGAACCCAAGACCGACGGAGTACCCCGATGAAAGGTTACACACCGAGTTCGCTGATACTGGCCGCGTCCCTGGCCTCGGGCCACGCCCTGCCGGCGCATCACAACACGCAGGCCGAGTACGGGCCCTTCGGCTCCCCGACGACCTACGTCGAAGCCCGCATCGTTCGCGTCATCTGGGGGAACCCGCACATCGCGATCGAGGTCGAGACGACGGGCGGGGAGATTCCCGCCGGCGAGAACTGGCGGCTCGAGGGGCACCCGATCCGGATCATGCAGGACCATGGGTTCGCCCGCGAGGACTTCACGGCGGGCGACAACGTCCGGATTCTGGGCTGGAAGCACCTGCGGGGCGTGCCGATGATGTGGTTCCGCGCCATCCAGTTCAACGACGGCCCGATGCGTTCCAACATGCGGTTCACCGACATGATCGACATCGCCAACGGCGTGTTCGAGGAGATGAACATGGTCCCGGCCGCGAACCTGAACGGCTCTCCGCCGGGCCGGGCCGGGCCCGACGCGGTCCGGACGTTGACCGGGATGGGCCTGATCGACGACGACGGGCTGATGATCTGGCCGCCGCCGGAATAGGCCGGACCGATACGGAGGCGACCCGATGAACGACCGGCTCGAGCGCAACAAGAAGGCCGTCACCGAGTTCTACGATCTCATGTTCAATCGGTGCCGGCCCGCCGAGGCGATCGCGAAGTACGCCGGAGACCGTTACACGCAGCACAATCCCCACGTGGCGGACGGCAAGGACGCGTTCGTCGCTTACTTCGAGCGGATGGCCCGGGAGTATCCCGGGAAGCGCGTACACTTCAAGCGCGCGGTCGCCGAGGGCGATCACGTCGTCCTGCATTGTCACCAGGTGTGGCCCGGCGATGAGGAATACGCCGGGATGGACATATTCCGCCTCGACGACGACGGCAAGGTCGTCGAGCACTGGGACGTGCTCCAGGTGGTGCCCGCGGAGTCGGCGAACGACAACACCATGTTCTGACGCAACGCCCGTCTCCCGCCGCGTTGCGCGCAACATCGACGGATACGCGGTGTCCGTCCCGGAGGGTCGATCATGCCCGAGACGCTCTTGCCAGAACTTCGAATGCGCACGCCGTTACTGCTACTGGGCATGGCGCTCGCCGTCGCCGCCTGCGACGCGCCGCCGGACGCGTCTTCGGGTTTCCAGGTCGAGGAATCCACGATCGCCCGGACGCAGGAGGCGCTCCTGGCCGGCGAGGTGACCACCGTCGAGCTGGTCGAAGCGTATCTCGCGCGCATCCGCGCCTACAACGGCACGTGCGTGGAGCAGCCGGCGGGCCGGCTCGGCCCGATCGCGCCCATCGCGAACGCCGGACAGATCAACGCGTTGTCGACGCTGAACCTGCGGCCCGACGCGCGCGAGGCGCGGGGCTTCGGTCCGCGCCGGGCGCGGAGCCTGACCGACGCGGCCGACGATCGTTTGGACATGCCGGACGCCCTGGAAGTCGCAGCGGCCCAGGATCTGCTCCTGCAACAGACGGGTGAGCTGGCGGGAACCCTGCACGGCGCGGTCATGGCCATCAAGGACCAGTACGACACGTTCGACATGCGCACCACTTCGGGCGCCGACGTGGAGTACGCCGACGACCGGCCGCCCGACGATGCGACGTTCGTCGAACGCCTGCGCCAGGCGGGCGCGATCATCCTGGCCAAGGCCAATCTGGCGGAGTATGCATCCGACGGCGCGCGCAGCGCGTTCGGCGGCACGTTCTGCAACCCGTACGACACGGAGCGCGAGCCCGGGATGTCCAGCGCCGGCTCGGCGTCGGCGGTGGCCGCCAACCTGGTCACCTGCGCCATCGGCGAGGAAACCGTGGTCTCCATCCGATGGCCGGCCGCGGTCAACAGCCTGGTCGGGCTGGCGCCCACCCAGGAGCTGGTGAGCCGAGACGGCATGATCGGCGCCGGACTGAACATGCGCACGGGTCCGATCTGCCGGACGGTCGCCGACGCGGCCCGGATCCTGGACGCCATCGCCGGGTACGACCCCCGGGACGCGTTGACGGCCTTCAGCGTCGGCCGGATGCCGGAGCGGCCGTACGCGGACGCGGCGGCGGCGGAGCGGCTCGACGGCGTGAGGATCGGCGTTGTCCGCGAGTACATGGACCGGGAGGCGTTCTCCGTAGCCGATGAGGAGAGCATCCGGCTCGTCGAGCGGGCGCTCGTGGACCTGGAAGGGATCGGCGCCGCGATCGTCGATCCCGGTCCGGGAGGCGCGCTGTTCCAGGCCTGCATCGACCGTTACGCGCCCGAGTATTACAACAGCGCGTTCACGCGGGCGTATCCCGAGATCTTCCCCGTGGACGAGGCCGGCGAACCGGCCGCGGACCACATCGCGACGCTGTTGGAGATGAACAGGGAACCGGAACGCGTTCCCGACCGCTGGACGCTTCGCAGCCTCGAGCGATTCGGCGCCGTCGGCGAAAGCCGCTACATGATGAACCGGTACCTTGCGGAACGCGGCGACGCGAACATCCGGAGCCAGGCCGACCTGATCGAGCGGGGCACGTTCTACGAGGACGCGAACTTCCCGGACCGCCGGGCGATCCTGGAGCGGTCCGACGCCGCGATGGTTCTGGATACGGCCGTGCGACTGCAGAACCGTTTCGCTCTGCGCGTGATCGTGATGCAGTGCCTCGAGGAACAGCAGCTCGACGCCGTCGTGTACCCGACCGCCAGCGTGCCGCCGCGCCGGCTGACCGCGCCGCGCGAGCCCGCCGTCAACGGCCGCTCGCCGGTCGGCTGGTCGCGCCTGGGACGCGAGGGGTTCCCGGCGCTGACCGTGCCTGCGGGCTTCACCACCGAAGTGTGGGACCGCGAGCGCGGCGAGGACGGGAGCACGCGGCTGGTCGGACCGGTCCCGGCCCGGCTCCCGGTGGGCGTCGACTTCCTGGCGCGACCGTTCGACGAACCCATGCTCTTCCGGATCGCGTCGGCCTACGAGGCGGCGACCCGGCGCCGGGAGCCGCCGTCCGACTTCGGGCCCCTCGGGGAGGGTCCGTAGGCGCCCGTGAAACCCGCATCCAACGAGCGACTGCGGTACTCGAACCCGAGCGGTGTGCACGCCCCGTCGGGACCGTACACCCACGCGGTCGTCGTGCCGCCGGGGGCGGGAACGCTCTACATCTCCGGCCAGGTCGGCGTCCGGCCGGACGGCGCGTTCGCCTCGAACATCGCAGAGCAGGCGGACCAGGCCTTCCGGAACCTCATCGCCGTTCTGAACGCACACGACCTCGACGTCGCCTCGGTCATCAAGCTGACGGTCTACATGGTCGCCGGCCACGACGGCGGCGCGGTCCGGCGCGCGCGTCTGAAGCACTTCGGCGACATCCGGCCGGCGTCGACTACGGTCTACGTGTCGCAGCTCGTCAGGCCCGAGTGGTTCGTCGAGGTCGAGGCGGTGGCGGTGAGGCCGTAGGACCGCGAGTTGATACACTGCCGGCGATACGACGAACAGGGGGTGGCTACAGATGATGGCGCACAAGATTCTCGGGACGGTATCGGCGAGCGTGTTGTTGTTCGCCGCGGCCGCGTTCGCCCAGACACAAGCTTCGTCCGGCGACAGCCGGACCCTTCCCGACGACATCGATCCCGAATCGCTGTCCCGGTTGCCCGCGCTCAGCCGCGACGACCTCGACGACCACGGCAAGGCGGTCTACGACAAGCTCATTGGCGACGGGCCGCGGCCCCTCACAGGTCCGCGCGCCTTCACCTTGTACAGTCCCACGCTCGCCGAAGGGTACGCGCTGATCAACGACTACCTGCGCTACAACGGCGTGCTGAGCCCGCGCCACACCGAAGTCGCCATCCTGGTCGCGGCGTGGGAGATCCGGCAACAGTACGAGTACTCGGCGCACGAGCCGGCGGCGTTGCGTTACGGCGCGCCGCAGGCCGTCATCGATACGATCAAGTTCGACCGGGAGCCCGAGGGGTTGAGTCCCGAGGAGACCTTGATCATCAACTTCGGCCGCCAGATCATGCGCGAGCACCGGCTCGATTCCGCGCTCTTCGCCGAGGCCGTCGAGTACTTCGGCGAGCAGGGCGTCGTCGAGCTTGCGACCGTCATGGGCGACTACGTGATGGCGGGACTCGTACTGACGGCGATCGACCAGCACCTGCCGCCCGACCGGCCGGCGTTGCTGCCGGAGCGGTAACGCTATCGACGGTTCCGGAGACCGACGGCGGTCCCGCGACCTGGCCGCCGTGCGGGTTCAGTGGCGGCTGCTAACAAGCCTGTGTTGATTGCAACGCAATCACCATGTAGTCTTGAAACAAGGAGGCGTGGCCATGGCGAGTATCACGATCCGCCGCCTCGACGACGACGTCAAGTCCCGACTTCGGGTCCGGGCCTCCGCCAACGGTCGGTCGATGGAAGAGGAGGCGCGGGTTATCTTGCGCGACGCGGTCGGGCGGGAAGCCGAACCTGTGAACCTGGCCAGTTTCATCCACGAGTGTTTCGCGCCTTTCGGAGGGGTCGAGTTGGAACTGCCTCCGAGCGAACCGATGCGCGAACCTCCCGATTTCAGTTGAGGCCCGCGGATGTTCGTTCTCGACACCAAATCTTCGATCCATGGGAAGGCGCGTGAGCGAGGCCTGGGCGGCCCTGCATGAGACGGCGCTCGGGTTGGCCGAGGCGGGCGTCATGGCGAAGCGCGGCCTCGACACGGTCGCTTAGGACTCCCGTACGGCGGGTTCCGATTCAAGGCCGGCTGCAGCGATACGAATCCGCGGAGTCTTCCGGACCGTCGACGTAGCGCGGATACTCCGGATAGGAGCACATCGGCAGGCTGCGCTCGCCGGCCGTCACGATCGGCGCCATCGCGCCGTCGACGCTGCAGTGGGCCGGGGTCCGCCCGGCGGCCGCGCGCCAGACGGGCGGCGCAACCGACACGCCGGAAACGGGCTCGCCGATGAGGTCCGTGTCGATGGAGACGCCCAGCCGGGCGGCCGTGCAGCCGCTTTCCGCGATCTCGATGGGCGGTTCGGCTTGGGCGGCCGCTTCCATGGTCGCGCCCGGCCACATGAGAGCCGCGGCCAGGGCCAGACCCGGAACGCGGCGGTTCACGGCGCCGGCGCTTCCAGGCCGTTCGCGTTGCCGTAGGTCTTCCCGTCGGCCGTGATCGCGCCCCGCATGTTCCCGGCCGGGCGGCCGTCGGTCAGCGGGTTGGTCCGGACGGTCACGCGGTCGCCGACCCGCCAGAAGTTGGGGGATACGCCTTCCCGGCGCAGGAGCGAGGGCGAGCTGAGCTCGAAACCCCACTCGGTGACCGCGCCGTCATCGTCGCTGACCGTCACGTACAGCCACGAATGCGGATTCAGGTACGCGAACTCGCGGACTTCGCCCGTCAGCACCAACTCCACCTCGCGGTCGAACATTGCGGAGGAGTGGTGGGCGGTCGCCGCCGGAGCGAGCAAGACGAGCGTCATGCCCACGGTTGCCCATGTCCAGTGCGTGTGTCTCTTCACGTTTCTCGCCCCCGGTGTGGTCCGACCCTTCATTGGTGAATGTAGTCCTCGTTGAACCAGTAGTCGGGATTCGTGATGTCCGGTTTCTCGCCGGGCGCGTACTGGCTGACGATCCCGTCGTCGGTGATGTACCAGTTGGACCCTTCGACGCAGTCCCACTGGTGCGGCCAGACGCGTTCCCTGAGCTCCGCCGTGCGGTCGTCTTCCTTGTAGAACGCGGCGACCGTGTGCCAGGGCTCCACGAAGGTCGGGTCGTACATCGTGATCTCGATCTCGATGCGGCCCAGCGTGTCCGGATCCAGCGGCTCGACGCGCCGCCACCGCTCGACGACCTCCATCTGGTTCGTCTGGCGCGGCATGTTGCGCTGGAGGATGCCTTCCTTGATGCCGCGCGTCCAGATCGTCAGCACGTCCTCGTCCCAGAAACCGATCGAGTAGCCGAGCCACTCGTGGGTCAGCCACTCATCGGACGGGTGCGGCCGGCCGTCGGTGAACACGCGGCGGAACTCGTTCATCATCTCGCTGCCGAGGAGGACCTTCTCGGGGGTCAGAAAGTGCTCCCGGTAACCGTACTCGGTCACCCAGCGGGGGAAGTTCGGCGGGAGGCAGAACGAGATCGGGTCGATCGCATGGCCCTCGCGCCACATGCGCGCGTCGAAGAGGAACTGCTCGCCGGCTTCCGGCGTCAGGCGCGCGGCCATGCCCTCGGTCGTGGACGCCAACCCCACGATCGCCAGCTCGCCCGTGTCGTTGTCGGTTCCCCAATGGCCGGACCAGTCCGGCAGCGTGTCCTGGGCGTGGACCGTCGGGCCGCCGCGAGCCCGGGCGTCGGCCAGCAGGGCGTTGTAGTGCTGTTCGGCCGACGCGTAGCCGCATGGGCCGCCCGGCAGCTCGAACGATCCCCACGACGTCGTGAATTCCCGGCGTGCGGAAATGCTCTGGCTGGTGCCCAGATCGGGATACTGTTCCGCCAGCGGGACACAGTCCGCCGCGCCGGTCCCGGTCGTGTCCTGCGCGTGCACGTCTTCCGAGCCGATGGCGGCCACGATGGCCATGGCGAGCAAGCCAAGCCCGGCCTTGCCGTAGAAACTCATGCTGCCTCCCCGGGGCACGCATCGCCAGGGTGCCCGCCAAGGTCAAAGAACGGATGACTCGTGCATGGTATTGCCGGCCGAGTTCGAGGTCAACGCCACATGCACGATTCGGCCGCGGGCCGGCCGTGCCGTGCTAGCATCGGCCGCCATGAGGATGACACCCATCGAATGGCTCGACGCCTATCGCAAGGCCTGGGCCGAGCGTGACGCGGACGCGGCCGCCGCGCTGTTCACCGAGGATGCGACCTACGCCGAGCAACCGTTCCATGACGCCTTCGCCGGCCGAACGGGGATACACGCGTACTGGACGCGCGTGACCGCCGGGCAGACCGGCGTCGAGATGCGCTACGGCGCGCCGATCACCGTCGGCGACCGCACGGCCGTCGAGTGGTGGACGACGTTGACGAACCAGGGCGAGCCGATCACGCTCGCAGGCGCCTTCGTTCTCACGTTCGATCCGTCGGGGCTGTGCCGCGCGCTGCGCGAGTACTGGAACCTGGTCGAGGGCGCGAAGGCGCCGCCGGACGGCTGGGGCTCCTGACCGGTCCCCGCATGGGTCCGCCCTCCGGCTACTGGATCTCGTCGTCCGTGATGACTTCCAGGTTCAGGTTCACCGCGTCGCCCTCGCGAACGACCACGCGTTCGCCCCGCGCCTCGAAACGGCGGCGGATCTCCGGGTTCATGAACGGCGCGCCGCCGGTCGCCTCCCCCGCGCGAACAGGCGATATTCTCCGGGAGCAACGCCCGACAGCGAGTAGCTCCCGTCCGCGTTCGCGACCTCGACGCTCAGGCTGGCCCTGAAGTCCCGACCCCCGAGTCCCTCCGACCGGGCCTCCAGCGTGTAGTTTCCCGGCTCCACGTTCCGGATCGTGAAATTCCCTTGCGGGTCCACGATGCCCGTGTTGCCGAGGAAGGAGGCGAGATTCGTCGCTCCGGGCGCGTCGGGGCGGAGGCTCACCATACCGAAGCCGCCGGTCGGACCCGGGCTGACGACGCGGCCCGACACCGTGAACGTCGCCTTCACCGACAGGCGGACCTCGACGCCCAGGCGCTCCTCCCCGGCGCCGACGCGAACCGGCGCCGCGAGCGTCTCGTCCGGCACTCCGGGAAAGAAGCCGGCCATCTCCTCGTTGCGGGGTTGAGCGTTCACGTCGGTTCGGATGCGTCCTGTCCGGGTCATTCGATCAGAAGTCATGAACGTGTTCACCATTTCCATTGCAACCGCTCCCTCTCGGCGCCGTGTCGGAGAACAGTCCGTCCGGGTGTGCGACAATCTACGCGACGACAGAGCCTGGAGCGCCGGCCCTGATCGATCACTGCAACCTGTCACGAACGGAGTTCGCATGCGCCCGGGCGGCCTGACTGCGTTGGCGGTATTCAACTTCATCCTGAGCGCGTCGGGCGCGCTCGGCAGCCTCGGGATGGTGGCCATGGCGTTGCTGGGGCCGGTCGTCGAGGGCGCGGGACCGGAACGACCCACGCCGTTCGACGCCGTGGTCGAGTTCGGCGCGATCCGCGTCGTCCTGCTGGCGGCCGGCAGTTTCGTCGTCGCCGCGCTGGGTGTGCTTTCGGGAATCGGCTACCTCAAGCTCAGGAAGTTTCTCGGCCGGACCGTCGGGAACGTCTATGCCGTGTTTTCGATCGTGTCGACGATTCCGTGGCTGTGGGCGCCGGTCGCCGTCGGCGGTGGTTTCGACCTCTCCGTGCTCCTCTCGGTCCTGTATCCGATTCTGACCCTGGTCCTGATCAACACGACGTTCAGAGAGGACCTGGTGAATTGAGTTTCCGTCGAGCCGTTTCATGAGTCTCGCCCACGTCCAGGCGCGCCACGTCCGTCTCGTCTTCGGCTATTCGCTGCGGCACGCCCTTCGAAGCGGTTCGGGACTGGTCTTCCTGATGTTGGCGTTCTTCACCGGTCTGACCGTGGCGCAACTGATCGTCTCGCCATTCGAATCGTTCGTGGTCCGCAACCAGGACGCGGGATTGACCGCGGGTCCCGAAGCCGCGGAACGGATGTTGGTCGGCATGGCTCGGCCACTGATCGAGTGGGCCGTCTCGCCCCGAGAGATCGATGATCCCGAGGCGCAATCCATCGCGCGGGAACAGACCGATCGTTGGGTCACGTACCTGCTCGAGGAACGACCGGCGATTTTTTCCGCCGTCCTCCTTGTGCTGATGTACACCACGCCGTTTCTTGCTCCGGTTGCCGGCTTCAATCAGACGTCCGGAGACATCGGGAGTCGTGGTCTGCGTTATCTGCTCCTGCGGACCGAACGGGCCAATATTTACTATGGCCGTCTGCTGGCGACGATGGCCTTGACGGTCGTCGTCCAGGTTCTCGTGGTGACCACGATCGCCGTCTACCTGGGACTGAGGCTGCCGTTCTATGGCGGCATGGATCTCTTCTTGTGGTGCCTCCAAGGGCTGTTGGCCGTGACGTTCTGGTCTGTGCCGTACGTTGCGCTGTCCGCCTGGATTTCGGCATCCCAGGACTCCGCACTGGCGTCGCTCGTCATCTGCAACGCGGCCATCGGCGGCGTGCTGCTGGGCGCCTGGGCGGCGGCCGCGGCCTGGGCGCCGGCCTACCGCCTCGAATACCTGTTGCCGTGGGGCGTGCAGCACGATCTGCTCTCCCCGGATTGGAGCGCCGTGGGTCTCACGGCGGCGGCCTGCCTGTTGTACGCTCTGGCCTTTACGTGGTTGGGAGCGCGCAGGTTCGAGAGCCGTGATCTCTGAGGCGCCGATCGACGTGACGTCCGCCCTCCGAGTTCAGGGGATCTCGAAGACGTTCGGGCCCGTTCGGGCGCTCGATGAGGTGAGCTTCGACGTGCCGACCCATTCCGTTTTCGGTCTCCTCGGGCCGAACGGCGCCGGAAAGACCACGCTGTTCTCGATCGTGGCCAACTTCCTGAAGGCCGACAGTGGGCGCGTCGAAGTGCTGGGCCAGGATCCGGCCCGGGTCTCGGAGTTGCGGGGCCGCCTCACCATCCTGCCGCAGGACGCCGCGTTCCAGCGGAACACGCCGATCATGGAGCAGCTCGTCTTCTTTCGAATGCTCGACGGCGAGACTCGCGATTCGGCCGAGACGGAAGTGCGCCGCTCGCTGGAGCGCGTCGGCTTGGAAGACTACGCGAAGCGCGGCGCGCGCGCGCTGTCGCACGGAATGGCCAAGCGGCTGGGGATCGCACAGGCCTTTTTCGGATCTCCCGAGGTCATCTTGCTGGACGAACCCACGGCCGGTTTGGATCCGGCCAGCGCCCGGCAGATACGCGACCTGGTCCAGGAACTCCGCCGGAAGGCGACCGTGGTCATCAGCTCGCACAACCTGGCCGAGATCCAGGAGCTTTGCGACCGCGTGGCCATCCTCGATCGAGGCCGTGTCGTGGCCGACGGGCCGGTGGCGGAATTGACCGCCGCCTCTCGAGAATTGGACCTCCGGCTATCGCGGCGTCTGGAAGCCGCCGAGGTCGATCGCGTGAAGGAGCTTCCGGGAGTCGCCTTCGTCAAAACCGATAACGCGCCCGATTACGCGATCGGCTTCGCCTCGAGCGAGGGGAACGATTGGGACGGCGCGGTCGCGGGTGTTCTCAGGGAACTGCTGGATCTCGGCGTTGTCCCGCGCAGGCTGCATGAAGGCCAGAGCCTGGAGCGGCATTTTCTGGCCGTGACCGGCAGCTCGGGAACGGAACGTCCCGACGGTTAGAGCCGAAGGGTGTCGCTGGCGGCTAGTCCCCGGACGGGCCCGTCATCCAGCCCGGCGCCAGGGTGACCTGGTCCCAGTGCTCGGCCATCCTGCCGTCGCGTATGCGCACGGTCTCGAACGCGAAGGCCTCGTAGGTGCGTGCAGGATCGTCGGGATCCGTCATCTCGCCGCGATAGATCGCGGTGACGAGATCGCCTTCGGCCATGACGATGACCGGGTCGCGAAGCGGGATTCCCCCCAGCTCGACGATACGGATGCCGCGGCGCTGGGCTACCTCGAAGCCCTCGATCCAGGCTTGCCGCCCGGACGCGCCGGTGATCTCGTCCATCCGCAACATGCGCGGGTTGTGCTGCACGTAGTCCTCGGTCATGAACCGCTCGGCCCGCACGTCGCGGGGGCCGTCGAAGCTGAAGAAGTCGAGCAGTATCCGCTTGTTCGCTTCGAGCTCGGCCTGGCTGGGCCGGCCCGGCTCGGGATCGGGTCGCGTGGCGACGGCCACGGCCGCGGCGATGGTCGCCACGGCGGCGACCGCCCAGGAAACGCGTTCCGTGCTTGGCATGATCGTTCGTCCTCCTGGAATTCGAGTCTCTCGCCCTTCCGAAACCGGCGCCGTGCGGCTGCCTCATTCGAGCGGCGGCTGCCGCGTGTGCCAATCGGTCGCCTGCTGGTACGCGTGAGCGAGCGTCAATACCGCGGCTTCGCCCATCGGCGGCCCGCTGATCTGCATGCCGATGGGCAGTCCTCCGCGGCTGAAGCCGCACAGGACGGAGATCGTCGGGATGCCGAAGATGTTGAACGGGAACGTGTTCCGCACGGAGATCTCCGCTCCGGACGCCTCCGCCGGGTTTTGGGCGCGGCGAATTTCCTCGGGCAGACCCGGCGTCGTGGGAGTGACGATCAGGTCGATATCCGCGAACGTTTCGACAATGGCGTGCCGCGCGATCGCCAACTCGCGCCTTGCCGCGATGTAGCTCGCCGCTGAGAACTCGCCGGACGCCAGGAGCCGCTCCAGCGTCACGCGGTCGTAGAGTCGGTGATTCGCCGCGTCGGCGAGGTAGCCCGCGTGCCAGGCGTGCGCCTCCGCCAGGATGACCGGAAAGTCGGGCATCGGAGGCAGGTCCACGTCCCGGGCGCCGGCCGTCAGGCCTTCCAGGACGCCCACGGCCGCCGCGATGGCGGACTCGACGTCACCGTCGAGCGTCGCGTAGTAGGGGATTCGCGGAACGCCGATGCGCAGCGACGCCGTCGGGCCGTCGAGCGCGGAGGAGTAATCCACCGTGTCCGCATGAACGCTGACCGGATCGCGAGCGTCGAACCCGGCGATCGCCTCGAGCACGCGCGCGCCGTCGGCGACGGTGCGGGTCATCGGGCCGACGTGGTCCAGCGACTCGGCCACCGGAACGATGCCCCGGATGCTGGCCAGGCCGTGGGTCGCCTTCAGGCCGACGATGCCGCAGTAGGCCGCCGGCTGGCGGATCGACGCCAGCGTGTCCGTCCCAAGCGCCGCGGCGCACAGGCGCGCCGCAACGGCGGCCGCCGACCCGCCCGACGAGCCGCCCGGGATGTGCTCCAGGTTCCACGGGTTGTGCACGGGCCCGAAGTGCGTGATCGAGGATGTTCCACCGTAGGCGAACTCGTGCATGTTCAGCTTGCCGAGAAGGACGGCGCCGGCCTCGCGCAGGCGGCGCCACGCCTCCGCGTCGGTCTCGGGAACGCGGTCGGCCAGCAGCGCGCTCGCGGCCGTGGTCCGGATCCCGGCCGTGTCCATGTTGTCCTTCAGCGCGATCGGAACCCCGTGCAACGGGCCGCGCCAACGGCCGTCCATCAACTCCGCCTCGAGGCGGCGCGCCTGCTCTGCGGCATGCTCCGCCGTAACGGTGATGAATGCGTTCACGCGCGGGTCGAGGCGTTCGATCCGCGACAGGTAGGCGTCGGTGATCTCGACGGGCGACAGCTTGCGGGATCGAATCAGACCGGCGGCTTGCTCGAGCGTCAACGCGGTCGGGTCGGACGGTGCTCGAGATGCGGTGCGGGTGGAGTTCATGGAGCGCCGGTTACGGGTCGTGCGCACGCACTGTGACACACAAGCCCTGCGCCATCAACTAACGTTGACGCTCGTGGGCGTGTTCGGTAGATTGGCCGTGCTTCGCACGTCGAACGGTCACGAAACGCACGCACGGAGGCACGGCAATGTCCAGTCCGGAGACTCGATTCGAACCGATGACCACCGGCCGGCTGCTGGACCGGGCGTTCCGCGTCTACTTCCAGAATTTCCCGCTGATGCTCGGGATCTCCGCGTTCGCCTACATGCCGGCCCTGGCGTTCGACGTTCTGGACGTCGTGATTACCGGAACGGGTAGCGACGCCGTGCTTCCCTTCGGTTTTTTCGGTGTGCTTGCCCTCACGATCAGTTTCCTGTTCGTGACCCCGATCGCCACGGGAGCGACCAGCAAGGCCGTCAGCGATACGTATCTCGGCAACCCCGTCACCGTCGGAACCGCCCTGAAGACGGCCTGGGGACGCATCGTCCCATTGATTCTCGCGCAGTTGGTCGCGATGCTCATCATCATGGGAGGGTTCGTCCTGTTGATCGTGCCGGGCATTATCTTCATGGTCTACTACGCGCTGATCGCGCCGGTGGCCATCCTGGAAACGTCCGGTCATGCGGAGATCCGGCGCCGCAGTTGGAGTCTGGTGGAGGGGTACGGCGTCAAGGTCTTCGTCATCCTCTTCATCGTGGTGACCGTGGTCCAGTTCGCGTTCGGCTCCTCGGTCGGCGCCGTGTTCTTCGTGACCTCGATCGAAGCGGAATCGGGCGCGGGCCAAGCCTTGCAGATCGCCCTGCAAAGCATCACGGCGATCGTCGGCTACCCGCTTCAAACGATCGCGGCCACGCTGATCTACTACGATCTGAGGATCCGCAAGGAAGGGTTCGACCTTGAAATGCTGAGCCGCGCCGCCGCCGGACCGGACCGGCAGGACGCATGATCCAGCCGGCCTCGCCCGAGCAGGTTCGCGAGATCACGCGCGCCGTCCTGGAACGCCCCGAGTTTCGGGCCGAGCCATCCCTGCTCGAACGCTTCGGGAGCCGGCTGCTCCAGGACATACTGTCATGGTTCGAGGCGAACCCGGAGCTGGCCGGTGTCTTGAGAGTCGTCCTGGTCATCGCCCTCGTCGCGATCCTCGCGTATATCGCGTACGTCGTCGGCCGCGAACAAGACACGCTGCGGCTGGCGTTGACCGGATCGCGGACCGGCGGCTCGGCTCCTGAGGCCTTGGAAGAGATCGCACCGAGCTGGAGCGAGGCGGTCGCGCTCGCCCGGGACGCGCTGGAGGCGGGAGATCTGCGCCGGGCCCTCTGGATCGCTCACCGCGTCCTGCTGTCGACGCTCGACGGCATGGAACTGTTGGCGTTCAAGCGCTGGAAGACCAACACCGACTACCTGGACGAGTGCCGGGACGCCGGCGCGCCCGGGAGCCTGCTCGTCGAGTTGACCGACGCATACGAACGCGTCATCTACGCGCATGGCGAGCTCGAACGCGAATCGGCGGCGCGGCTTCTCGGGCGGGTCGAGTCGCTCGCCGGTGGGGCGTCGACTTGAGCACGCGTCGGACCAACATCCGGTCGGCCGTCCTCGGCGGGGGCGTGTGCCTGGTCCTGATCCTCGTCATCGCGATCGTTTCGGGCGACCCGGCCAGCGATCTGGCGCTCGAGCGCCCCTCCACGTTCTTCACCGACGCGACCGGAGCGCGGGCGTCGTATCTCGTGCTCGAACAGGTATCCCCGCGCGTGGAACGGTGGCGGCGTCCGCTTTCCGACCTGGCGTTCCTGCCGGAACCCCCGCCGTCGACCATGGTGGTCATGGGGCCCGTTCGCGGGTTGAGCAACGCGGAAGCGGACGCGCTCGACCGATGGATCACGTCGGGCGGCCAGCTCATCCTGGCATCGGACGCGCCGTGGCCGGTGGGTCCGCTTCGCGGCATGGACGATGGAGACGGAGACGTTGAGCGGGGCGGCGGCCGTGACGACGACGACGGCGTTCCCGACGTCATCGAACGCATTGTCGACCGTCCGGACTACCACGCGCGTCACGGGATCGAGGTGGACGTGGACGTCGACGTCGGGGACGCGGTGGCGCGCGCCCGGATCGTTCCGGTGGGCGCCGGCCGGATCGTTCACGTTCCCAACCCGCACGCGTTCTCGAACGCCGCCCTCCGAGACACGGACAACGCGGTCTGGCTCGTGGGGCAGTGCAGCGGTTGGGGCGGCGCCGTACGATTCGACGAGTACCACCATGGGTTCGGGCAACGGCAAGACATGCGGGCGATCGCGGCCGCCTTCCTCATGACGCCCTGGGGCTTCGCGTGCCTGCAGCTCGCGCTGGCCGGCGCGGTGTATATCCTGGGCGCCCGCAGACGCTTCGGTCGTCCGATCGATCCGATGCCGCCGGAACGGACCAGCGCGCTGGAAACCGTCGACGCGCTCGGGGCGTTGTTCGAGGCTGCCCAAGCCCGGCGGTTCTCGGCACGCGCCATGCATCAATACGTGAGCGCCCGGTTGTCGGCGACGCTGTCCCGGCCCATCGACCTGATGTCCCCGGACGAACGACGGCGCGCGGCCGAACGGCTCGGCGTGAGCGATACGGACCTGGAGACCTACGCCGGAAACGTTCAGGGCCTGATCGCGGGGGCCGATACCTCGGACGAGAAACTCGTCGAGACCGCCGCGCAGGCCTCCCACTTACGGAGCTGGAGTCATGGAAAGCACGGAAGCGGCGGAGACTCGTTCGCCGCTCGATAGTCTTCGCGCGGAGCTGGCGCGCGTCGTCGAGGGCCAGGAAGCCGTGATCGAGAGCCTGGTGGTGGCGCTCGTGGCCGGTGGGCACGTCCTGATCGAAGGCGTGCCGGGCGTGGCCAAGACGCTGATCGCCCGGAGCCTGGCCGCAGCCCTCGGAGGACGATTCTCGCGCATCCAGTTCACGCCGGACCTGATGCCCGCCGACATCACGGGCGTCAACGTCTTCGAGCCCAAGACGGCCGAGTTCCGGTTCCGCCCCGGTCCCCTGTTCGCCGATATCGTGCTGGCGGACGAGATCAACCGCGCGCCCGCCAAGACGCAGTCGGCGCTGCTGGAGGCCATGCAGGAGAGCCAGGTCAGCATCGACGGGGTCACGCACCCGCTTTCGGAGATCCTGACCGTCCTGGCCACGCAGAATCCCATCGAGCACGAGGGTACGTACCCGCTGCCCGAGGCGCAACTGGACCGGTTCATGATGAAGATCCTCGTCGACTATCCCGACGAGGAGGCCGAGCGCGCGATGCTCCGACGGATGCATCGGTTGGGCGCGAACGTCGTGCATCCCGAGAAGGTCGTCGAGACCGTCCTGGACACGCAGCGTTTGCTCGCGCTCCGCGCGCGGTCCCACGCCATCGAAGTGGACGACGCCGTGATCGGCTATGTCGTCGACATCGTCCGCGGTTCCCGGAACCTGCCGAGCCTCGCTCTCGGCGCCAGTTCCCGAGCGGGCGTGATGCTGATGCGCGCGGCCAAGGCCCGCGCGGTGCTTCGGGACAAGACATACGTGACGCCCGATGACGTCCGCGATCTGGCCCCGTCGGTGCTCCGCCACCGCGTCCAGCTCACGCCCGAGGCTGAGATCGAGGGTCTGACGCCCGACCTCTGCCTGGAGTCGCTGCTGAAGCAGGCGACGGTGCCGCGCTGATGGTTCCCACCCGCCGGCTGGTGATGCTGATAGCCCTCGGCGCTCCGGTGTGGCTTGTGGCATTGGCGATCCCGGCGGGCTGGATCGCCGGGGCCGGCTATCTTGCGGCCCTGGCGCTGTGCTCGGTCCTGGAGTATCGCTCCCTGCCGGGACCGGACGACTTCGGCGTCGAACGCCGCTTCGGACGCCTGTCGATCGGCGCGCCCGGTCCGGTGCGCCTGTTGCTGACGAATCGCACCGGCCGGGCGCTCGAGGTGCGGCCACGCGAGGAGCTGCCGCCCGAATTGGAGCAGACGACGCCCCGGGTTTCGGTGATTGCGCGGCCGCGCGCCGTCTCGGAGTGCTCGTATCAGGTGCGCCCGCGCCGGCGCGGGCGCTTCGAACTGGCCGACCTGGTCGTCCGCGTGGGGCGGCCGCGCGCGCTCGTCAACAAGCAGTTGCGCCTTCCCGCCCCGGCGACGCTGCGCGTCTATCCGCGCTTCGCGACGGCCGACGAGTACCGTCTGCTGGCGCGCATCGACCAGAGGGACGAGGACGCCCGCCGCAGACGCCAGGTTCGCGGGCAGGGGACCGAGTTCGAGAGCCTGGCCCGCTACGCCCGGGGAGACGATCCTCGCAGGATGGACTGGAAGGCCAGCGCGAAGCGCGGCTACCTTGTGACCCGGAACCTCCAGACCGAGCGCGGCCAGCAGGTTTCGCTGATGATCGACTGCGGGCGCCTGATGGCGGAACGGATCGGTGACTTTTCGCGCCTGGAGCATGCCCTGAACGCGGCGGTCATGTTGAGCCACGTCGCTCAGAAGCGCGGCGACACCGTGGCTGTCGCCACGTTTTCCGACCGGATCGAATCGTTCACGCCGGCGCTGAAGGGCGCCACCCTCGTCCGCGCCGTGATGGACTCGCTTCTGACGGTCCAGGTCCGGCAGGTGGAGTCGGACTACTGGCAGGTGGTCGGAGAAGCGATGGACAAGCTGAAACGCCGCAGCCTCCTGATCATGGTCACCGACGTTCTCGACGCGGACGCCGGCACCGGATTGATACACAACATGGCCCGCGCGGCGGGGCGTCACCTGGTCCTGTGCGTCGTGTTCACCGAAGCGCGCGTCGAGCACAAAGCGGACTCGACGCCGGGGAACCGGCGCGACGCCTACCTGAAGGCGGCCGCGTCGCATCTGTGGCTCCAGCGTCACCTGGCTCTGGAAAAAATGCGGAACCGGGGGATCCTGGTTCTGGAGACTCCGCCGGAAGCGCTGTCGATCGAGTTGATCCGCCGTTATCTGGAAATCCGCAAGGCCGATCTGCAGTAATGGACCCGCACGTCTCCATCGTCACGCCGGACCGGATCGAACTGGACTTCGAGGTCGCCGGCCTGGGTTCCCGCGCGTTGGCGCTGTTGATCGACGTGGCCCTGATCGTGGCCGGGTTTTTCGTTCTGTTTCTTGCTGCAAGCATGGGTGGGTTCGCGGCCGTCGCCGTGGGCGGCGCGGTGGGGTCCCTGGGGACGGCCTTGCTGGTATTGGTCCTGTTCCTTGCGCAATGGGGCTATTTCGTCCTCTTCGAGGCGCTCGGCGGCGGACAGACGCCGGGCAAGAGGACCGCGGGAATTCGCGTCGTTCGCGACGACGGTTTCCCGATCGGATGGAGGGAGGCGGTGCTCCGCAACCTGGTCCGAGCCGCTGACAACATGCCGTTCCCGTCGTTCCTGGTGGGCGCCCTGTCGATCGGCCTCTCCCGGCGGGGCCAACGGCTCGGCGACCTGCTTGCGGGCACGATGGTCGTCCGCGAGGACTTCGAATTCGGGACGGCCGGGCATGGCGCCGGTTGGGAGGCGGCCTGGGTGGCGCGGGCGGGCACGGGCGGCACCCGGCGAGGTCTGACGCTGGCCGACATGCGCGTCGAGGCGCGCCAGATCCAGGTCATCGACCGCTTTCTTGCCCGGCGCCGTCTGCTGCCCATCGACCAGCGCCGCGCGTTCGCATGGAGAATCGCCGAACCCTTCCTCGGCGCGAGCGGGGAGGACCCGGCGGTGCTGAGCGGGCGCGCCGACCGCTTCGAGGTTTGCGAACGGATCCTCGAAGAGATCATGACCCGCGCGAGGGCCGGCCTTTCCCAGGCCGCCGTCCCGGAGGGTTCGCCGGCGGCGGAGGCCAAACGGCAGGAATGGAACCGGTTCGCGGAACTCGTCACGGCGCTCCGCCGGCGGGGACGGTCCGGGCTCCGTTATCTGGGACCGGATCCGTTGGCCGAGATCCTCCGCGGCTACCGCAGCTTGACGTGCGATCTGGGGCGCGCCCGGACGATCGCGCGGAACTCGGTGATGGTCGAGCGCTTGAACCAGATGGCGGTCCAGGCGCACAACGTCCTGTACGGCCGCTCCAGGATACGGCGCGGCGCGTCCGCGGGTCCGCACTGGGCCCTCCGATTTCCCCTCGCCGTCCGGCGTCACTTGACCGCAGTGGGGCTCTCGGCCGCACTGTTCTTCGGACCGGCGGCGATCGCCTACCTTGCGGTGCAGCTTCAGCCGGAGGTGGGATACGATCTCGTCGGGCCGGGCTTCCTGGACTTCGATCCGGCGCGCGAGGATTCGCTGCACGACATTCCCGGCATCGCGCGGCCGCTTGCAGCTTCGGGCATCATCGGCAACAACCTTCAAGTCACGTTCCTGGTTTTCGGGCTCGGAATGACGGCGGGCATCGGCACGTCGTTCGTGCTCGTCATGAACGGGATCCATCTGGGCGCGGTCGCCGGCTGGATGACCGCGCGGGGCGAGGCCCGGGCGTTGTGGGGCTGGATCATGCCACACGGCGGGACCGAGTTGCTCGCGATCGTGCTGGCCGGCGCCGCGGGTTTCGCCCTGGCCCGCGCCATCGTCGCCCCGGGCGAGGTTTCGCGCGCCGCGGCGTTGCGGCGCGTGGCCGTGAACGCCCTGATCATCGAGCTCGGCGTGATGGCCATGCTCGTGGTCGCCGGCCTGATCGAGGGATTCGTTTCGCCGAGCAGCATCGGCTATACCGGGCGTATCTTCGTACTGGTGGGGACGGTGACGATCTGGTTCCTGTACCTCGGACTGGGCGGCCTGGGATCCGGACGGACCGCCGGCGCGCGGGCGGACGGCGTCGAACCGACATAGTCGAACGAGGTCGCGACCATGACGACGGTTTCGATGCCGATGGGCGCCGCCGGAAAGCGGCGCGTCTACGTCGGCGTCGGGTTGCTCTTCACGCTGATGGCGCTGGTCGGTTTCTGGCCCACGTATTTCGGTCCGCTCGTCCAGGGGACGGTCGATCGGCCGCCGCTGATCCACGTCCATGCGGTCGTCTACATGGGATGGCTCGCGCTGTTCATGGCGCAAGCGGCGTTGGCGGCCCGCGGACGGATCCGCCTGCACCGGAGGCTGGGGCGGATCGGCATCGCCTACGGGATCGTGGTGATCGCCGTCGGCGTGCTGACGGCCTTCGGCCAGTTCTCCCGCTTCATCGAAGCGGGCCAGGTCGAAGTCGCGCAGCGCCGCCTGCTGGGGCCCCTGACCGACATGGTGGCGTTCCCGGTCTTCTTCGCGCTCGCGGTGGCGTATCGCCGCCGGCCGGAACTCCACAAGCGCTTCATGCTCGTGGCGACGACGACGCTCCTGATCGCCGCCGTCAGCCGGATGTCGTTCCTGGTCGCGCCCGCGCCCCTGTGGGTCTTCCTGCCCATATGGTTCGCTCCGATCCTGCTGGCGATGGGGTACGACGTCGCGACCAAGCGGCTGATCCACCCCGCGTACGTCATCGGGTTGTGCGGGCTGTTCGTCCTGCGGTTGCGCGGAAATCTGGTGGAGACGGACGCGTGGTTGGGATTCTCGGCGTGGTTGGCCACGTTCTTCGACTGAGATTCGGAATCGGTCCGATCTCGTACAATGCCGGTGGCAGGAGACTTGCGATGGACACCGATGACGCCCTGGAAGTCGTGTTCGCGACGAACGATCCCGCGGAGATCGCGATCGTCAAGTCGCTTCTGGAGAGCTCCGAGATCCCGTTCCTGACGCGCGGCGACGGCGACTATGACGCGTTCCGCGGCGCGCTTCGCGGAACGTTCTACAGCCCGCGCGGCCGGCCGGTGGAATTCCTGGTCCCGGCCGACATGGCCGATGACGTCCGCAGGCTTCTGGACGAACCCGGCGAGGCGGCGGATTCCGCGGAATAGGGGGCGCCGCCGCACCGGTGATCCGCCCGCAGCGCGGTCGAAGCGATGCGCGTCGACCGGCCGTCTACTCCACTTCCGTGTACAACATGATCGATCCGGCCGCGGCCGTCTGGAGGTGCAGAACGATCCGGGATTCGAGGCCCCGGAGCGCGGATCGCGTCAGGGCGTAGGCTCCGAGGGCGACGATCAGGGTCACGGCGATGACGGCGGCGACGGACATGAAGAGAACGTACTGGATCCCGACAGCTATGGCGATGGCGAACAGGAACAGCAACACGATCCCGACGGCCGCCACTTTGCGTTGCGGCTCCGGTTGTCTTCCGAACGGGAGACCGTTGACCCGTCCGAGCCAGATCGCCAGGTACAGCGACGCCGCCGCGGTCGAGTACGCGGTGAACACGACAGCCTCCCAGAGGTTCCACGACCACGCGAGCACCAGGAAGATCAACGCGTTCGGCACAACGACCAGAAGGAGCCAGAGCGCGGCATGGACGCCATGCGCGAACGGACCGAGGGACGAGCCCGGCGCCAGGAAGAACTGCCAGACGCCCTTGTGGTCATTGCCGTAGACCAGGAACTGACAGGTTTGAAATATCCCGAGCCCGAGCACGTGAGGCAGAAAATGGGTGGGCGCGAAGTCTCCGGAAAACGGGGAAGAACCTCGACCGGCGACCAACACGGCGATGAAGCCGATGACAACGAAAAGACTCTCCGACGCCATGTATCGCCGGAACTGCCAGTCCCGCATCAGCATGGTCCGAGTGTATTCGTATCCCGCGCGGGCGGCCGGTCCGCCGGCGAGCCCGGACACCCATGCCCCGGTGCGTCGCCGCCTCGGCTTCCGCCGCCGAAGGGCCGGTCCCTTCCGAGTCAGGACGGAAACGCGAATCAGGTGGTCCCTCGAAAGCGCCCGAAGTCCGAATCCGACCGCGGGGATCGCAACGGCCAGCCCCGCGGCGCCTGCCGCGGCCGGCCACCCGCCCGGCACGGCGTCCAGCGTGCTCAGCCATGCTTCGGGCGGCTCGATGGACGCCATCCAGGCAGACAGGTCCTCCCACCACCTCGAGGCCATGTTCAGGAAGATTGCCAGGCCCATCGGAAGCGCGGCGAACAGCAGCGCGGCCCCCTTGAGGCGGCGCGCGGGAACGAAGCGAACCAGCCATCCGATCAGAGCGCAACAAGCCAGCGCGGCAAACACGCCGCTGCCCAGGGTGGACACGAAATGCAGAGGCGGGTACGCCGCCGCCGGGAAGCCCGGTCCGTGCGGCAGGAAGAGACCCACCATTGCTGGCACGATGTTGACGCCGGCTACGACATAGAGAACCAACCGGGTCAGGTGGGTCAGCTTGGCGCCGGCCCATGTGGCGCCGTTCACCGGCATGTGGGCGAAGACCGCGGCCTCGACCGGGTTCACCAGGTTCTCCGCGGCCTCGGGAAGCATGACGATCGCGAGCGGAAAGATCGTGAGCGCGATGAAGAAGGGGAGATAGAACTGGTGCGAGTAGTCGCCAGTGGCGACCCAAAGGAGGCTTGCGACGCTTGAGAACGCGAACAAGAGGATCAGCAAGAACCCCATCGAGAAGTCGTGATGGCCGAGCTGAATCCGTTCCTGGCGCTTGCTGAGGGCCTTGTAGAGATCGACGAGCACCCAGTAGCGTTTCGGCTCGATTCCGAGGCGCTCGAGCAGGCGGGCCGCCGTGGGGCCGCGGAAACGACTCGTACCCGAAGGCGCCGGCGTCTTCAAGACCGCAGCCCCTCGACGATCTCGGCGACGCCGCTCATGGCGCCCTCCGCATGGGTCAGCGTGCGGAACACGTCCTCCAGGCTGCCGCGCTCGGTGGAGGTCTTCAGGGAGTCGAGCGATCCGTCCGCGATGAGGCGTCCCTCGTGGATGATGAGGGCGCGGTCGCACACGCGCTCGACCACGTCGAGCACGTGCGAGCTGTAGAGAACCGTCTTGCCGTCGGCCGCCAGGGCCGCGACCAGGTCCCGCACCATGAGACCGGCGTTGACGTCCAGGCCCGACAGCGGCTCGTCGAGCATCACGACCTCGGGGTTGTGCAGCAGGGCGGCTGCGAGCAGCACCTTCTGGCGCATCCCCTTGGAATAGGTATCCAGGGCGCGGAGCCGGTCGTCGGCCAGATCGAAGTGCTTCAACAACAGGGCGATACGGAACTGCAGGGTCGCCTCCTCCACGTCCTGCAGCCGGCCCGCCAGCTCGAGGAACTCCTGGCCGGTCAGGCTTTCGAAGAGCTCGGCCGCCTCCGGCACGTACCCGATGCGTTTCTTGGCCTCGACGGCCTGGGAGGGGAGGGAGCAGCCGGCCACGCGGACCCGTCCCGCGTCCAGCGGCAGGATGCCGGTCAGGACCTTGATGGTCGTGCTCTTGCCGGCGCCGTTCGGCCCGAGCAGGCCGACGACCTCGCCTTGCCGGAGGGCGAACGAAATCCCGTGGAGGACCCGCCGGCTGCCGTAGCTGAACGTGAGCCCGTCCACGGAGACGACCGGGTCCGGACTCTCGGATACGATGGAAGACTGCATGCGACGCCCGCGCCTGTTGCCGGGTCGAAGCTAGCGCAACGCGGTTGGCAATACAAGCCCGCGGCGACGGGCGCCTACCGGACGGCGCCGGGACCCGAAGAGGAGATGTGAGCCCTTGAAAGCGGTAATCTTCGACTTCGACTATACCCTGGCCGATTCTTCCCGGGGCATCATCGATTGCGTTCGGTACGCGTTCGGTCGCCTGGGCCTGCCGCCGGCCACGGACGAGAACATTCGCGGAACCATCGGGTTGTCGCTGACCGAGATCTTTCGGCGGTTGGCGGATCCTCGCCATCAAGCCCTCGCGGAGCGATTCGGCGGCCATTTCAAGTACCGCGCCGATCAGGTGATGGCGGACCGGACGGTGGTGTTCGGATCCGTGTCGCCGGTGGTCGAAGCCCTGAGTTCGCGAGGACTGGGCCTCGGCATCGTGTCCACGAAGTTCGGCTACCGCATTCGCGCCATTCTCGAACGCGACGGGGTGGCCGAACCGTTCGACGTGATCGTGGGCGGCGAGGACGTGGACGCGTACAAGCCGGACCCCGCGGGGTTGCGCCTGGCCCTTCGAAAAATGAATTGCCTGCCGTCGGAGGCGCTTTACGTTGGAGACAGCGTCGTCGACGCCGAAACCGCGAAACGGGCCGGTGTCCCGTTCGCGGCGGTCCTTTCGGGTGTGACGCCGGAAGCCGCGTTCGACGACTACGAACCCGTCGCGATCCTCCGTGATCTTGGCGGCCTGCTCACGCTCGACCCGGGTTGACGTTCGACGCCGGGTCGGTATACACAGAACGATTCCATTCCATGAAGGACGAGGAACGAACGATGAAATTACTTGCACTCACAGGTCTGACGCTGTTCGCGTTCACTGTCGCGGCCAGCGGCCAGGGCGGTCCCATCCAGGTGGGCGGTCCCCTGGGCGCGGTCAACGAATCCGGCGCTCCGACGCCCATGTCCTCCAACGTCAAGGTCTATGGCAGCTTTCGGTTCGCCGAGAGCTGCACCTTCGACCCCGGCCGGAACCTGATCCTGGCCATGAATGCCGGCGTCGCGCAGAACCTGCTGGAAAACGACGGCCATGTCTCGCTGATCAACCCCGACGGCAGCGTGCACACGGCCAAGTGGATCGGCGCGGACCGGGAAAACCTCACGCTCAACCACCCGCTCGGAAGCGCCATCCGTAATGGGGTGCTCTACACCGTGGACGGAACCGTGCTGCGCTCGTTCGACCTGGAGAGCGGGCAGCCGCTGAACGCGTTCGAAGTGGAGGGGGCGACGTTCCTGAACGGCATCGGCGTCACCGGCGACGGCACGGCCTACATCTCGAACACCCGGCCGCCGGAACGGATCTACAGCGTCACCGCGGATGGCGAGACCGCCGTGCTGGTCGACGGCGCCCCGCTGGCCGTGCCCAACGGCGTGGCCATCGACGGCGACGGCAACGTCGTGGTCGTGAACATCGGCGACAACGCGGTCCTGACCTTCGACCGTCAAGGCGAACTGGTCAACACGGAGCACGCCGTCGAAGGGGGCAACGACGGGCTGGTCATTACCGAGGACGGCACGAAATACGTCAGCAGCGTACGCTTCGGGAGCGTCTCGCGGATCCGGCCCGGGCAGCCGGCGGAGATCATCGCATCCGGCATACCCAGCGCGGCGTCGATGTGCTACGACTCCATCCAGAACCAGTTGGTGATTCCCATGAATCCCAACGACGCCCTGGCGTTCGTGCCGCTGGACTAGGCGGTTGCCGCGACGGACTCGCCGGATCGCGTCCTCCTGGAACGCGATCCGGCGAGCGCAATGCAGAGATCCGGATCGTCTAGTCGGCCGGTTCGAGCCGCACGACCGCGGTGGGCGCCCCGTCGCGGTCGTCGATCGCGAGGTAGACGTACCCGTCCGGTCCCTGGCGAATGTCGCGCACGCGGCCGTACCCGTGATGGATCGTCTCCTCGTGGACGACGCGCGCGCCGTCCATTTCGAGCCGCCCCACCTGTTCTCCGGACAGACCGCCGGCGAACATGTCCCCCTTCCATTCGGGGAATAGGTCGCCCGTGTACAACATCAGGCCGGACGTACCGATCGACGGCACCCAGAAGTGCGTCGGCGGCTCCATGCCCTCGCGATGCGTGCCCTCGTGAATGGCCGTGCCGGTGCGATAGTTCACGCCGTAACCGACGACGGGCCAGCCGTAGTTCAGGCCCGGGCGCACAAGGTTCAACTCGTCGCCGCCCTGCGGCCCGTGCTCGGTGACCCAGACGTCGCCCGTCTCCGGGTGAACGACCAGGCCCTGGGGGTTGCGGTGCCCGTAGCTCCATGTCTCCGGCCGCGCGTCGGCCGAGTCGACGAAGGGGTTGTCCGACGGCACCCGGCCGTCGTCGTGCAGCCGCACGACCACTCCGTGGTGGTTGGTCGTGTCCTGGGCCGGATGCGACAGGAGATCGCCGACGGAGGGCGCCTGGCGCTCGCCGACGGTGATGAACAGGTAGCCGTCGGCGTCGAAGGCGAGCCGCGAGCCGTAGTGTCAGCGCCCGCGGCTCACGGCCTCGAAGATCTCCTCGATATCCGTCAGCCGGTCGTTCTCGAAACGGCCGCGCACGACGGCCGTGGTCGACTCGCCGCCGGCCAGCGGCTTCGAGTAGCTCAGGTAGAGCAGCCGGTTCGACGCGAAGTCGGGATGCGGCAACACGTCGAGCAGCCCGCCCTGTCCCTGGGCGTGAACTTCCGGCACGCCGGCGACGGGGGCGTCCACCAGATGTCCGTCGCGAACGACGCGCAGGCGTCCCGGGCGCTCGGTGATCAGGACGTCGCCTTCGGGCAGGAACGCGATGGACCACGGGTTCACGAGCCCGTCGGCCACGGTGACGACGCGGTAGTCGTGGTAGGCGGACCGCATGACGGGCGATTGGGCGGATGCGAGCGTCGCGCCGCCGACGAGCAGAAGTGCCGCGCAACTCCAGGATGTGCGATTCATCAAGGTCTCCTTTTGTCTCGGGGTCATATTCCAATCCATAATTATCCGACACCGCACGGCGAAGGGCATAGCACAAACCACAGATTCGTTCGCGATCGGCGCAACGGATGTGATCCGGCGCCGGTCCAATCGACTGTCGAGGATCGGAGGGACCCATGGATATCAATGTCGAACATCACCTGGGCGCGGTCGAACGCTCCGTGTCGTCGCTGGAACGCGACGGAAAACCCGCCCGCGCCATCACGCTGTCCCGCGGCTTCGCGGCGACGGTCGAGGACTTGTGGAACGCCGCGACGCATCGCGATCGCATACCGCGCTGGTTTCTGCCCGTCACCGGGGATCTCGCCCCCGGTGGCCGCTACCAGTTGGAAGGCAACGCGGGCGGCGTGATTACCGAATGCGAAGAACTCTCTCGTTTCGCGCTCACGTGGGAGTTCGGAGGCGACGTGAGCTGGGTGGAGGTCCGCTTTGCGGCTGACGGGGCCGGCGGCGCGCGGCTGACGCTGACGCATACCGCGCTGCTTTCGGAACACTGGGACGCCTATGGCCCCGGAGCGACCGGCGTGGGATGGGAAATGGGTCTGCTGGGAATGGCGCTTTACCTGGCGGCGCCGGACGAGCCGAAGATGGACGCAGCCGCGTTCGGCGCTTCGCCCGAAGGCCGGGCGCTCATCGCCGGCAGCAGCGAGCGATGGGGGCAAGCGGGCGTCGCCGGAGGAACGGATCCCGACGCCGCGCGCGCGGCGGCACGGCGCACGACCGCGTTCTACACGGGAGAACCGTCCGAGTCGACGTAGCGCGTCCGCCCTCGGGTGTCATCGCCGTTCGAGCCGCCGAGTCGTCCCGATGATCGAAACCGTTCAACTCACCCGCGCGTTCGGCGCGATGACGGTGGTCAAGGATCTGGACCTGCGCGTCGGGCCCGGCGAGATACTCGGGTTTCTCGGCCCGAACGGGGCGGGGAAGTCGACGACCGTCAAGATGCTGACGGGAATGATCAAGCCGACGAGCGGGACGGCGCGCGTCGCCGGATTCGACGTCCGGAAGGATCCCATGGAGGCCAAGAAACGCCTCGGCTACGTGCCCGAGGACGGCGCCCTCTACGAAACGCTCACGGCCGCCGAGTATCTCACGATGGTGGCCCACCTGCGCGGAATCCAGGGCGATCTCGCGGAGAGGAAGGTCGCCGAGTTGCTCGGCCTGTTCGACATACTCGACGCACGCGACCAACGGCTCTCCCAGCACTCGAAGGGAATGAAGCAGAAGGTCCTGATCAGCGCGGCGTTGATGAGCAATCCGGAAGTGCTCTTCCTCGACGAGCCGCTCAACGGCCTGGACGCCAACGCGGCGCTCGTCGTCAAGCAACTGCTCCGGGAGCTCGCCTCCGAGGGCCGGACGATACTCTTCTGCTCGCACATCCTCGAGGTCGTGGAAAGGATCTGCACCCGGATCGTCATCATCGACAAGGGACGCAAGATCGTCGAAGGCTCGCCCGAACACATCGCCGCCGAGACCGGCGCCGGGAACCTGGAGGAGGCGTTCGCCCGGCTCACGGGCGTTCGCGACGCCGGCGACGTCACGCGCGACCTCCTGTCCGCGCTGGGCCCGCAGCACGGAGCGACCCGCGGCGAGCCATCGCCATGATGCGCCGCGTTGTCGAGGCTCTGGGCGCCGACCCCATCCAGTGGCGCGCGCTCAGCGGCGCGATGCTGAAGAACGATCTCCGTTCCGGCACGACGCGGGAGACGTTGATGCCGAACGCGGCGAAGGGCGTGGGCGTGCCGTGGTTGCTGGTCGTCCTGTACGGTCTGTTCGGCGCCGTCGTGGCCATCCTGACCGCCGCGGTTCCCTCGTTGTTCCCGGCCGGCCTGTTCTCGCTGTCGATGGTCGGGTCGTTCGTCGCCGTGGCCGTCCTTCTCGACTTTCAATCGGCCATCGTCTCGCCGAACGACTACGGCGTGCTGGCGCACCAACCGGTTTCCTCGCGTACGTACTTCGTGGCCAGGCTGACGACCGTCCTGGTGTACGTCGGCGCCATCGGCGCGCTGACCGGCGGGCCGGCGACGCTGGCGTATCTCCTGAGATTCGGTCCTCTGGTCGCCGCGGCGTGGTTGGCCGCGCTGGCCGGCGCCGTCGCATGGATCGCGCTGGCGATGGTCTTCGTCTACGCCGCCGTGCTCGTCCGGGTCCGCCCCGACCGGTTTCGACGCGTCCTGTCCTACGTCCAGATCCTCTTCACGTCCATCGTCTTCGCCGCGCCTTTCGTGCTGTTCGAGCTGCCCGGCGTGACGGAATGGCTCGGCTCGCTCGAGAACGGCGCGTGGCCGATGGCCGCGTGGCTTCCCCCGGGATGGTTCGCCAGCCTCCTGCCGTTGGCCGCGGGAAACTGGACCGCGACGGGCGTCCTGGCCGTCCTGACGGGCGCGATCACGACCGCGACCCTCGTCCGTTACGGAGGCCGACGGCTTTCCCTGTCGTACGCGGAGCGCCTCGGCGTGCTCGCGACCGCGAGCGCCGCCGGGCCCCGCCGCCGGACGCGGCCGGCGCGCCCCGGTCCGCGTTGGTTCTCGCCGGAGATGCGCGCGATCATGGCGCTGGTGCGGGCACAGTTCCGGCACGACATGAAGTTCCGGATGGTCGTGCTGTCGATCGTGCCGATCATGGTCTTCTATGTCTTTGTCGCGTTGCGCGACGGGTCGCTGGCCGATCCGTTCGTGGAACTCAGCGTAGGCCCCGACGCGCTCGGACCGATCCATTTCTCCGTGCTCCTCGTCACTTTCGTGCTGGTGCTGGAGCTGTCCCGCAGCGATTCGCACCGCGCGTCGTGGGTGTTCTTCTCGGCGCCGGTGGAACTGAGCCGGCTCGTCACGCGAACGGGCCTGTGCGTGACCCTGGTCATCGTTCTCCCCTACAGCGCCGGCGTGGCGGCGATCCTGGCGTGGGCTTTCGGGAATGCCTGGCACGCCCTGGGACATGCCGCCGTCCTCGGACTCGTCGCGCACCTGGAGAGTCAACTGCTGCTGCTGATCCGGCCGCGGCTGCCGTTCTCGGAGCCGCCGCGCGTGGGAGGCGCGAGCGCTTCCATGTTCGCCGCGTTCCTGCTGGTCGGCATGCTCAATGTCGTCATGACGTTGTTCGCCGGTCTGGCCTACGCCTCGCCGTTGGGATGGGCGGCGGCCGTTGCGCTGTTGGCGGGCCTCGCCGTCGTCCTGCCGGGCCGTGTGGCGCGGCGCATTCGGCGCGGCGTGGACGACCTGGAATTCGGCGCCTGAAGGTTCTTCGGCGGACGCGTTCGCCCGCCGCGAGCTCGAGTCGCGAGACGCCCGAAACGGCGCGGCGCCCGGCAGCGACCCGAACGCGTCCCGGGCGGCTGTTACACTGCCCGTATGACCACGTTCATCGAACGGTTGGACGCCGCGGCCGCCCGCAACCGCAGTCTCCTGTGCGTCGGCCTCGATCCGTGGCGTGCGGCGATGCCGATCGACAGCATCGCCGACTTCAACCGCGCCATCATCGATGCGACGAGCGACCTGGTCTGCGCATACAAGCCGAACTGGGCGTTTTACGAGGCCGAGGGAATTTCCGGAATAGAGGCGCTCGAAGCGACCATCGACGCCGTTCCGGACCACGTGCCCGTCGTGCTCGACGCCAAGCGCGGCGACATCGGCAATACGGCCATCGCGTACGCGCGCGCGGCATTCGAGACGTGGGGCGCCGACGCCGTCACGGTGAATCCCTACCAGGGACGGGACGCGGTGCTGCCGTTCCTGGACTATGCGGACAAGGGCGTGTTCGTGCTGGCGCGCACGTCCAACCCCGGCAGCGCGGAGTTCCAGGACCTCCATGTCCGAGGCCCCGGAACCGAGGGTCCACTCTTCGAGGAAGTCGCCCGACAGGTTGCCGGATGGAACGACAACGGCAACGTCGGGCTCGTGGCAGGCGCCACCGTGCCCGGCGAGTTGGCGCGCGTGCGCGGCGTCGCGGGTACGGTGCCGATCCTCATTCCCGGCGTCGGCGCGCAGGGCGGCGACCTGGAAGCGGCCGTGCGGAACGGTACGCACGAGGACGGACGCCGCGCCCTCATCGCGGCCGCGCGCAGCGTGATCTACGCGTCGGACGGCGCCGATTTCGCCGAGGCGGCCCGGGCCGAAGCCGAGCGCCTGCGCGACGCCATCAACGCGGAGCTGGAGCGGATGGGCAGGCCATGGGCGTAGACGCTCACTTGGAGCGCGAGGGGTAGCCGAGCGGAATCCGTGTGGACGACTCGTCCGGCCTATTCGGAAACTACCGGGCGCGTCATGGCGTACCAACGGATGTGCATCGAGGAGGGGCCATGGACGGACGCGATTCGATAGCCGATGCTCGCCGCGAGTTGCCGAGGCTCGTTCGCGAAGCGGAAAGCGGTCAAACGGTGGGGTGGACCCGCCGTGGCGAACCCGTGGCGGTGCTGATCGGACACCGGAGCTTCGAGCGCCCGAGGGCGGGTCGGGTCGATTTCACCCAGGCATGCCGGCGATTCGCCGCGGAGGTCGATGTCTCGAAACTGGCGATCGACCCGGACGCATTGTTCACCGGAGCCCGCCGGGAAGCGTCCCGGCAACGTGACGGCGTCCACCACGTCGGGCGAGTCGAATGAGCCGGCCCCTTCTGTCCGCCACCCGGTTGAAGCTGTGGGGCGAGTGCCAGACCGCGTTCCGGCGCATCGTCATCGAGGGCCTGGAGGATCCCGGAGGCGACGAGGCCCACGCCGGGACGTTCGCCCACGCCGTGCTCGCGGGACTCATGGCGCGGCCCGGCGGCGAGCGCACCGCGGCCCGAGCCGATACCATCGCCGACCGGCTCCAGAGCCGGTACAAGGCCGACCACGGCTGGCCGGACGCGGTATTCGCCAACGGCCGGCTCGGCGTGTCCGGCGCGGTCGCGCTCTACGGCGGCGAGTGGTCCGGGTGGGAGGTGCTCCATGTCGAGGAGCCGATCCGCGCCGATGTCGACGGCGTTCCCGTCCAGTCCACGCCGGACCTGATCGCGCGTATCGGGGACGAAACGGTCCTGCTCGACTGGAAGACCGGCCGGCCGCCCCGCCGGGAAGATCGGCCCGAGGCGTTCCGTCAGCTCGTCATCTACGCGATCCTCGCCAAACGGACCGGACTGGTCGAGAGCGTCGACCGGATCACCCTGGCCTACACCACGCGCCGCACGGTGCTGACGCTCGAGCTGACGCCGGCGCTGGAGCGGGCCGCCGCGGGCGAGCTGACGCGGGCCGCCCGGGAAGTCGACGACGCGCTGGTCACCGGCGAATGGGGGCTGAACCCGTCGGCGCTGTGCTCGTGGCGGCCGTGCGTCGTCGACTGTCGGGAAGGGCAGGCCAAGACCCGTCAGCGCATTCGCGACGGGCTCAAGGTCGGCCGGTTCGGACTGGACGCCGTATAGTGCGCGTGGGCACGTGCGTCACGATCTCAGCCCCATCGACGGCCCTCATCCGATAGCTGGCGGAAGTTCGCATCCCGAAGTCCCCTTTTCGCGAGGAGAATGCCGTATATATTTCTCCTTTTGAAAAGGAGAATTCTATTTAATATTCTCCTTTTCATAAGGAGAATTTAGTGGAGAGGCCCGTGTCCGGATTCAGGCAGGCGCTCGGCGAACAGCTTGCCGAATCCCTGCGCACGCTGCCGCCGCCGCTTACGCCGCGTCGCGTGCACGGCCGAATCCGCATGCCGGGCAAGGCCACCGCCGTCTACGGGATGCGGCGCGCCGGAAAGACCACGTTTCTGAACCAGATCCGTCGCGAGATCATCGACGCGGGCGGCGCCGCGACCCGGACGCCATTCCTGTCGTTCGAGGACGAGCGGCTCACCGGTCTCGCCGCGAGCGACCTGGGCCTCGTTCTCGACGAGTACGCCCGCCTTCTGCCGGTCGGAGACGCCGGCGCGCCGGTCACATGGTGCTTCGACGAGATCCAGCTTGTGAACGGATGGGAGCGGTTCGTGCGGCGTCTGCTGGACGAGCGGCGAGCGGAGGTGTTCGTTTCGGGCTCCTCGGCGGCGCTGCTTTCGCGCGAAATCGCGTCGTCGCTGCGCGGACGGGGGTGGCCGGTGCTCATCCATCCGTTCTCGTTCGAGGAAGCCTGTCGTCACCGGGGAATCGCCATTCCCGGCGGAAGGGAAATCCTGGCGCGCCGCGAACGCCTGGGAATGGAACGCGCGTTCGCGGACTGGCTTCGCACCGGCGGGTTCCCGGAAGCGCAGGGCCTGGATGCGCCGTCGCGCTATCAACTGCTGCGGGACTATGTCGATATCGCGATTCTTCGCGACGTGGTGGACCGTCATGGCGTGAGCAACGTCGCCGGTCTTCGGTGGTTGGCGCGGCAACTGCTCGGCAACGCCGGCGGCCTGTTCAGCGTCGAGAAGTTGCACGCGCGGCTGAAGTCGCAGGGAATCGCGATTGCGCGGGATACCGTGCATCAGTTTCTCGGCTATCTGGACGACTGCTTCCTGGTTCGCGTGGTGTCGATCGAGGCCGGCTCCGAGCGCCAGCGTATGGTCAACCCGCGAAAGGCGTATCCGGTCGATGCGGGACTCATACCGGTCTACGACTCCACCGGTCGCGCCAACCTGGGGCATGCCCTGGAGACGGCCGTGCTCATCGAGCTGGAGCGGCGGCGGCTCGACGCCACCTACGTCCGCACGGCCGAAGGCTACGAGGTGGACTTCCTCGCCCGCGGCCCGGACCGCCCTCCGGAACTCATCCAGGTGTGCGCCGAGATCACGGACGCGGCAGTCCTCGACCGCGAGCTGCGGGCGCTCCAGGCGGCGGGAGAACGTTTCCCCGACGCCGGCAAGCGGCTGCTGACGCTCGATCGGGACGATCTTCCGCGGACCTTGCCGGAAGGTGTGACGGCGGATGCGGCCTGGGATTGGATGCTGAACGACGATCCGCCGCGATAATTCGCCGTTCGTACGCGTCCTTGCCGACGCGAGGCTATCGAACGGTGCGTCAAGGACGCGGGTGTCGAAGTTCGGCGACGGTGTCCCATCGGACTCCGGTGGACACGGGATCATCCCGGAATTCGAGTTTGTCGCGCAAGCCGCCGATCAGTTCGGCGTGCGGCCGTTCGATGGGATGCAGGCGTGCGATCGGCTGGCCGCGATTGGTGATGACGAGTCCGTCCGGGCCCGTGTCGTCGAGCGGCGCCAGGCATTGCGCCTCGAACTTTGCCGCGTCGATGGTCTTCATCTCTCGCTCGTACACAGAGTGCACTGATCACGGAGTCTTCGTTCCAGGTGTCCGCAGGGATTCATTCGACGATACGGAGAATGCTGCGCACCGATACCCGCCGTCGCGGGCCCCGGGCCGCCTCGATGTTCGCTACGGCCGCCGCGGGATCCGCTCGTCGCGCGTCGCGGCGTGCCACGCGAAGACGGCCAGCACGACGGCCGACTGCCTCAGCCCGTCGAGGCTGACGGTGTCCGCCAGGTCGGCGTTCGTGTGGCGCGTACGGACGTCGTAGTGCTCGAATTCCTTGATCGTGTTGAAGGCCGGCACGCCCGCCGCGACGAACGGCACGTGGTCGGTGCTGCCGATCCCCTCGATGATGTTCCGCCGGACGCCCAGGTCGGCGAGCGGCTCCAGCCACGCGTCGAAGATCGCCTTGGCCGCCGCGTTCTCTTCCATGTAGAAGCCGTAGACCGGGCCCGTGCCCGGGTCGTCGTTCATGTATAGGGCGAACCGGTCGCGAGCGGCCTCGGTTCCGAGGTTGTCCGCGACCCACGCGCGTGAACCCACGAGGCCCTGCTCCTCGCCTCCCCAGAGTGCGGCGCGGATGGTCCGGCGCGGGCGGGCGTCGACGGCCGACAGGATGCGCATGGCTTCCATGACCGCGGCGGCGCCGTCGGCGTTGTCGGTCGCGCCGGTCGCCGTGTGCCAGGAATCCAGGTGCGCGCCCACGAGAACGACCTCGTCCCCGATGGCCGGATCGACGCCCGGGATCTCCGCCAGGACGTTGTGGCTCTCCAGGTCCGCGTCGTCGAAACGCGCGCCGACTTCGAGACGAAGCTCGAGGGGCTCGCCGGCCTCCCTCAGCCGGACCAGCATGTTGTATTGCTCCGCCGCGAGCACGACGGTGGGCACGGCGTCGGGCGCCGCGGCCCGGTTGCCCTGGACGCGCACGGTCCCGTGCTCGGTCGGTCCGGGGGCCAGCGCGGCGCCCGCTCCGAGCGCCCGAAGAAGCTCCAGTATCTCGGGCCGCGGCGTTCGGCTCGACGGGCTCGGGAACGGCGGGTTTCCCGTCCGGACCGGTCCGTCGTCCAACCCCGGCTGCGGCCGGTCTTCGGCGAGGAACTCGGTCTGGGGGCGGGCCGTCAGGACGATGGCGCCCCGGAGACGCTCGCCCATGGCCCGGATCTCCGCGGCGGAACTGTCGCCGACGTACACCGGCGCGCCGGCGAGCGGCCCGGCGGTCGGCGGGGACCATGCCTCGGCGTACCCGGTCAGGGACATGTAGCGGGGCGCGGTCATCTCGACCGTGAGGCTTTCGAGCGTCCAGCCCCGGCCGAACTCGAACGGCTCGAGACTCACGTTCTCCAGTCCCCATTCGTCGAAGCGGTCCGCGGCCCATCGGGCGGACTCCTCGTAGGCCGGCGACGCCGACAGGCGCGGTCCGAGCACGTCGGTCAGCGTGTAGAAGAGATCCGCCGCCTGGGAGCGGTCCAGGCCTTCGGCGCGGATCGCGGCAATCATCGCGGCATCGATCGGTTCCTGCGCGACGCCCGTCGCCGGAAGGAACGCGATCGCCGCGGCGGCGCCTGCCGCCGCCAGTCTCGAAACGGTCATGGGATCCTCCTGGGAATTCGCCCGCGGGTGCTCGCCCGGGGATGGGCCGCGCGTTTCCGTGGACGTTCGCCGGGCGGAGCGCACCTCCGGCCTCAGTGTCGGCCTAGGAGCCTGTGGTGAAACCGCGCGTCGCACCGAGACCGGCGAGGCTCCCGTCCGGCAAGGCGCGAGAAGGGAGCATATTCCCGATATGTGACCGACGAGCAACGCGGTACGGACGGGATGCATCGCCGGTCGAATGCAGCAGGGGTTTCACCACAGGCTCCTAGGGAACGATCCGGCTGCGGTCGACGTCGTCCTCCGCGCCGATCATGATGTCGATGGCGTAGTTGTTGTCCTGGCAGATGTACTCGAACAACGCGGCGCCGTCCATCCAGCGGAGGTCGAACTCGCCGGTCCAGGGCGCCGTGTAGACGCCGGGGTCGTCGACCCTCACCTCGTATTTCATGTTGTCGAAGTCGGTGCGCGTGAAGCGTTCGACCATGCGCAGCCGCTCGGTGTGGGGCGTGCGGCCGCGGTCCATCCAGAACCGCTCGTTGTATCCGACCGATTCGATCACCA
>JAJEEE010000040.1 GCA_022821145.1 Acidobacteriota bacterium
CGCCTCGGCAATTGCGAAGGCAATTGCCGCGTTGTCCCGCCGCAGCGAAACACCGAGCGTCGGTCATCCCCCTCGGAAGACCGAGCGCCACGCCAAGCCACGCAGGAAACGCACAACGTCGCCGCATGCCCCATCGGACCCGCGGCGTCCCCCGCCGCGGGTGGACAAGGCGGCCTCCGGGTCGCCGCGTCAGCAAGACGTGATCTCGCCGACCGCCAACACCGTGAACGAAGAGATCATTCTCTTGGACTGACGCCTCGGCTCCGCCTCGGCAATTTCGAAGGCAAGTGCCGCGTTGTCCCGTCGCAGCGAAACACCGAGCGTCGGTCATTCCCTCGGAAGACCGAGCGCCACGCCAAGCCACGCAGGATACGCACAACGTTGCCGCATGCCCCGTCGGACCCGCGGCGTCCCCCGCCGCGGGTGGACAAGGCGGCCTCCGGGTCGCCGCGTCAGCAAGACGTGATCTCGCCGACCGCCAACACCGTGAACGAAGAGATCATTCTCTTGGACTCACGCCTCGGCTCCGCCTCGGCAATTGCGAAGGCAATTGCCGCGTTGTCCAGTCGCGGCGAGGAACGCCGCGACTACTATCGGAGCGTCCCGACAAGTCACGGTGGAACACGCAGCGCCGGTCATCCCCTCGGAAGACCGGGCGCCGCGCCAACCCACGGAGGACACGCACAACGTCGCCGCATTCCCCATGGGACCCGCGGCGTCCCCCGCCGCGGTTTGCTTCGAAGGTTCGATCGATGGTACAAATCTCGATTGGACCGTCCGCGGCGCGCGCCGCCGTGGAGGGCTCGTCCCGTTCGTCTAGCCTGGTCCAGGACACAGCCCTTTCAAGGCTGCGACACGGGTTCAAATCCCGTACGGGACGCTGGATGGAGAGCCCCCGGCCGCCTTCCCGGGCGCGCTTGACTCCGGGCGCACCGTGTTCAGGAAACGCTTCGGCCAACACTTCCTGTCGGACGCGGGAATCCTGGATCGCATCGTCGATCTGGCCGGCGTCGAACGCGCCGACGTCGTGGTCGAGATCGGCCCCGGACGCGGCGCGCTCACGCGGCGCCTGGCCGCATCGGCGCGCGCCGTCGTCGCTGTCGAGATCGACCGCGACCTGATCCCCCCGTTGCGGGCCTCGATGCCCGACAACGTCCAGGTGGTCGCCTCCGACGCTCTCGACATCGACTACCGGACCGTGGCCGCCCCCGGCTACCGGCTCGTCGCCAACCTGCCGTACAACATCGCCACGCCGTTGATCGAGCGTTTCGTCGCGGCGCGGTCCTCGATCGCGTCCGTCACGATCATGGTCCAGAAGGAAGTCGCCGACCGCATCCTCGCCGCGCCGGGAGGCAGGAACTACGGGCCGCTCTCGGTGGGACTCCAGCACTATGCCGCGATCGACGCGGGTTTCCCGGTCCCGCCCGGCGCCTTCCGCCCGCCGCCCAAGGTCTGGTCTCGAATGATTCGGCTGGAGTGGAAACCGGGGGTTCGAGACGCGGACGACTTCGTCCGGTTCGTCCGCAACGCGTTCACGGCCCGACGGAAGAAGCTCGTGAACAACCTGGCCGCCGGCGGTCTCGGTCGGGCGGAGGCCGCCGCGCTGCTCGAAGCGGCGGGCGTGGACGCCGACGCCCGGCCCGAGGAACTCTCGCCGGAACAGTACTTCCGGGTTTTCTCCTATAATGAACGCCGATGGACGGCCCATCGCTCGAAGTAGTCCCGCTGGGCGGACTCGGCGAATTCGGGATGCACATGATGGCGTTCGCCTCGGACGACGCCATCATCGTCATCGACTGCGGGGTCCTGTTTCCCGAGCAGGAGCTGCTGGGCGTCGACATCGTCGTCCCGGACATCGCCTATCTTCTCGAGAATCGCGAGAAGGTCCGCGCCATCATCCTGACGCACGGCCACGAGGACCATATCGGCGCCCTGCCCTTCGTGCTGCCGTACCTGAACGTCCCCGTCTACGGCAGCCCGTTCACGCTGGCACTGGTCCGGCGCAAGCTGGAAGATCACGCGCTCCTCGACCGGTGCGCGCTCCACGAGATCGGTCCGGGCGACCGGATCGATCTGGGCCCGTTCGCGGTCGAGACCGTCGCCGTCACCCACTCGATCGTCGACTCGCTCGCGCTCGCCATCCGGACGCCCGTCGGGCTGATCGTTCACACCGGCGACTTCAAGATCGATCACTCCCCCATCGACGGCGTGCAGTTCGACCTGGCCCGGTTCGCCGCCTACGGGCGCGAAGGCGTCCTGGCGCTGTTCTCGGACAGCACCAACGCCGGCCGCTCCGGGTACACGCTGTCGGAGCGGGCGGTCGAGGACCGACTCGACGCGGTCTTCCGCGCGGCCCGTGGACGGATCGCCGTCACCTGCTTCACGTCCTCGATCCCGCGCATCCAGATCATCGCCGACACGGCCGGACGCCACGGGCGGAAACTCGCGTTCCTGGGGCGCCGGATGCAGGCCAACGCCGAGGCCGCCCGTCAACTGGGTTCCCTGAAGCTGCCGCCGGAGGGCGTGATCCGGCCCCGCGAGATCACCGCGCACGCGCGCGACGCGGTGTGCGTCGTCGTCAGCGGCTGTCAGGGCGAGCCCATGTCGGCCATGGCCCGTCTCGCACTGGACCGGCACAAGGACCTGACGCTGGAGGCCGGCGACACGGTCGTCCTCTCCTCCCGGATGATCCCGGGTAACGAACCCGCCATCGCGCGGATGATGGATCACCTGTACCGGCGGCGCGTCGACGTCGTGTACCCGGACGGCGCCTCGCCGCCGGTGCACGTCAGCGGCCATGCCAGCGCCGAGGAACTCAAGCTGATGATGATGCTGACGCGGCCGCGCTTCTTCATCCCGATCCACGGCACCTACGGCCACCTGCACCGGCACGCGCGTCTGGCCGAGGACACGGGCGCGGTTCGCGACACGGTCCTGGTGGCGGAAACCGGAGACGTCGTCCGCATCGAACCGGACCGGATCGCGATAACCGGAAAGGCGCCGGTCGGCCGCGTCCTGATCGACCAGGGCAGCCTCGAGGAAGTGACCGACATCGTCGTTCGCGACCGCCGCCACATCTCCGAGGACGGCATCGTGCTCCCCGTCATCGTCATCAACAAGCGAAGCGGCGAGATCGAAAGCCCGCCCGAGATGGTTTTCCGAGGCATGACCGTCGACGATGAGGATCCGCTGATCGACGAATGCCGCGATATCGTGATCGAGGCCATCGGAGAATCCTCGATCGAGGAGCGAGGCGACTGGGCCGTCATCAAGGAAAAGATCCGGCGCGCCCTGAAGCGCTTCATCGCCAAGCGTTTGTCCAAGCGGCCCCTGATCCTGCCGGTGATCATGGAGATATGAACCTCCTCGAGGCCCTCGTGCTCGGCGCGGTCCAGGGCGCCACCGAGTTCGTCCCGATTTCGAGCACGGGGCACCTGATCCTGGTCCCATGGTTCCTGGGATGGGAACCCCGGGGTCTGGCCTTCGACGCCGCGCTGCACCTGGGCACGCTGCTCGCTCTGTTGCTTTACTTCCGGTCCGAGTGGATCGCCCTCGCACGGGACGGCCTCGACCTCCTGGCGCGCCGCCGGCGCGGACGCGACCCCCGGCTGTTCGGAATGATCGCCGCCGCGACGGTTCCGGGCGGACTGGCGGGGCTCCTGGCCGAGAACCTGGTCGCCGCCTACCTTCGCGGTCCGCTCGTCGTCGCGTCCACGTTGATCGGCCTGGCCGTCGTCCTGATGGCCGCCGAACGCACGGGCCGGCGCAGCCGCGGCGTCGACGAACTGGGTTGGACGGACGCTCTCTCCGTGGGCGCCGCCCAGGCGCTGGCGATCGTTCCGGGGGTTTCCCGAGCCGGCATCACGATCACGGCGGCCCTGTTCCGCGGCCTGCGGCGCGACGCCGCGGCCCGCTTCTCGTTCCTGCTCTCGGCCCCGATCATCGCCGGAGCCGCCGCGAAGAAGCTGATCGATCTGGCCGCGGCCGGCGTCGGCGCCGACGAGGCCGCCATGCTGGGCGCCGGGATCGCCGCCGCGGCCGCGGTGGGTTATCTGGCTATCGCGTTCATGTTGAAGTACTTGGCGACGCACACAACGTATCTGTTCGTCTTCTACCGCATCGTTCTCGGCATCGTGGTCCTTCTCGCGTTCCGGGCGGGATTCCGCTAGAATCGAGTCTGATGCGTTGGACCGCGTATCTACGGCCCACCCGACACCGGCGCCTGAACGAATTCGTCGGGCTGGTCCTGGCCACGGTTTCCGTTCTAACCGCGCTCAGCCTGGCGTCGTTCGACGCCGGCGACGCATCGTTCAACGTCAGCCGCAACCCCGAGTTCCAGGGTCCGCCGGCGAACCTGGTCGGCGTCGTGGGGTCCCACGCGGCCGATGTCCTGTTCCAGGCCGTCGGCCTGGCGAGCTTTCTGCTTCCGGTGTTCCTCGGCGTCTACGCGCTGCACTGGCTGGCCTCCTGGACGGTCCAGAACGTGGGGCCGCGCCTGGCGGGAATGGCCATGATGCTCCTGACCGTCTCGGCCGCGCTCTCCATGTCGCCGCTGGCGCGAATCGACGAGCAGATCCCGGCCGGGGGCGCCAGCGGCGAGTTGATCGCGGAGTGGCTCGCCTCGACGTTCAATCCGTTCGGCGCCGCCATCGTCCTGTTGTCCGCGTTGCTGGTGTCGCTGCTGCTCGCCACGACGTTCTCCATGGCGCGGACCGCCGACGCCCTCCGGACGCGATGGGCCTCTCTCGGTCGATGGAGAGCCAAGCGCGCGGCCCGCAAGGAGGAACGGCGGAAGCAGCGCGAGCAGGCGCGCGTCGAGGCCAAGCACGCCGCGCTCGCGTCGACGCTTGCCGAGCCGCCCGCGGCCGCGGAGGACACCGGCGAGAGCGCCGCGTCGCCGGCGACGCCGATTCGGGAAGAGACCCGGCCCGAGCCCATCCCGGTGCGATCCGGCCCGCAGACGCTCGGTCTGTTCGACTACGCCCCGGCGGCGCCGTCCGCCGCGGTCGCGGCGTCCGCCCCGGCAACCCCGCCCGCGACGACGTCGCAGGCTTCCTCCGCCGGCCGGCGCCTGGACGCGGTCGCGCCGCCCTCGCTCGAACTCCTGCGCCCGCCCGAGGCGCAGATCGAGTTCAGCGACGACGAGATGCGGGAACGCGCGGCATTGATCGAAGCCAAGGCGATGGAATTCGGCGTCGGCGGCCGGGTGAAACAGATTCATCCGGGCCCGGTCGTGACCACGTTCGAATTCAAGCCGGAACCGGGCATCAAGTACGCCAAGGTCACCGGGTTGGCCGAGGACCTCTGCCTCGCGCTGGAAGCCGAGTCCATCCGGATCCATCGCATGCCCGGGAAGTCCACGGTGGGCATGGAGGTGCCCAACCCCGACCGCGCGACCATCCGGCTGCGCGAGCTGTTGGAGTCGCCCGAATACATCGAGGCGCCCGCCCGGCTCCCGCTGACGCTCGGCAAGGACATCACGGGCAACATCGTTGTCTCGGACCTGCAACGGATGCCGCACCTGCTGATCGCCGGGTCCACGGGAACGGGCAAGTCCGTGTCGGTCAATTCGCTGATCCTGTCGCTCCTGTTCCGATCCCGGCCCGACGAGGTGAAGCTGATCCTGATCGACCCGAAGCGGCTCGAGCTCGGACTCTACCAGGACATTCCGCACCTGCTGGTTCCCGTCGTGACCGAACCCCTGCAGGCCACGAACGCGCTGAAGTGGGCCGTACGGGAGATGGAGGGCCGCTACAAGAAACTCGCCAACCGCGGCGTCCGAACGCTCGACGCCTACAACACGCAGGTCCGGCGCCTGAGCGGTCCGGCCGCCCGGGACGAGGCCGGCGAGGACGAGTCGAACCCGCTGCCTTACGTCGTCATCGTGATCGACGAGCTGGCGGACCTGATGATGGTGGCTTCCAAGGACGTCGAGACCTGCATCACGCGTCTGGCCCAGATGGCCCGCGCCGTCGGCATCCACCTGATCCTGGCCACCCAGCGGCCGTCCGTGGACGTCATCACGGGCCTGATCAAGGCCAATTTCCCCGCGCGGATCTCCTTCCGCGTCGCAACCAAGATCGACTCCCGCACCATCCTCGACGCCAACGGCGCCGAGTCCCTCCTCGGACGCGGCGACATGCTGTTCCTGCCTCCCGGCTCGTCGCGGCTGATGCGGGCGCACGGCCCGATGGTGACCGAGGACGAGGTTTCCGGAGTCGCCGATTTCCTGAAGGACCAGGGGAACCCGGCATACAACGAAAGCATCCTGGAATCGCCCGAGGAGCGCTCCCATCCGGAAGCGGAGGGATCGACCGACGCGCTTTACGACGAGGCGGCCCGCCTGGTCGTCGCCATGGGGAAGGCGTCGACGTCGGCGCTGCAGCGGCGGCTCCGGATCGGTTATGGACGCGCGGCCAGCCTGCTGGACGCCATGGAAGCCGACGGCATCATCGGCCCGCCCGACGGGAGCCGGCCCCGCGAGGTCCGGGTCAAGCCCGATTTCTTCGGCGAGATCGACAACAGGGACCCCGACGACTGACGAGATCCTCCGCGGACCGGCCGCCCGATCGGCGGGCCGCCGGCGTTGACGGCTCCCATCAGCGAGATTTCACCATGGGATTCAGAACAGACGCCATTCACGCGGGACAGGCGCCCGATCCGACCACAGGGGCCGTGTCGGTTCCGATCTACCAGACGTCGACCTTCGCGCAGGACGGCCTCGGCCGGCACAAGGGATACGAGTACGGCCGGACACAGAACCCCACGCGGCTCGCCCTGGAGAGGAGCATGACCGCGCTGGAGCGCGGCGCCGGCTCATCGGCCTTCGCTTCGGGCATGGCCGCCGAGACGGCCGTCACCCAGTTGCTTCTCAAGGCCGGCGACCACGCCGTCTGCACGCACAACGTCTACGGCGGCACGTTCCGCCTGTTCGAATCGATCGTAAAGCACTACGGCGTCGAGTTCACCTACGTCGACACGTCCAACATCGGCCGCGTGCGCCATGCCATGCGCCCGACCACGCGGATGGTGTTCGTGGAAACGCCCACCAACCCGATGATGGCGATCACCGACATCGAGTCCGTCGCCGAGATCACGCGCAACGAGGCGGACTGCCGGCTCGTGGTCGACAACACGTTCATGAGCCCGTACCTGCAGAAGCCGCTGGCCCTGGGCGCCGATATCGTCCTGCACTCGACGACCAAGTTCCTGAACGGTCACAGCGACAGCATCGGCGGCATCGTGACCGTCGCCGACGAAGAAGACGCCGAGCGGCTGCGCTTCGTTCAGAACGCGGCCGGCGCCATCATGGCGCCGTTCGAAGCCTGGCTCGTTCTCAGGGGCATCAAGACGCTGCCGGTCCGTATGGAAGCCCACAACCTGAACGGCCGGACGCTCGCGCGCTACCTGACGTCCAAGAAGCCGGTGCGGCGCGTCTACTATCCGGGACTTCCCGACCACCCGCAGCATGGCCTGGCCAAGCGTCAGATGTCGGGTTTCGGCGGGATGATCGCCTTCGACGTCGGTTCGCTCGAAGCGGCGCGAGGGATCCTGGAGCGCGTCGAGCTGTGCACGCTGGCCGAAAGCCTCGGCGGCGTGGAGACGCTGATCTCGCACCCGGCCACGATGACCCACGCGTCGGTTCCGCCCAAGGAGCGCGAAAAGCTGGGTATCACCGACGGCCTCATCCGCTTGTCGGTGGGCATCGAGGACACGGAGGACGTGATGTCGGACCTGGAGAACGCGTTCGGGGACTGAACGTCGAGCGTCAGTTCAACGGTCCCACCGAATCGCGGATCCACTCCAGGTAATCCGCCGAGCCGCTCTCGATGCGAAACACGATGAACTCGGGAACGTCGTAGCTGTGCGCGGCGAGCACGCGTTCGCGCGCCTTCTCCACGACGTCGGACGTGGTCTTGACGACGAGCAGGCACTCGGCGTCCCGCGTCACGCGGCCTTCCCAGCGATAACACGACTCGACGCCGGGCAGGATGTTGACGCACGCCGCCAACCGGTCCGCGACCAGGGTCTCGGCGATCCGTCGCGCTTCGCCCAACGATGCGCAGGTCACGAAAGCCACCACTGTATCGGTCACGCGTCTTCCTCCCTCCTCCAGCGCCGTCCCGCGTCGATCCCCGCCGAACCGGACCGCGCGGGATAATCCCGGAGGTTGGTATATAATGGCACGGACGTTCCGGATCGGGAGCAGCGCTTCATGAACAGGTCCACGGTCAGTCGGAAGTCGTTGATGGTGCGGGCCGGATGCCTCGTGTTCGGCCTGTTGACGTTGGCCATGATCGCCCTGACCCTGGTCAGCGACCGGGGTTGGCTGGAGGTCCAACGCAAGGCCGGACGCCTTGCGGCGCTCCAGGAACAGGCTCAGGCCATCGAGAACGACAACGACGCGATCATGGAAGAAATACGGCGGTTGCGGCAGGATCCCGACGCGATCGAGCGCCGGGCCCGCGAGGACCTCAAGCTCGTCCGTCCGGGCGAGGTCATCCTGGTCGTTCCCGAGGCCGAATAGAACCGGACCGATCCCGCTTGACGCCGGGACCGGACTTGCCTACCATCTTGGGAAACACGTATCGACGCGGGGTGGAGCAGCGGTAGCTCGTTGGGCTCATAACCCAAAGGTCGGGGGTTCAAATCCCCCCCCCGCAATAACAGGCAGCCCATGGCATGGGTATCGGGGCCACCGTCCGGTGGCCCTTTCTTGTTCCCCTCCCCGCAAGGCCCGATCGGTGGTAGAGTGATGTTTCAGCACGTTTATCATCCGGGTGATCTTCGACTCTTGGAGGCCGCCCCGGACAGGTGGCCGGCAGGCGCGCCATCGCGCTCCGGTGGGAAACAGGGAGCTCAGGGAGGAACACCATGCTTCACCGACTCGTCACCCGCCACACCCCATCGCTCGGCGCCGCCATCATGGCGGCGTTGCTGTTTGCCGCGCCGCAGGCAGCGAACGCACAGCTTCTCACCTCCACGGTCGACGGGACAGTCCAGGACGAGACCGGCGCCGTCGTTCCCGGCGCGCCGGTCACCATCACCGACGTCGACACCAACGTCTCGCGGGAAACCGTGACGAACGGACGGGGCGTTTACGTCTTCCCGCAGGTCCCCGCCGGAAACTACACGGTCGAGGCCCGGCCCCCCGGCTTCAGCACGGCCATCGTCGAGGACGTCCGGATCGAGTTGAACACGCCCGCCACCATCGACATCACGGTTCAGGTGGGCGAGCTGACCGAGACCGTCGTCGTCACGGCCACGGAGTCGCAGGCGGTGATCAACACGATCAACGCCGAGATCAACACCAACATCAGCCGGGAGCAGGTCCAGTCGTTGCCCCTGAACGGCCGCAACGTCGGCCAGTTGGCGCTCACGCAGGCAGGCGTGACCAGCGCGGCCGGCATACGCGACGCGTCGATCAACGGCACGCGCGGGACCTTCAACAACTTCACGCTGGACGGGATCAACAACCAGGACACGTTCATCCGGACCGACGCGCTGTTCGGGGTCGTCCCGGTCAAGGAGAGCTTCATCGACCAGATCAGCATCACCACGTCGAACTCGGACGTCGACGCCGGCATCGGAGCGTCGCAGACGCAGTTCGTCACGCGCCGCGGCAGCAACGAGTATCACGGCGAGGTCTTCTACTACCACCGGAACGACTGGCTCAACGCCAACACCTTCTTCAACAACGCCGCGGGCGTCCCGAGGGAGCGGTCGCTGACGCACGAGTTCGGCGCCAACGTCGGCGGTCCCATCCTGGGCGACCGGTTGTTCTTCTTCGTCAACTACGAGGAGGAGCGCAACCCTTCGACCGCGTCGGTGACGCGGACCGTCCTGACCCCGTCGGCGCGCAACGGGAACTTCAGCTACATCCGGCAGGACAACGACCAGGCGCATACGGTCAACCTCTACGACCTGACCGGAGTGGCGCCCGATCCGGCCATCCAGTCGTTGATCGCCACGACGCCGGCGTCGAACGACTCCAGCATCGGCGATGGACGCAACACGGCGGGCTACCGCTTCAACAGCCCGAACAGCGACGAGGCCGACTGGATCGTGTTGCGGGCCGACTACGAGATCGGCGACAACCATTCCGTGTCGGGAACGTTCCACCAGTTCCGATTCGATCTGCCCAGCTCCGTCTTCAACGGCCTCGACCCGGTGTTTCCCGGGCTGCCCGGCGGCGGCCAGTATTCGACGCGCCGGCTGGCGTCGTTCTCGGGCCGAAGCACGATCACGCCCACCATCGTCAACGAGGCCCGCGTCGGGTTCCAGACCTCGGCCCCCCGGTTCTTCACCAACGAGACCTTCGCGGACGGATATCGCCTGAGCCTCGCGGTGTTCTCCAACCCCGTCCGGAGTTTCCTGCCCCAGGGCCGGGACACGGCCAACTGGGACCTGATCGACAACCTGACGTGGACACGGGGCAACCACGTCATCAAGTTGGGGGGGAGCGCCCGCTGGACCGAGGTCGACAGCTTCAACGACGCGGGCATCGTGCCGACGTACGTCCTCGGCTTCGGAGTGGGCAATCCCGACCCGCTGACGCCCGACCTCTTCCCCGGCGGAATCGCCTCCGGAGAGCTGGGCACCGCCTCCGCGCTGCTGGGCGTCCTGGGCGGCTTCGTGGACGAGGCCAGCCAGACGTTCAACGTCGATTCGACGACGTCGGGATTCGTCGACGGCGCCACCACGCGGCGCATCACCCAGCAGAACTTCCTGAACTTCTACGCCGGCGACAACTGGCGCATCACGCCCGACCTCAGCCTGTCGTTCGGCCTCCGGTGGGAGTTCCACGGGGTTCCCGACGAAACGCAGGGCCTGGCGCTGCTTCCGGTGGGCGGCGTGGACGACATCCTCGACCCGAACGCCGTCGTCGACCTGGCGGGCGCCACCAACGGGCGGCCGTTCTACGACCGCGACCTCAACAACTTCGCCCCAAACGTGGGACTGGCCTGGCAACTCGGCGACAACACGGTGCTGCGCGCCGGGTACGGTCTGAACTACGTGGTCGACAACATCATCACGACCGTCCGGAACGCGCTGAGCGCCAACGACGGCCTGAGCCAGGGGGTCACGCTGAGCGGACTCGCCGGAACGGTCAGCGGCGGCCTGCCTCCCATCCCCGAGCCCGAGTTCAAGATCCCCCGGACCGCCCGCGACGGTATCCTCGCGGACCCGACCGCGGCGATCTTCACGATCGACCCGGATCTGCGCACGCCGTACGTGCAGCAGTGGAACGTGGGCTTCCAGCACATGATCCTGCCCGACACGGCATTCGAGATCCGCTACCTGGGGAACCACGGCGTCAAGCTCATCCGCGCCATCGATCTGAACCAGGTGATGCTCCCGGCGCCGTTCGTCGAGGACTTCCGGCGCGCCCAGCGGAACCTGGCGGCCAACGGGCATCCGGCGGCCGGCGAACCGCTCCAGATCTTCCCGCAACTCGGCTTCGGCGGCCTCCTGCAATCGGGAACCGTGCAGCGCTGGATTCGGAACGGCGAGATCGGGCAGTACATCGGAGGTTTCCTGGCGGCGAACAACCGCATCTTCTTCTTCAACGGCGAGGGCGGCGAGCGATTCGGCGCGACGCTGCCGATCAGCTACTTCCTTCGCCAACCGAACGCGTTCGTCGCCGACGTGGTGGGCAACCACGCCTTCTCCAAGTACAACGCGCTCCAGGTGGAACTGCGCCGGCGGTGGCGCTCCGGTCTGACCGGCCAATTCAACTACACGTACGGGAAGGTGCTCACCAATTACAGCGGCAGCCAATCGAATTTCCGTGGGTTGTTCGACAACGCCCAGCCGCACCTGGAAGTCGGGCGCGCCGACTTCGACATCACGCACACCATCAACGCGAACTGGGTGTGGGAGCTCCCCGTCGGCGAAGGCCGGCGGTGGATGACGAACCGGGGCGTCCTGAGCGCGCTGGCCGGCGGGTGGGACCTGAGCGGGTTCGTCCGCATCCGTTCCGGCGAGGTGATCAACATCTACTCCGGTCGCGGGACGATCAACCGCGGCGGTTCCCGGGCCCTGACCAACACCGTGCATCTTCGCGGGATCGACATCCCCGAGCTGCAGCGCCGCTCCGGCGTGTTCCGCCACGAGGACGGCGAAGTGACGCTGTTCCATCCCAGCCTGTACGGCCCGAGCGGCGCCGCCAACACCGACATCTTCCAGAACCCGGCCCTGCTCGAGGCGGGAACGCTGGGTCTGGGAGCGGTCAGCGGACCCTGGTACGCGACCCTCGACCTCGGGCTACGCAAGAACATCCAACTGGGATTGACCGAAGCCCTGCGCGCGCAGCTCCGGTTCGATTTCTTCAACGTGCTGAACCGCACCAACTTCAACGTCAGCAACTACGGCATCGACACACTGGGCATCACGAACCTGCACAACATCAACGCCACGACGTTCGGCCAGATCGTCAACACGTTCTCGGCCCGCCAGATCCAGGTGGGAATGAAGATCGAGTTCTGACAGGCCGTCTTCAGCCGTTCGGAAACGGGCCGCCTCCGGGCGGCCCGTTTTCTTTCATGCGAGGTTGAAGCTCCGCTCGGCAAGGTCGACGATGTGCCGGCCGATGACGAGGGAGCAGGTCGCGCCCGGCGACGGCGCGTTCAACACGTGCACGGCCCCGGGACGCCGCTCGATCCGGAAGTCGTCCACGAGCGCGCCATCCCGCGCCACCGCCTGCGCGCGGACGCCGGCGCCCCCCTTCGCCAGATCATTCGCCGTCACCTCGGGAATCAGACGCTCGAGGCTCCTCACGAAGACGCCCTTCCGGAACGACCGGTTCAACTCCCGGACGCCGGCCCGCCACTGGCGCCGCGCCATCCGCCAGAATCCCGCGTAGCCGAGGATCCCGATCACTTCGGCCGGCGAGAAGTCGCGCTTGCGGTAACCCTCGCGTTTCGTCGCCAGGACCGCGTTAGGCCCGGCCTCGACGTATCCCTTCATCGTGCGCGTGAAGTGGACGCCCAGGAACGGGAACGCCGGGTCGGGAACCGGGTAGATCAGGCCCCGGACCAGGTGTTCCCTCTCCTTCTTGAGCGTGTAGTATTCCCCGCGGAACGGGATGATCCGCAGGTCGGGCGCCACGCCCATCATGCGGGCGACGACGTCGGAATGGAGGCCCGCGCAGTTGACGGCGTTGCGTGTCCGAAGAGTCCCGCCCGTCGTCTCCAGGATGGTCTCTCCGCCGCGCTCGACGACCGTCGTCAACCGCGTTCCGAAACGGACCTCACCGCCCATCGCCCGGACCCTGTCCAGATAGACCGCGGCGACCCGGCGGAAGTCGACGATGCCGGTCCCCGGCGCCCACAGCGCCCGGATCGCCGCCGCGTGCGGCTCGATCTCGCGGGCGCGCTCGGGGCCGACCATCTCGAGGCCCTCCACGCCGTTCGCCGTCCCGCGCTCCAGCAGCATGTCCAGACGCGGCAGCTCGTCCTCGCGCGTCGCGACGATCAGCTTCCCACAGGTCCACACGGGAACCTCGTTGTCGACGCAGAACCGGGTCATCGCCGCGCGGCCCTCCACCGAGAAGCGGGCCTTGAACGAACCCGGCCGGTAATAGATGCCCGAGTGGATGACGCCGCTGTTGTGCCCGGACTGCTGCGAGGCCGGATGGGGGTCCTTCTCGACAACGGCCACCTTCAGCCGCGGATGCCGCTCCAGCAGATGCATGGCCGTCGACAGGCCGATCAGGCCCGCGCCGATCACGGTCACGTCGTATGGCGGGGAACCCGGCACGGACGGATGCCGCCTCAGTCGTCGGCGGGGCCTTCCCCGAACCCGACGGTGGCGGGATGATGGACGGCGGCGCCGGCGCGTTCCACCCGGACGTCGAGGGGCCGCGGCCCGCCGCCTTCGGAGCGGTAGTAGAGCGTGTACGTGCCCTGGAGCCGCGCGGCCAGCGTGCCGGCCGGCGCGGAGAACCCCGCGTCCCCGGCGTCGAAGAACGCGCCGCCGCTCTCCTCGGCCAGGGAGCGCCAGTTGTCTCGCTGCGCGTCGTAGACGGCTTCCATTCGGGAGGCCAGACTCTCGAGCGCCCCCCGGAATTGCGCGCTCGCGCCGGCGCCCGCCGTCCGTGCGCCGAGCCCGCCGCTGAAGCCCTCGAAGTTGTCGACCGCCAGGACGTACAACGGCATGGCGGCCACGCGCAACACGCGCCGGAAGTCCTCGACGCCCCGGTCGCTGCCGACGTCGACGCCGTCGGTGACGAGGATGAGCGCGCCGCGCGGCGACCCGGCGTCGAGTAGCGCCACGAACGCTTCCGTGGCGGCGTCGATCAGACGGTTCGTGGGACGGCCCGTCGGTTCCAGCGCGTCGATGGCGGCGTCGACCGCTTGCCGGTCCGTGGTCAATCCCACTCGCGTCACGGCGTCGGTTTGCGCTTCGACCAGCAGGATGGGGTGCGCGGCGTCCAGTGCGTCGAGGACGCGCCGGAGATCGTCACGCGTCCGGCCTATATCGGAATCCTGCCGCGGGCTTGAGTCGACGACGACCGCGATGCGGACGGGCTCGTCCGGAAGCTGGAGCCGCTCGACGAGGACGGGGTTTCCGCCGTCGCGAACGGCGAAGTCACGGACTTCGAGATCGACGATGGGGCGTCCGCCCGATCCGGTGACGGCAACCGGAACGGCGACGACCTCCTGCGCCGGGGCCGGGGCCGCCAGTAGCAGTAGACACACGCCTGAGCACAGCCAGCGCACCATGGGGGGAGGTTAGCAGGAAACGGCGTGGACTCTATCCGAAGAAGAGCCGGCACCAGAACAGCGCGGCCAGGAAACCCGTGAAGTCGGCGGCCAGGCAGGCCGCGAGCGTGTGGCGTACGGCCCGGACGCCCACGCTCCCGAAATAGACCGCCAGGATATAGAACGTCGTGTCCGTGCTCCCGGTCATGGTCGAGACCAGGTACCCGGTGAAAGAGTCGGGTCCACTGGCCTCCATGGCGGCCGTCATCACGCCGAACGCGCCCGATCCGGACAGGGGCCGGACGAACGCGACGAGGAAGCCCTCCACGGGCACCGACGTCAGGCCGGTCAGCCACTCGGACACGAGATCCAGAGCGCCCGACGCCCGGAACATCCCCACCGCCACGAGGATCGCCACCAGGTATGGGATGATCATCACCATGATCTGGAACGCCTCGCGGGCCCCGGCGATGACCGATTGGTAGACGTTGACCTGCCGGCCCACCCCGGCGAGGACGATGACGCCCATCAACACGGGCAGGAGCCAGGACCCCAGGATGCCGCGCGCGAACTCCCAGACACCGACGTCGGTGTCGCCGGAGCGGAACTCGGACACGATGCCGGTCGCGATGACGACCAGAAAGAGAATGAGCAGGACCTTGCCGCCGTACGAGGTCTTCTTTTCGATCTTCGCGATCGACTCCGCCTCGTCCATGCCCTTGATGACGTCCCCCGCCGTTCCTTCCTCGGTGACTGTCGGATAGCGATCCATCGAGAACCGGGGAAGCCTCTGGAGCATCAACGCCACCGTCACCCCGACGACGGTCGACGAGGCCGTGGCCAGCATCGTCGGCAACATGATCCCGGCCGGGTCCACGGAACCCATGCTGGCGCGCACCGCGATGGCGCCCAGCGGCAGAACGGCAACGCCCGACGTGTTCATCGCCAGGAACAGGGCCATCGAGTTGGTCGCCACGCCCGCGCGCGCGTTGAGCTTGTTGAGCTCCTGCATGGCCTTCAACCCGAACGGCGTCGCGGCGTTGACCAGGCCCAGCATGTTGGCCGACACGTTCATCATCATCGCGGCCATGGCCGGGTGCCCGGCGGGGATCTCCGGGAACAGGCGCCGCGTGACGGGCTCGACGAGGCGGGCGAAGAACGCCATGAAACCGGCGTCGCGCAGGACGTGGAACAGGCCCAGCCACAGCGCCATCAAACCCAGGAGCCCGATGGCGATCTCCACGGCGCTGTTGGCGCTGGTCACGCCCGCGTCCATCACCTCCGGCATCGTGCCGTTGAAGGCGGCAAACGCGACCGAGCCGACGATCAGCGCGATGAATATGGCGTTCAGCAACGCTGGAACCTCTCCGGCCCAGTGTTTCCTACGTAAGGCCCAGAACTGGACCCTTGAGGCCGGTGGCCGCTACCAGGCGGGCGACCAGGGCTTGGTGGAGGGAGCGTCGTCGTCGCGAAGCCGCGAGTCGACGCCGGCGTCGGTCTCCAGCTTCCTCGCCGCGAGCCAGAGATAATCGGACAGCCGGTTCAGGTAGGCGATGACCATCGGATCGACGTCCTCTCCGGCGTCGGCGAGCCGGACCGCGGCCCGTTCCGCGCGCCGGCACACGGCGCGTCCGACGTCCACGGCGGCCGCCGCGGCGTCTTCTCCCGCGACCGTCCAGTCGGCCGGTCCCGGCATGCCGGCTTCCAGGGACCGGATCCGCGCGTCCAGATCCCGGAGCCGGGACGGATCGATCTCCGGCGGCCCGGAGTCCGAACCCGGCGCCGTCGCCACCGAAGCGCCGACGCGAAACAGCGCCTTCTGCAGTTGCTTGAGCGCGCTCTTCGCGTCCGGATCGCCGCATATCGCGCGCGCCACGCCCAGTTGCGAGATCAACTCGTCGACGGTCCCGTAACACTCGACGCGAAGATCGGCCTTGGAAACCCGAACTCCGCCGGCCAGGTCCGTCTGTCCGCCGTCGCCCCGACCGGTCACGATCGTCATCGCTCGACCTCCTTATCGCTCGGGCATTCGGCGAGACGCGCCGTCCCGGCGGGCTCGAAACGCTCCGGAACGTTCAACCGTTCCCGGTGGGATCGTACCAGAGGCGGCCAGCCGTGGACAGCCGACTCCGGCTCGCGGATTTCGCCGCGCACGGGCAGCGGCCGGGCGCGTCTGGCGCGCGAAAACCGTAGTACACTGACGGGTTGGGTTGCACGCCGAGTTGCGAACCGACAGTCCCATGGAACAGAACGTCATCAGGCTGAGACGGGGTTTCGACATTCGCATGTTCGGGGAGGCGGAGCCGCGGTATCTGGATCGCGCGCCGGCCGCGTTGTGCGCGCTCAAGCCGACCGATCTGCACGGGTTGGCCCCAATCCCCAAGCTCCACGTCGGCGAGGGCGACGAGGTCCGCGCCGGGCAGCCCGTTTTCTTCGACAAGGGAATGCCCGACGTCCAGTTCTCGTCGCCGGTCAGCGGCGAGATCGTCGAGGTGCGGCGGGGCGCCAAGCGGGCCATTCGCGAGGTGGTCATCCTGGCCGACTCCAAGATGACGTTCCAGGAATACTCCGCGGCGGACCCCGCATCGGTCTCCCGGGAACGTGCGGCCGCCCTGCTCCAGGAGTCCGGGGCCTGGACGCTGATACGAGAGCGTCCCTACAACATCGTGCCGGACCCGTCGCGCGTCCCGCGCGACGTCTTCGTCTCCTGCTTCGACACCGCGCCGCTGGCGCCCGACGCGGCCATGCTGGTCGAGGGGCGCGAGGAGGCGTTCCAGGCCGGGCTGCGCGTCCTGGGCCGCCTGACCGACGGCGCCGTCCACCTGGGTGTCCGCCCCGACTCCCCGCCGGTGTTCCGGCAGGCCCAGGGCGTCGAGGTCCAGGTCTTCGCCGGGCCCCACCCGGCGGGCAACGTCGGCGTCCAGATCCATCACACGCGGCCGATCAACAAGGGCGATGCGGTCTGGACCGTCAAGCCTCAGGACGTGGCCGTGATCGGGCGGCTGTTCACCGACGGCGTCTTCGACCCCGAGCGCACCGTGGCCGTGACCGGCGACGAGATCCTGGAATCGGGCTACGTCCGGACGCGCCTGGGCGCCTCGATCCAGCCGCTCGTCGACGGGAACACGCGTCACGACCACGTTCGCTTCATCAGCGGCAACGTCCTCACCGGAACGCGCGTCGAGCCCGACGGCTTCCTGGGCCTCTTCGACGACCAGGTCACCGTGATCGAGGAGGGCGACACGCCGGAATTCATGGGATGGCTCCTGCCCTCGTACGCCCGGCCCAGCATCTCGCGGACGTTCCTCTCGACGTTTTTCCGGGACCGGAAGTTTCACGTCAACTCCAACATGCACGGCGAGCTGCGCGCCTACGTGATGACGGGCCAGTACGAGCGCGTCGTCCCGATGGACCTGCACCCCCAGCACCTGATCAAGTCGATCATGGTCGGCGACTTCGACGAAATGGAGGGGCTCGGCATCTACGAGGTCGTGGAAGAGGACCTGGCGCTGTGCGAGTTCGTCTGCACGTCGAAACAGCCCGTGCAGCGGATCCTGCGGGAGGGGCTCGACGCGCTGCGCGTCGAGGGGTAGGACGATGACGGAGCGCCGGGCATGAAGATCTTCCGTTCCATCCTGAACCTGGCGAAGCCGCACTTCGAGAAGGGCGGCCTGCTCGAGAAGCACTACAACGCCTACGACGCCTTCGAGACGTTCCTGTTCGTTCCGGGCGAGGCCACCGCCGGCGGCGCCCACGTCCGCGACGGGATCGACCTGAAGCGCACGATGTTCACCGTCATCATCTCGCTGGCGCCCTGCCTGGTGTTCGGGATATGGAACGTCGGCCACCAGCATCATCTGGCCATCGGCGAGTTGACGGGCGTACTCGAAGGGTTCGGCCCAAAGATGCTGTTCGGCGCGATGCGCGTCCTGCCGATCGTCGCCGTCACCTACTTCGTCGGGCTCAATACCGAGTTCGCGTTCGCCGTGCTCCGCGGCCACCCGGTGAACGAGGGATTCCTCGTCACCGGGTCGCTGATTCCCCTGATCGTCCCGCCGACGATTCCGCTGTGGATGGTCGCGCTGGCCACGGTCTTCGCCGTCGTCATCGGCAAGGAGGCCTTCGGCGGGACCGGCATGAACATTCTGAACGTCGCGCTCACGGCGCGCGTGTTCCTGTTCTTCGCCTATCCGACCTACATTTCCGGCGACCAGGTCTGGGTGGCCGGAGATCCCGGGAACTTCGTGGACGGCTATTCCGGCGCCACGCCGCTGGGAGTGGGTTACATCGACGGCATGGACGGGCTCACCGCCGCGGCGCCCTTCACCTACGATCTGTGGAACATGATTCTGGGGACGATCCCGGGATCGATCGGCGAGACGTCGGCCATCGCCGTGGGTCTGGGCGCCCTGGTGCTGATCGTGACCGGGGTCGGGAGCTGGAAGATCATCGCCAGCGTCCTGGCGGGCGCGTTCGCGGCCAGTTCACTGCTGACGGCGCTGAATATCAGCCCGTTCCAGGGCGTCCCGGCCTATTATCATTTCTTTATGGGCGGCATGCTGTTCGCCACGGTCTACATGGCGACCGACCCGGTCACGGCGGCCCAGACCGAAAAGGGAAAGTGGGTCTATGGTTTCCTCGTCGGAGTGTTCGGGATCGTGATCCGCGTGCTGAACCCGGCCTACCCGGAAGGCTTCATGCTCGCGATCCTTCTGATGAACGTGTTCGCGCCCACGATCGACTACGTCGTCGTCCGATCGAACATCAAGCGGAGGGCCGCGCGTGTACTCCAATAGGTACACCCTCGCCTACGCCACGGGCGTCACCGTGACGGTGGCCGTCGTCCTCGCGCTGGCGTCGAGCAGCCTCCGCGGCCTGCAGGCGGCCAACGCACGCCGCGCGCAACAGATCGCGATCCTCCAGACGGTCATGGACGACGTGAATCCGGAGACGCTCGAAGCCGACTACGCCGCGTACGTCGACGAGCGCGTCCTCGACTACGCGGGACTAGAAGTCGACGGCGTGGCCCCGGTCGACGTCGACGTCCGGGCCGAGTTTCGCAAGGCCCCCGAAGAACGGCTTTTCCCGGTCTTCGTCTACGAACGCGACGGAGGGGCGCGCTTCATCGTCCCGATCGAGGGCAACGGCCTGTGGGGCGGCATCAACGCTTTCCTGGCCCTCGACGCCGACCTGGACACGATCGCGGGCATCGTGTTCGATCACGAGACCGAGACGCCGGGACTCGGCGCCGAGATCGCGACCGCCGAATTCCAGGACCGGTTCCGGGGCAAGCGGCTTTTCGCCGACGGGGGCGAATTCGCCTCCGTCGAGGTCCTGAAGGGCTCGGGCAACGACGTGGCCGGCGATCCGCACCGGGTGGACGGGCTGACCGGCGCGACCATGACCACACGCGGAGTGACCGACATGTTCCGTGACGAGCTGTCGCTGTACAACAACGTCTTCGAGGGGATGGACCCATGAGCACGGTCGCGGTCGAGGAACCCCGCCCCGTCGTCGCGGAACCGAAAGAGCCGCTGCTTTCGAAGAAGAACCGGCGGCTGGTATCGGACCCGTTCGGCGACAACAACCCGATCACCGTCCAGGTTCTGGGAATCTGCTCCGCGCTGGCGGTCACGACGCAGTTGGCGAACTCGCTGGTCATGGCCGGTTCGGTGACATTCGTCATCTGCTGCTCGAACGTGGCGATCTCGCTGCTCCGCGCGACGATTCCGCCCCGGGTCCGGATGATCATCCAGTTGCTGGTGATCGCGGGCCTGGTGGTATTCGTGGACCAGGTCCTCCAGGCCTTCCTCTACGACGTGGCGCAGGAGCTGAGCGTCTATGTCGGCCTCATCATCACGAACTGCATCGTCATGGGACGCCTCGAGGCGTTCGCGATGGCCAACCGGCCGTGGAAGTCGTTCCTCGACGGCCTGGGCAACGGCGCGGGCTACGGCCTCATCCTCATCGCGGTCGCCTTCTTCCGGGAGCTGTTCGGCTCGGGAACGCTCCTGGGCTTCCAGGTGGTGCCGCAGTTCGTCTACGACCTGGGTTACGTGGACAACGGCGTCATGCTGACGCCCGCCGCCGCCATGTTCCTGATCGGCGGTTTCATATGGGTCCAGCGGGGGCTCCGGCCGAAGCTGACCGACGTGAGCTGAGCCATGGAACTCGTCAACATCTTCGTGCGATCGGCGTTCATCGAGAACATGGTCCTGGCCTACTTCCTGGGCATGTGCTCGTTCCTGGCGGTTTCGAAGACGGTCAAGACGGCCGTCGGCCTCGGGGCGGCCGTGATCTTCGTCCTGAGCATCACCGCGCCGCTGAACTGGCTGATCTACACGTTTCTGCTGCGCGACGGCGCCCTGGGTTTCATATCGCCGGTTTTCGCCGAGGTGGACCTGACGTTCCTGCGGTTCATCGTCTTCATCGCGGCCATCGCCGCCGCCGTCCAGCTTGTCGAGATGGTCGTCGAGCGTTACTTTCCACGGCTCCACGTGTCGCTGGGCATCTTCCTGCCGCTGATCACGGTCAATTGCGCCATTCTCGGGGGGTCCCTGTTCATGGTGCAACGTCAGTACGCGTTCGGGGAGACGGTGGTCTTCGGCGCGGGATCCGGCTTCGGGTTCTTCCTGGCCATCGTGGCCATCGCCTCGATCCGGGAGAAACTGCGGTACTCGAACATTCCCGCGCCGCTGCGCGGCCTGGGCATGGCGTTCATCATGACCGGCCTGATGGGGCTGGCATTCATGAGCTTCGCCGGGATCAGCCTCTGAGGCTCCGATGATCTTCACCGTCACGATCGCCAGCGCCGTCGCCACCGGCGTGGTCATCCTCGTCCTGGTCGCCATCCTGATCGCCTGCAAGGAGCGCCTGCTCCCGGCGGGCGAGATGACGCTCGTCATCAACGGCGACGAGGAACGCCCGCTGAAGGTGGAGCCCGGCACGACGCTGCTGGGCGCTCTGGCTTCGAAGGCCGTCTTCCTGCCGTCGGCGTGCGGCGGCGGCGGCACGTGCGCCATGTGCCGGTGCCGGGTCCTGGAGGGCGGCGGCGAGTGCCTGCCCACGGAGACCAATCACCTGAACCGCAAGGAAGTCGCCGAGCAATGGCGTCTGGCCTGCCAGGTGAAGGTCAACCAGGACATGCGCCTGCAGGTGCCGGAAGAGATATTCGGGATCCGGAAGTGGGAGTGCGAGGTCGTCTCCAACCGCAACGTCGCCACGTTCATCAAGGAGCTGGTCGTGCGCCTGCCCGAGGGCGAAATCCTGGACTTCCAGTCGGGCGGCTACATCCAGATCGACGTGCCGACCTGCGAGGTCGTCTTCCGGGACATGGACGTCGATGACGAGTACCGCCCGGACTGGGACAAGTTCAAGCTCTGGGACCTGAGGATGGTGAACGAGGAGCCGCTCTTCCGCGCCTACTCGATGGCCAACCATCCCGCCGAGGGCAACATCGTCATGCTCAACATCCGGATCGCCACGCCCCCGTTCGACCGCGCCCGGGGGGGCTGGATGGAGGTGAACCCGGGTGTCTGCTCCTCGTACGTGTTCTCTCTCGAGCCCGGCGACAAGGTCACGATCTCGGGGCCGTACGGCGAGTTCTTCATCAAGGACACCGACAAGGAGATGGTCTATATCGGAGGCGGCGCCGGCATGGCGCCGCTGCGGTCGCACGTCTTCCACCTGTTCCACACGCTGAGGACAGGCCGCAAGGTCAACTACTGGTACGGCGGCCGGTCCTTGAGGGAGCTGTTCTACACGGATCACTTCCGGGACATCGAGCGGGATTTCCCCAACTTCAGGTACCACATCGCCCTGTCCGAGCCGTTGCCGGAGGACAACTGGGACGGCCCGACCGGGTTCATCCACCAGGTGCTCTACGACGAGTACCTCTCGAAGCACCCCGAGCCCGAGGAGGTCGAATACTACCTCTGCGGTCCGCCGATGATGCTCCAGGCCTGCCTGAAGATGCTCGACGATCTCGGCGTACCCGACGAGAACGTCGCTTTCGACGACTTCGGGTCGTAGTCCACGATGCGGGTTCGCTCGCCCATCGCCGCGCTCCTGGTTCTCGCCGCGGGCTGCTCCCGGCCGGCCGCGCCCCTGGAAGGCTTCGGCGGCGCGACCATGGGAACCACGTACCGCGTCGACTACGCGCCGGCGGCGGACGCGGCGCGGGCGATCCGCGCCGGGGTCGATTCCCTTCTCGAGGAGATCGACCGCTCGATGTCGACTTACGATCCCGATTCCGTCGTGTCCCGGCTCAACGCGTCGGCGGACACCGGGGCGTGGCACCCGGTCGACGTTCATTTCCAGACCGTTTTCCTGCGTTCGCGCGAGATCGCTTCGGACACGGGCGGCGCGTTCAATCCGGCCGTCGGCCCCCTGGTCGACGCCTGGGGTTTCGGACCGGAGGGCGCGGGCGAGCTTCCCGCCTCCGAGACCATCCGAGAACTGCGCGCGCTGGCGGACCTGGGGGCGTTCGAATGGCGGGATTCCCCGCCCGCCGTCCGCAAGCACGCCCCGGAAGCCGCCCTCGATTTCAGCGCCATCGCCAAGGGATACGGCGTCGACCGCATCGGAGAGTTTCTCGAGGTACGCGGCGTCACGGCCTACTTCGTCGAGATCGGCGGCGAGATCCGCACCCGGGGCATGCACCCGGAAGGCCGGCCGTGGCGGATCGGCATCGAGCGTCCGGTCGATGGGGACGGACGCAATCCGCTCCAGGCCGCCCTGTCCGTGACCGACGCCGCGCTGGCCACGTCCGGCAACTACCGCAACTTCACGATCCAGGAGGGCGAGCGCGTCGTCCACATCCTGGATCCGGCCACGGGCCGTCCCGCCGCGTCCCCGCTGCTGAGCGTCTCGGTCCTGGCCCGCGACGCGATGACGGCCGACGCCTACGCGACGGCGTTCATGGTCATGGGCGTGGAGCCGGCCGCAACGCTCGTCGAGGCGCGCCCCGGTCTGGACGCCTACTTCATCAGCAGCGGCCCGGACGGGGGTTACATCGAGCGGCGGTCCACGGGGTTTCCCGTCCTCGAAGCGCCGTAGCCGTTCCGGACGCGACGCCTGGCAGTCGCGCGGACGAAAACCCGGAACGCTTCGCAAATTCCTTGTTCGGCCGATCCGCGCCGCATAGTCTGATCGAAACCCATGTCGAGAAGAATCGAAATGCGGGCCGTGGCCATGGTCGTGCTGATCGTCTCCGGCGGCGGCGCTTTCGCACAAGGACCGCGCGCCGTGACGGCCCCGCTCTCCGGCGTCGTCCGCGACGTCAGCGGCGCCGTCATGCAGTCGGTCGACGTGCGGGTCTTCGACGCTTCGGACCCCGTCTCCGAGACCGTGACGGACGCCCGCGGCGCGTTCCGCGTCGACCTGCCGCCGGGCGACTACCGGATCGAGGTGGTCGCTCCCGCTTTCGAGGCCTACGCGGCGGACATCGCGCTGAGGCTCGGCGCCGAACCGATCGAAGTGGTCCTGGAGCTTGCGCCGGTCGGGGAGAACCTCGTCGTCAACGCGACCGTCGAGCAACTGATCGCGGACACGTCGATGAGCCTGCTGTCCACGACGCTGTCCGGCGACGAGCTGTTGGGCCTGCCCTCGACCGAAGAGGAGCTGGCCGTCTACCTGATGCTCCTGGCCGGCGCGGACACGACGGGGGACCTGGAGGAGGACATCCTCTCGAACTTCACGATCGACGGTTTCGACGACGGCCGGCTGCCGCGGCTGGACCAGATCCAGCAGATCATCATCGATCCCAACTCGCTAAGCGCCGACGGCGGCGGCGCCCGGATCGAGATCATCACCCGGCCGGGTTCCGATCGGTGGCGCCGGTCGATCGGGTTCGACTTCGCCGACGAGGCCCTCAACGCCCTGACGCCCGGCGAGTCCCGGAAAGAGCCGCGGCAAACGCGGGACGCCGACGTCAGCGTGCAGGGCCCGCTGATCCCCGACTTCCTCGAGATCGACATCGAGGCGTCGACGCGCGTCGATGAACGGGCGGGCAACTCGCTGCGCGCGGTGACGCCGACGGAGAGCATCTTCCGCGGCGTCGTCCTGCCCGAACGCGAGGAGCAGTTCGCGATCGAGGGCGACATCAACCTGGCCGACGGCCACACGCTCCACGTCCAATACGAGTACGAGAGGTCCCGTTCGGAGAACAGCGGCGTCGGCGGCTTCACGCTGCCGGAACGCGGCGCCGACGAGGGCGGAAGCACGTGGTCGATCGATGTCCGCCACCGGACGTTCGGCGAAAACCACACCAACGATTTCCAGTTTCGCGTGCGCCGCCGACACGACCGGTCCGTTCCCATCAACGAGGGCTACGCCGTCGACGTCGCCGGTTCCTTCAACGGCGGGGGCGGCACGGAGCGCAACATCGACCGGAACACGCGCTACCAGGCCGAGAACCGCCTCCGATGGGAACGCGGAGAATGGCGGTTTCAGTGGGGCGTCGAGACCGCGTACGCGAAGAACAGCGAGCTGTTCGAGAACAACTTCAACGGCACGTACGAATTCGCCAGCCTTCACGACTACTGCCTGGCGACGGGTTTCGACGGGACGAACTGCGCCGAGACCCGGCGGATCGTGGCCGACGCCCGCACGGATGGAGACACGCCGGCCTACCTCGACGGCCGCGGCCGCGAGGTCGCCATCACCGGCACGCCGACCACGTTCACCCAGGCATCCGGCAACGGCCTGATCCGGATCGACACCGTGGCCTTCGACACGTTCTTCCAGATCGATCGCGGGTTCGGCGAGCGGGCCAGCCTGAGGATGGGACTGTCCTACGGCGCCACGAACCACTCGGTCGACTTCCTGCGGGTGAATCCCACGCTGAACTTTCAGTACCGCCCGTTCGCGGACACGCTCATCAGCATCGGGACGCAGATCGACTTCAGGGACTTCCAGGACTACGAGCGCCTGATGCGGTACGACGGCCGGTCCCACCTGTTCGAACGGTCCGTGTCCGCGCCGTCGTTCCCCGAGCCGTTCGCCGGCGAGTTCACGGAGGTGGACGCGGACGACGCCTCGCTGTGGTTGCTGGATCCCGCCTACCAGTCCCCGTACACGGCGAGACCTCAGCTCAGCGTGAACCAGGACGTTCCCGGAGGCGTCCGCCTCGCTCTGTCGTTCAGTTGGAACCTCGGCGTCCACCAGCAACGGACGCGGAACGTCAACGCGCCCTATCCGGGGACGCCGCTGCCGGATGAGCTGCTCGCCCTCCCGCGCGACGAACGACAGGACATCGTCGACCGGATGCGCCCCTTCTACCCGGTGGTCGGGAACATGTACCAGATCGAATCGACGGGACGGTCCATCGGCCGCGACCTGCGTTTCCGGATACAGCCGAGACGGGACCTGATCCTGAGCGGCCTGCGCGTGTCGGGCGAGATCCAGTACCGCTACCGGTCCGCGGACGACGACAACGACTTCAACAACCCCTACGTCCGGCTGTGGGGGCCCGGCCGCCGGCAGCACCAGGTGCAGTCGCGTTTTCGGATCCGCCTGCCGGAGGACGCCGCGTTCGGCAACGCGATTCTGCGGAGCCTGGCCCGGGCGACCTACGCGGGCACGAACTTCAACTTCGATTTCCAGGCCAACACGGGCAACCTCTACAGCCTGCGGACCGGAGCCGACCTGAACGGGGACCAGTCCACGCGCGACCGGCCTCCCGGCGTCGCGCGCAACACGGAGGTCGGGCCGGGCCGCTGGAATGTCGACATGACGTTCACCAAGGAGTTCTACGTCGGGACCGCGGCCGGGATCGAGGGTGAGGAGCGGGCGTCCGGCGAACGCCGCGGCCGGAGGGGACGCGGCCCGAGGGAGGGAGAGACGCGCGTGCGCTTCCAGGCGCGGGTGAGCAACCTGCTGAACCACAGCCAGCCGCGTTCCTACAACGGCGTGCTGACCTCGCCGCTGTTCGGCCAACCCACCGGCTTCTCCGGAGGCCGCACGATCCGCCTGTCGATGAACGTCGATTTCTAGCGCGGCGGATTCTCTCGGCCGGGAGCTAACGATCGTCCGGCGGCGGCGGCCGGCGCCGGTAGCGGGGATGGTACTGCTCGTGACAGGTGCGGCAGGAGGCTTCCATCCGGGGGCTCAGCGCCTGGATCGCGTCCAGGTCCCGGGCGAGCGCGGCGCCGTGGGCCGACCTGGAGACGTCGACCAGCTCGCGTGCGTAGGTCATCCAGTCGTCCTCGGCGACGGAGCGGCCGTCCATCATGATCAGGTTCCCGGACTCGGCCAGAGTCAGGAAGCGGCGGGCCAGCAGGTTCCAGTCGTAGTCGGTCTCCGGCGGGGACCGCATCACGTAGAACAGCGCGTCGGACATCGGGTAGATGATCTCCCGCATGATGTCCGCGATCGTACCGACCGGCTCGAACGCCGGTTGCTGGGCCGGGGCCGCGCCGGCCGAGAACAGGACAGCCGCCAGTAGCGCGGCGGCGGCGGTTCGTCGCATCGCCCTCCCTCCCCGATCGTGGAGCGATTCTATCACCGCCGCGCCGTCAAGACGTGCGCGCCGACCGCTCGTCCGGGTCGGCCACCTTGAATACCGCCAGCCCGAAGAAGCTGGGAACTTCCAATGGCAGCTCGCCCAACTCTTCCAGAAGTTGCGGTTCCAGCTCGGGCAGGGCCACGTTCTCGACCGTGTCGAATCCCAGCGCTTCCATCCGCGTGTTCATCGCCGCCTGGGAGCCGTCGCTGATCATCGGCTCCCCCATGCGCGCGACGAAGGCCTTCAACTCGTCCCGCATCGGCAGGTGCTCGGGCCGGGATGACGCCGCGTCCAGCAGGTAGTCGATCACGAGGAGCGTGCCCGGGGACAGGCCGCGCGCGATGGAACCTGCGGTCTCGGCCAGCGACTCGTCCGTCAGGTAGTAGGTCACGCCCAGCAGCGTCAGCAACGTGGGACGGGACGCGTCGAAGCCCGACCCGGAAAGCGCGTCCAGAAGCGCAGTCTTCTCCAGGTCGGCGGCGACGAAGTGCAGCCGGGGCGGGACCTTCAGCCCGGCGCGTCGGATGCGGTCGCGTTTCTTGGACTGCGTGGCGGGATGGTCCACCTCGAAGACGTCGATCCGCGCGCTCAGGTCTCCCCGGCGGAAGGCGAACGAGTCCATGCCGGCGCCGATTATGACGTACTGAACGACACCCCGTTCGACGGCGCGTTCCAGGACCCGTTCGGCGTATCGCGCCCGCATCAGCACGCACATCGCGACCGGCGCCGTCGGTCGCGTCAGACGCGCCAGAATCCACTCCAGGGGCCGAAGGGCCAGGACCAGCCGCCAGAACCCACCGCAGAGAACGCGGGCGTATCGATCGTCGAAGACGCGTGAGCGGCGTCGCTGGTGCAACGCGCGTATGGCCGCCGCCGCGTCCGCGGTCGAGGACTCGCTCTTGCGGAGGAGTCCGGTTACGGCTCGGAGTCGCATCGCGGCTGCTGCGCTATCGGCTCCCGGAAAACGAAGTGGAAGCGCGTTCTTCGTCCGGGCGCGGGCAGTCGCCGCCCGGCGGCTCGCCGCAGGCCCAGCACTCCCCCGTCGCCTTGCGGAGCTCGGGCAGGTAGGGATTGTTCGACGCGCAGGTTCCGCGAAACTCGCCGTCCCGAACGAAGAACAGCCGGACGGCGATCAGTGCGACGGCCGCGCCGAGGACGGCGATGCTGAGAAGAATCGTCGCCACGCCGCGGCCCCGTCAGTAGCTTCCGTTGATGTAGCGCATCATGTCCCGGTCGTCGGAACGGACGGCGTTCGTCTGGTAGAGCAGGATATCGATCGGCGTGATCATGCCGATGGCGCGCTTCCCGTCGACGACGGGAACGTGGCGCAGCCCCCGGCGGACCATTTCCTCGACCACGCCGTCGAGATCGTCGTCGGCCGCCGCCGTGAACAGGTCCGTCGTCATGCTCTCGGCGACGGGGCGGCGCCCGAAACCGCCCGGATCGGCAACGCAGCATCGAACCAGGTCGTTCTTGGTGAAGATCCCGAGGACATCCTCGCCGTCGCACACCAGGAACGAGCTCACGCCGCTGTCCAGGAACGCCTGCGCCGTGTCGGCCACCGACGTGTTGTACTGGATCCGTTGCACCTCGCGCCCCTTCTGGCGGATCAACTCGGCAACCTTCGTCATGCGCGCCCCGTTTCGCGCCCCCGAGGGCGCGTGGCTCCATTATAGCCCGTCACGTCCCGATCACGTCCCGCACCAGTCCGGCCGCCGCCTTCACCCAGGCCCGATCCGCGTTGAGGCTCGGCACCAACCGCAGCGCCTCGCCTCCGGCCTCGAGAAACCGTTCGCGCTCCCGGTTCTCGATCTCGTCGAGCGTCTCCAGGCAGTCGGCGACGAACGACGGACACAGAACGGCCAGACGCCGGACCCCTCGTCCGGGCAACTCCTGTATCAACCGGTCGGTGTAGGGTTGGATCCAGGGCGTGCGGCCCAGCCGGGACTGGAACGATACGGCCCGGCGTTCCCGCGGAATGCCGAGGACGCCGGCGACCGAGCGCGCCGTATCGAAGCACTGCGCCCGGTAACAGTTGCGATTCTCGTCGATGACCCGATCGCAACACGAGTCGGAGGCCAGGCAGACCGAATGAGCGCGCCGCAGGTGCCGTTCCGGAACGCCGTGAAAGCTGAACAACGTGAAGTCCGCCGCGAAGTCCGCCAACGGTCCGGCCGATACCGCGGCCACCGCCTCGATGTAACGCGGATCGGAATAGAACGGGTGCACCCACTCGGGTTCGGGCGTCCGATGCGGCATCGCCCGAAGCTCGGCCAGCACCTTCTTCCGGACCGTGAGCGTGGACGATTGCGCGTATTGCGGATAGAGGGGGAACACGATCAGCCGATCCAGCTCGGCCACGGCCAGCGTCTCGAGCGCGTCCCGGATCGAGGGTCGCCCGTACCGCATGCCCAGCGCCATCCGGAGGCCGTGCTCGCTCTGCAGTTCCCGATCGATCGCGCCCGCGAAGGCCCGCGAGTTCACCAGCAGCGGCGAGCCCGCCTCCGTCCAGATCTTCCCGTACAGGGCCGCCGAGTCCCTCTTCCGCTTCGGAACGATGCGCCAGTGGACCAGGGGCCAGCGCAGGAACCCGGGGATGTCGATGACGTCCGGGTCCATCAGGAATTCTTTCAGGTACGGATCCAGCGCCTCCGGGGTCGGCGCTTCCGGGCTTCCCAGGTTGACCAGGAGCAACCCGATCCCCGAGGGCGGTTCGGAGGCGTTCACGCCCGTGAACCGCCGTTGACGCGGAGAACGGCGCCGGCGTCCTGAACCAGGCCTTCGAGCACTTCGTAGGGATGCGCGCCGACAACGCCACGGCCATCGCAGGCGTAGGTGGGCACGCCCGTGACGCCCAACCGGCGGGCGCGCGCCCAGTCCGCGTCCACGGCTTCCCGGAACGTGCGTTCTTCGAGGACCGCTCGCGCGCCGTCGGCCGGCAGCCCGACGGAAGCGGCGACGCCGACGAGCACGTCCGGATCGCCGATATTCCGGCCGTCGACGAAATAGGCGCGGTACAGCGCGTCGTGCACGGCCTCGAAACCGGGTTGCGTGTCGGCCCACTTGGCCAGTTCCTGCGAGAGCCGGCTGTTGTAGGTGTGGGTCCGAGGGGCGTAGCGCAACCCTTCGGCGTCCATGCGCGCTTTCATCTTCCGGTACATCTCCTCCAGGTCGTAGCCGCGGCCGGCGAACAACGTCGCCAGGGGCATGCCCTCGTCGGGCGTGTCGGGATGCAGCGGGAAGAACCGCCAACGGACATCGACATCGTAGGTGGTCCTCAAACGCTCAATACGCACGGTACTGAGATAGCACCACGGTCAGACGAAGTCCGTGAAGACTTCGAGAACAACCGGTTCGGGCATGGTTGACTCCTGGCGTCGCTGTTTCGTGAAGGCCGGCCGGATCCCTGCTTGCACGCGGGTATCCATGGACCTAAAGTGGCACTCGGGTCGATCGCGACGGTCGGCCTCGGGAGGATCGATCATACCGTGTTCGAAACCGCCGAAATCGGACAAAAAATCGACAAGAACGTTTTCCGCAAGCGGGAGCCCGGAATCCGGACCGCGCTCATCGAGGCCCAGCGCGCCCTGCGGGCGCGCGGCGTCGGAGTCATCATCATCGTGGCCGGCGCCGAGGGCGCGGGCAAGGGTGAAGTCGTTCACCGCCTGGCGACGTGGTTCGACCCGCGCGGCGTCGAGACTCACGCGTTCTGGGACGAAACGCAGGAGGAGCGCGAGCACCCGCGGTTCTGGCGCTATTGGCGGGCGATTCCGCGCGCCGGCTCGATCGCCGTGATGTTCGGGTCCTGGTACACGCGGGCGATACTGGACCGGGCCCGCGACGCCAGCGACGACGCGCGCTACGAAGCGGACTTGCACCGCATCGCGGCTCTCGAAAGGATGCTGACCGACGACGGCGTGCTGATCGTCAAGCTCTGGTTCCACCTGTCCCGGAACGAACACAGAAAACGCCTCCGGAAAGCCCGCTCGGAAGGGCAGGCCGTCTCGCCGCACACGGAAAACATCCTCGAGCACTA
>JAJEEE010000003.1 GCA_022821145.1 Acidobacteriota bacterium
GCCCCGGCCATGGCCCTGCCGGAGGCCGCCCCCACCCACCGCCGCCCGGCGACGCCGGCCGCACGCCGGATGCGAAGCCGGAACAGGATTCTCGCGGCCGCGAGCCAACCCGGCTGTCCCAACAGCGGAACCGGACCCGCGCCCGGAACGTCCCAGCGTGTCTCGCGCAAGTAGGCCCTGCCTACGGCGTGCGCCTTCCTGCGGTTCAGCCGTTCCAGCGCCTCCGCCGTGCCCAGTTGGTGCAGGGTCTCGGCGGCCTGCCGCCGGCGGACGTCCGCGTCCTCGGCGTCGTCGGCATCGTCGGCGAGCAATGCCGCGACGGCCTGCTCCATGGAGGCGTTCGCGTCGGGCTGCACCGGCGCCCTGGGCTCGGTCGCCGGAACCGCGTCGTCCGGCTCCTCGATGACGCCGTCGCCGATGAAGCGATAGCCATGACGCTGCACCGTGCGAATCAGGGTCGGTGAGCGCGGATCGTCGCCCAGCGTGCGACGGAGGATCCGGACCGCCTGGCTCAGCGCCCCGTCGGTGACCACGACGTCGCTCCAGACGATATCGAGGATGTCGCCCCGCGACACCGCCTCGTTCCGACGCTCGACGAGCAGGACGAGCAGGTCGAAATAGCGCGGGATCAGCGGCAACTCCCGCCCGTCGCGGACCAGCGTCCGGCGGGCGGGAGACAGCGTGAAACCGGAGAACCGGTATCGGGGCGTGCCCGGCGACGATCGCATCGGCTGGCCGTGCCGAGTGCGGCTTACGGCGCCGAAACGACGACGCGGTCGTTGCGGGCCAGGACGCGGCCGTCGAGCCCGAACCCGAACGGCACGGAGCGGTTGGCCGGGTCCCACAATTCCATGTGAGTCTGCACCTGGAGGTGCAGGTGCGGCATGGTCGTGTTGCCCGAGTTTCCGACCCGGGCCAGCGGATCGCCCGGTTGAACGCGGTCACCTTCGCTCACCTCGAGAGATCCTTGCCGGAGGTGCGCAAGCACGACGAAAAGGCCGGAGTCGAGCTCGATGACGACGACGTTCCCCACCGCGTCCGCGGGATCGGTCACCAGGTTGGCGCCCTCGGCGTCCTCCATCGTGTCGCGCGCAACGACCACCGTGCCGTCCACGGGCGACACCAGGGGCTGGTCCCAGGCGTGCACGTCCGCGTTGCCCGCCTCGCCGGCGAAGATCCGGCCGTCGTCCAGCCGGACGAGATCCAGCGCGAAATGCTGATTGTAGGCCGTGAGATGGTGGTTCTGAAGCGGACTCCGTCCGCCCTGCAGCACGACCCACTCGCCCTCGATAGGCGGCGCGATCCGCGCGGCGGGAGCGGGCGCGCCCACGAAGGCGCGGCCGAGATCGAGCGCCAGGACCAGCGCGCCCGCGATCATGACGAGGGTCGGGCCGGGGTTGGTCCGTCGCGCGACGAGGAACGATGCCGCGATCCGAATCAGTGAGACGCCGATCAGGAAGGCGATCAGGGGAGTCATTTCCGCCGACCGCGGAAAGACCGCCACGCACGCAACGGCCATGACCGCCCAAAAGCCCGCGCGCCCCACGGCCTCGAAACGCTGGGACCGATGCGCAGGCCCGCGAAGTCCTCCGAGCCAGCCCGGCTGCAGACGCCCCTTCCAAGTCAGCCACGCACGGCTTGCCACGGCCCAAACGCAGCCGACGAACAGCACGACGGCCAACGCCTGGTGGCTGTAGAACCCCACGACACGCAGACCGAACAGGCCCGCGAGTGCGGCCAGCGTCAGCAGGGTCGTGACGATGGCGTAGGCGATTCTTCCCATCTTTTCGGCGTGAAGCCCCTTGCTCTTGCGGGATTCGCTCGAGCGTATCACGACCCGGTGCGCGGCTCTCCCATGCTGCGCCGCGTCCGCCCGACGATGGACCCCGCAACCTGACGACGATCCGCGTCCGGTTTCGCGTGGACGCGTTTCTCGTACCGCTGCAGGCGGATCGTCCCGACCGGCGCCGGATACCGGGCGTGCACTTCCCCGCGCGCAAGAAACCCCGCGTTCGCGTAGTAGCCGCGGAGAAACGCGTTGTCCGCGTAGCAGTCGAGACGCAGGAAGATCCGGCCCATCGCCTGAGTCTCGCGTTCGGCCCAGTCGAGGATTCGGACGCCCAGTTCGCGATGGGCCCGGTCCCGGCGGACGACGAGGTTGTAGAGGTAGACGGATTCACCCTCGGGAACTTCCGGCCACACGACGGCGTCCTCGTTCAGAAGACGCACCGCGCCGACCATCGTGTCGTCCACGAACGCCCAGTGAACCTCGCCGCGACGGATGGATTCGGCGAAGTAGGCGCGGGACGCGCGGAACGTTCCTGGCAGGTACTGCCGAATGCCGCGCGCCGCCAACCACTCGGCGATTTCCTCGAGCAGGTCGATGTACGCGTCGAGGTCGCTTCGGCGAGCCGGAGCCATGCGCAGCCGGTCCGTCATCGTCCCTGCCCGACGACTGCCCGCTGCCGCTTCCACTGGATCAACGCCGCCGCCGCGCCGGCGACGGTCGCTTCGGACCCGGCGAAGGAGAAACGCATGAACCGGCGCCCCCGGACGGGATCGAAGTCGACGCCGGGCGTCGCGGCGACGCCCGTCTCGTCCAGAATACGCCGGCAGAAGGCGACGCTGTCGCCGGTCACGCCCTCCAGGTCCGCGTAGGCGTAGAAGGCCCCGTCGATGGGGGCCAGCCGACCGAAGCCCGCCTTCGGCAGCTCGCCGACGAGCCGCTCGCGGTTGGCCGCGTACCGGGCGACGTTGCCATCGAGCTCGTCCGTGCAATCGAAGGCCGCGAGCGCGGCCACCTGCGACAACGTCGGCGGTGAAAGGAACAGGTTCTGCGACACGCATTCGATGGCGCGGACCATGTCCTCCGGGACGACCATCCAGCCCAGCCGCCACCCGGTCATCGAGTAGTACTTCGAGAAGCTGTTGACGACGATCGCTTCGTCGTCCAGCTCCAGGGCCGTCACGGCTCGCCGTCCGTACGTGATGCCGTGGTAGATCTCGTCGGACACCATCCGGATGCCGTTGGAACCGCAGTACGCGGTCAGGGCGGCCATCGCGTCCCGGTCCAGCATCGTGCCGGCCGGGTTCGACGGGCTGGCGACGATCAGGCCGTCGATCGGGCCGCCCGCGGCGACGGCCGTCTCGATCAGCTCGGGGGTGGGTTGGAAGCGATCCTCCGCCTCGGTCAGGAGCAGGACGGGCTCGATGCCCAACGCCGACAGGGTATGCCGATAGCAGGGGTAACCGGGGATCGCCAGCGCGACCCGGTCCCCGGCGTCGAACGCGGCGAGGAACGCGAGCACGAACCCGGCGGAGGAACCCGTGGTGACGACGACGCGCGAGCGATCGACCTCGAAACCGTAGTATTCCCGGTAATGGCGCGCGATGCGCGCGCGGAGCCCCGCATCGCCGAGAGCCACGGTGTAGCCCAGGTCCTGGCGGTCGATGGCCTCGTGCGCGGCGCGGCGGGCGCCTTCCGGGGCCGGCGTGCCCGGCTGTCCGATCTCCATGTGATACACGGCGCGGCGCTCGAACTCACGCTCCGCGGCGGCGCGCACCACGTCCATCACTATGAAGGGCGGAATCGATCCCCTGCCGGAGACTTTCAAGGCCATCGGACGTTCCTTTCCGCGGCGCCGCCCGAAGACAACGCCGCCTTGCCTCTACGGTACCGCAGATCGTTGCGCGTGTGGGGCGTGGGCCCTCCGCTTCGGCGTGCAACGCTCGCGGCGTCCGGGCCCGGCGGTATCGGACCGGTGATCCTTGTCGACAACCGCGGCGATCCCGGTGACAATGCGGTGGCGCGGCGACGGAAACCGCCGCGCGATCGGGAGGCATCCAGCCATGACCCCACACGGCCGATACGCCGCGGCGCTCGCCGCCGCCGGAATCCTGCTGTCGCCCGCGGTTCTCGGAGCACAGACCGGCACGGAGGACGGACGGTGGTCCTACATCGGCGGGGACGCCGCGCACACGCGGTACTCGCCGGCGGGCCAGATCCGCGCGTCCAACTTCGCCGACCTCCAGGAAGCATGGGTCTGGGACGGTGCGAGTTTCGACGCCGCCAGCGGACGGTCGACGCCCGTGTACGCGGGCGGCCGGCTCTACACGGTCGCGGGTCCGCGGCGCCACGTCGTCGCGATCGATCCGGCCACCGGCGAAACGCTCTGGTCGTATCGGGAGCCCCACACGGCGCGGTGGGAATACTCCATGCGCCAGGACTACGGCAAGGGCGTCGCCTACGCGGAAATCGACGGCCGGGGCGTGGTCTACATCACGACACCGGCGTTCTTCCTCCATGCGCTGGACGCCGGGACGGGCCGGCCCCTGGAGGGGTTCGGCCGCGCGGTACCGGTCGACGGCTTCCCCGAGACCGGCGTCGTCGACCTGCTCGCCGACCTGGGGCACGACTACGACGTCTACGACGGCATCCCGCTGGAAGTGGGCTACATCACCGCGTCCTCGCCGCCCATCGTCGTCGACGGCGTCGTCGTCGTGGGCAACTCGGCCGAGCAGGGCTACAACCAGTCGCGCGTGGAGAACATCCCCGGCGACATCCTGGGTTACGACGCCCGGACGGGCGAGTTCCTGTGGAAGTTCAACGTGATTCCCCGCCCCGGCGAGTTCGGCCACGAAACGTGGGAGAACGACGCCTGGCAATGGACCGGAGACGTGTCGTCCTGGGCGCCGATGGCGGCCGATGCCGAGCGCGGCATCGTCTACATCCCGACCAACGGCGCAACGCTGGACTTCTACGGCGGGTTCCGGCCGGGCGACAACCTGTTCTCCACCAGCCTGATCGCGCTGGACGTCCACACCGGGGAGCGCGTCTGGCACTACCAACTCGTGCACCACGACATCTGGAACTACGACACGCCCACGGCGCCCGTGCTGCTGGACGTGACCGTCGACGGGCGCGAGGTCCCGGCCGTGGTGCAGGCGACGAAGCAGGCCTTCGCCTATGCGTTCGACCGCGAGACCGGGGAGCCGCTGTGGCCCATCGAGGAGCGTCCGGTCCCGGCGTCGCGCGTCCCCGGGGAGCGGTTGTCCGAGACGCAACCGTTCCCGACCCGGCCCGCGCCGTTCGACATGCAAGGGCTCACCGACGACGACCTGATCGATTTCACGCCCGAGCTCCGGGAGCGCGCGCTCCAGTTGGTCGAGGCGTTCCAGACCGGGCCGTTGTTCAATCCCCCGCTCCACCGGGACAACGACCTCGGCAAGCGCGCGGCGCTCTGGTGCCCCGGCGACGTCGGGGGGACCAACATCGACGGTCCGGCCGCGGCCGATCCCTCGACGGGCATCCTCTACGTCACCTCGCGCAAGGGCTGCACGGCGCGCGTCATCGTGCCGGGCGAAGAGCGCGACGCGCGCGAGGACGCGCCGACCGGCACGACGGTGGCCGACTTCGCGGTGGGCGGCGGCGCGCCCGTTCGGGGGCCCGACGGCCTGCCCCTGTACGCGCCGCCGTACAGCCGCATCACGGCCATCGACATGAACACGGGCGATCACCTGTGGTGGATCCCCGTCGGCGAGACGCCCGACCGCGTGACGAACCATCCCGACCTGGAGGGCATGGACATCCCCAACACGGGATCGGGCAACGTCGCGCCGATGACCGTCACCGCGACGTTGTTGATCTACGCCGGGGCCGCGGGGGACGGCTCGCCGCGGCTCTACGCCATCGACAAGGCGACGGGCGAGCGCCTGGGGGTGATCGACGCGCCCGCCCCCAGCCGCTACGGCATGATGACCTACGTTCACGACGGCCGGCAGTACATCGTGCTTCAGACCGCAGGCACGCTGACCGCGATGGCGCTTCCCTGAACCGATCCGGCGCCGGGCCGGCCGGCGCCGCCGGCACGGCCGCGACCGGATCTCCAATTCGTTTGCGCCGTTCCCGCGGGAACCGGTATAAACAACGTCATGAGCTCGCGCAGGCGCCGCATCGCACTTCTGGGACCCGTCCTGTTGCTGGCGGCGGCGGCGAAGGGCCTGGGTCAGGAGCCGGCGCCGCTCGCGGGCTTCGAAGGCGAGTGGGTGGGGCTTCAGACCTGGACCTTCGAGAACCCGAGCGCGCAGGAACCTCAACCTGTCACGTTGACGCTCGCGGTGGACGGCGGCGAGCTGACCGGATCGATCACGCCGTTCCTGGGCGGCGTCCAGGCGCTGCCGATCGCCGGCGCCCGGGTCGTCGGCGACGAACTCCGCATGTCCCTGGATTCCAGCCGAAGCCGGAATCGCTGGCAACGGAACGTGGACGTTCAGTTCACTTTCCGCCTGGAAGCCAACGAACTCCACGGGACAGCGGAACTGACGATGGGCGCCGTGCCGTGGCTCCGATTCGACTACGCGTTGAGCAGAAAGCGTTCGCGGTATTGATGCGGCGGCAGAGAGCCGCGAGGTAGACGACGATGAAACATGCGAACCCGGCCCTCACGCTGGCCATCATGGCGAGCATGGGCGCATGGCCCGCCGCGGCCCAGGACATCGAGACGGAAGTCACCTTCGCCCGGGACGTCGCGCCGATCCTGTACGAGAACTGTGTCTACTGTCATCGTCCCGGAGAAGTCGCTCCGTTCTCCCTGCTCAACTACCGCGAAGTCCGACCGTGGGCGCGCGCGATTCGCCAGGAAGTCCTGCTCCGCAACATGCCTCCGTGGTACGCCGATTCCCGGTACGGTTCGTTCTCGAACGACAAGACACTGACCGATGGGGAAATCGAGACGATCGTCCGATGGGTCGATGAGGGCGCCGCCGAAGGCGCCGCCGCCGACCTGCCCGAGCCGCCGCGGTTCGCCGGAGGCTGGCAGATCGGCACGCCGGACCTGGTCGTGACGATGACCGAACCGTTCGCGGTGCCGGCGGAGGGGGTGATCCCGTACGTCACCCTGCCCACCGACCACGTTTTCGAAAACGACACGTGGATCCAGGCGATCGAGGTCCGGCCAGGCAACCGCGAAGTCGTGCACCACGCGTTCGCCGTTCTGAACGACGGGTCGGCGGTCAACGGCCTGCACCTGTACTCCCCCGGTCTGGAAGCCATGATCTGGCGTCCCGGCTACGGCAAGAGGATCCCCGCGGGAACCCGCATCCACCTCGAGATGCACTACAACGCCATCGGAACCGCGACGACCGACCGGAGCCAGGTGGGGTTCAAGTTCGCCACCGAGCCGGTCCACACGCCGGTCCGAACCCGGATGGTCGTCAACAGCGCGTTCGAGATCCCCCCGATGGTCAGAAACCACGAGATCGTTTCCGCCTTTCAGATGCCCGCGGAAGCGCGGATTCACGCGCTTCGCCCGCACATGCATCTTCGCGGAAAGAACAACACGGCCACGTTGATTCGTCCGGACGGCTCGCGTCAGATCATGCTGCACCTCCCCGCATGGAACGATTACTGGCAGTACTACTACGTGCTCGACGAGCCGGCCCGCGTTCCCGCCGGTTCGCTGGTGGAATACGTCACGACATACGACAACTCACCGGCCAACCCGTTCAATCCCGATCCCACGCAACCGGTTCGGTGGGGAGACCAGGTGTGGGAAGAGATGCAACTCCTGTACGTCAACTGGACCGAGATCAACGAGCACAACGCGGACGACGTCGCCCCCATTCAGATCCCTCCGGACAAGGCTTACACGACGGGTCTGATGGGCGGGGACGGAGACTGACCCGGACATACGGGTGTCGCTCCACCGACGCACCTTCCTCAAGGCAGCCGCGCTTGGCCTGGCGATTCCGGGCGCCACCCGGGGAACCGTCAACCTTCGATCCAATCGCAAGTCCCAGGCCGGCGCGCCCGACGTCGTCGTGGCGGGCGCGGGCGCGTTCGGGATGTGGACCGCCTTCCACCTCCGCCGGCTCGGCGCCGTGGTCACCGTGGTCGATCCCTACGGGCCCGCGAACTCGCGGGCCAGCTCGGGAGGCGAGACGCGCGGGGTCCGGAGCGCCTACGGCGACGAAACGCACGGGTTGCTGTGGACGCGCTGGGCGGTCGAGTCCATGCGCCGGTGGCGGGAATGGGACGCCGAGCACGCCGAGGCGCTTCTGCCGCCGGTCTTCTACACCACCGGGGACCTGATCCTGCGCGAGGAGCGGACCTCGTACCTGGAGCGGTCCGCCGCCAACTGGGACACGCTGGACGTGCCCTACGAGTTCCTGAGTCCCGAGGAGGTGGCCTATCGCTGGCCGTGGATCCGGTTCGAGAACCTCGGCGCCGCGCTCTACGAGCCCGGCGCGGGCGTGGTCCGGGCGCGGCGGGCGATCGAGTCCGTGGCGCAGGTGTTCCTCCGGGACGGGGGCGCCGTCACGCTCGGACGCGCATCCCTGGGCGAACGGTCCGGGCGGACGCTGCTGGACGTCGCGCTCGAGGACGGCGGCTCGATCGCGTCGTCGACGTTCGTATTCGCCTGCGGACCCTGGTTCCCGAAAGTGTTTCCCGAGCTGATGGCCCCCCGCATCCGGACACCGATGGGTCACGTCTACTACTTCGCCACGCCGCCGGGCGACGAGCGGTGGGTCCATCCCAACATGCCCAGCTACGGCGTCCCCGGCGTCACGGGCTGGCCGGCGCTCGGCCCCGACTACAGGGGCTTCCGCCTGCGCACGGGCGGACGTCCGGAAGCCGACCCCGACCTGAGCGACCGGTGGATCGCGGCCGAGTATCACGACCCGGCCCGGCGGGTGCTCGAGCGGCACTTCCCGGATCTGGCGGACGCCGCGATCAACGAGACCCGGGCCTGCCACTACGACATAAGCGCGACGCGCAACTTCATCATCGACCGGCACCCCGGTTTCGACAACGTGTGGGTCGCGGGCGGCGGCTCGGCCGAGGCGTTCAAGTCGGGGCCGGTGATCGGCGAATACATCGCGCGGCGGGTCATGGGGATCGAGGACGATCCGGAGTTGGCCGAGGCGTTCCGTCTGGGGGACGACGGCGGCGAAGACGGGTAATCGGCGGGCCGTTACGCCTGGCCCATCACGCTGAAGACCAGCAGGCCGCCCATGACGAGCGTGAAGAGGACCACGCCCAGGATCAGGATCTCCAGGACCGAGGGCTCGCGATCCGGCAGGAAAGGCAGTCTCGAACGCGCCTCCGCGGCCGCGCCCCCGTCCGGGGCGGCCTCGTGGCCCGCGCCGTGGGGACGGGCCTCCGCCTCGGCGCGGTTGACGGCCGCGATGCTTATGAGAATCATCACGATGACCACGGGCGCCAGGAGAGCGGCGCCCGTGGCCAGGGCCTGTAGAATTGCGTTCATTCGTCCGCCTTTCGAAACGGTATGATACGACAGGCCCCGGCGGCGTGCATAGCGCGGAAATGCTATCGCCCGGGCCCCGGTTTCATTAATATGTTGGTGTTTTCACGGAGAGGCACGCGATGAAGGTCCAACGACTTGTCCTGATCACCGGGGCGGTGCTGCTCGCGGGCGGCGACGCCGGCGCCCACCACTCGTTCGCCGCCACGTACTTCGAAGACCGGACGATACAGATCGAGGGCCGGCTGCTGCAGTTCCAGTTCCGCAATCCCCATTCGTTCGTCCACGTCGCGGCGCCCGACGACGACGGCAACGTGCAGCGCTGGGCCGTGGAATGGGGCGGCGCCGGGCAGTTGGGCAGCCAGGGCGTCACCGGCGCCACGCTCCGGCCCGGAGACGAGGTGCTGATCGTCGGCAACCCCGGGCGGAACCCCGAGGCGTTCCGCGTGCGGATGCTGTCGCTCCGGCGCCAGTCCGACAACTTCGGGTGGGGCTTCGAACCCGACGAGATCTTCGACTAGTGTCGAGTCACGTACGTTCACGACAAGACACGAGGACGGACGTGTGGCCGGAGCGTCGACGGTCAGTAGCGGCGTTCCCGAGGATCGCGGGCGATGCCCGGACCCGGACGTCATGGAGCCCACTATTCAGACGCTCCATCGGACCCGCGGCGTTCCTCGCCGCGGGTGGACAACGAGGCGGAGCCGAGGCGTCAGTCCAAGAAAACAGATCCGTTGAATCAAGCACACGAACTCGTGCGACACGACACGAGTCCGGCTTGCGTTTCGGAAAGGCAACGAAGGAGGCTCCGATGCCGCATCGATTTCTCTTGTGCTCGGCGATCGCCGCGCTGGCGCTGGTGTCCGCGGCGGCCGCGGGCGCGTCGGCCCAGTCCGGCGAGTACGTCGTCCCGCGGACGCCGTGGGGCGACCCCGACCTGCAGGGCGTCTACACCAGCGACGACTACATCGGGACGCGCCTGGAACGGGATCCCGGGCTCGGCGACCGCCTGTTCCTGACCAATGCCGAGATCGCGGAGCGCGACAACCAGCTCGAGGCGCGCGCCGAGCGCGACGCCGTCGAGTTCTCCGATCCCGAAGGCCGCGTGGGCACGGGGCCTCCGGGCCACTGGGGCGAACGCGGACGCCGCCCGCCGCAGCAGACGTCGCTGCTGATCGATCCACCGGACGGCCGGCTGCCCGAGTTGACCGCTCTGGGACGCGAGCGGCAGGCCTGGGCCCGGACGAACCGGCAGGGCGCGGGGACCGACCGCCCCACGGCGTCGTGGGAGGAGTACACGTTCTACATCCGGTGCATCACGCGGGGGCCCGCCGGCTCGATCCTGCCGGTGATCTACGGCAACGGGACGCGCATCGTCCAGAGCCCCGGTTACGTCGCGATCCAGTACGAGATGGTCCACGAAGCCAAGATCATTCCCTTGGACGGCAATCCCCACGTCGGCGAGGACATCAAGACCTACATGGGCGACTCCGTCGGGTGGTGGGACGGCGACACGCTGGTCGTCCACACGACCAACCTGATCGACAACGGCACGGGCCTGGGCGGCAACGGCGGCGGGACGCCCCTGAGCGACGCGGCGCGCCTGACCGAGCGGTTCACGCGCGTCGCGCCGGACGTCATCGAGTACGAGCTGACGGTCGACGATCCCAGGACCTACGCGCGCCCGTTCACCGCGCGTTTCCCCATCCGCCAGGAACCCGGCTACGAGGTCTTCGAGTACGCCTGCCACGAGGGGAACAACGGGATGCACAACCAGTTGAGCGCGTCGCGGGCGATCGACCGGGGCGAATCGACGGCCCGGGATGTCGATTAGACGCGAGCGGAGGCCGGCGTCACCGGTTTCCGGACGAAGGGAGGGCGGCTTGGCGTTCCGATCCATCACAGCCGCATGCGCGCTGGCGGCGTTCACCGTCTCCGGCGCCGCGCAGATCAACATCACGGGCGAGTGGGCCGGCCGGTACCACGAGGACTTCGACGACCGGGTTCCCGGCGACGTCAACGGCGACTTCACCGGCGTGCCCATCAACGACGCGGCGCGCCGCCACGCCGAGGCGTGGGACGTGACCCGGGTCAACGTCCTCGAGCACCAGTGCCAGCCCTACAGCCTGCCGCACATCTACCGCGGGCCGCTGCAGTTCCGGATCTGGGAGGAGAAGCACCCGCAAACGCAGGAGATCATCGCCTACCGGATCTACATCGGCACCTACATGCAGTCGCGGACGATCTGGATGGACGGAAGGCCGCATCCGCCCGAATACGCGCCCCACACGTTCGCGGGATTCTCCACCGGCGTGTGGAACGGCGACGTCCTGACGGTCACGACCACGCACATCAAGAAGGAGTTCTACCGCCGCAGCGGCCTCCCGTCGAGCGACCGGACGACGGTGGTCGAGCACTACGTCCGGCACGGCAACCTGCTGTCGCAGACCCTGATCATCACGGACCCGGTGTACCTGACCGAGCCGTACGTCAACAGTCAGGAGTTCGAGCGGATCGAGCGCGGCAACCGGAACTGGCTCTACAACTGCGAGTACGTGATGGAGGTGCCCCAGCCGCGGCACCTGGTGCCGCACTACCTGCCCGGCGAGAACCCGTTCCTCGACGAGTGGGCCCGGCTCTTCGGGACGCCCTTCGAGGCCGTCTTCGGCGGCGCGCCGTCCACGTACCCGGAATTCATGCCACGCATCGAAGAGATGATGAACGATGAAGCGGACAACTAGCGCCGTCGTGGCCGCCGGTCTCGGGCTGGCCGCCGCGCCGTTTCTGGCCGCGCAGTCGCCGATCGAGACGTACCACGTCCAGGGGAACGTCTACCTGCTGGCCGGCGGCGCGTCGAACGTCGCGGTGCAGGTGGGCCCCGACGGCGTGCTCGTCGTCGACACCGGCGGCGAGGAGACCGCCGACGCGGTGCTGGCGGCCATCCGCACGCTGTCGGACGGCCCGATCCGGTGGATGGTGAACACGCACGCCCATCGCGACCACACCGGCGGCAACACGACGGTCTCCCAGGCCGGCGTGACGCTGAACGGGAACCCGGCGGCGATCATCGCGCACGAGGAGGTGCCCACCCGGATGGTCGAGGAAGACCGTCCCATCACGGAGTGGCCGCTGAACACGTTCTTCGAGGACCGCCGCGACTTCTACTTCAACGGCGAGGCGATCTTCCTGTACCACCACCCGCGCGGCCACACCGACGGGGACATCGTGGTCTACTTCCGGGGATCGGACGTGCTGGCGGCGGGCGACCTGTTCATCACGACCACGTACCCGGTCATCGACGCCGGTTACGACGGCGGCGTCACCGGCTTCATCGACGGCCTCAACAACATGCTCGACATCGCGGTTCCGGCTTGGCTGCAGGATGGCGGCACCTATGTCATCCCGGGCCATGGGAGAATCGGCGACGAGGCCGACGTCATCGAGTACCGCGACATGATCGTGATCGTCCGCGACCGGATCCTGGACATGATCGCGAAGGGCATGTCGCTGGACGATGTCCGCGCCGCCCGTCCGACGCTGGACTACGATCCCCGTTACGATGCCGGCGACGGTCCCGGCTCGGCGGACGCGTTCATCGAGGCCGTCTACCGGGACCTGGCGGAGGGAGGCGACCAGTGACGCGCAACACGAGTCCGTGGACAGCGGTTCCGGCCCTGGCCTGCATCCTGGCCCTGTCGCCCATGACGGCGGGACTGGCCGCCCAGCGCGGCGCGCCCCCGTCGGCCGAGGCGGCGGCGCCGGTCGACCTGACCGGCACGTGGGTGTCGGTCGTCAGCGAGGACTGGCGTCACCGCATGATGACGCCGCGGCCGGGCGACTTCGAGAGCGTGCCGCTGAACGGGGAAGGCCGGACGGCGGCCAACGCCTGGGACCTGGACAGCGACAACGCGAACGGCCTGCAGTGCAAGGCCTTCGGCGTGGGCGGCATCATCCGACAACCCGGCCGCGTCCGGATCGCATGGGCCGGCGAGAACACCCTGCAACTGGACTTCGACGCGGGCACGCAGACGCGCCTGTTCCACTTCGACGACGCGGCGGCGCCCGACGAGTTGACGTGGCAGGGCCATTCCATGGCCGCATGGGAACGCCCGCCGCAGGGCCGCGGGGGCAACCCGCGCGCGCAGATCGGCAACAGCACCGGCCCGATCGCGGCCGGCGGCG
>JAJEEE010000048.1 GCA_022821145.1 Acidobacteriota bacterium
GAGTGCAGTCTGTACCAGCCGGCCCGTCACCGCGACGTGCGCGCCTCCGGTGAGATGGAGCATGAAGAAACCTTCTGATAGGTTGAGGGAATGGTTCGCCTCCTTGACGGAGGAGTCCAGATACGAGGCGTCAGCCCAAGACAAGGAATCCGATACGATCGGGCGTTCGACGCTTCTCGGGGACCGTCGAGTGCGCCCCCCCGAGCATTCGGGCTGTTCGGACGAATGGATTCGATTGGACTGACGCCTCGCCCCGCCACGTCCATGGCTACCCCATGGACGCGTTGTCCAGCCGTGGCGCGGACGCCGCGGCCAGCATGAGAAGCCGGTCGTGAGACGGCATTGATGGCCCGGCGGGCGCGTGTGCCAACACGCGCCATAATGAGAATCGCCGCGGTTGGCGCGAGGTGAAGTCGGAGACGACGCATGCTTTCGGTTGGACGGACGCTGACGGATCGATGGCCGTACGTGACGGCCGCCGGCCTCGTTCTCGGCCTGGACCGGTGGTCGAAGAGCGTCGTTCAGGCCGCTCTCGAACCGGGCGTCGAACGCGTGGTCGTCGCGGGATTCTTCGATCTGGTTCATTTTCAGAACACGGGCGTGGCCTTCGGCCTGTTCTCCGGCGGACAATCGATGGGCAGGGTCGTGGTCCTGTCCGGCTTGGCGGTCGCGGCGTCCGTGGTGGTCGTCGTCTACAGCATGCGGAGCCCGGCCGCTGACCGTCTCCTGCAGTATGCTCTGGCGCTGATCCTGGGCGGGGCGCTGGGAAACCTCTACGACCGGGTCCGTCTCGGCCACGTGGTCGACTTCCTGTACTTTCACGCCGGGGCGTATTACTGGCCGGCGTTCAACGCCGCCGACGCGTCCATCTCCATCGGCGCCGCCCTCCTCCTGGCCGTCGTCGTTCGCGATGAGATTCGAGCCCGGTCCTGACGACGACGGGGCGCGCCTCGACGTTTTCCTGTCCCGCGAACTGTCGGGCTGGACGCGTTCCCAGTTGCAGCGGCTGAACGCGCGCGGCGGCGTTCGGATCGACGGTGTCCGCGTCAAGGACGGCTACCGCGTCCGCGCGGGGCAGTCGATCGTCGTCGATGATCCGGCGCCGGGGCGCGCCGGTCCGGGGGCCGGCGCGCCCGCCCTCGAGCCGGTCGAGCTGAACGTCGTGTTCGAGGACGCGCACATCGCCGTGGTCGAGAAACCGGCCGGTCTGGCCGTGCATCCCGGCGCCGGCGATCGCCGGGTGACTCTGGCCGACGCGCTGCGTGTCCGTTTCCCCCGCTTGTCCGACGTCGGCGGCGCCCAACGTCCGGGAATCGTCCACCGGCTCGATCGCTGGACCTCGGGTCTGGTCGTGGTGGCGAAGTCCAACCGCGCCCACGGACGGTTGTCGGCGAGCTTCCGGGAGCGGACGGTGCGGAAGTCCTACATTGCCGCGGTCCACGGGTCTGTGTCCCGCGAATCCGGCGAAATCGACCTGCCGATCCGCCGTCATCCCGTACGCCGGACCCGGATGGCGGCGAACGACCGGAGCGGCCGGCCCGCGCAGACGGCCTACCTGACGCGCGACCGTGTTCCCGGCTTCTCGCTCCTGGACGTGACGATCCGCACGGGACGGACCCACCAGGTTCGCGTGCATCTCGCCGCGGTGGGTCATCCCGTCCTGGGCGACGCCGTGTACGGCGCCCGGCCGCACCGCGCGTTCGAGCGGCGGTACGGACCGCTTCCGCGGTACTTCCTGCACGCGGCCTTTCTTGCGTTTTCGCATCCCGAAACGTTGCGCGCCGTCGAGTTCCGCTCCGAGCTTCCGGGAGAACTGGCCGCGCTCTGGTCGCGACTCGGAGAACGGGCGTGAGTCGTTTCCCCCGCGGCGGCGCGCACGCGGCGCTATAGTAGAGGGGTCTGCCGGCAGGCGGGCGGGCAATCGCTTTCGGCCATGGGAACGCTGTTTCCGGCCGGGAGAGGAAAGTCCGAACTCCACAGGGCGGCGCGCCTCGTAACCCGAGGGCCCGCGAGGGACGGAAAGTGCCACAGAAAACATACCGCCGGATCCCGGGCCCGCGCGGCCCGCTTCGGTAAGGGTGAAAAGGTGCGGTAAGAGCGCACCAGCGGCCCGGCGACGGGCCGGCTCGGTAAACCCCGCGCGGAGCAAGGCCAAATAGGGAAGCGCACGGCGCGCTCCGGCGCGTCTGGAGGACGGCCCGTCCGAGCTTCCGGGTAGGCTGCTAGAGCCCCGGTGAGAGCCGGGGCCCAGACGAATGATTGCCGCTTCGATCCCCGCGCCGACGGCGCGGCCGGCGTCGGAGTACAGAATTCGGCTTACAGCCCGCCTGCCGGCAGGCGCTCTCTCCGGCCGTGTCGGCCGGGGGCGACGCCTTCGGGTAGAATTCTCACATTATGCGCGTGCTTCCGCAGTTGGCCGCAGCGATCGGTCTGTCCGCCGCGATGGGACCATGGGCCGGGTCCGGGCCCTTGGCCGCGCCGGCTCAGGGACAAGCCGAGGACATCATGACCCGGCTGTCCGAGCTGCGTCTCGACCCGGACCGGATTCACCGCATTCGTGACGTCACGATTCGGCGGGACGTGATCTCGATCGCGTTCGAACGGGGCGTGATCGCGTTTCTCGAGCCGGTCGCCGGACGCGTGACGGGCGCGGTCTTCGCCGGCTCCGGGGACGTGCTGCTCGTTCCGCCCGACGACATCGAGCGCCGGCAGGTGTACAGGTTCACGGGGTCGCCCATCCTGACGGAATCCTTCGACGCCGCGATCATCCGGTTCACCGACGACAGCCACGAGGAGATCCTCGGCGAGATTGCCGCGCGCGCCGCCGAGGACGTGCGCGCCGAAGATCTGGAGGCTTTGCTGCCGTGGGAGGAGAACATCGGCCGGCTGTCGGTCCTTCAGAACCCGAGAATCATGAAGGACCTGGTCGAGGGCGGGGACGCCCCGTTCTTCTTCGGCATGTTGCGCGGCGACCGCCACGGCTGGTTCGACGTTCTCTATGACGAGACCCTGGACGAAGAGGTCCGGGTGTCGGCTAGCGCCGGCGGCGCCGGGGCGCCCGACGTGTGGGCCAGCTTCGACCGCCGGAGCGAGGCGCGCGATCCCGAACGCGCCGCCGAGGCGGCCGGACCCTCCATCGACGTGCTGGCCTACGAGCTGGATACGACGATCGAGGCGGACGCGTCGTTGACCGTCCGGGCCGAGGTGCGGTTCCGCGCGTCGGCCGCCGGAGAGCGCGCGGTGGCGTTCCGGCTGTCTCCCACGCTGCGTGTCCGGAGCGTCCGGTCCGGGCGCGAGCTCTTGCCGGTCTTCCAGCACGATCCGGATGCCGGGGCCGCGTCGCCGGGCGGCCGGAACGACCTGTGGGTCGTGGCGCCGGCGGCCATGGCGCCGGGCGAGGAGCGCACGCTCGTGTTCGAGTACGACGGACGCGTCCTGGGACGGCGAGGCCGGTTCACCTACCACGTCAACGAAGGGAACCCGTGGTATCCGGCCCCGGTGGATCCCGACGCGGCGACGTTCGATCTGCGGTTCCACTATCCGGCCGCCGGGCGAGTGGTCGCGACGGGCCGGCTGGAGGAGGAGGCGGCGACGCCCGGTGTGTCGCACGCGCGCTGGACGACTGACGGCGACGTCTTCCGCGCGGGTTTCGTTTTCGGGAGGTTCGCCGTCCAGACCGGCCAGGTCGGGACGGTCCCGGCGTTCCTGCATCTCAACGACGACGTCGCCGCCGTGTACCAGGAGCTGAGCCCGGCCATCGCCGACGGGGACGATACGGCGTTGCGGGAGTTCCTGACGGCGCCGCCGGGCGACGGCCCGGCCCGGAGCGCGTACCCGCCCGAGTTCGAGCTGCTCCGAGCGCCGTCGTTGGGGGCGAACATCCTGGACGAACTGGACCGCGCCGTCGGGTTCCTGACCGGGCTGTTCGGGCCCTTCCCGTTCGACCGGCTCTCGGTCGCGCAGTTTCCCGTCGATTTCCTGGAGGGGTGGCCATCCATGCTCAACGTGGCCACGCTGTCGTTTCTCGGCCCCGGCCAGCGGCAGCGCATGGGGTTCGGCGATTCTCCCGATCCGCTGGAGTCGGAGTTCGAGCGAACCCGCGATCTCGCCCACCAGTGGGTCGGGGGCCGACTGGCGTGGCGGAGCTATCGGGACGAGTGGATCCGCGAAGGGCTCGCCGGCTATGCCGGCCTCCTGTACCTGGACGCCAAATATCCGGACGCGCCCATCGCCCGGACGCGTCTGGAACGTCTGAGGGGGCGATTGCTGACGACGCGCGGCGTGGACGCGGCCGGCGGCGGCGCGACGAACGACGACACCGGTCCGATCGCGCTGGGCTATCGGCTTTCCAGCTCCGCCCAGCCGGGCGGCTATGTCGAAACGGTGCGCACGAAAGCCCCCTGGGTGTTCCACATGCTGCGCCATCTCATGAGCGACCCGTCCGCGCCCGGCGCCGAGGGCGCGGCGTTCGCCCGAATGGTCCAGGCGCTCGTCGGCGAGTTCGAAGGGCGGGCGGTTTCCACCCGGGAGTTCCAATCCCTGGCCGAGCGGTACATGACGGAGCGGATGGATCTGGCCGGGGACGGCACGCTCGACTGGTTCTTCGGCCCATGGGTAGGCGGCACGGGCGTCCCCGAATACGCGCTCGACTACACGGTGTCGGACTCGGGGGGCGGGTTCCGGGTCGCCGGCGCCGTCACCGACGCCGGCGCCGGCTTCTCGATGCCCGTTCCCGTGTACGCGCGGACGCCGTCGGACGCCGCCGTCTATCTCGGGGACGTCGTCGTCCGGAGCGGACGCGGAACGTTCTCGTTCCTCGCGCCGGAGCGTCCGTCCGAGATCCTGATCGATCCGTTCGACACGATCCTGAAGCGGTAAGTCACCGCCGGCGGGCGGCGATCACGCGCGGGATGCCCGCCAGATCGGCGCGCGTCGGCAGCAGGCGCCATTCGGCGCCGAAGAGACCGCGGACCTGGGTCTCCATCGAGAAACCGATCTCCAGGACCAGGAGCCCCCCTTCGACCAATCGATCCCGCGATTCGCGGATGAGCCGTTCATAGAACCGCCCCGGTCCACCGGCCGGGACCAGCGCGATCCGGGGCTCGTGCTCCCTCACTTCGCGTTGCAGTCCGGCATGCTCGTCTTCGCGGACGTACGGCGGGTTGGCGACGACGCACCGGACCCGGCCGCGGCAGGCGCTCAAACCGTCCATGCACGCCACCGTGACGCGCGCCCCGAGGCGCCGGGCGTTGTTTTTCGCGACGCGGAGGGCGTCGCGCGAGACGTCGGTGAGCACGACGCGGCTGCCTCCGATCTCGAGCGCCAGCGTCACGCCGATGCAGCCCGAACCGGTTCCGACGTCGACGACCGGCCCCGCGTCCGGGCCGGCGAGCTCCAGGACGGCCTCGACCACGTGCTCTGTCTCCGGTCGCGGAATCAGGACCGACCGGTCGACACGGAACGGCCGGCCATAGAATTCCTGGACTCCCGTGATGTATTGGAGCGGCTCGCCGGCGGAGCGGCGTTCGATCTGGGCCCGGTACGCGGCCGCGCTGCGAACCGGCAACTGTTGCGGCTGTCGCGTGTGGAGTCGCGCGCGGTCCAGGTCCAGGCCGTGGGAGAGGAGGACCTCGGCGGTCAGGCGCGGGGAGGCGATGCGCGCCGCCTCCAGCCGCCGCGTCGCGTCCGCCAGCGCTTCGCCGATCGTCACGCGACTTCTTTCTTGAGCCGCTCCGTCTGGAAATGCGTCGTCAGGGCCTCGATCGTCCCGGCCAGATCGCCGTCCATGATCGCGTCGAGCCGATGGACGGTCAATCCGATCCTGTGATCGCTGACCCGGTTCTGCGGAAAGTTGTACGTGCGGATCTTCTGACTGCGGTCGCCGGTGCCGACCATCGCCTTGCGTTCGTCGGCGACCGCCTTCTGGTGTTCTTCGATTTTCATCTCGTACAGACGCGAACGCAGGACTCGCATCGCCTTGGCCCTGTTCTTGATCTGGGACTTCTCGTCCTGGCACGAGACGACGAGGTTCGTGGGCCGGTGCGTGATCCGGACGGCCGAGTAGGTCGTGTTGACGCTCTGCCCGCCCGGCCCGGACGAGCAGAACGTCTCGATGCGCAGGTCTTTCTCCTGGATGTCGACTTCCACCGCGTCGGCCTCGGGAAGCACGGCGACCGTGACCGCGGAGGTGTGCAGCCGGCCGCTGGCTTCCGTCGACGGGACGCGCTGGACGCGATGGACGCCGCTTTCGTACTTGAGCCGGCTGTACGCCCCGCGGCCTTCCACGAGCAGGACGACTTCCTTGAAACCGCCGACGCCGGTCGGGCTCGAGGACATGATCTCGACCTTCCAACCCTGCCGTTCCGCGAACCGCGCGTACATGCGCAACACGTCGGAGGCGAACAGCGTGGCCTCGTCCCCTCCGGTTCCGGCGCGGATCTCGATCATCACGTTGCGGTCGTCGTTCGGGTCCTTCGGCAGCAGCAGGAGCCTGAGATCACGGCGGCAACCGTCGAGTCCGGCCTCCAGCGCCGCCAGCTCGTCCTCGGCCAGCGCCTTCATCTCGGGATCGTCGCCGCTGTCGGCCAGCAGCGACCGCGTCTCGCGCGCCGACGATTCGAGCTTCTTGTAGTCTTCGAAACGCGCCAGGACCTCGCCGAGCTCGCGGTACGCACGGGCGGTCTTCCGATACTTCCGTGCGTCGGCGATGAGGTCCGGGTCGCCGAGCTCGCGCGTCAGTTGCTGGTAGCGTTGTTCCAGCGCGGTCAGCTTCTCGAACAGGAGTTCGTCGTTCATCGGGTGGGAAACTGTCCCTGGCCGGCGCGGTCGGCTATTTGCGGTCGGGTGTCCGGCCGGCGTACTTCCGCTGGAACCGTTCGACGCGTCCGGCCGTGTCGACGAGCTTCTGTTTGCCCGTGAAGAAGGGGTGGCATTTCGAGCAGATTTCCAGATGGATCTCGGGCTTGGTCGAACGCGTCGTGAACGACTCGCCGCAGGCGCACCGCACGACGGCGTCGACATACTTGGGATGGATGCCTTCTTTCATGCGCCCATTATAGGTTTCCCCCGCGGGTCTCGACAAGCGGCGGGGCCGGGAGGGCCGGGCGGTCCGCCGCGGGTCCTGTGGGGCTGACGGCCGCGTTTCGCGTGTCCTCCGCGTGTTCCGCAGCGAACTTTCGGGTCTTTCCCGTTGTAGTCGCGGGGTTCCTCCCCGCGACTGGACAACGAGGCGGTAGCCGAGGCGTCGGCCCAAGAAAATGATCTCTTCGATTCCCTCCGGACGAACGCCGCCGCAGCGGCCGGCCGCGTTCCGATAAACCTATGGCTATCAGGCATGTGAGCGCCTCGTGGCAGTTGCAATGACCGCCGAAATCCGGTACCGTAGCCAATTCGGAATGACCCGAGGAGGATGACGAGCCCCATGGTTAACGACTCCGAACAATCGACCGGCGCCCCGTCCGTTCCGGGACAAGGCGCGGGTCCGCCGGCCGTGTCCCGGGAAGGAGGCACCGAGGACAGCTACGAGGCGTTGCTCGACCGCTACGGCGGCATTCGCAAGTTCGTCGAAGGCGAGGTCTTGACGGGCACGGTCTTGAAGATCACCGGGACCGACGTGGTCGTCGACATCGGTTACAAGTCCGAGGGCCTGATCCCGGTCAACCAGTTCCAGGATGCTTCCGGCAAGCTCCACGTCGCGGTCGGCGACCGGATCGACGTATTCATCGAGAATACCGAGGACTACCACGGCCACATCGTCCTTTCCAAGGAGAAGGCCGAGAAAGTCAAGGTATGGGAGGACGTCGAGAAGGCGTACAACGATGGGACCGTCGTCACGGGCCGGGTGATCGAGCGCATCAAGGGCGGCCTGTCGGTGGACATCGGCGTTCGCGCTTTCCTGCCGGGCTCCCAGGTGGACGTCCGTCCCCTCAAGAACCTGGATTCGTTGCGCGGCCAGGAAATCCAGTGTCTCGTCATCAAGCTCAACCGCAAGCGCGGGAACATCGTCCTGTCCCGCAAGCTGGTTCTGGAAGAGCAGTTGAGCCAGCAGAAGGCCGCCACGCTGGCGAGCCTCGAGGAAGGGACCGTGGTCCAGGGCGTGGTCAAGAACATCACCGACTACGGGGTGTTCGTCGACCTGGGCGGGATCGACGGGCTGCTTCACGTGACGGACATCTCCTGGGGACGCGTGAATCATCCCTCGGAAATGTTCAGCGTGGGCGACGAGATGACCGTCAAGGTGCTCAAGTTCGATCGCGCGAAGGAGCGCGTGTCGCTCGGATACAAGCAGCTCACGCCGGACCCGTGGACGCTGGTCCACGAGCGCTACCCGATCGAAGCCAAGGTCCGGGGCAAGGTCGTCAACCTCACCGATTACGGGGCGTTCGTGGAGCTGGAGATCGGCGTCGAGGGCCTGATCCACGTATCGGAGATGTCCTGGAGCAAACGGGTCAAGCATCCGTCCAAGGTCCTGCAGGTCGGCCAGGAGGTCGAGGCCGTGGTGCTGGACCTGGACGGCGAAAACCGAAGGATTTCGTTGGGCCTGAAGCAGGTCGAACCCGATCCGTGGTCGACGCTGGCCGAACGCTACGCCGTGGACTCGACCATCACCGGGCGGGTGCGGAACCTGACCGACTTCGGCGCGTTCATCGAGGTCGAGGAGGGGATCGACGGACTGGTCCACGTGTCGGACATCTCGCACCGGCGGATCAAGCATCCTTCCGAGGCGTTGAAGAAAGGCGACGAGGTCGAGGCCGTCATCCTCAACATCGACGTGGAGAACCACCGGTTGTCGCTGGGGATGCGCCAACTCGAGCCGGACGCCTGGGAAAAGTTCTTCGAAACGCACCGGCCCGGCGACGTCGTCCGAGGGCGCGTCGTGCGTCACGCGCCGTTCGGCGTCTTCGTGGAACTGGAGGCCGGCGTGGAGGGCCTGTGCCACGTGTCCGAGCTGGAGGACGAGGCCCGGGACGATCCGGAAGCCCGTTACAAGGTCGGCGACGAGGTCGAATTCCGGATCATCAGGCTCAACCCGGCGGAAAAGAAGATCGGGCTGAGCTGGAAAGCGCTGGACGCGGATGACGGCGGCGCGCGGATCGACACCTTCGCCGGCGCCGACGACGGCAGCGCGACGTTGGCCGATCTGTTCCAGACCCGGGACGCCAGCGACTGACCCGGTTTCCCATGCGCAACCGCGTGATCATTGGGCTGGTGCTCGGAGGCGGGGCCTTCGCCCTGTTGCTGGTGACCGTCGCCGCGCTCGTGGTCGCCCTTGTCGGGGGGGACGACGGCGAATTCGCCCTGGGCGACCGCATACAGGTGGTCGAGATCGAGGGCGAGCTCGTCGATTCGCGCGACATCATCGAGCAGCTCAAGCGCTACGAGAACTCCGATTCGGTGCCGGCCGTCCTGCTGAAGATCAACTCTCCCGGGGGGGCGGTCGCGCCGTCCCAGGAAATCTACGCCGAGATCCTCCGGCTCCGGGAGGACAAGGGCAAGGTCGTCGTGGCCTACATGTCCTCGGTCGGAGCGTCCGGCGCCTATTACATCGCGTGCGCGGCGGATCGAATCATCGCGAGCCCGGGAACCGTCGTCGGCAGCATCGGCGTGATCGCGGAGTGGCTGAACTACGGCGGGCTGCTGGAGTGGGCGCGGCTGTCGACGGTCACGTTGACGAGCGCCGAGTTCAAGGACACGCCGTCGCCGGTCCGGGAGATGACCGAGACGGAACGGGCGTATTACCAGGGACTGATCGACGACATCCACGGCCAATTCGTAGAGGCCGTCGCCGAGGGGCGGGACATGGGCCTCGACGAGGTTCGGACGTTCGCCGACGGCCGCGTCTTTACCGGACGGGAGGCCGGCGACCTGGGAATGATCGACGGCACCGGCAATTTCCAGGACGCCGTGGACCTGACGGCCGAGATGGCCGGCATCTCCGGCCCTCCGCGTCTTCTGGAGCGTCCGCGTCCCAGGGTGTCGCTGCTGGACGCGCTGATCGGCGGCGTATCGGTCACCCCTCCATGGGAGGCGGCCGGCGCGCAGTCGCGGATTCGGTTCCAGTATCTCTGGAAATAGACCGGGGGTGGCCGCCGGCCGGAGCAGGCGCCGGAGGCGGAGTCAAGGAGCGAAGGGCCCATGACCAAGGCGGACCTTGTGGAAGAGGTGGCCCGGGTGACCGAGTTGACGCGGAAGGACTCGGAAGTCATCGTGGACACGCTGTTCGAGGGAGTCATCAGCGCCCTCAAGGACGGGGACAAGCTCGAGGTGCGGGGTTTCGGAAGCTTCCGCGTACGCCAGCGCAACGCGCGCGTGGGACGGAACCCGAAGACCGGCGAAAAGGTCGCGGTGCCCGCGAAACGCGTCCCCTACTTCAAGCCCAGCAAGGAACTGAAGGACCTCATCAACCGCGGCGGCGCCTCTCCTCCATCACCGGTCCCATAGTCCCATGGATATTCTGCGGAGTCCGTGGCGGTACGATTACGTCGCGTCCGCCCGGAAACCGCGCGCCTGTGTCTTCTGCACCGACGCGTCCGTTCCGGCCGGCGGTCCGGCGCGCGGCGACGACCGCGAACGGCTCATCCTGCACCGCGCCGACCTCTGTTTCGTCATCATGAACCTCTACCCCTACACGTCGGGTCACCTGATGGTCGCGCCCTATCGGCACGTCGGGACCCTGGACGCCGCCGGCGCCGACGAGTTGGCCGAGATGATGCGGTTGGCGAAGCGGTCGGCCGCGATCCTCGGCGAAGCGTACCGTCCCGACGGGTTCAACATCGGGATGAACGTGGGGGAATGCGCCGGCGCCGGCGTGCGCGACCACGTCCACCTGCACGTCGTGCCCCGCTGGTCGGGCGACGCCAACTTCATGACGACCACGGGGGAGACGCGCGTGCTGCCCGAGGACATCCGCGACGGATACCGGAAACTCCGACCATTGTTCGAACGAGAGGCGGGGTGACGGCGGGGACGCCGGCGCTGCGGCCGTTCCGAACCATCGGCCGGTCTACCGGATCGCCTTCTCCATCAGGTAAGCATGGCGCCCGGGCCCATAGTACCCGCGCAGCTTTCGCGTTTTCCGGAAGCCGCGCCGCGTGTAGAACGCGACGGCGGCGGCGTTGGACGTCTCCACCTGCAGCCGGTAGCGCCGTATGCCGTTCCGGGCCAGGACGGCCTCGGAACGTTCCAGCAGGGCGCTGCCGACGCCGCGCCGGCGGGCGTCCTCGATGACGTCGATGGTGACGAGGAGCCCGGCGCGCCGCGCGAGGGGATCCGCGTCGGCGACCAGGAAGCCGACGATCCGCCGCCCGTCCTCGGCCACGAGCGTGAAGGCCGCCGGCCGGCCGATCGCGTACGCCAACTCGTCGGCGTCGTAGGCGACGCCGTCGTCGAACGACGCGCGATCGATCGCCAGCAGCGCGGGGAAGTCCTCGGCGGCGCCGGCGCGTATTCGAAACCCGACGGTCATCAAGGATCCTCTGGCGCCGCGTTCATCGTAAGCTTATGATGAGGATACGACCGATGCAGCGATGTTCCCATCTCTACGGGTCGGGCGTTCAGTGCGGGGAAGAGACCGTTCCCGGCTTGGACTTCTGTCCCGACCACGTGGTCGTCGAGGACGGCCGCGAGCCGCTCTCGGACCACCCGTTCCGGAAGTTCCTGATGCGGTTCGCCGCGCTGTTGCTCCTGCTCGCGTTCCTGGTTCCGTTCTACTACACGATCAAGACGCTCTACCTGAACACGACCGTCGAGGCCCGGGAGGCGGGGTGAGCCGGCGCTCCGGCTTCGGCCTGTGCGCGCTCGGCGCCGCGTGCGCGTTGGCCGTTTCGGCGTCCGGCCAGATCGAAATCCGTCTGGGTTCGGGATGGTTCCGGCCGGCGGGTCACTACAGCGACATTCACCACATCGACCAGGACACCGAGCCGACGGATCACTTCGTGTTCGCGCGGTTGTTGTACAACGGGCAGATCCCCAACTACATCAAGAACTGGTACACGGACTGGCCGGAAGGGGACCGGCACCTGATCATGGGCCTGGAGCGGCTGTCGAACCTGCGGCTGGAGCCCCACGCCCGTGTCGTGCCTGTGAACGACCCGAAGCTGTTCGAATACCCCTTCCTCTACACGAGCGAGCCGGGACAGATGGTGCTCAGCGATGCGGACGCCCTGATGATGCGGGAATACCTGAACCGGGGCGGTTTCTGGTTTCTGGACGACTTCTGGGGCAGCTTCGAGTGGCGCCACTTCCTCACGCAGATCGAGAAGGTGCTTCCGGGCGCCGAGATCCGGGACATCCCGATGGATCACGAGATCTTCCACGCATTCTACGACATCGAGGAAATCGTCCAGGTTCCCAGCCTCAACTACGTCTACACCGGCGTCGTCATCGAGCAGGACGGTTTCGAAGCCTATTGCAAGGGCATCTGGGACGACGAGGGGCGTCTGATGGTGGTCATCAATCACAACACGGACCTGGGAGACGCCTACGAGCATGCGGACGAGCCGCTGTATCCGCATCGCTTTTCCGGTTTCGCCTACCGGTTGGCGACCAACTTCATCGTCTACGCCCTGACCCACTGAGCGGTGATCCCGGCAATCGTGCTCGCGGCCGGGAAGTCCCATCGCATGGGGCGTCCCAAGGCGCTGCTCCGAAGCGGCGGGGCGACCCTGATGGAAGCCGTGCTGGCGCGCATCCGCGCGGTCCCGCGCTTGCGCGGCGCGATCGTGGTCCTGGGGCATCACCGCGAAGCGATCCTGGAGGCCGTCCCGTTGGACGACTGGGTCTACAACGCGCGCTACGAGGACGGCATGACGACGTCGTTCCAGGCCGGAATCGGGCGCCTTCCCGACGCGGCGGAGGGCGCCATGCTGTTCCTGGTCGACCATCCGGCGCCGGCGGCGGTCACCATCGCGGCGCTGCTCGACGCGTTCGTCCCGGGGAGCATCGTGTTGCCGGTGTTCGAAGGTCGGCGCGGGCATCCCGTCCTCTTCGGGCGGGACGCGCTCGACGAGGTCGCGGCGCTGCCCGTTGGCCGGGGAGCCCACACGGTCGTCCGGGCGCGGCCGGAGCGCGTCGTCGAGGTCACGGTCGACGATCCCGCCGTCGTGGCCGACATCGACACGCCCGAGGACTGGGAACGCTGGACGCGGAGCCCCGGCGGCGTATGAGCGTGCACGCCCGGCCGCTGTCGATGAACCAAGGATCGGGTCACGCCCGCATGTCGCGGTCGGTCCGGTTGGACCCACGGCGTTCCTCGCCGTGGCTACCATAAACAGCCTGTCGAGAGTCGGCGCCCGCCCTGGCCGGGGCTCGCGATTTCGGTTATCATCGAATTTTCCGGATCGTGGCCGTCGACGGCCGCCGGCGATAGAGGAGGCCGACAACCATGGCGGGTCGCAAGCTCTCGAAAACAGCCCGGGCGAGTCTCGGCAAGGACAGGGGTTCCGGGTTTGCCAAGCCGTGCCCGAAGTGCGAAACGCCGATGGTCGCCACGAAGGTCATCAAGTCGGCGCGGATGCCGGGCGGCATGTACTGGGTGTGTCCCGAGGACGACCTGCACCTGAAGACCTGACGGCGCCGCCTACATCCACTCCTCGGGCGCGCTCCGGACCAGGGGCCGGAACTTGCTCCTGTCGTCGGCCTTCTCGTACGCGTCCTCGGCGCGGATCAACTTCCTGCGAACCAGGTCCATGATCGCGTCGTCCAGCGTCTGCATGCCGTATTTCTTCCCGACCTGCATCATGCCCGGAATCTGAAACGTCTTGCCCTCGCGGATCAGGTTGGCGATGGCCGGCGTCGCCACCAGGATCTCCAGCGCCGCCACGCGCCCCTTTCCGTCCATGCGCTTGAACAGGTTCTGCGCGATGACGCCCCGGAGCGCGTCCGACAGCGTGTTCCGTATCTGGTTCTGCTGCTCGGACGGGAACACGTCGATCACCCGGTTGATCGTCTTCGCCGCGCTGGGGGTGTGCAGCGTGCCCAGGACCAGGTGGCCGGTGGCCGCCGCCTCCAGCGCCAGGCGGATCGTCTCGAGATCGCGCATCTCGCCCACGAGGATGACGTCGGGATCTTCCCTCAGCGCGCCGCGCAGCGCGGCCGCGAACGATCGGGTGTGGACGCCGACCTCGCGGTGGTTGACCTGGGAGTTCCGGCTCTCGTGGACGAACTCGATGGGGTCCTCGATGGTCAGGATGTGGTCCCGCCGCATCGTGTTGGCGTGGTCCACGATGGCCGCCAGCGTCGTCGACTTGCCGCTCCCGGTCGGTCCGGTCACCAGGACGAGGCCCTTGGGCAGCATGGCGAACTTGGTGAGAATCGGCGGCAGGCCCAGCTCCCGGGCCGAGAGCACGCGGGCCGGAATCCGGCGGAAGACCGCGCCGACGCCGTGTTTCTGGTTGAAGAAGTTGGCGCGGTAGCGGCCCTGGCCCGGGATCTCGTAACCGAAGTCCACGTCCCGGTCTCCTCGAACGCCGCGACCTTGTACTCCGGGGCGATCTCGTACAGCATGGAACGCAGTTCGTCGCCGTCCATGGGATCGTGGTCGAGACGTTCCAGTGCGCCGTCGACGCGGAGCCTCGGCGGCGCGCCCGCCACCAGGTGAAGGTCCGACGCGCCCTCCTCGTCCATCATCGTGAAAAAGGCGTCGATCCGTGCCATGGCGCATCGTATTATATTCTCCGGGCGCGGACGCTGTCCGGCCCACGCGAGTTTCCTCGAACGATGGACCATCTCCCCGAAGGCGCCTGGGCTCCCGATTTCGAGCTGTCCACGGCGGACGGGGCGCGGTTTCGATTGTCCGACCACGTGGCCGATCGTCCCGTCCTCCTGGCCTTCTACAAGAGCGCGTGCCCAACGTGCCAACTGACGTTTCCCTTCATCGGGCGGCTGTTCGCCGGCTTCGGCCCGGACGCGCGCCCGGCGATCTGGGGGATTTCGCAGGACGAGGCGGATGCCACGCGCGATTTCGCCGAACGGTTCGGGCTCGGCTTTCCCGTCCTGATCGATGAGCACCCGTATCCGGTGTCGGTCGATTTCGAGATCCGCTACGTGCCGACCATGTATCTGATCGATTCCGGCGGACTCATCCGCATGGCCGATTTCGGATTCAGCAAGCCCGCGCTCAGAACCGCGGCCGATGCGTTCTCGAAGAGCCTGGACCGGCCGTCCCCGGACCTGTTCGCCGGTGACGGCCTCCCCGAACGGAGACCCGGCTGAGTGTCCAAGAGCTGACGCCGGCGGCGTCGATCCCCACGGGCCGCGGTCCGGAATCCCCGCGCGCCGTTCACCGACGATTTCAAGGAGCGACCATGCCAGAAGCGACACACGAGGACGCGAACCTGATACTGCGGCTCTACGAGTTGCGCCGCGAAGAGAAGATGCGGGAGGCGCGGCAGTGGCTCACCGGCCAGTTCGCGGCCGACTCGCTGGAGGAGTTTACCCGGAAGTGCCCGCCCGGCAGCCGCGAGAACGCCTACTTCCGGATGGTGACGTCGTACTGGGACATGGCCGGACTCTTCGTCGTCTCCGGCGTGCTCGACCAGGAGATGTTCATCCGTTCGAGCGGGGAGTCCATCGTCGTGTGGGAACGCGTACGCCCGTTCATCGGAGAGCTGCGGGAAACGTTCAAGAACCCGATGTTCCTGAAGAACCTGGAGACGGTGGCCGAGGCCGGAATCGCCTGGATGCGGGAGAACACGCCGGGCGCCTACGAGACGTTTCTGGGCCGGGTCATCCGCAGGCCGTAGCCCGCCATGCGCGTCGGCGGCGTCAGCCGCCCTGGCTCTGCTTGCAGTCGATGCAGACGCGCGTCCACGGCACGGCGTCCAGGCGCGCGTCGGCGATGGGTTCCTCGCAGTCCATGCAGATGCCGTAGGTCCCGTTGTCGACCCTCTGGAGCGCCTCCTCGATGGCGCGCAGCAGCTTCGTGTCGGTCTGCTTCAAGGCCAGGTTGACGTGCAGGTCGTTCTCCTGGCTGGAATGGTCCACCCAGTCCCCGGTCCGCATCGCTTCGTCGACCTCGGTCGAACGGTCCGGCAGCGCGAGGATCTCGTTTCGCTTGGACTCGAGCACGTTCCTGTATTTCTTCAAGACTGCGGCGCGCATGGAGTTGACCCTTCCGGTATCCTGAACCGGCCAGTCTAGCAAGCCGGGGTCCGGGGCTGCAAGTGGCGGCCCGCGCCCGCGAAGGAGGGATCACGTTCCTTATGACGGCCCGACCCCAACAACACTCCGAGGCCCGCGCCGGCGTACCCACGGTTCCCATGTGGGTGAACGGCAGGACCGTGACCGCGTCGGGCGATGGCCGGGGCGATGTCCACAACCCCGCCACCGGCGCCGTCATCCGGCGTGTCGGCTTCGCTTCCAGCGACGACGTCGATCGGGCCGTCGCGGCCGCGAGCGCCGCGTTCCCGTCGTGGCGGGCGACGACGCCCCTGAACCGCGCGCGCGTCATCGAACGCTTCCGGCAACTCCTGGTGGAGAACCGCGAGGTCCTGGCCCGCGTCATCTCCGAGGAGCACGGCAAGACCGTGGCCGACGCCGTCGGCTCGGTCCAGAGAGGGCTCGAGGTGGCCGAGTTCGCCGCCGGCGCGCCGCACCTGCTCCAGGGAGACCTGTCCGAGGCCGTCGGCGCCGACGTGGACTGCCACTCGATCCTCCAGCCGCTGGGCGTCTGCGTGGGGGTCACGCCGTTCAATTTCCCCGCCATGGTGCCGCTCTGGATGTTTCCGGTGTCGATCGTGTGCGGCAACACGTTCGTCCTGAAACCCTCCGAGAAGGTGCCCAGCGCCGCCGTGCGGATGGCGGAGCTGCTGGCCGAGGCCGGCCTGCCCGACGGCGTCTTCAATGTCGTGCACGGGGATGGGGAGACCGTCGACGCGCTGATCGCGCACCGGGAGACGCGCGCCGTGTCGTTCGTGGGCTCGACGCCCGTCGCCCGGCGCATCTACGCGACGGCGGCGGCGCACGGAAAGCGCGTCCAGGCGCTGGGGGGCGCCAAGAACCACGCCGTGGTCCTGCCCGACGCCGACCTGGACGCGGCGGCCGACGCGTTGACCGGCGCGGCGTTCGGGTCCGCGGGGCAGCGGTGCATGGCCGTCTCGGCCGTCGTCGCCGTCGGCCCGAACGGCGACCGGGTCGTGGAGAAGCTGCGGGAGCGGGCCGCCGCGTTGAAGGTCGGGCCGGGCGACGGCGCGGAAGTGGACATGGGGCCGGTGATCACGGCCGGGCAGCGCGACCGGCTGCGGGCCTACATCGACGCCGGCGAGGCCGAGGGCGCGCGGCTGGCGCTCGACGGGCGGGGACTCGACGTTCGAGGCCACCGCGGCGGTTTCTTCGTCGGCCCCACGATCTTCGACCACGTCCGCCCCGACATGACGATCTACCGGGACGAGATGTTCGGCCCGGTCCTGGTCGTCCTGCGCGCGGAATCGCTGGAGGAAGCCATCGCGATCGTCAACGACAATCCCTACGGGAACGGGACCGCCCTCTTCACGCGGTCCGGAGGGGCCGCCCGGCGTTTCGAGAACGCGGTCGAGGTCGGCATGGTCGGCATCAACGTTCCCATTCCGGTTCCGATGGCGTTCTTCTCGTTCGGCGGATGGAAGTCCTCGCTCTTCGGCGATCTCGCCGTTCACGGGAGGGAAGGGATCTACTTCTACACGCGGCGCAAGGTCGTCACGTCGCGGTGGATGGAGACCGACGCCGTCCCGGGCCCGGGCCTGGACATGCCGACGATGTGAGGCGCGCCGCCATCCTACCGGAAGTCGGCCACGACCGGCGCGTGGTCGGACGGTTTCTTGCCCTTGCGCTCGTCGCGGTCGATCCATGCGCCGGCCGCCTCCGCCGCGATGCTCTCCGTTCCCAGGATGTGATCGATCCGCAGCCCGTTGCCCTTGGGGAATCCCAGCATCCGGTAGTCCCACCACGAGTAGGCTCGCCGGTCCGGGTTCCGTTGACGGAAGATGTCGACCAGGCCCCAGGACTGGAGGTCGCTGAGCGCATCGCGGGCGCCGGCGTGACACAGGACGCTCGCGTCCCACTCATCGGGGCGCGCCACGTCCAGCTCGCCGGGCGCGACGTTGTAGTCCCCGCAGACCAGGATCTTCTCCGAGGGGCGGTGGTGTGTTTCCAGGTATCGGCGCAGGCGATGGAGCCATTCGATCTTGTACCCGTACGCCGGGTGTTCGGTGGTGCGTCCGTTCGGGACGTAGACCGAGATCACGTGCAGGTCCCCGAACCGCGCGGCGACGAAGCGGGCCTCCGGGTCGTCGACCCCGTCGTCCATCCCGCGGCGGACGTCGTCGGCGGACATGCGGGAAACGATCGCGACGCCGTTGTACGTCTTCTGGCCGAAGACGCTGGCCGCGTACCCGGCGGCCTTCACGTCGTCCCAGGGGAAGAGCGGATCGGCGAGCTTCAACTCCTGCAGGCAGAGGTGGTCCGGTTCGTGGCGTTCGAGCCACGCGAAGAAGCGCTCGTTCCGCGAGCGCAGCGAGTTGACGTTCCAGGTGGCGACGCGCATGGACCGGTCGCCGTCCCTCAGTCGGCGGGCTCGATTCGCAACACCCGGCCCGTCGGATCGTTGCCGCCGAAGGAGGCCTCGGTCGCGACGTAGATGTTGCCGTCGGGCCCCTGCTGGACGTCGCGGACGCGTTCGCCGAGCTCGCCGAGCAGCGTCTCGCGCCGTTCGGCCTGCGACGGCTGGCCGAACGAGACGCGCTGGAGCTGCCGCGTGGTGAGCGCGCCGACGAAAAGGCTGCCCCGCCAGTCCGGGAACGGGTCGCCGGTATAGAAGAGAATGCTCGACGGGCTGATCGACGGGACCCAGAAGATCCGCGCGTTGACCATGCCCTCGCGCTCCCACGGCCGGTCCGAAACCAGCGTCCCCGTGTAGTTGCGTCCGGTCGACACCAGGGGCCAGCCGTAGTTGCCGCCGGGCTCGAGCACGTTGACCTCGTCGCCGCCCATCGGGCCGATCTCGGCCTGCCAGATGTCGCCGGTCTCGGGATGGACGGCGAAACCGTACGTGTTGCGGTGGCCGTAGGTGAAGATCTCCGGAAGCGCGTACGGCCGGTCGACGAACGGGTTGTCCGCGGGCGCCGAGCCGTCGTCGCGTATCCGCAGGACCTTGCCGATATGGTTGTCCAGGTACTGCGCCCGGATGCGCGCGCTGGGATCGTCCCGGCCCATGCAGCACAACCGGTCGCGGTCGCCCACGGCGACGTAGAGCATCGCGTCGGGCCCGAAGAATATCCGCCCTCCCATGTTGCCGCCCGTGTCCCATGCCGCGGCCACGAAGACGTCGCCCACCTCGGTGAGCGCGCCCGAGTCGAGACGGCCTCGGGCGACGGCCAGCGTGGAGCGCCCGTCGCCGTCCCGCTTGGGATAACTGAAATAGACGAAACGGTTCTCCTCGAACCGGGGATGAACGGCGACGGCCTTCAAACGTTCGCCGCCAGCGGTTTCCGGGCTCGTCCACACGGGCTCCGGATCCAGCCCGCCTTCCCGAATGACGCGCAGCCGCCCCGGGGTCTCGGCGACGAGCATGTCGCCGCCGGGCAGGAACGCGAGACTCCAGGGATGGACCAGGCCGTCAGCCACGGTGACGACGCGAATCTGCCCGCCTTGAACTTCGAGCACGACGTCGCCGCCGGCGTCTTGGGGGGCGCCGGCGGCCGCGGCGGTCAGCGCCGCCATGGCCGCGCCCAGCATGGCCGGAGTGTGTCGATAGCGCATTGCGACCTCCCTGATTACCACGCCGAGTCGTACAGTTCCATGATCTCGTCGGCGGCCGGGACCGTGGGGTTGTTCTGCGGGCTCCCGGAATCGAGGGCGTCGGCCGCCATCTTCTCCAGCGTCGACCGGAACCGCTCCCGATCGCCGCCGCAACAGTCGCGCAAGCGGGGAACCTCCAGCTCTTCGTTCAGCGCGTCGAGACGATCGACGAGCGCCTCGGACGCGTAGGCGTCCCCGTTCCCCGGCGATGCCAGACCCATGGCGCGGGCCACGCCGGCGTAACGCGCAACGGCGCCCTCGCGAGAGAAGCGTGTCACGGCCGGCAGGAGCACGGCGTTGGACAAGCCGTGGGGCAGGCCGAAAGCCAGCCCCAGCGGCCGGCTCATGCCGTGGACCAGGCACACGCTGGAGTTGGTGAACGCCAGCCCGCCTTCCAGCGCCGCCAGCGCCATCCCCTCGCGCGCTTCCCGGTCCTCGGGATCCGCCCATGCCCGCCGGAGATACCGCTGCACCCGATCGATCGACGCCAGCGCGATCGGATCCGTCAATGGGTTGGCCCTCCGCGACACGAAGGCCTCGATGCCGTGCGTGAGCGTATCCACGCCGACGTGCGCCGTCAGCGGCGGCGGCATGCTCAGGGTCAACTCGTAATCGACGATTGCGGCCGCGGGCATGAGCCCGGGATCCAGGATCATCATCTTGACCCGGCGTTCCGTGTCGGTGATCACGGCCACCTTGGTGGCCTCGCTCCCGGTCCCGGCCGTCGTCGGGACCACCACGACGGACGGTCCCCGATTCGGAACCCGGTGATATCCCTGGAATTCGCGCAAGGGGCCGGGGTTGGCGACGGAAACACCGACCATCTTGGCGACGTCGATGCCGCTGCCGCCGCCGAGAGCCAGGATCGAGTCCGCCTGGAATTCGCGGAAGCACGCCGCGCCGGCCCGAACGTTCTCCTCGGTCGGATCGGGTTGAAAGCCGCTGTAGACTTCGTGCTGGATCCCCGCGCCGTCGAGGGCGGCGGCGATCTCACGCGTGAACGGGCCGGAGGCGAAGAACGGGTCGGCGACGAGGAGCGTCCGCCGCGCCTTCATGGCGGCCAGCAGGCTTCCGGCCTCGCGCCGGCATCCGGCGCCGGTCAGGATCACCGTCGGCGAATCGAAGCGGTGGGTCATCGGGCGCCGACGAGTATAGTCCTTTCTTGACGCCGCTCCCAACATTGCGGATCATCGTGGCTTCCGGCGCCTGGTCGCGCTCGAGTGACGTCAGATCCAAGGAGCAACCCATGACCGTGATGCACCTGTCGAAGACCGGAATACTCGCGGCCGCGGCGGCGGCATGTTTGGCGTTCGCGCCCGCGGCCGAGGCCCAGCGGGGCGGCCGCGGCGGGTTCGGCGCGCCCGATCCAAACCTTCCCGACAGCCCGACGGCCGTCACCCCGGCCGAGGTCGACGGTCCGGTCCAGGGCCCGGGAACCATGTACGAATCGGTCCAATCGCTCGCGCCGAACCGGGGCCTGGACCGTTACGACTACGAGGCCGTCGAGTACTTCGTCAGCGGAATCGCGGCCGGCGCGCCGTACCAGACCCGGATCGTGGTGCGAAAACCGCGCAACGACGCCGACTTCAGCGGGCTGGTCCTGACCGAGGCGATGCATCCCAGCGGCAGCGCCCACCTGTTCGAGTTCACGTCGATGTACTCGATGGACGCCGGCCACGCCGTCGTGGAGATCGTGACCGGCGGCCTCGGCCTGCTCAGTGAGCACAACGCGGCCCGGTACGCCGATATCGCCGTGGCCGGCAACCAGGTCACCGAGATCCTGGCGCAGTTCGGGGCCATGCTCAGGGAAAGCGAGTCGAGCCCGCTGGCGAACCTGGAAATCCGGAAGATGGTGCTGGCGGGCACGTCCGCGACCGCCGGTGTTCTGATCCGTTATCTCCCGGGACACCGGGTCTACAGGACGCCGGGCATGGAGCACATATTCGATGGTTTCATGCCGCATTCGAACGGTTCGGCGATTCCGGAGGTGGACGTCCCGGTGATCCACGTCCCGACGATGACCGAGACCCACCGGGGCGCGGCGCCGACGCGCCAGGACAGCGACGAGCCGGGCCGCCAGTACCGCCTGTACGAGTTCGCCGGCATGGCGCACGTCGATTCCCGCGACAACGTGCGGCTCATTCCCGACCCGTGCGTGAACCCGGTGACCACGTTCCCGTTGCAGGCCTACCTGTCCGTGGCGCTCCATCACCTCTTCAGGTGGGTGGACGAAGGCGTGGCCCCGCCGCGCGCGCCCCGTGTCCTGATGGACCGCAACGACGGCGACGGCTCGATCATGGCGCTGGACGTCCACGGCAACCCGGTCGGAGGCGTCCGGAACCCGTACCTGGATGTGCCCTCCGCGCGCCACGGCGTCCCCAACCAGGGGGCGTCGCCGGTGATTCCGAACCCCAGCGACTACGTCCGCCAGGGAGGGCAGGCGGCCGCCAACCAGATGTGCGGCCTGGCCGGCTATCAGATCGCGTTCTCGCCGGACAAGCTGCGCGAGTTGTACGGCAGCCGGGAGAACTACCTGCGCCAGTTCCAGGCGAAGCTCGACGAGATGGAAGCCGCCGGATGGTCGCTGCGGGTCTACCGCGAGATGATCCTGTCCGACGCGGCCCGAATCGATTTTTGAGGGAAAGGTGATGAAAACGCCGCTCGCCGCCACCGCGGTCGCCATGGCTTTGGCCGCGCCGCCGGCTTCGGGACACCACTCGTTCGCGGCCGAGTACGACGGCAACCGCCCGGTCAGCGTCGAGGGGACCGTCGCGCGCGTCGAATGGACCAACCCGCACATCTGGATCTACGTGGACGTCCCGGGCGACGATGGTTCCGTCGTCCGCTGGGGGTTCTCGGCCGCGCCGCCCGGCGTGCTGATGCGGCGCGGCATTGTGAAAAGCGTGATTCCCATCGGCGCGGTCATCCGCGTCGAGGGGTTCCGGGCGCGCGACGGGTCGAACAACGCGTCGGGCGGCTCGATCACGTTTCCGGACGGTCGCCGCGTGCTGACGGCTTCGGCCGAGGACCCGGCGCCCGAGGAGGACTGATCATGCGTGGCTGGACGGTTTCGATGGCCCTCGTCGCCGCGTTCGCGGCGGCCCCGGCGGCGTCCGCGCAGGACGCCACACCCCGGACCCCGAACGGACGGCCGGACTTCTCCGGGTTCTGGTCCAACCCGATGCGGCCCGGGGGGCCGGCCGTCACGGTGTTCGACGCGGAGGCGATGGCCCCGTTCGCGCCCGGCGGGGAAGCGCTGTTCTTCGAGCCGCGCACGGGCGACCCGCGCCACGACGAGCCCCGCGCCTTCTGCATGCCGTCGGGCTTCCCGTCGGGTTTCTTCGGTCCGTACCCGATCCAGATGGTCCAGACCGACGACTGGCTCGTCATGGTGACCGAGTTCCAGCGCATCACCCGCCTGATCCCGCTCGACGGGCGGCCGCACCGGGAAGGCATCGAGCCGACCTACTACGGCGACCCGGTGGCAAGCTGGGACGGCGACACGCTCGTCATCGACAGCCGCAACTTCAAGCGCTGGTCGCTGGACGACTACTACTACCAGGACCCCACGCAGTACCGGATGCACACCGAGGACTTCCGCACGATCGAGCGCATTCGATACGTGGACGCGGGGACGCTCTCCTACCACTTCACCGTGGAGGACCCGCGGATCTTCGTCGAGCCCTGGTCCGAGGAGTTCCAGATGACGCTGCATCCCGAGTGGGAGGCCGTCGGGCTCTACGAATTCGTCTGCGAGGAGAACAACCGGTGCGCCGGCGGCGAGTGCGAAGACCCCTGATCCCGTTCCAACGGCGACCGGGTTCTGGACTCGCAATCGGCGCCGAACGGATCGATGGACCGGTAACCGAGCGGATAACGTAGTCACCCGAAGTGGCACAGACGCCGCTGAATTCCGAGATGTCTCGGAGCTTTGCGGAAACGTGAATGAGATTTGTGCGGTTCTGTGGGGCCTCACGTTTGCGCCGCGTTTCTTCCTGTCATGAGCCAATCGATCTAATTCCTGCCGCTGGCATGAGCCGGCGGATCGGCTCTGTCGATCGGCCCTTGGAGTGAAAAGGAGAATCTGGATCATGAACCTGGCTTGCGACCGCCATGGCAACCGGTCGTGTCGGCGGAAAGAAGCAGGTCCGCGCCGCTTCCCAGGACCTTCCCTGAGACGATTCGTCCCAATAATCGTCTCAAAATCAGGCCTATTCTGAGACGATTAGCCTGTAGAATCGTCTCAGGTGTGGATCTGGCAACATACCAACTGGCCGAATTTCGTCTTCGATGCTACCGAGTTCTCGGAGCAGGTCGCGGCGTTTCACCGAATCGCCGAACGGCTTTCCGGGCAAGTCGAGGCCCTCTCCGACGCCTACCAGACCGACACGGTGATCGAACTGATGTTGTCGGAGATAATCGCCACCAGCGCGATCGAGGGCGAAAACCTGGACCGCGTTTCGGTGCGTTCGTCCTTGCTCAAGCATTTCGGTCGAAGCGTCGATTCCCGGGCCCCGGATGCCCGGGCGGCCGGCGCCACCGACCTGATCGTCGACGTTCGTCGGAACTGGCGTCGCCCGCTATCCCACGAGACGTTGGGCCGCTGGCAATCTCGAGTTATCGTCGAGCATCCCATGAGCACCGTCATGCGCGGCGCCTACCGCAATCGTCCGGAGCCGATGCAGATCATCAGCGGGCGATACGCAGTCGGTCGGCCGCCGACCGTTCACTACGAGGCGCCGCCGGCCGCCGACGTGCCTGCCGAGATGGAGCGGTTCCTGGACTGGTACAACGGCAGCGGCGGGAATCTCCCCGGCCCGGTTCGCGCGGCCGTCGCGCACGTCTGGTTCGAGACGATCCACCCGTTCGACGATGGCAACGGTCGCGTTGGCCGGGCCGTCTCGGATCATGCGCTGTCGCAGTCTCTCGACCGGCCGACACTCGCCTGTCTGGCAACCGCCATCGAGGCGGACAGGGACCGTTACTACGACGCGCTCGAAACGGTCGGCAGAGGCGGTCTCGACCTGACCGAGTTCATCGGATATTTCACCGGCGCCATCAACCGGGCCCAGGAGATCGCTCTCGCCGAGGTCGCTTTCGTGCTAGATAAGACCCGCTTCTACGACCTCTATGACGCGCGGCTGAACGCGCGTCAGAGGAAGGTCATCGCCCGCATCTTCAGGGAAGGCAGACGCGGATTCGCCGGCGGACTGTCCAGGAAGAACTACGCCACCATAGCCGGGTGTTCGGCGGCGACCGCCGCCCGAGATCTGGTCGAGATGCTGAACATGGGTGCGTTGGTTTCCCATGGACAAGGCCGGAGCACGCGCTACGAAATCTCCTGCCCTGAGCCGTCCGCGGTCGCTCGGAACGTGGGACGAGGGCTCGAACGCTGACAGGGGGCCTAGCCGCAACCCGGGGATCCGCACCGGCGGACCGTGTCACGGTCGAGGCGCGCTCTTGTCCGCTTTATCCTCCGGGTGCGCAAGGGTGTCACCGCGTTCGTGAACGGAGCTTATTTATCGACAGCGTGGACGAGCGGATCGACGTCCGGAAGGATCAACGCTCTCCGCCTGCAAGGTCGCTTCTTCCAGGTGACCGATCAAGGCGTTCGGGCACATCGGATCGACTTCCGGCTTCAGTCCCGGCTTTCTCGTGGGATTACGGCCCTGCTCGGCTTGGAGGTTGACAAGTGCGCCGGTAGCGCTGCACGATGGTGCCATCATGTTGTAGGATGTGTAATCATGCCATCGTTCATCAGAACTCAGATCCAACTGACGGAAGAACAAGCCAGGGCGCTCAAAGCCCGCGCGCGCGATGAAGAACGTTCGGTGGCGGATCTCGTGCGTGAAAGCGTCACGGAGTACCTGGCGCGCCGGCCCGCCCGAGATCGTCGCGCCCTGCTGCGTCGCGCCCGCGCCGTGACCGGGCGTTTTCACTCGGGATACACCGACGTAGCGGAGAATCATGACCGGTACCTCGATGAGGCGTACGATTCGTGAGCCTGTTCATCGATACATCGGCTCTGTACGCTCTCCTTGACGGGGACGCACCCCGGCACGCGGACGTGGTTGCGGCCTGGCGGATCGTCGCCGACAACGAGCGGACCCTGTTTACCTCGAACTACGTCCTGGTCGAAGCGTTCGCCCTCGTTCAGCGCAGGCTTGGCCTTGAGGCCGTTCATGGTCTTGCGGATGTTCTTGTGCCGCTGCTCGAACCCGTGTGGGTCGACGAGGAACTCCATGCCGCGGCGGTTGCGTCGCTCTTCACCGCGGCGCGGCGACGCCTGTCGCTGGTGGATTGCACCAGTTTCGAGCTGATGCGCCGCCTTGGATTAACCGATGTTCTGGCGCTGGACGCGGACTTCGCCCATCAAGGCTTCAACCTGCTCCCTGCCGGCCAGGCATGAATCGATCGCCGCAGCCTCAAGGCGCGGCGCCTGTTTTTCGCGTTTTCGGAACTGCGCCGGCGTCGGTCCGCCATCAATCGACGCTCCTCACCCGCGAGATCGCCTGTCTCCCGGTCATGGAGCACGCGCTGTCCGTGGGTCACGATCCGATCCCCGGAGTGTGGGCTCCGTCCGCGCCATCCCGCCGTGGAGGTCCGAGGACCCCTGTCGCGTATCAGGGAAGCGCGTACGCGACGAGGTTGGCGGGGGTTCGGGTTTCGGACGTTCCCGCCGCGGCGAACACGATGTACTGCCGGCCTTCGTGCATATAGGTGATCGGCAATCCCGTCTGCTCGCCGCCTCCGGGGATGTCCGTTTCCCAGAGAATCTCGCCCGTCGCCTTGTCCAGGGCCCGGAAGACGGGCAGGCCCTCGTAACCCTCGCCGGCGAACAGCAGCGTGCGGGTAACGAGCAGGCCCGCTCGCGACTCGCTGCCCGTCCGCGGCAGGTCCACCCCGGCGAGTAGCGGGTTCTCGGCGATGTGCGGGGGCGTGTCTCCGTTGGCGATCTGCCAGACCAGCTCGCCGCGGTTCATGTCCAGCGCCGTGATCCGGCCCCAGGGTGGCTTCACGACCGGGAGGCGGCCTTCCAGGCGCGGGGCGAAACCGCCCACGCCTACCAGCCGCATGTCCGACTCGCCCGGCTCGGGTTCCCGCAGGCCGTACGCCGCGGTGCTGGTCCGCGTGGCCGATCCCACGTACAGGTAGCCGGTCTCCGGGTCGATGGCCCCGCCTTCCCAGTTGGCGCCCCCGGAGCCGGGAAACGTGAAGGTCCCCCGCATCCCTCGGTCCGGATCGATCAGCGACGGCGGCGTGTACAGTGGGCCGATCCGCAGCCCCTCGATCGACTGCAACGCGAGTTCCCGGAGCTGGGGCGTGTAGTCGAGCAGGTCGTCGACGGACAGGCCCTGCCGGTCGAAGGCCGGGGGGCGCGTCGGGAACGGCTGGGTCGGGGACGTCCGCTCGCCCGGCGCGTCGCTCTGGGGCACGGGGCGTTCCTCGATCTCGAACACGGGCTCGCCCGTGCGCCGGTCGAACGTGAACGCGAACGCCATCTTGGAGAGTTGAACGACGGCTTCCACCGCCCGCCCGTCGACCTCCAGGTCCATCAGGATCGGGGCCGAGGGCGGGTCCCAGTCCCAGACGTCGTGGTGGACGATCTGCTGGTGCCAGATGCGCTCGCCGGTCCGGATATCGAGGCAGACGATCGAGCCGGCGAACAGGTTGTCTCCGTGGCGGTGGCCGCCGTACTCGTCGCCCGTGGCGCCTTCGACCGGGATGTATATGTAACCCAGCGCCTCGTCGACGGTGAACGGCGTCCACGCGCCGGCGTGCCCGGTGTAGACGTTGGAGTCGTCCGCCCAGGTGTCGGCGCCGAACTCCCCGGGGCGGGGGATCGTGTGGAACGTCCAGATCTTCTCGCCGGTCCGCGCGTCGAACGCCATGATATCGCCTTTGGGATACCGCATCGACGGGGGCACGCGCGCATTGGCCAGGGAGGTGGGGACGACGATGACGTCGTGGGCGACGGCCGGCGGGGACGTGTTCATCAACCTGCCGACGGCCGGGTCGTAGTTCGCGTCGGGCTCCAGTTGGGTGAACAGGTCGACGATGCCGCCGTCGCCGAAGCCCGGCACGAGTTGTCCGGTGCGGGCGTCGAGCGCGACGAGCTGGTATTCGGGTGTGACCGTGACGATGCGCGCCTCGGTCCCGTCGGTCCAGTAGGATACGCCGCGGCTGTTCCGGCGCACGGCGTCGAGGCTGTCGTGGTCGGTCCGCCAGACCCAGAGCGTTTCGCCCGTGCCGGCGTCGGCGGCGACGACGGCCCGCCGGTTGCCCGACGTGAAGTACAGGATCCCGTCGACCATCAGCGGCGTCGTCTCGTTCTTCATCTCCAGCGTCGTGCCGAAGTTGTCCGAGCGCCAGATCCACGCCACCTCGAGCCGGTCGACGTTCGTGCGGTCGACCTGGTCGAGCGGGGCGTACCGCGTGCTGCCCGGATCGCCGCCCCACGCGCGCCATTCGCCGTTCTCGGCGCCGTGCTGGGCTCCGAGCGCCGCGGCGCCCATCCACGCCGACGCCACAGCCGTCAAGACCGAACGAAGCATGCAGACTCCTGGAATTCCGACTCGCGACGAAGTTATCCGCGCGCGAGGTTTCCAGTCAATCGATATCGGACACGAGCCGCCGTCAGTGCTATCGTGCGCCCATGGCCGTTTTCAGGATGTCGTTTTCGGTGCTCGCCGTGATTCACGCCGTCTTCGCGGGGTTCACGGCCATGGTTGGAGCGTTCGCCAACGGTGGAGACGTCTGGCAACGGCTGCTGCTGGTGGTTCTGCACCCTCTGGGAGCCGCGGTCGTGCTGCTGCTCGCGTTCCGGTCCCGCCTCTCTTCCACGACGATCGCGGCGATGGCGGTCCTCCTGGCGGTGAACGTGACAGCGGACCTCGTTCTCGCGCGCATGATGGCCTCGGGCCGCGTCCTGGGAGACTGGGGGCTCGCCGTCGCATTCGCCGTGGTCCCGGCCATCGGTCTCGTTTACGCTTTGACGCGCCTGCGGTTCCAGGCGCGCAGCGCCAGGTAGACGGGGACCCCCATACCGATGACCAGCAGCCCGGCGCCGGACGTGCCGGGGCTCTCTCTGAGCGCGTTGACGACGATCACCAGGCTCGCCGCCGCGAAGAACAGCGGCGCGACGGGATAGCCCCAGGCGCGGAACGGACGCGTTTCGGTCGGGTGCTTCCACCGGAGCACGAACACGGCGAACACGGCGACGCCCGAGAACAGCACGACGGAGAAGCCGGTGTATTCGACGAGTTGCTCGAAGGTCCCGGTCAGCACGAGGATGCTGCTCCAGACCGCCTGCGCGGCGATGGCCGTGATCGGCGTGCGAAAGCGGGCATGCACGCGCGCGGCGCCGGCGAAGAACAGGCCGTCGCGCGCCATGGCGTAGTAGATCCGGGGGCCGGCCAACACCATGGCGCTGACGCTGGAGGCGATCATCACGACCGAAGCGGCGGCCCATGCGCCGCCCGCGCCGGGACCGAACAGGCGTTCGACGGCCGCGTCGCCGACGCGGACCGCCTGGTCGGGGAACTCGCTGACCGGCATGGCGTACACGTAGACCATGTTCAGGAACACGTAGACGCCGATGACGACGACGGTGCCCACCAGGAGCGCCCGGGGGACGTTCCGTCCGGGGTTGCGGACCTCCTCGCTGACATAGGCCGCGGCGTTCCATCCCGAGTAACTGAACAACACCGGTATCAGGGCGAACGCCCAGCTCCCGATGGCGACGGATCCACCGCCGCCGAAATTGGCCGTCGTGCCTTGGCCGATTGCGAAACCAAGTACGATGACGGCGGCCAGCACGGCGACCTTGGCCCCGGCCAGCACGTTGTGGACCACGCGGCCCGGACCGAGGCCCATGCTGTGAATGACGGACAACGCCGCGATCGTCGCGAGCGCGAACGCCGCTTGCGGCGACAACGTCAACGTGACGACGGACAGGTCCACGGCGAAGATCGGCGTGGTGTCGCCGGCGGCCGGTATGAAGCGGCCCAGGATGCCGGCCATCCCGACCGTGGCGGCGGCGACGGCGCCGGAGAACCCGGCGACGAACGACGTCCAGCCGGTGAGGAACCCGGCCAGGGGGCCGTACGCTTCCCGGAGGTAGACGTACTCGCCGCCCGCGCGCGGGCGCAACGCGGCCAGCTCCGCGTAGGCCAGCGCCCCGGCCAGGGCCAAAGCGCCCCCGAGAATCCAGACGCCGAGCATGGCCCACGGGTCGGGCGCCAGCGCGGCCACGATGGCGGGTACGAAGAAGATGCCGCCTCCGATCACGTTGGAGACGACGATGGCGGCGCCGTCGGCGGCGCCGAGCTTGCGTTCCAGCGTCGGCCGCGGCGCGGCGGCGTCCGGCGCGGCGGTGGAGCGGGATGGCGCGGCCTCGGGCATGCGGCATGCTAGGGTTCCGCTTCGAAGCCTGTCAACTTGACAGTCGTTGACGGGGGAGGATACGGTGGCCGGGACCGTGAAGTGCAACGTGGAGGTAACGAACGGCATGCGGCATGAAAGGATTTGCGCGGCGGTTCTCGCGGCCTTCGTCTGCGCGTTCGGCGCGTCGACGGCGGCCGGGCAACTGGGGGCTCGATCGGCCCAGGAGTGGGTCGACCTGCTGGACCGGCCCGAACGGGTCGAAGGCCTTCGAATCGACGAGGTCATCGCCCGGCTCGGTCTCGAGCCCGGCGACGTGGTGGCCGACATCGGCGCGGGGGCGGGAACGTTCAGCCTGCCGTTCGCGCGCGCCGTGTCCCCGGACGGCACGGTCTACGCCGTGGAGGTCGACGCCGAGCTCGTCGACTACATCGACGAGACGGCCGACGCGCGGGGATTCGGAAACGTCGAAGGCGTCCTCGGAGAGTTCACCGATCCGGCGCTGCCGAGCCAGGATATCGACGTGGCCTTCTTTCACGATGTCCTGCATCACGTCGAGGACCGAGCGGGCTATCTGCGGAACCTCGGGCGCTATATGGGGCCCAACGGCCGGATCGCGATCATCGAGGGCGCCGGACACAACGCGCGGCCCGACCAGAGTGAAATGCACATGACCCTGGAGCAGGTGCACGGCTGGATGGCCGACGCCGGATTCGAGCCTTCCGAGGAGCACGACCTCTACGGCGGCGACAAGTGGTTCGTCGTCTACTCGCGGCCTTGAGGGTCGTCTCCCGTTAACCGCGCCGCGCGCGCCGAAAGGGTTGGACTCATGGAATGGCACGACCTGGAGAAGTTGACCGTCGTCAAGCTCCGCGAGGCGGCTCACGAGAAGGGCGTCGAGGGCGTCCACGGGAAGAACAAGGCGGAGCTTCTCGACGCCTTGGCCGGCATCCTGGGAATCGAGAGGCCGCACGAGGAGCTGAGCGAGACGGGCGTTCATGACAAGGCGGACCTGAAGCTCCAGATCCGCGCGCTCAAGCTGGAGCGCGCCCGGTTTCTCGAAGCTCACGACCACAAGGGCCTGAAGGAAGTCCGCCGGAAGATTCGCGGGCTCAAGCGGCGGATCCGGAAGATCCACGCTCTGGCGCCCGTCGTCGGGTGAGCCGGCCGCCTAGGGTCCCATCGCTTCGCGCTTCCACATCTCCCACGGGCGCTCGTAACCGCGGTTCTCGCCGCGGCCGAGAACGGCCTGGGACTCCCCCGGGCTGATGTAGTTCACCGGGGCGCCCAGGGCCATCGCCTGGGCCTGGATCCGCGCGTTCATCTCGAGGTAGATGCTTCGGCCCACCGAGTAGGGCAGGTTCGGCCCGACGACCGCCACGCCGTGCCCGCGGATCAGTACGGCCGGCGCGTCGCCGAGGACCTCGGCCAGCGCCCGTCCGCGGTCGGCGTCGCTGACCAGCATGTCGGTGTCGCCGAAGCGCTCGCGCAGGTCGAAAACCGGGATCCCGTCGCCGATGAAGGCGGCCATGTGGTAGACCGGCCGCAGCGGCTCGCCGCTCACCCCGAACGGCACGACGTTGGGCGAATGGTTGTGGACCACCGACACCACGTCCGGGCGCGCCTTGTAGATCTCCGCGTGGATGAACCGCTCGGAGTATTGGGACCGGCCGTCGAGATCGATGGGGTTGGCCTCGAGGTCGTACTCGATCAGGTCGTCGGCCGTCACCAGGTCCGGCGCCAGGGAACGCGCCATCAGGAACCGGTTCGGATCGCGGTCGTGCCGGACCGTCACGTGTCCGAAGCCGTCGACGATGCCTTCGCGGTAGAGGATCCGGTTCGCCGCGACCAGGTCCTCGATCAGCGCGGGGTCGGCGGGGCCGGCCGAGGCCGGGACGCCGGTCTGCGCGGCATTCGCCGCCGTCCAGACCAGGACCGCGGCGAGCCCGGTGGCGGTGAGCGCCGCGAGTGTCTTCATCCGTCGGCCTCCGCCGGCACGGGAACGGCGGCTATTCCTCGAGCGAGGCCAGCGTCGGCCCCGACACGCCGCGGGGCAGCAGGCTCGGCCCGGACGGCTCGAAAATCGACGTCGGATCGATGTCGGGATCGATCAGTACGCCGATGAAGCAGTTCTGCATCTCGTGCCAGTTCTGCGGCCCCCACACGACCAACTCCGCCGGATCCGGGTTGTAGGGGTTGTTGGCCGAGTTGTCGTAGTGAGCGATGACGACCATCCGCGTGCCCACCGGGATGTCGATGGGCTTCTCGAGGTCGTAACCGAGCTGCCAGTCGAAGTTCCAGACCCCCTTGAAGATCGTTTCCGACGTGCCGTCCGGGTAGTGCAACTGGTACTCCATGTCCTTGCCCCGGAGGTGCATGTGGGGCTGCAGGTAGAGCAACTCCATCGGCTGGGTCGTCGTCAACTCGGAGACCACCTGCGCGTTGCGGTCGCCGGGCGGGATGGCCAGGTTGAAGGCCGTCGGCCCCTCGTCCACGTAGTAGCGCTTCTTCGGAGGTTCCGTGGCGAACACCAGCCCCACCTTCGACCGGTCGGTCGTCGCGTTCCCCGAGGCCGTGTAGTGCAGGTTGAACACGATATCCGAGCCGGCCGGAACGAGCTTGGCCGATTCGAAAGCGGCGAAGTCCTGGGGTCCCAGTCCGGGGTTGTACTTGCCCAGCAGGTCGACCCGCGGGTCGCGGGGCCCCAGCCGCGGATCGCCGTTCTCGTACGCCACGCCGTACTCGGCGTCCTTCATGAACTCGGAGTCGGGCGGGATGACGTTGGCGCGCATGTGGTGGACGACTTCCGGGTTGCCCGCTCGCATCTCGGCCGCGACCACCCAGACGTCCTCGGGGAAGTCGACCTTCACCTTGACGTTCTGGTAGTTGATCGTACCCTCGGCCGGAACCGGGAAGTCGATCGGCATTTCCACGATCATGTCGGGTTGGAGGTTCCAGCCGTCCACCCATTCGCGCGGCTCCGGGGCGTCGGCCGGATCGCCGGCCGGGGCGCCGTTCTCGACCCAACGGACCAGGGTCCGCAACTCGCCATCGTCCAGCGTCCGGTCGTTGAGGAACGGGCGATGTCCGGCCTCGGCGAACCAGGGCGGCATCTCGCGGTTGATCACGGCCTCGCGGATCGACCGCGCCCACGGCCGGGTCTCCTCGTAGGTCGCGAACGACATCGGCGCCATCTCGCCGGGACGGTGACAGGCCAGGCAGTTGTCCTCGAGGATGCCCACCACGTCCTTGTAGAAGGTGACTTCGGTCGCGGCGCCTTGGGCGCCCGCGGCGGTTCGGGGAACCAGGCTCGTCAGGACGACGGCGGCCGCGACGGCGGCGGCGTGCAGAAGTCGGCTCGTCATTCGATCAACCCCCGGGCGGAATTTTCGCAAGCATACCACTGGTTCAGCCGGACGCATACAATCGCGTGCTCTCGTCCCAGAGCGCCCGGGCGGAGGCGTCGTTGGCGGCCTCGGCCGTGATCCGGGCCGGGCGGCGCCGTGCGAAGTACTGGCCGGTGACGCCGGCGACGGCGGCCGAAGCCGCCAGGTAGACGAGCGTTTCCGCCCCCTTCCGGGACGAGATCATGAACGGCTTGATCAGCCTGAGAAAGAACCCGAGCGCGCCGGGCTTGCCGTCGAAGAACCGGCTGGCGACGACGCCGGGATGGAAACAGTTGACCGTGATCCCCGTCCCGTCGAAGCTGCGGGCCGCCTCGCGCGTGAACAGGATGTTCGCCAGCTTGGAGCGGCTGTAGACGTCGAAGCCGCGGTAGCGTTCCGACTGCAGGTTCTCCATGCTGAAGCGCGCGCCCCGGTGCGCCGCCGAGGCCGTGTTGACGATCCGCGCGCCCGCGGCCAGCCGGTGGCGCAGCCCTTGGGTCATTCCGAAATACGACATGTGGTTCAGCGCGAAGGTGCGCTCGAGACCCTCCTCGGTCACGGCGCGCCGGACGAAGAGCGCCCCGGCGTTGTTGGCGAGGACGTCGATCGGAGGCTCGCGGTCCGCGATCTCCGCGGCCGCGCGCCGCGTCTCGGCCATCAGGGAGAGGTCGGCGTGGTAGACGGCGTGGCCGGCGCCCGGGTTCGCGCGTTCCAGGCGTTCCAGCGTCGCCCGGCCGCGCTCCGGGTTCCGGGCGACGAGCACGAGCCGCGCGCCCATTTCGGCCAGGGCCACGGCGGCGGCCTCCCCGATACCCGACGTCGCCCCGGTCATCACGATCACCTTCCCGTGCACGGCGTCCCTCCTCGGTTCACAAGAACAGGGCGATGGCGGCAAGCGCCGTCAGGGCGATCACCAACCGCTCGAACCCGCGTTGCGGGATGCGCGGAACGATGCGGACACCCGCCACGTTGCCGCCGATGACGACCGGGGCCATCATCGCGGCGAACGCGAGCGACTCCCGGCTGTAGAGGCCGTGACCGGTGTAGATGGGAACCTTCGCCAGGTTGACGACGAGGTAGAACCAGGCGCCCGTGGCGATGAAGTTCCGCTTCTCCAGCCGGCTGGCCAGCAGGTACAGGCTCATGGCCGGCGCCGCGGCGTTGGCCACGGTCGTGGCGAATCCGGCCGCGACGCCGTAGACGGGCGGACGGCCGCCCGGCGCCAGCTTCGAGGCGCGCCGCAGGATCGAGACCGCGATCATCGACAGGATGATCGCGCCCACCATCCGGCGCAATACGCTTTCGGGCAGCGCCAGGGCGACGCCGCCGGCCGCCATGCCGGCGGCGACCCACGGCGCCAGCGCGAGCAGCTTCCCCACGTCGGCGTGCCGGCGCCAATAGGCGACGGCGAACACGTCGCCCGTCGTCAGCATCGGGAGCGTCCAGGCCGCGGCGAGGCGCGCGTCGCCGACGGTCAACACCATCAGCGGCACCACGAACGCGCCGGCGCCCGGAACGCCGGTCTTCGCGACGCCGATCATCAACGCGCAGAACGTTCCGGCGATCCACTGCCAGGTTTCGAGTTCGGGCATGAGCGTCGGGCCTTCGCCGAAATGCTGGTTTCTCCCCGGCGGGCTGTTGCAGTATAGGTGGACACGGGGGCAATATGAAGACCGAGCACCGAGCGATTGCGGAACGGGCGTCCCGCCGCGAATTCCTGCGGGGCATGGCGGCGTTGGGGGCGCTGGCCGCGGGTTGCGGCGGCGGCGAGACGCAACCGGAAGGCGAGTCTCCGGCCGCTCCCGTCCGCCGGATCGACGTCCACCAGCACTTCGTTTCGCCCGATTACCACGCGTTCCTCACCACGATGAGCGAGGCCGGTCCCGTGCCGGGCCTGGGGGCCTGGAACGGGTTCACGCCGGCGCGCAGCATCGAGAACATGGACGCGGCGGGAATCGAGACCGCGATGCTGTCGCTGACGGCGCCGGGCGTGCACTTCGGCGACGACGCCCAAGCCCGGGGCGTCGCTCGGGAGCTCAACGAGTACGCCGCCCAACGCATGGTGGGGGACTATGCGGGGCGTTTCGGGCTGTTCGCCGTCCTGCCGATTCCCGACGTCGACGGCAGCCTGGCCGAGATCGAATACGCCTTCGACACGCTGGGCGCCGACGGCGTGGGGCTGTTCACCAGCTACGGCGACACGTGGCTGGGCGATGAGGCGCTCGATCCGATCTTCGACGAGCTGAACCGCCGTGGGGCCGTCGTCTACACGCACCCGATCGAGGCGGCCTGTTGTCTGAACCCGATCGCCGGCGTCGCGCCGCAGACGCTGGAATATCCGACCGACACGACGCGGGCGATCATGCGGCTGATCACCAGCGACACCGCCACGCGGTGTCCCGACATCCGGTTCATCTTCTCGCACGCCGGCGGGACGCTGGTGTCGATCGCCGGCCGTTTCCTCCAGGCCCAGGTGCGGGCCGAGAACATCGACGCGGCGCCCGAGCCGGATTCCCGTCTGCATCACGTCCGGCGCTTCTTCTACGACACGGCGGGATCGGCCAACCCGGTGCAGTTGCAGTCGCTGCGGCTCCTGGTCCCGGAATCGCAGATCGTCTTCGGGACCGACTTCCCGTTCGTCGGGACCGTGCCGACCGTCGAGGGCGTCGACGCCAGCGGTTTCGACGCCGCCCAGTTGCAGGCGATCTACCGCGGCAACGCGCTCCGCATGCTGCCCCGCCTGGCCTGAGCGGCGCCGCCGGCCACGAGCCTTCGGTGAAACACCGGCGGAGCGGGGCGCCCGTCTTTTCGTCAGGCTCCTAGGAGCCTGTGGTGAAACCCCGCGTCGCACCGAGACCGGTGAGGCGCCCGTCTGGCAAGGCGTGAGGAGGGAGCATATTCCCGATATGTGACCGACGAGCAACGCAGTCCAGACGGGATGCGTCGCCGGTCGAATGCAGCAGGGGTTTCACCACAGGCTCCTACGGAGCGGGCAGGATGCTGTCCGCGTCGGGGGGGTCCGGGATCGACTCCAGGAACGCGTACATGTCGGCGAGTGCGTCCGGGCCGAGAACCGCGGCCGTGTACGGCGGCATGTTGCCCGTGGGCTGGCGGATGTACGCCGAGAACGCCGGAAAGGGGATGGGGTCGGGCGCCAGGCGCGACCCGGTGTTTCCCGCGCCCTGGCCCTGGAGTCCATGACAGGCCGAGCAGCCGGACTCGACGTAGGCGAGCCGCCCCGCCTCCCTGTCGCCGACGGCGGTTTCCTGAACGGGGGAACCCGCACCCAGGACGAGAGTGGCCATCGGGAGCGCGATCAGGCCCTTCACGGCGTCACCTCGGCTGCGTGACCACGTCCAGCAGCGCGGGCTCTCCGTTCCGCACCACGTCGATCGCGCGACGGAGGGCGGGCGCGACGTCGGCGGGACGCTCGATGGGGCCTTCCGAGTAGACGCCCATGCCCTCGGCCACCTTCGCGAAGTCGATGTCGGGGTCGCGGAGCGTGTTCCCGAAACCGGCGTTCTCGATGCCGCGCTCGAAACGGTTGGCCATCCGCTGGATATGCATGACCTCCTGGTGGTAGGCGCGGTTGTTGTGCATGACCGTCAGAAGCGGGATCCGATAACGGGCCGCGGTCCACAGCACGCCGGGTCCGTACATCAGGTCGCCGTCGTTCTGGATGTTGACCGACAGCCGGCCGTGCCTGCGGTTCGCCAGCGCAGCGCCGACGGCGGCCGGCGCGCCGTATCCGACGCCGTAGCCGCCGGACTCCCCGATCCGCTGGTAGTGCCGGTCGAACCTCCACAGGCGTTGCGGCCACTGGCTGAGGCTGTTGCCGCTGCCCACGACCATCGACCAGTCGTGCTCCCGAACCTGGTTCCAGATCTCGGCCGACAGCCGCGCCGTGGACACCGGGCTGGCGTTCCATGCGTAGGCCGCGTCGCGGCGGACACGCTCGTGGATGTCGCGGTGCGCGCCCGCAAGGGCGTCGCGGCGTTCGTCGAGCACCCGCTGCCGGTCGCCGTCGAGCCGGCGGCGGACGGCTTCGGTCAGAGCCGGGAGCGTCGCCTCGGCGTCGGCGGCCATGGCCAGGTCCACTTCCGTGTAGCGCTGGAAGACCTGGTAGTTGGACGGCGTGGCGAGGTCGCCGGAGTTGATGCTGATCAGCCGGGCGTCGTCGCGGATGATCGATCGCCATGTGCGGTGGATCTGGTCGCGGAACGCGTGCGTCCGCCCCCAGAAATCCGTCATCTCCAACCCGAGGATGACGTCGGCTTCGGCCAGGGCCGCCCGGGCTCTTGCCGTCTGGTTCAGGGGATGCCGCGATGGGAAGTTCATGCGGCCGCCCTGGTCGATCACGGCCGCTTCCAGCGTCTCGGCCAGTTCGACGAGCCCCTCCATGCCCGCCGCGGTCCGCGCGGCCCGGTCGGCGACGATCACCGGGAATTCGGCCGTCACCAGGAGCCGCGCCGCCTCTTCGACGGCCGCCGAATCGCCCTGCGGCGGCGTCGTCCGCGTGAGGCGCGGAACGGTGAGGTGGTCCCGGCTTTCGAGAGGGCGTTCCTGGAGCTCGCTGTCGGCGACGAGGACCACCGGGCCCATCGGCGGCGTCATGGCGACCATGTAGGCGCGCATGGCCGACTCGGCGAAATGCTCCAGCGACACCGGCGTGTCGTCCCACTTGATGTAGTCGCGTACCATCTGGGCCGCGTCCTGGACGCTGTGAACCCACTCCACCCCGGGCCGCCGCACGGACGCGTCGAGCGTGTTGCCGAGGATCAGGTAGACGGGGACGCGGTCGCAATAGGCGTTGTAGACCGCCATGGCCGCATGCTGCAGTCCGACGGTTCCATGAGCCATGACCGCCATGGGCTTGCCCTCGATCTTGGCGTAACCGTGCGCCATGGCGACCGAGGACTCCTCGTGGGTGCAGGTGATGAATTCCGGTCCGGGCCCGCCGGCGTAGTTCGCGAGCGCTTCGTGGATTCCCCGGAAGCTGGAACCCGGGTTGGAACAGACGTACTCCAGGTCCAGCGCGCGGAGAACGTCGACCATGAAGTCCGAGCCGCTGGTTTCGGCCGTCAGGACCTCCAGCTCCTGAGGAGCGGCGGACTCGGCTTCCGGCGACATCGGCGGGGGCGCGACCGCCGGGGCCGGCGCCGCCCGGGCGCCGGATTCCGCGGCCCCGGCCAGCGTGGCCGCTCCCGCCGCGGCGGCGCCCTTGAGAAAGCCCCGGCGGTTGACGGGTTTCTTCCTTTCCTCGGTCATGGCGTTCGTCCTCGATCGCGGCGAAGGATCGCCGCCCGCATTAGATGACAGATCCGGGTCCGTGTCCAGCACGCGGGCCGTCGCCGAACTTTTCGTTCCCGCAACGGGGCGCGGGGGCGGTATGATCGTTGCTCGGCGGCCGCGCCGCCGCAGTTGTCGTTCATCGATTCAAGGGAACCCGCATATGCGTAAACTCCTGCTTGTCCCGACCGTGACCGCCGTGCTCGCGGCGGCCGCCTCCTGCGCGCCGGAACCGGTCGAGGAGGCGTCGCCGATCGAACTGGTAACCTCCGACCTGGAGCTCATGTACGGGATCATCAGCCCCAACGCCGAGGTGGTCTGGGACTCGGTGGGCACGATCGTCGACGATACCGGGCAAAACGACTTCGCGCCCGAGACCGACGAGGAGTGGGAAGAGGTCGCCGATCGGGCGCTCGGCCTGGCCGAATCGGCCAACCTGCTGCTGTTGCCCGAACGGGCCCAGGGCCGGCAGGTGTGGATCGATACGGCGGTGATGATGCGCGACCGCGCCATCCGGGCCTCGGAGACCGCCTTGTTGCGGGACGCGGAGGCGCTGCTGGACGCCGGCGGGGTGCTCTACGAGGCGTGCGTGGCGTGTCACGAGGAGTACCTCGTCGAACAGACGGTCTTCTAGCTCGATCGGGGTCTACAGGATCGATTCCAGAAACGCGCGAGCCTCGATGAGTGACGGGCAGACGCGCTCGGCGCGCGCGGCGGCTTCGCTCGAAGGCGCGACGAGGTCGGGCACCATGATCACGCGCATGCCCGCCGCGGCCGCGGCGGCCACGCCCGGCTCGGAGTCTTCCAGAACGACGCACGCGGCCGGCCGCGCTTCCAGTCTTCGGGCCGTCGCCAGGAAGATGTCGGGCGCCGGCTTGCCGCAATCGACCTCGTCGCCCGCCGTGATGACCGGGAAGTAATCCAGCAGATCCGCGTCCCGGAGTTGCGCCACGGCATAGCGGCGGGCGTTGGACGTGGCCACGGCCGTCGGAACGCCCCGCCGGGAGAGCATTTCCAGCAACGCGTCGGCGCCGGATTTCTTGGGGATCCCGTCCACGGCGACGCGCGCCTCAAAGGTCCGGTCCCAGGCGGCGCTGATCGCCTCGGCCGCGTCGGCGCCCAGCGCCTCCCGCATCTGGACCTGGTTCGTGCGCCAGGTCCGCCCGATCAACGACTCGTAGAGCCCCGCCGGTACGGCGATTCCCAGGCCGTCGGCGGCCTCGGAGAAGGTTTCCAGCGCCACCCGCTCGGTGTCCATGAGGAGGCCGTCCATGTCGAAGATCACGGCGGACGGTCGATGCATCGAGACGGTCGGAGGCCTCCGCCATCCATCGTAGCAAACTTCCCGATGGCGCTCCGGATTGGATAGACTGTCGGCGGAGGGATACCGATGCGTATTCGATTCGGAACGAGTCTTGCAGTGGCGCTGGCGGCGGCCGCGGGCGTGGCCGCGAACGCCGCTCAGGACGCGGCGCGCGGCCCCGGCGCCGACTGGCCCATGTACCACCGCGATCTGGCCGGGACCCGCTATTCGCCGCTCACCCAGATCGATCGGGACAACGTGGCCGGACTCGAGCCCGTCTGGACGTACCGGTTCAACCGGGACGACCGGCCGCCGATCAGCGGCCCCAGCTCGTTCGAGCTGTACCAGCAGGTGACCCCGATCGTGGTCGACGGCGTCCTCTACATGCCGTCGGGAGACCGTGTCGTGGCCTTGCGTCCCGAGACAGGCGAGGAGATCTGGGTCCACGAGCTGGACGAGGGGCTGGCGTCGTTTCGCGGCGTGAGCTACTGGCCGGGGGAGGGCGACATCCCGGCGCGCATCTTCTTCACGTCCCTCCGCAAGATCGTCGCGTTGAACGCGTTCAGCGGCGAGCGCGCCGCCGCCTTCGGAAACGACGGCGAGATCGCGCTCGAAGTGCCGTACGCGGGCGTGCCCGCGATCTACGGCGACCGGATCATCATCGGCGCCAACTTTTTCGGTCCGGGCGAGCCGCACATCGCGCCGCAACTGAGCGAGCCGCGCGGACAGAACGGCAACTCCCGCGGTTACGACGCCGTGACCGGGGAGCAGGTCTGGGAGTACAACACGATCCCGCAACCCGGCGAGCCGGGCCACGAGACCTGGGGCTTGGAAAGCTGGCGCGACCGCACCGGAAACAACGTCTGGACCTTCTCGGTAACCGTCGATGAGGACGCCGGCATCGTCTACATGCCGGTGAGCACGCCCGGCTCGAACTACTATGGCGGCGACCGGCCGGGCAACAACGAGCCCAGCAACTCCGTCGTCGCGCTGGACGCGCTGACCGGCGAGCTGCTCTGGTACTTCCAGACCATCCACCACGAGCTGTGGGACTACAACCTGCCGCCGGCGGCCGGGCTGATCGACCTGGAGATCGACGGCGAGACGATACCGGCGCTGGTGCAGACGGGGAAGCAGGGCTGGATGTACATCCTGAACCGCCTGACCGGCGAGCCCGTGTTCGGCGTCGAGGAGGTCCCGGTGCCCGCCGGCGACGTCCCGGGCGAGTGGTACTCGCCGACGCAGCCGATACCCGTCAAGCCGCCGGCGATTTCACGCGTGAGCTTCGACCCCGAGACCGACATGGTGACGGCGGAGGACACCAACGCGTTCCACGCCCGGGCGTGCCGCGAGCTGTGGGATGAGGTGGGCTTCTACAATGCCGGCCCGTACACGCCGTTCAACCTGCAGGCCGAAGGCACGCCGCCGACGCTGCTGTTCCCCACGCTGACGGGCGGCGTCAACTGGGGCGGCGTGGCGATCGACCCGGAGACGAACACCATCTTCGTCAACTCCAAGGACCAGGCCTCGACCGGCTGGACGGTTCCCAACGAGCGCTACAGCGAGGAGACCGCCTACGAGCAGGTGCCCTACACCCGGGGCGGCGGCCCGGCGTTCAGCGCGCCGCGCGGGGAAGACGACGACGGGACGTGGCCCTGCCACAAGCCGCCGTGGGCCAGCCTGCTGGCCGTCAACGGAAACACGGGCGACATCGTCTGGTCGGTGCCGCTGGGGGTCAACGAGACGATGCCCGACGGGAAGCAGAACGTGGGCTCGCCCGGCTACGGCGGGCCCATCGTCACCGCGGGCGGGCTGGTCTTCATCGGCGCGACCAGCGACGGGCGCTTCCGCGCGTTCGATTCACGGACGGGCGAGGAGCTGTGGTCCGAGCCGGTGCCCTACAACATCACGGCCGTTCCCATCACCTACGAGGGGAACGACGGCCGCCAGTACGTGGCCGTGGTGGCCGCCCGTTCGTCGGGGTTCGGCGCCATCGAGGGCCCGCGCAACGAAGGCCTCTACGTGTACGCGGTTCCGGAATAGGCGGTTCGCGTCTACTCGTCGAAGATCGTCGTCTCGGACCGGTCGAACGGGCCGGCGAGCCGGTACGGTATCTCGTCGAATCTCTCGATCAGGACCAGAGGGATGTCCGGCGCGTCGGGCTCTCTCTTGACATGGGTGAGGGTGATTTCGTCGCCCCACAGGCCGAACACGCCCGTCTGCTCGATCTCGACGTGAGTCCGGCGAACGCCCGCCGTGTCGATCGGCTCCTCGTCGACGCCCGTCACGTGAAACCGCCCTCCCGTCAGCCATTCCTTCTCGCCCGGATGCTGGCTGAGGGCCGCTATGTGCAACGCCCTCATGTTCCCGCGCATGGTGAATACCATCCGCTCGCGCGGGCGGCCGAGGCTGGACAATCGTCCGGCGACCTTCCGGTCGCTGCTGAAGCTGGAAAACGGAAGATCCACGGTCCGGCCGACGCGGTCCTTCCAGTAGGCCACGGCCTCCCGCGCCTTCGGCCCGCCCGCCCCGCGACTCAGGCGCACGCCCCGGTACAGGGCCTCCGGCGCTCCCGTCCCGTGCTTGATCATCCGGGCGAACATCCGCGCGCTCGTGTCGTCGGATCCCGCGGGCAGCACCACGTTTTTCAGTACTTCGACGGAGCTTTCGGGACTCACCTCGTTGCCTCCCGATCGTGATCCATGCGGCGGACGGGGCGCTCCGGGCGGTCATCGTCCGCACCCATGGCCCACGATAACACGGCCGCGGTCCGGGCTTCAGCCCCGAGTGCGGGCGGTCCGGTCGAGGGCGTGCCGTTGACGACTCGGGCGGCCGTATCCATAATGACCCCGACCTTGGAGGGCGGGGCATGCGGTCATGATGGAGCGGTTCGGCATCGGCCACCTCGTCGAACTCTCCCGGACGGAGGCGATCGCGGGGTTCTTCACGCCGCTGGCGATCTTCGCCGCATTCTTCCTGGCGCAGCTCGTACTGCCGGCGCGGCGCGTTCCGGGCTACGTCGTCGATCGGGAGACCGGCGAACCGCGCCGGTATCGACTGAACGGCCTCCTGGTGTTCACGATCGCGCTGATCGTGTGGGCTTTCGAGCTCACCGGGATGCCGCGCGACTGGTTCTACCGGTCCTCGATCTACGCGGTCGCGGGCGGCACGCTCGTCACCACCATCCTTTCGATCCTGGCCGTGTTCGTCCGCGTGCGGGGCAGGATCCGGCGTCCGTTCCTGGCTTTGTGGGAGGGGCGCGTTCAGGAGCTGTCGCTGTTCAACGACCGTTTCGACGTCAAGATGTATTTCTATGTCGTCGGCGGCACCATGTTGTCGCTCAACGCCCTGTCCGGGGCCGTGTACCACTACGAGCTCTTCGGCGAGGACTCCAACCCGGGCGTGTTCCTGTTCGCGGCGTTCTTCACTTTCTACATCGCGGACTACTTCGTCTTCGAGCGCGTCCAGTTGTATACCTACGACCTGATTCACGAGAAGGTCGGCTTCAAGTTGTTCTGGGGCGGCCTGGTGGTCTACGGATGGCTGTTCATCCTTCCGTTGTGGGGCATGGCCGTCTATCCGGATCCGGGATTCCCGCAGGCGTGGACACGCGTCTGGCTCGTCGGAACGGCGCTCCTGTTCCTCGTCGGATGGGGCGTTTCGCGCGGCGCCAACCTGCAGAAATACACGTTCAAGCGATGGCCCGACCGGAAGTTCCTCGGTCTGATCGAGCCGCGCTGCATCGAGGCGGGCGAGGGCAGGATACTGTGCAGCGGCCTCTGGGGCGCCGCCCGCCACTTCAACTACCTGGGCGAGTGCGTACTCGCCCTGGCGATCGCCCTGGTATTCGGGTATTTCGCGAATCCGTGGGCCTGGACCTACTTCGTATTCATCGTCACCTTCTTCGTCTTCCGTCAACGCTTCGACGACGCGTACTGCGCCGAGAAATACGGCGCCGACACGTGGGCGGAGTACCGGTCGCGGGTGAAGTACCGGATCGTTCCCGGCGTCTATTGAGCGGGTACCGGGCGGATTCCATGCGGCGCGCCACTGACGGGTTGACCGAAACCGTCCGGATTCCGCCGGGCTGGTTCCGGATGGGGTCGGACGACCACTTCAAGCAGGAACGGCCGCGTCGTCGGGTATGGGTCGACGCCTTCCGGATCGCGCCGACGACCGTCCGGCGGCGTGAGTACGCGCCGTTCCTGGAGGCGACGGGTCACGAACATCCGCGCGGTTGGACCGATGCGGCGTTCGCGGATCCCGAACAGCCCGTCGTCGGCGTGAGCTGGTTCGACGCCGTCGCGTACTGCGAGTGGACGTCCGTGGCGACGGGTCGGGACGTTCGCTTGCCGACCGAGGCGGAGTGGGAGAAGGCGTGCAAGGGCGGCGACGATCAGGCGGTCTACGCGTGGGGCGATGGCGCGCCGGACACGATCGACTACTACCGCGGCGAATGGAAGGCGCCCCGCCGTGTCGGTGAGCGGCCTCCGAACGGCTACGGACTGTACAACATGGGAGACAACGTCCACGAATGGTGCGCGGACTGGTACGCCGCGGACTACTATGCCGTCGCGCCGCGCAGGAATCCGGGCGGCCCGCTCGATGGCCGGCGGCGCGTTTCGCGCGGCGGGTCGTGGCGCCATGCCGTCCGGGCGTCGCGCGCCGCTCAGCGGAGCAGCCTGCCTCCCGGGTACCGGTATACCGACTACGGATTCCGAATCGCCTGCGGCGCCGGCTGATCCCGGAGCACTCGCGCATGCGACGAGGTCTGCCGGTTGCGTCGTTTTCGGTCTCCGCAGCCTTGCCGCGCATGGGTCCGTGTGGCATAGTCGGATGGCCGTGTCGGCCTTTCAGGAGTCACGAGATCGTCGTCCGGATGGCCGATCCCCCCGGCCGTTCCGCGATGCGATCGTGACTTGCGGCCCCCCGTCGAATCACGCGGGTTCCCATGGCGGAGATCCGGACGCGGGATGGCGATGATGGAAGACGGGCCCGAGAACCCATGAACATACTCCTGTACAGCCCCGACAACGGCGTGACGCGCAACTTCATGCCCCACCTGTGGATGTTCCTGCTTCGAACACTCACGCCGCCCGGACACGAGGTTTTCCTCCTGGACGGCAACGCCCGCCCGATGACCGACGACGAGTTGGGGGACTTCGTGCGCGACAACCGGATCGCGCTCGTGGGCATCGGCGCGATGACGCGAATGGCCGCGCGCGCGTATCGGGCGGCGGACGCGATGCGGCAGGCGGGCGCCCAGGTGGTGTTCGGCGGTCCCCATGTCACCGAGGTCCCCGACGAGCCCCTGGGGCGGGCCGGCGAGCCGCGTCATGCCGACGCGGTGGCGCTGGGAGAGGCCGACGCCACGTGGCCGAGAATCGTCGCCGACGCGGCGCGCGGGGAACTCGAGGAGCGCTACGAGCCCGTCGACGCGTCCGGCAGGGAAGTCAAGCCCAGCCTCGCCGACTATCCCGTCATCCCGTGGGAAGACATCGACCTGGAACAATTCAACCTGATCCGCTGCATTCCGGCGCCTGCGCGCTATGTCCTGACCAAGCTAGGAATGACCTGGAAGAGCCTGCACGTGGTTCCGATCGAGTCCGGACGGGGCTGTCCCTACGGCTGCGACTTCTGCACCGTGACCGGCTTCTTCGGGGATTCCATTCGTTTTCGGACCGACGACAGCGTCGTGGACGAGATGCTCCGTCTCAAGGCGCGCGCGGAACGCGATCAGGGGCGGATCGCCGTGTTCTTCATCGATGACAATTTCGCGATCAACGTCAAGCGGACGAAGTCGCTGCTGCGGCGGATCATCGCCCGCGGGGCCGTCCTGCCCTGGGTGGCCCAGATCAGCGCCAACCTGCTCCGGGACGAGGAACTCGTGGATCTGATCCAGGCCAGCGGCGGACGCTGGATATTCATCGGCATGGAGTCGATCGACACCGGCAAGCTGGCGGGCGTGAACAAGAGCTTCAACAAGCCGGCCGAGTACAAGACCGTCATCGACCGGTTGGCGAGCCGTGGGATCTATGCCATCACCTCGTTCATCTTCGGGATGGACGGCGACCGTCCGGGCGTCGCCGACAAGACGGTCGACGAGATCGAGACCTGGGCGCCGGGATTGCCCGTCTACGGTTTGCTGACCCCGTATCCGGCCACGCCGCTCTATGACCGCCTGGAGGCGGAGGGCCGCCTGACGCGTCCGCTGCATTGGCTCGACTTCCGGCCGTTCCGGATGGCGTTCACCCCGGACGGGATTTCGATCGGCCAAGCCGAAACCGAGGTTCGCCGCGCGTGGCGCCGTTCCTATTCGCCGCGAGCGATCGCGTCGTCGCTTCACAAGATCGAAGGGCGGCCGTTTCACGAACGCGCGATCATGTTCGCGGCCAAGCTCGCGTTCCGGGGAATCTATTTCCCCCAGATGAGAGCGTTCGAATGGGCCGCGCTCTTTGTCCGGAACGGCTGGACCGCGGTGCGATTGCTTTCGGAAGGTCTCCGGTTGCGGTTCCGGCCGCCGGCGCGCGCCGCCGCGAGCGGCGACGGCTGACGCGGCCCTCGGACGCTCAGGCCGCGGGATGCCCGTCGTCCCGGAGCGCCTGCAGGCGCGCCAGCATCCGCCGTTCCATTCGCTCCGGCAGGCGGAACAGCCGTTTCACGCCCCAGTAACCGAACAGCGCGGCGTAGACCGCGAAACCCACGCACGCGGCGGCTGCGGCGAAGTCGACGACACCGGCGAACCGGCCGTCGGAGGCGCCGAACGCGTTCTCCAGAAACGCCAGGTCGATCAGCCCGAGATCGTAGCCCGGAATCAGCGCGACGATGACGGCCATGACGCGGTCACGCAGCCACTCTTGAGCGGACGCTTCGATGACAGGCAGCGGCGCCGCAAGCAGACCGTACGCTAACGCCCATCCCAGAGCCGCGAACGCGCCGGCCACGGGCCCCAGGGGCCATGGAAACCTGCGGACGTCTCTGAAGAACAACGAGCGGCCGGCGTTCAGGAACGTCTCCATGACCTTGCGCGACCGCCGGGCGCACTCCGGTCCGCTCCGGGAAGGATCGACCAGCGCGACCGAAGGCGGGGGCCATTCTCCCCCGCCGCCGGCGGTGTCTCCCGCGGCGCCGTCGATCAGCTCGGAGCAGTAGCTGCGCACGCGGTTCCTCATCAACGTGTATCCGTGAAAGATCAGCGCATCGCGTTCGATGGGGCTGAACGTGTCCAGGTCCGTCCGGATCTGCGCGGTGGGCGCGATCAACTCGGAGGGAAGCCGCTGCCCGGGGCCGTCGTCGCACGCGCTCCCCTTGACGTTCATGGCCAGATGCGAGAACGCGAACGCGGCGATCGTCTCGTCGCGATGCGCGTCGAGCAGCAACTTCAGCGTCTTTCGCCGGATTTCGGCCTGGAGGACCGCGATCGAGCGGACGGCGCCGCCCCACCGCGTAGCGCGCCCGGCGTTTCCGACGGCGAGTTGTCCGGCGGCGTCGCTGACGATGAGAACGATGGGGCGGCCGGAGTCCTTGTCGGACGCGTGTTGACGGCTTCGCGGGGGGAGCCGGTTCATCGGTTCGTCGGAAAACTCGAAGTAGTCGAACAGCGAATCGACGCCCTGGTTGTCGACCACGCCGCCGTCGGCGAGAAGGTCGTTGCCGATGCGCAGGGGGCGGAACAGTCCCGGGACGGCCGCCGAGGCGCCCACGACGCGGGCCAGCGGCAGTCCGTTGGCGTCGGACTTCTCGATCTGCGACGCCAACCCCGTGTCGCTCTCGCGGCTGAAGACGACGCGCTTTCCGCTGATCGTGGAGGTCGTGTTGATCAGGAGCCGGGGCGCCCGGCACGACTGCGAGCGGACGGGGAGGGCGCCCAGCGGCAGCCGCGGCGAGAAGAAGCGCCGCTCGAACGCCTTGGCCATCGCATCGGCGCGGTGCCGCAATCGGAACAGCTCCAGGAACGTCAGGACGGGATGGAAGAAGGGGCGAAAGACGAGCGCCCGCATGCGGAGGTTCCCGCCCACTTCCGCGAAGAATGCCTGAATGATCTCGTCGCAGGCGGCCAGCCGGTCCAGGTCCGGCCGCGCGCGGCGGCGGCGCTCCATCTCCACGAGGTAGTACGCGCCGATGATGGATCCGCCCGAGACGGTCGAGACGGCCTCGACCCTCTCCATGACGCCGGCCTCTTCGAGGTAACGAATCGTCCCGAGGTGGAAGAACGAGGCCCGAAACCCGCCGCCGGACAGGCACAGGCCGATCCGGGGCTCGCCGCTGCCGGACGCGGGTTCGGCGGGGTCGATCGCTGGCTGATCGGACATGGTCGCGACTCCGCGGTCTCGCCCCGTTCCGGAAACGCGGGGCAGTCTTCCGACGACCGGGCTCGGACACCGGGCCGGTCGGCGAAACACCCGCACACGCTCGGGCGAGCCGCTACGCCTTTCCCGTCAGCAGACGGGTATCGTGTTTCGCAGTCTTGCCGGCGCTTGGGTTGTGCGGTCGGATTATACCGGCGCGGAGCGATATTGTCGTGATCGGGAGTCTTTATGTCATGACAAATGCGCGATACCCATCCGGGACCGCTTCACGTCCGGCGGCCGGCGGTCGGATCGGGCGCCTCCACGCGGACGGTCACGACGTCCAGACCGTGGTATTGCTGGTGGCGGACCGAAGCCGCGAGGTGGCGGAGGACGCGCAGCGACAATTCCTCCTCGACCGGGGCATCGCCGGTGCGCTCGCCGAGGAGCGCGACTCGATCCTCCACGTTGCTGCCCTCGTCCGCCCCGGACAGGATCTCGAGAACCGCTCCCCCGCCGTCCTTCTTCGCGAGCAACACCAGGCGCCGTCCGCTTCGCGCCCGTTCCGCGTCCGGCGGGAGCAGCATGAGCAGAATCTCCTCGAAGACGGCGTCCAGGCGATCGGCCATCGCCTCGGTCCAGCCGTTGACGGCGACGAATTCGCCGAGGAACGTTCGGAGCCTCGGAAGGGAGGCGACATCCAGCGCCGCTTCGATTCTCGCGGCGCGTTTTTCGGTGACCTCCAGGAAGACGGTCATCAGGATGGCGGCGAATCCGCCGGTGGTCATCCCGTTGTTCAGAAGGCCCCCCGCGAATCCCGAGACGAACTCCGGGTATACCGCGCCGCTTTGGAAGGCGACGCCGAGCCAGAACGCGACGCCGACGATCAGGCTTTTTCGAAAGTCGATCCCGTCTTGCAGGATCATCTGTACGCCGACCATGAAGAGCATCGCTATCATGATGAGGAGAAACGTCGCGAAGACCGGGCCCGGAACGGCCAGTATTACGGCGAGCGCCTTGGGAAGAAACGCCAGCGCGAGGAACATCGCGCCCGCGGCGATACCGACGCGGCGGGCCGCGACCCCCGTGAGTTGAGCCATGGAAGCGCCGGTCGAATAGGACGTGTTCGGCGCCGTTCCCGCTAGACCCGACAGCACGTTGCTCACGGCGTCGGCGGCCACGGCGCCCTGCACGTCCCGGAAATCGACCGCCCGGGGCCCCCGCCAGGAAACGCGTTGAATGGCGACGGCGCTGCTGATCGTGCGAATCCCGCCGATCATGGCCGCAAGCAGAAATCCGGGGAGAAGCGACCAGAAAACCGCCCCGAAACGGAGATCGAAGCCCGGCCACTGGAACCGGGGCAGACCGATCCACGGGGCTTCCGCGACGCGCGCCGTGTCGTACAGGCCGAAGACGGCGGCGATGAGAGAACCCGCGAGGACGCCGATGAGGGGCGCCCAGAGGCGAAGCGCGCCCGTCCCCTTGAGCGTCAGTCCGCCGATGACGAGCAGGGTTGCCAGCGCGCTCAGCGGGGCGCCGGTCGCCGGACTGCCCTCCGGAACGTCCGCCATCAGATCCAGGACCGCCGACAACACCGAAACCGGTATCAGCATGAGCACGGTTCCGGAGACGGCCGGGGTCAGGACGCGCCGAAACAGCGCGAGCCGGTCGGATACGGCGAGCTGGAACAGCGCCGAGGCCACCACCAGCGTGGCCAGGGTCGCGGGGCCGCCCCGATCGAGCGCCTCGATCGAGACCGCGATGAACGCGGCGGAGCTCCCCATCATGAGCACGTGCCCCATGCCGATGCGCGCGAAGCGGAACGCCTGGAGCATCGTGGCGGCGCCGCCGATCGCGACGGCGGCGAACACGGCCCACGCGAGATAGGCTTCGCTCTGGCCGGCGGCGCGCATGATGAGCGTCGTGATCAGTATCGTGGCGGATACGCTGAGCGCGGCGAGTTGCAGTCCGAGACCCACGGCGACGGCGACCGGCGGCGTCTCATCGGCCTGATAGCGGAGATTCGAATCGCTGGAACTCATGGTGCGTCCGACCTGGCGTCATCCGTGATACCACGGATTCGGCCGGATTCGTTGATGGAGTGGCGCGAGAGAGGTGGGGTCCGGACCGGCGCCGACGTCAGGCCACCCGCGAACGTTCGGCGCGCCGGTCCTCGTCGAGGCCGTCCCAGAACACCTTGACGGCGTCGAGCATGGCCGCGCCCGCGCGGAGGAACGGTCCCTCGCGAAACTTGGGCGATCCGTGGCACCGCCGCAGCTCGTCCCACAGGTGCGCCCGGTGCTGCCCCTCGATCCGGTCGTGCCACGTGAAGAACGCCAGGGGCAACGCCGGCAGGCGGGTCGCCTTCACCGTCTCGAGACCGGCGACCAGCTCCTTCCAGAACCCGGCCGCGGCCCAGTTTTCAACGGCGAAGGCGGCGCCCATGGCCTGGTTGTAGTCGGCGCTGCCGTAGAGCCGGAACAGCTCGTCGCAGAAGTGGAGAGTCCCCGGCAGGCCGTGGCGGCGCCGGCCGAGGTCGCCGAATCCCAGGCCGAGCGGTTCGGCGAAGCGCAGGAGCCACTCGTAGTGGGCGGCCCGGAAACGGAAGACGCCGCCCTCGATCGAGCCCTCCGTCGACGCAAGCGCCGCGTCCCCGGCGGCGGCCGGCCGCCGGGCGCGGTCCCGCCCGCTCGCGTACACGACACCCAGCTCGTTGAGCAGGATCTCTTTCGCCTCGCGCGCGGCCTCGAGCGAATCGGCGTTGACCACCCGGTTGAGCGCCGCCAGCAGGAACTGGTTCGAGAAGACCGAGAACTGGACCGTGAATCGCCGCAACTGGTCCAGCGACATCTCGCCACGGGCGAACCAAGCCGTATAGGCGTTGCGGGTGATCGCGGGGTGTGGCATGAGCTTGCGCTCGATCGCGGATCTGAACGCATCGAAGTCAACGGTATTCATGCGGCCTCCGTTCTCGGCTTGCGGGCGAGATTCCACCGTAGAATAAGTACAATCTAACTCAAAATCGGTTAAATTCCTAATAATCGGAAACCAGAAACAGCATTCAAGTTTGTTTTTAGAACACGCGATCGCTCCCGCGCGAACGGGATCCAGGAGGCCGCCATGCCCCGAAAGCACCCATCGACCCCCACCCGAGCCCGGCCCGACAAGCGCGACCGGACGGGCCTGGACGATCTGGACCGCCGACTCCTCTCGGCCCTGCAGGACGGCGGACGCACGACCAGCGCCGAGCTCGCGCGCCGCCTTCACGTGACGGGACCCGGAATTCAGAAGCGCCTCAGGCGTCTCGAGCGGGAAGGCGCGATCCGGCGCTACACGGCGCTCATCGACCGCGAGGCCGTCGGGCTGGACCTGTTGTGCTTCGTCGAGGTGATGCTGGCGCACCATCGCCCGGCCAGCGTCCGGCAGTTCCCCAAGCGCGTCGAAGCCCTCCCGGAGGTCCTGGAGTGCTACTACCTGACCGGCGAGGTCGACTATCTGCTGAAGGTCGTCGTGGCCAACCACGACCATCTCGAGCGGCTGCTCTTCGACAAGCTGATGAAGGCGCCCGGCGTGGACCGCGTTCGCACCCGCATCGTCCTCAAGGAGGTCAAGGCCACGACGTCGCTGCCGATGTCCTTGCCGGAGTGACGGTGACGGCGCGCGAGGCCGGGGCCGGGGACGCCGGACGGGGTCACCAGAGGCGGCGAACCCCGAACCGGTCGAAGAGCGTCTCGATCGATACGAGAACGAGGCCGTGGGCCAGCGCCTGTGCGACGATCACCCGATCGAACGGATCGCGATGGGGGTCCGGGAGCGATCCCGCGCGCGAGGCGTCCTCGACGCTGATCGGCAACTCCTGGAAGCCCTCGCCCGCTATGGCGCCGGCCATGTCGTCCACGATCGCTCGAACTCCAGGCAGCTTCCCGAGGCGGTGCTTGGTCGTTAATTCCCAGGCCGAGGCCGCGCTGACGAGCTTGACGTTGGATTCGTCCGCGATGGCGCGGCGGGCGTTCCGGGGAAGACGATCACTTCCGGCCAGCCACCAGATAAACGCGTGGGTGTCGAGAAGGAGCCGCAAGGCTCAGCGTTCCCAGGCGGACAGTTCCGCTTCGGGAAGCGGCTCGAAGAAGCTGTCGTCGAGTACGACGCGACCCTTCCACGATCCGAATCGAGGCTTCCCCCCGGGATGGAAACGCACGAGGCGGGCGACAGGCGTTCCGTTGCGCGCCACGACGATCTCCTCGCCGTTTTCGACCTGAACGAGCAGTCGCGACAATTGTGTCTTCGCTTGATGGACGTTCACGAACGGCACCATAGGCTCCTATGGAAAGGGTTAGCTAAATTTATGACTAATCCCAGCGGGTGTCAAGCGTTTTGGAACGGTTCGGCATGAGTCGCGTGATTCGGGTTGTGGCGCGTCGCGCGTCCGAGGCCGTCATGCCGCGCCAAGTCGTGGGTCAACCCCGTGTGCACGGGGAAGCCGCTCCGATTGCGGACCGCGGCGTCTTCGACTCGCCTCGGCGTCCCGCGTTGTCGGGAGCTGGTTGCGGACTCCACGACAGCGACGTTCTTGGACACGCCCGCAGTACGTGCGATCTGCTAATCTCTCAACGGACCTTGTCGAGACCGCTTCGACCCGTGCGCTCTACAGTGCCGGCCGCGGCGACTCTCGAAGCTGCGTCTCGAATCGATTCGATGGCTTTCGCTGCCGACCGCGGCCAACCCGCATGACCATGACACGCGATCGTGAATTCGAGCACGACGGACACGACGAGCCCTTGAGCGTGCCGGTGCGATCCGTTCCGGCGCGCGCCGCGCGGGAGACCGAGGCCGAGTCGGTCGCCTACGTCGTTGCCAATCGTCACGAGGTGGAGTCCAAGTCCGAGGCGTACCTGTCGAGTTTCGTGAATTCGAACAGTTCGGTGGAGCGCGTCGACGTTCACCAAGTCATGCGGGCGGCGGGCCAGGTCGAAGCGATGCCGGGCCTGGAGACGCGGAGCGAATTCGGGACGCCCGCGCCGCGGCGGGCGAGACGGCGGGGCCGGTGAGTCGGACGGATGAGGACGGTGCTCGAACCATCGCGGAGGGCCGCTCCGCCGCCGTCGAGGTTCGACACGGCCGCTCGTTCGAAGGTCGTTCGAGGCGCGAGGCACGGGAGTACGGCGTCCGGTCGCGTCCCCCATCATCGCTTCGAACATGGCTGAGCCGGGACTCTCGAAGGCGGACGACATGACCGCGGGTCGAATCGTACGAGACAGCGTCTCCCGCGCCGATCTGGCGCGCATGGCCGGGGATCAGTTCGGGGACTGGGTCAAGGCCGTCGTCGACGTGTCGCGCGGGATCATGGCCGTGGGCGGGGATCTGCACGCGGACGACGAGGCGGCGCTCCTTGCCGACGGGTCGCGCCAGAGCGATCTCTGGGGGATCAATCTCCATCCCGGCGAGAGCGGGTCCGATTGGATCGAGTTCGATTCGATGATCAACATCCGGCCGGGGCAGGGAAACCGCTCGCGTGGCGTCGACGACGAGCGGCTCCGCGCCCGCATCCGCGAGGTGGTCCGGACACTGGCGCCGCCGGAATGACCCGCCCGTGACGCGCATCCTGCACAGGAACGCCGCGGCGGGCGGATGGGCGCGGCTCGAGCTGGTCGAGCAACTCGGGAACGTGGGGAGCGAGGTGGAGCGCGCCATCCGGGCGCACGACGCCGGACGGACGGACCGGTTCGAGAGCGCCCTTGCGCGGGCCCTGGAGCTGTTCGACCTGACCGCCGGCGACCCCCGCTGGCGGGGCCACCGCTGCCGGGAGATCCTGCGCGCCCGCGAGGAGTTCTGCCGCCTGTTCTTCGATCCCGACGTGGAGCCCGATTCGGCCGCCGGCCTCAGGCGGTACTTTTTCGGCTTCGCGTGGCGCGCCCGCAAGCTTCACGAGCAGCGGCAGTCCGGGGCGTAACCCCCGCCGAACGCACGATCCCGGCGTCGGCCAGCGCGTCCGCGCAGCGGGTCGATGTAATTCGCCCGGGTTCCAGTCGGAAAAGACCTGCTGCGGGCGCAATGGCGATGGCCGGTGGGCATGCCGCTGTGCCGCCCCATAGGAGATGGCCGTTGGGAAATACGGACGGATCTCCCGACGAAACGGACGGCGCGTCCGGTTCTTTGCCCGTATCGCAACCACTTGGTCGTGCTGCATGGGTTCATCAAGAAAACGCGGGCAACGCCGGATTCGGATTCGGCAACCGCACGAAAGCGTCAGAAGGAGTTGGAACGATGAGCGAGAAGCGGATGGGCTCGAGCATAGACGCGTTCCTCAAGGAGGAAGGCGTCTTCGAGGAGGCGCAGGCGCAGGCAATCAAGGAAGTCGTCGCGTGGCAACTGGCGGAGGCCATGAAGAAGGAGAAAATCTCCAAGAACCGGATGGCGATGCTGCTGAAGACGAGCCGTACTCAGGTCGACCGGCTGCTGGATCCGAAAAACGACATCACGCTCGGCAGCCTGCAGCGGGCCGCCGCAATGGTCGGGCGCCGCGTGCACATCGAGTTGGTGTAACGATCCATCGAACGGCGTCGTCGCCCGGGTTCACCGAAATCCGCTCTCCTATTGTCTTTCCGTTCCGGCCGTTGTCGCCAGAACGCGCGACGGCAACGTGCGTCCCAGCCGGCCCGCGATGAACTCCGACGCGCGGCGGACGCCGCCGAGGCGCACTCCGGTTTCCACCCCCAGCCGGTCGAACAGGTAGAGCAGGTCCTCGGTCGCGACGTTGCCCATCGCGCCGGGCGCGTAAGGGCAACCGCCCAGGCCGCCGGCCGAGCTGTCGAAGGCGGCGATCCCCATGCGCAGGGACTGGTACGCGTTGGCGACGGCCAGGCCGTAGGTGTCGTGGAAATGCACCGCGAGATTCTCGGCGGGGCAGCGTTCCAGCAGCGCGGCCAGCGTGACTTCCACACGGTCGGGCGTGGCCGCGCCGGTCGTGTCTCCGATGGAGACTTCGTCACAGCCGATGGCGAGAAGCTCGTCGGCCAGACCCGCGACGACCGCGGCGTCGACAGGTCCTTCGTACGGGCACACCCAGGCCGTCGAGATGTACGCCCGCGCCGAGACGCCGTGTTCTCCGGCGCGGGAGACGATGGAACGGATCGCGTCGACGGAGGCGCGGACGCCCATGTTGATGTTCCTGCGGTTGAAGGTCTCCGAGGCGGCCGTCAGGACCGCGATCCTCGACACGCCGCACGCGAGGGCGCGTTCCAGCCCGCGCATGTTGGGGACCACGGCCGAAACGCGCATACGAGGGCGAGGCTCGATGCCATCGAGCAGCGCCTCGGCGTCGGCAAGCTGCGGAACCCGCTCCGGATGGACGAAGGACGTGGCCTCGATGTCGGCGAGACCCGCGTCGGCGAGGAGCCGGACGAACTCGGCCTTGTCGGGCGTGGGTAGCGTCGTCGGCTGGTTCTGCAGGCCGTCGCGCGGCCCGACCTCCACGATTCTCACGTTGGCGGGAAACGTCATGGCGCGAGCCACGGAGGCCGACTGCCGTCGAGAAACGCCGCCATTCCGGCCTGGCCTTCCTCCGTCGTCCGGGCCTGGGCCAGGGCGCGCGCGGCATACTCGACGGCCTCGTCGATGGGTCGTCCCGCGACGGCCTCGATCAGCGTCTTGGTCCGGGCGACGGCGCCGGGCGCCGCGGCGAGGATGGATTCGATCTTCTCGTGGATCCTCCTGTCCAGGGCCGGGAGGTCCGCCTCCACGCCGTGAACCAGGCCGATCTCGAGGGCGGCACGGGCGGAGAAGCGTTCGCCCGTGAGCATGTGCTCGCGCGCGCGGCCGGCGCCGATCCTGGCGACGACCCACGGGGAAATGACGCCGGCAACGATGCCCAGGCGGACCTCGGTGAACCCGAACACGGCCGATTCCACGGTGAGCGCGATATCGGCGGCCGCGACCAGGCCCGACCCGCCGCCGAGCGCGGCGCCGTGAACGCGGGCGATGACCGGCTTCGGACACCGCGCGACGGCCGAGAACATGCCGGCGAGGCGCCGGGCGTCTGCGAGGTTCTCCTCGTACGTGAAGTCGATCGTCCGGCGCATCCAGTTCAGGTCGCCGCCCGCCGAAAACGATTTGCCCGCGCCTTCGAGGACGACGACCCGCACGGCGTCGCGGGCCCCGACGTCTTCGAACGCCTCGCGGATGCGCTCCACCATCTCGCGGTCGAACGCGTTGTGGACGCGCGGGCGGTCCAGCGCGACGTGGGCGACGGGGCCTTCGATGCGGGTTTCGATCATGGCGAACCACCGGAATGGTCCACGCGCCAGGCCTCGATCCGGGAGGCGCGGGAATCGGCCCCTGTCACATGCGAAAGACGCCGAATCGCGTCTCTTCGGGCGCCCGGTTCATGGCGGCGGACAGCCCGATGGCCAGGACTTTCCGCGTGTCGACGGGATCGATCACCCCGTCGTCCCAGAGGCGCGCCGTGCTGTAGTAGGCGTCGCCCTCCCGTTCGTACCGCTCGACGGTCGGGCGCACGAACGCCTGTTGCTCCTGCTCGGTCATGTCGCGCCCCTCGCGCCGCATCCCGTCCAGCTTGACGCGCAGCAGCACCTGGGCCGCCTGCTCCGCGCCCATGACCGAGATCTTCGCGTTGGGCCACATCCAGAGCTGGCGCGGCCGGTAGGCGCGGCCGCACATGGCGTAGTTGCCGGCGCCGTAGGAACCGCCGACGATCACCGTGAACTTGGGCACGGCCGCGTTGGCCACGGCGTGCACCAGCTTCGCGCCGTCCTTGGTGATGCCGCGATGCTCGAACTGTTTCCCGACCATGAAACCCGGCACGTTCTGCAGGAAGACGATCGCAACGCCCCGTTGGCAGCACAACTGGACGAAGTGCGTGCCCTTGAGAGCGCTCTCGGAGAAGAGCACGCCGTTGTTGGCCACGATTCCGACCCGGTGGCCGTCGATCCGGGCAAAGCCGCAGACGAGCGTCCTTCCGTAGAGCGCCTTGAACTCCTGGAATTCGCTGGCGTCGACGATGCGCCGGATGACTCCGCGCACGTCGAAGCCGCGGCGCGCGTCGACGGGGATGATCCCATAGAGCCCGGACGGGTCTTCGCGCGGCGCCTCGGCGTCGGCGTCCCGGCTCTCGCGCCGCCGCGGGGGCGGGAGGGATCGCACGATGTCGCGCACGATCCCGACCGCGTCGGCGTCGTCCTGGGCGTAGTGATCGGCGACTCCGGAAATCCGGCAGTGGACGTCGGCGCCTCCCAGCTCCTCCGCCGTCACGTCCTCGCCCGTGGCCGCCTTCACGAGCGGCGGTCCGCCCAGGAAGATCGTGCCCTGATTCCGGACGATGACGGCCTCGTCGCTCATCGCGGGTACGTACGCGCCGCCGGCCGTGCAGGGTCCCAGGACTGCCGCCACCTGGTAGACGCCCGCCCCGGACATGCGGGCCTGGTTGTAGAAGATCGCGCCGAAGTGATCCCGGTCCGGGAACACCTCCGCCTGAAGCGGAAGGAACGCGCCGCCCGAATCCACCAGGTACACGCACGGAAGTCGGTTCTCGATGGCCACCTCCTGCGCCCGCAGGTGCTTCTTCACGGTCATCGGGAAATACGTTCCGCCCTTGACCGTGGCGTCGTTGGCCACGACGACGACCTCGCGCCCGTGGACGCGTCCGATGCCGGTGACGATCCCGGCCGACGGTGCGCTGCCGTCGTACATCCCGTCCGCGGCCAGCGCGCCCAGTTCCAGGAACTCCGCCCCGGGATCCAGAAGACGCTCGATTCGTTCGCGGACGAACATCCGCCCGCTCTTCCGGTGGCGCTCGATGCGCTCGGCGCCGCCCCCCTGCCGCACGCGCTCGATCTTGGCCTGGAACTCGGCCACGAGCGATTCCATGGCCCGCCGGTTGGTTTCCGTTCGGGATTCCGTTTTCATGGCTGGCGCAGGATCTCCCGCGCGATGACGATCCGCTGGATTTCGCTGGTTCCCTCGCCGATCGTGCACAGCTTGACGTCCCGGTAGAATTTTTCGGCCGGGTAGTCCTTGACGTAACCGTACCCGCCGAATATCTGGACGCACTCGTTCGCGGCGCGCACGGCGACCTCGCTGGCGAAGAGCTTCGCCATCGACGACTCCTTGGTGGTCGGCTCGCCGCGGTCCCGCATCCACGCGGCGCGGAACGTCAGCAGCCGGGCGGCGTCGATCTCGGTCGCCATGTCGGCGAGCTTGAAGCGGGTGGCCTGGAACTCGGCGATCGGCTTACCGAACTGGCGCCGCTCCCGGGCGTAGTCGCGCGCGGCCTCGAAAGCGCCCGTGGCCATGCCCAACGCGAGGGCGGCGATGCCGATCCGTCCCCCGTCGAGGACTCCCATGGAGTCGCGGAACCCGGCGCCTTCCTCGCCGAGGAGGTTCTCTCCCGGTATCGTGCAGTCGCTGAACGTGACGGTCGCCGTGTCGCTGGCGCGGAGTCCGAGCTTGTTTTCCTTGCGTCCCGGCTCGAAGCCCGGCGTGCCCTTTTCCACGATGAACGCCGAAATGCCGTCGGGGCCCGCTTCGGCGTCGGTTCGGGCCATCGCCACGCACACGTCGCAGGATGTCGCGTGCGTCGTGAACGTCTTCTCGCCGTTCAACACCCACCGGTCCCCGTCCCGGCGGGCCGTGGTCCGCATGCCCGCGACGTCGCTCCCGGCGCCGGGCTCGGTCAGGCTCCACGCCCCGAGCTTCGTCCCCTCGGCCAGAGGCGCGGCGAACTGCCGCCGTTGCGCCTCGGTCCCCGCCGCGAAGATGTGCGCCGTGGCCAGCGAGTTGTGGGCGGCCACGGACAGCCCCACGGCCCCGTCCACCCGGGCCAGCTCCTCGATGACGGCGACGTACGCCGGGTAGCCCAGCCCCGCTCCGCCGTAGTCGACGGGAATCAGCACGCCCATCAGCCCCAGTCCGGCCAGCTTGTCGAGAAGAGATCGCGGAAAGCCCTGGGCTTCGTCCCAATCCATGACGTGGGGACGCATCTCGTTCTCGGCGAAAGCCCGGACCGTGCGCCGGATTTCCTCGAGGTCGTCTGAGCGGGGGACTTCCATCAAGGGCCATTATAGCCGGGAGGGCACGGCGCTCGGGCGGGATGGGAGACGCGGGAAGGCCCAACTCGACGCGTTCCGATCGGGGTCTGAGCGAGGCCGCCCGGAATTCGCGAAGTCGGAAAGGAGGTCCGACCCCCATCGCCGCGGAACCGGCGGGCCTTGCGGGGATGGTTTCGATCGGGTATCATAAACCCATGATCTCAAAACACTTATACACTCTGTTTTGGGACACCAATCCTGAAACGTTCGATCCGGGAGCCCATTCTGCCTACACGATCAACCGCGTGCTCGAACACGGGGACGAGGCGGCGGTGTCCTGGCTTCTCGGCGAATTCACGATCGAACGCATCCGCGACGCCCTTCGCACCGACGCGTCACTCTCGCCGCGCTCGGCCGATTTCTGGGCTCTGGTCTTCGACGTGCCCGGCAGCGAGGTGGCCGCGCTCGACAACGCCGCTGACGCGCTCGCGGCCGGCAGACGCGCGGCCGACGTTCCGCGACGGATGCGATTACTGTAGATCATGAAGCGATATCGGGTATACGACGCCGGCCGCGGCGCCGCCCCGGTCAAGGCCTGGGTGGAGGGCGTGCCGGTGGACGCGGCGGCGATCGACCAGTTGAAGAACACCGCGCGCATGCCGTTCATTTTTCGGCATGTGGCCGCCATGCCCGACGTGCACCCGGGGATCGGCGCGAGCGTGGGTTCGGTGATCCCGACGAAGGGTGCGATCATCCCGGCCGCCGTCGGGGTCGACATCGGGTGCGGGATGATGGCCGTCCGACTCGAGGGCGTGACGGATGCGGATCTCCCGGACTCGCTTCGGGAGATCCGCGGCGCGATCGAAGACGCGGTGCCGGCCGGATTCGGCCGGCACCGGAATCCCGACCCGCTTCCCACCGGTCTGAATGCGCCTTGGTTGCTCAAGTTCCTGGACGAGAAGCATCCGAAGGCGGGCGCCCGACGGAAGGACAGCCTGGCCGCCATCACCGTTTCGCAGTTGGGGACCCTGGGCGGCGGGAACCACTTCATCGAGATCTGCCTCGACGAGAACGGCGGTGTCTGGGTCATGCTCCACTCGGGTTCCCGGGGGATCGGAAACATCCTGGGGCAGTACTTCATCGAGCTGGCCCGGAAGGACATGCGCCGGCACCGCGTCAATCTCCCGGACCGGGATCTCGCCTACTTCCCGGAAGGGACCGACCACTTCGAGGATTACGTGGCCATCGTCCTGTGGGCGCAGAAGTACGCGGCCGCGAATCGCGAAACGATGATGGCCCGCATCGTGCGGACCCTGCGCGCCTACCTGCCGATCGACATGAAGAGCGCCGGCGCCGGCCGGGGCACGGCCGTCAACTGTCACCACAACTACGTGGAGCGGGAGCGCCACTTCGGGGAGAACGTCTGGGTGACCCGGAAGGGCGCGGTGCGCGCGAGAGAGGGCGACCTGGGGATCATCCCCGGATCGATGGGCGCCCGATCCTACCTCGTGCGCGGCTGCGGCAACCCGGAATCGTTCCATTCCTGCTCCCACGGCGCCGGCCGGGTGATGTCGCGCAGCCGGGCCCGGAAAGCGATCACGGTCCGAGACCATGCCGCGGCGACGCTGGGGGTGGAATGCCGCAAGGACGCCGGTGTGCTGGACGAGTCGCCGGCCGCGTACAAACCCATCGACGCGGTGATGGCGGCGCAGGAGGACCTGGTCGAGGTCGTCCATGAACTGAGGCAGGTCCTGTGCGTGAAGGGGTAGCGATGAAACGGATCCGCCGCTGGCGCTGCGGGTGTTCGCCCGCACGCGCGGGGGAGAAGGGGAGAAAGGGAATCGGAACGATGTCGCCCCACTCCCTGAACGTGGCCTTACGGCAGGACCGGCGCCACGTAGGCGAGCGTGTAGTTGAAGATCCAGACCAGGAACAGGACCAGCGGGACGTGGATGACGAACTGCAGCGTCGTGTACCCGATGATGTCGCGGGCCTTCAGGCCCAGGATGCCCAGCAGCGGGAGCATCCAGAACGGGTGCACCAGGTTCGCCAGGGCCTCGCTGGCGTTGTAGGTCTGGACCACCCATCCCAGGTTCACTTCCAGCGTCTGGGCGGCGTCCAGGACGTAGGGGGCCTCGATCAGCCACTTGCCGCCCGCCGACGGGATGAACGCGCCCAGGAACGCCGAGTAGATCCCGACCAGCACGGGGAACGTGTCCCGCGTCGAGATGGTGACGAACGCGCGCGCCAGCGCCTCGGCCAGGCCCGACTCGGTCATCATTCGGACGATGCCCGCGTAGATCGGGTACTGCACCAGGACGCCGGCCACCGACGGCACGGCCGCGCTGACGGACCGTACGAACGAGCGCGGCCGCCAGTGCAGCAGGATGCCGGCCATCAGGAACGCGAACACGTAGTGGTTCAGCTCGAGCATGACGCCCCAGCCGCCCTCGCCCACCGCCATCACGAAGTAGAGCACGCCGAGGGAACCGAGCAGCAGGGTCAGCAGCGGGCTGAACTCCAGCCATTCGCCGGGTTTT
>JAJEEE010000027.1 GCA_022821145.1 Acidobacteriota bacterium
AGATCAACGACGCCCCGAGAATGGGCCGCGATCGGCTGCGGCGCGCGGCGGAAGCCTTACGCGCCGCCGGGGCCGACATCATAGACATCGGATGCATGCCCGGCGTTCCCTTTCCGGAACTCGCCGACGTGGTCGGAGAACTCCGCGGGTCGGGGATGCGCGTCAGCGTGGACTCGTTCGACCCCGGCGAGATCCGCGCCGGCGCCGGCGCCGGCGCCGAGTTGATCCTCAGCGTGAACGGGTCGAACATCGGCGTCGCGCGCGAGTTGGCCGGCGGCGACGCGCGCGTCGTTGTCGTGCCCGACCTCGGCGAGACGCTGGACTCGCTGGGGCCGAGCATCGGGAAGCTGGAGACTTGGGGCGTTTCGTATCTGATCGATCCGATCCTGGAACCGATCGGCCATGGGTTCATGGCGTCGCTGGAACGCTACGCCGAAGTGCGGCGGCGCTATCCCGGCGCCGAGATGTTGATGGGAATCGGCAACCTGACCGAGATGACGGCCGCGGATTCGACGGGCGTCAACGCGCTGCTGATCGCCATTTGCCAGGAGTTGGGCGTTCGGACCGTGCTCACCACGGAAGTCATCGGATGGGCCCGCGGCGCCGTGAGGGAGGTGGACGTGGCGCGGCGCCTCATGTTCGACGCCGTCACGCGACGGCGCGTTCCGAAGGGACTCGACGACCGTCTCGTGACCACCCGGGACCGGGAGGTTCTGGCGTTCACCCCCGGCGAGCTCGCCGAGTTGCAGGCGAAGATCACGGATGCGAACTTCCGTATCTTCGCCGACCGCGACGCCATTACCGTAATGAACCATGAGCTCATGGTTCGCGGCACCGATATCGAGGACATATTTGCGCGGTTGGGGGTGGACGAGGCCCGCCATGCCTTCTACATGGGAAGAGAGTTGGCGCAGGCCCGCCTGGCGGTCGCCTTGGGGAAGACCTACCGGCAGGAGGGCGCGCTCGACTGGGGATACCTGACGCCGCCGGAGGCCTCGCCTGGCGGTCGCGTGCGGCTTACGGCGGGCCCGCGGCGGCGCGGCGCCGAGCCCGAAGCTTGACTCGGTGGGCGCGCCTTGACTCCCCGCGTCGGGGCTGCCTACACTCCCCTCGCTCGTGATTGTCGAGACCATCGTGACGACCGTCGGCGAGGACGGTTCCGTGAACTGCGCGCCCATGGGGGTCGAGTGGGGCGACGCCGACATCGTCATCAAGCCGTTCATCGAAACCGCGACGTACGCCAACGTCTCGGTGACGCGCGCGGCGGTGGTCAATCTTACCGACGACGTGCGGGTTTTCGCGCGCGCGGCGATCTCGAGTCCCGAGTTCCGGACCGAGCCCGCGGCGATCGTCCGGGGCGTGGTTCTGGCCGATTGCTGCGCATGGCGTGAAGTCGAGGTGCGCTCGATCGACAGCGAGCCGCCCAGATCGCGTATCGAAACGGAAGTGGTGCACCGGGGGGTTCGCCGCGAGTTCATCGGCTTCAACCGGGCTCGGCATGCGGTGCTGGAGGCCGCCATCCACGCCACCCGGCTGCATCTTCTGGAACGTCGGTACGTGGAGGCCGAGTTGGAGCGCCTTCAGGTCCTCGTCGACAAGACGGCGGGTCCAGCCGAGCGCGAGGCGATGGCGTTGCTCAGGGATCATGTCCACAAATCGACCCGGGCCGTGGAGGTCGAGTGACCGCGGCGATGCGGCCCGAGCAGGAGGCGGTATTCGTCGAAGCCCCGGCACGGCTCCACTTCGGCGTGCTCGATCTACGTGGTGCACGGGGGCGCTGGTTCGGCGGCATCGGCGCGGCGGCGCCCGCGCCGCGGCTTCGGCTGTCGGCGCGCTTGGCGGACACCGTGTCCGCGGACGGCGAGGACGCCGAGCGGGCCCGGGGATTCGCTCGCCGCGCGCTCGGCCATCGCGGCCTGGAGGGCGGCGTCCACATCACGGTGCACCAGTCGCTTCCGGCGCACGTCGGCCTGGGGTCGGGCACGCAGTTGGCCCTGGCCGTCGCGCGCGCCGTCGAGGAGCTCCACGCGGTGGGGACCGACACGGCGGAGTCGGCGCGCGCCGCCGGCCGTGCGGACCGGTCGGCCATCGGGACGCATGCGTTCGCCGAGGGCGGGCTGGTGGTCGAAGGGGGACGGCGGCCGGCGAGCGACGGGGTGGCGCCGCTGGTCGTCCGGATGCCGTTCCCCCCGACCTGGTGGTGCGTCGTGGCGGTTCCCCGGGCGGGCCGCGGCTTGAGCGGCCCGGCGGAGCTCGACGCCTTCGACGCCCTGCCCCCGCCGCCCGAACGGGAGGTCGAACGGGTGGCCCATCTCGTGTTGATGAGCCTGCTGCCCGCCTTGGCGGAGGCCGACTTGCCGGCGTTCGGCGAGACGCTGACGGCGATCCAGGCGATCACGGGACGTTGGTGGGCGCCCGTTCAGGGCGGGACTTTCGCCGCCGGACCGACTGAAACGCTCGTCAAGGCGATGGCGGGCTGGGGGGCGATGGGCGTCGGCCAAAGCTCCTGGGGGCCGTCCGTCTACGGAATCGTCGATGGCGAAGAGGCGGGGCGCGCCCTCGCCGACAACGTCGGGACGGCCCTGGGCGGAGCGGGAAGCGTCTACCACGGCCCGTTTCCGGCAGCGGGCGCGCGCATCTGGCGGGACGTGCTGGAAGTCGACGGGAGCCGGCCGGAAGGTGCTCGGGTGTGATTATGCCGGAGCGCGGGGCGCTTTTCCCCTGTGGTATACTCCCGGCCCTTGAATAGGTGTTCCGGGGTGCGATTTCGTGTCGACGATGCAGGTCTGCGCCTCATTTCGAGTGGGGGAACCGTCGGGTTCGGCGGCGCCCAGCAACGGTTGGCGGTCCCTGACCCGACCGATTCTCAGAAAAGGAGTTTCTCAACATGGCAGCCGACTATTTCCTCGGTGAATCGCTGGTAGGCGACGGCAACGAAGTCGCCCACATCGACTTGATCATCGGCTCGAAGACGGGCCCGGCCGGCACCGCGTTCTGCAACGCGCTGACGAACAACAAGGACGGCTTCACGTCGCTGCTGGCGGTCGTGACCCCCAACCTGCCCGCGAAGCCGGACACGATTCTGTTCAACAAGGTGACGATCAAGGGCGCCAAGCAAGCCGTCCAGATGTTCGGCCCCGCGCAGGCGGCCGTGGCGAAGGCGGTTACCGATTCCGTCGAGGCCGGCGTCATCGACAGGAGCCAGGCCGACGACCTGTGCGTCCTCGTGGGCGTCTTCATCCATTGGGAAGCCGAGGACGACACGAAGATCTACGACTACAACTACCAGGCCACGAAGGAGGCCATCGCACGCGCGCTGGGGGGCCAGCCGAGCGTCGACGAGGTCCTGGCGGGAGCCAAGGACGCGAGGCATCCCTTCAGCCCGAAATAGCGCGGGCGGCACGCGCCATATCGGATCGACCCGGATGGGCGCGCCTGTCCGGGTCCGAGACCCAGGCTTCGAACCGTCACGATCCCGTGCGCAAGCTACTGCTGCAGCTCGACACCTCTCCGCACGCGAGCGTCTTCGACCGCGTGGTGGCCCATGACGCCGGCGCCGACGCGGTCATGAGCTACGGCGGCGTCACGCCGGAGGCGGTTCAGGACCTGGTGCACGGGTGCATCTTCACTCGCGGTCCGAAGGATCTGAAGAACACCGCGATCTTTATCGGCGGCACGGACATGGCGGCCGGCGAGGCCCTGCTCGCCGCGGTCGAGAAAACGTTCTTCGGACCCATGCGCGTGTCGGTGATGCTGGACTCGAACGGTTCGAACACGACGGCGGTGGCCGCCGTCGTCAAGCTCGAGCGCGCGGCCGGCGGCGTCAACGGCAAGCGGGCGGTGATAACCGGCGGGACCGGACCGGTGGGCGTTCGCGCCGCGGGCCTTCTGGCGGCGCGGGGGTCCGGCGTCGTCATGACGTCGCGCCGCCTCGAGTACGCGCAGGCGGTCGCCCGAACCACCCAGGATCGTTTTGGCGGATCCATCGGCGCGGTGCACATGGCCGGGGCGGCGGCCGCATCGGAAACGCTCGAGGGCGCCCATATCCTGCTCAACGCCGGCGGCGCTGGGGTCTGCATGGTGCCGAAGGCGGCCTGGGCCGGGCGAGGCAGTCTTCAGGCTGCGGCCGATGTGAACGCCGTGCCGCCGCTCGGTATCGAGGGCGTCGAGGTCACCGACAACGGCGATGCGCGCGAGGGAGCCGCGGTGTTCGGAGCGCTGGGCGTCGGCGGTTTGAAGATGAAGATCCACAAGAGGTGCATCGGCCGGCTGTTCGAGCGGAACGACCTCGTCCTGGATGCCGAGGCGATCGATGGGGTGGCCAAGGAGTTCGGTGGGTGAGCCGCCGCCCCATGTCCTGATTGCCGGCGTTTCGACCCGGGCTGCGGCCGAGTCGGCCGCTCGCGCGGGGTTCCGCGTTACATCCATCGACGCCTTTGCCGACCTGGATCAGCATCCATCGGTTCGAGCGCTGACCATCCCCGACTATTCTCCCGCCGCGGCGGCGCGTGCAGCCCGCAACATCGAGTGTGACGCGGTGGCCTACGTTTCCGGTTTCGAGAATCACTCCGGTGCGGTCGACGTGCTGTCGGATGGGCGCGCGTTGTGGGGCAATCGCCCGGAGCCGTTGCGGCGCGTTCGCGACCCGCTCACGCTGGTCCGCGCCTTCCGACGTGGCGGGCATCCGGCGCCTGCGGTGCGTCGATCGCGCGCGGCGGGCGACTGGCTCGTGAAACCGTTGTCGGGCGGGGGCGGGCATGATGTTCGGCCCTACGTGGGTCAGGCCGTCGGCTCCGCCCACTACCTGCAGGAGCGCGTGGACGGCATGCCGGGCTCGGTCGCCTTCGTGGCCGCGGGCGGACGGGCCGCGATCCTGGGCGTCTTCCGATTGCTGGTAGGGGGCGAGGCGTTCGGGGCCGCCGGTTACCACTACTGCGGCAGCATCTTGGCCGCGGAGGAAGACAGCGCGCTTGTCGAAGCCGCCGGCGGGCTCGCCCGGGCGGCGGCCGCGGAGTTCGACCTGGTCGGGGTCAACGGCATCGACTTCGTCGCGCGCGACCGGGTGCCCTACCCGGTCGAGCTGAATCCTCGATGGTGCGCGTCGATGGAACTGGTGGCGCGCGCGTCGGGTGTCGGCGTGTTCGGCGTCCATGCCGGCGCCTGCCGGACGGGCGCGCTTCCGGAACGCGACTTCACGCAGGCGCACGCGGTCGACGGGGCCGTCGGCAAGGCGGTGGTGTTCGCCCGCAGGGACCTGCGATGCGGGGACACGCGGCCGTGGCTCGAATCCGGCGCCCAGGCGGTCGTTCGCGACGTGCCGCGCCCGGGCGCCGAAATCCGCGCCGGCCGGCCGATCTGCACAGTCTTCGCGTGGGCGCCCGATGCCGCCGCCTGCCACGCCGCGCTGGTCCGGAACGCCGAACGCATCTACGCCCGAACCGCACCGTGGGAGCGTGAGGCTGCCGGGAACGGGCAACGACGCCCTCCCCCGGCGGTGCGGGGATGACCGGTTGGAATCGGCCGTGCTAAACTTCGGCCGCTACGCGAGGGGGTTCCGGCGGTGACCCGCGAAACGAAACGATTACTGATGAACGCGGTGCGCACGACGAAGCAGGGCCAGCAGATCAACGTCGGCAAGGACGGGGCGGAGTACCGCGAAATCGTGGAAACGCTCGGGATGCATCCGGAGGATCTGAAGGCGGTGGGCGCGGTTTCGGGCGGTCGCGTTCGGGTGCGTTCGGAGTACGGGGAAGTGACGTTCAAGTGCGTTGAGGCCAAGAAGGCGCCTCAGGGCATGATCGTCGTTCCCTACGGGCCTCCCACGTGCCATCTGATGGGCCGTTACACCGATGGGACCGGCATGCCGACATCGAAGGGATGGGAAGTCGAAGTCGAACCGGTGGCTTCGGAAACCCCGGCGGGGGAGGCCGCGGCCATCGATACCGCGGCCCGGAGGTGAACGATACATGCGAAGCGACAACAGCGGTCCGGACGAACAGTTCACGGTCGTTCCCGACACGGAGGCCGAGAACGTTCCGGCCTGGGAACGTGTTGAGGCCGGACGCTACATGCCTCGGCGCGTGAGGGGAAGCTATCCCGGACGCGCCCTCGGGTGAACGTTCATGTGGCCGCCTCGTGAGGGCGGATTCGAATCCCGAGAGTAACAGTCCATTTCCAGGAGCAGCAGCGGGTGAGTCAGACATCGAACCTAACGGTCGTCGAGAACGCCACGTGCACGTTCTGCGGATGCGTCTGCGACGACATCGAGCTCCACGCCGACGGCGAGCGCATCGTTCAAGCCAAGATGGCGTGCAGTCTCGGAAAGTCCTGGTTCCTCAATCACACGGCGGAACGCCTGTACCCGGATGCACTGATCGACGGCCGGGAAGCCACGCTCGACGACGCCGTCGAGGCCGCGGCCGAATACTTGCACGCGGCGAACATGCCGCTGGTGTACGGGCTCAGCAACACGACCTGCGAGGCGCAGCGCGAAGCCGTCGCGCTGGCCGAGTCGATCGGAGGTGTGGTCGACAGCCACACCTCGCTTTGACACGGCCCCACCGAGATTGCCGCCCAGTTGGGGGGCAAGGTCAGTTGCACGCTGGGTGAGGTCACCAACCGGGCCGATTTCATCATCTTCTGGGGCGGGAACCCGGCGGAATGCCATCCCCGGCATTTCACCAAGTACAGCCTGACGCCGAAGGGGCGTTTCGTGCCCGATGGGCGGAAGGGGCGCACGGCGGTTCTGGTCGATATTCGGGAAACGCCCAGCGCGAAGGCAGCCGATATCTTCCTGCAACTCCGTCCAAGCAAGGACTTCGAGGTACTGACGACGCTGCGCGCTCTAATAAAGGATCAGAGAGTGGATCCGGCCGCGGTCGCCGAAACCGGCCTGACCCTGGAACAGTTGCAGGACCTTGTCGACCGGATGAAGAAGGCACGGTTCGGAGCGATGTTCTTCGGGATGGGCCTGTCGATGACCCGCGGCAAGCACATGAATTCGGGCGCCCTGCTGAACCTGGCCGCCGAGATGAACGCGTTCACCAAGTTCGTGTGCATGCCGATGCGTGGACACGGCAACGTTACGGGCGCCGACGTGGTTCTTCGCTACACGACCGGCTATCCGTTCGGCGTCAACCTGTCTCGGGGATACCCCCGCTACAATCCCGGGGAGTTCTCGACGGTCGACCTGCTGGTTCGCGGCGACAACGACGCGGCCTTCATCCTGGGCGCCGATCCCGGGGCGACGATGCCGCAGCCGGCGATCGAACACCTGGCGTCGATTCCCACCATTGTCCTGGATCCCAAGGTGACGCATACGAGCCGCCTCTCTCGCGTCCATATCACCACGGCCGTCACGGGCGTGAGCGCGCCGGGGACCGCCTACCGCATGGACGAGATCCCGTTGCCGCTGGCGCCGGCTCTCCGGTCGCCGTATCCGACCGACGAGGAGGTCGTGCGTCGCATCCGCCGCGCCGTCGCCCGGCGGCCGGCCTGGCAGCCGGTCGACGAGAACGTCCGGAGCGCGATCGCGTAGCCGCCCGCCGGCGCAACCATCGAGATGAGTCCCACAACGCTGCGAGTCACGGGCGGGCGGGTCTACGATCCCGCGAACGGCGTCGACGGCGCGGTCCGCGACATAGCCATCCGGGATGGCAAGATCGTCGACAGCGTCGACGGCGGACGGACCATCGACGCCTCCGGAATGGTGATTTTCCCCGGCGGCGTCGACGTTCACTCGCACGTCGCGGGAGCCGCGCTCAATTTCGCCCGCGGATTGACGCCGGAAAACTACCGCGCGGCCCGCCGGTTCCTCCACGCGCCGGGGCGGCGACAGGGTCTGGGAGGCATCACCCCGACCACGTTCGCGACGGGATACCTGTACGCGGGCATGGGTTGGACGACCGTCAACGAAGCGGCCATGCCCGTCTTGACGGCCCGGCACACGCACGAAGAGTTGCACGAGGTTCCGATCATCGACAAGTCGACGCTCGTGTTGATGGCCAACAACGAGTTCGTGCTCGACCTCCTGGAAGCCGGAGAAACCGAACGGGCGCGCCACGTGGTCGCCTGGCTGATCTGGGCGGCCAAGGCCTACGGGGTGAAGGCGGTCAATCCCGGCGGCGTCAACGCGTGGAAGTGGGGCCGGAACGCGCGCGTTCTTCACGAACCGGTCTATGGCTACGAGACGCTGACCCCGGCGACGATCATCGAGGGTCTGGCCGCCATCGTGGACGACCTCGGGCTTCCGCACCCGGTGCATCTCCATTGCAACAATCTCGGGATTCCGGGCAACGTCGAAACGACGATCGAGACGATGAAGATCCTGGAGGGCCGGCGCGCGCACCTGGCCCACCTGCAGTTCCACGCCTACGGCGGGGATGACTGGGGCACGATGCGGTCGGCGGCGGTCGAGGTCGCCGAGGCCTTCAACGCGAACCCGAACCTGACGACGGACGCCGGCGCCGTCCTGTTCGGAGACAGCGTGACCTTGACGGCGGACGGTCCCTGGCAGCATCTTCTCTACCAGTTGACGGGGCGCAAGTGGGCCAACCTGGACGTGGAGAACGAGACCGGGTGCGGCATCGTTCCCTACGTCTACAAGGACCGCAGCCTCGTGAACGCCGTTCAGTGGGCCACCGGCCTCGAGTTGATGCTGTTGATCGACGATCCGTGGCGCGTGCACCTGACGACGGACCATCCCAACGGCGGATGTTTCTGGCGCTACCCGGAAATCATCCGGCTTCTGATGGACGCGGAGTTCCGAAAGGAGCAGTTGCGGCAGATCGCGCCCAAGGCCCGCGAGCGGATCGTCCTCGGCGACCTGGACCGCGAGTACACGCTGTCGGACATCGCCGTTGTGACCGCGGCCGGTCCGGCCCGCGCGCTCGGCCTGACCGAGAAGGGGCATCTCGGCGTGGGCGCCGACGCCGACGTGACCATATACCCGGGAACGCCCGACGGCGACGGCATACTGTTCTCCTATCCCCGCTACGTATTGAAGGGCGGCGAGGTGGTGGTCGAGGAGGGGGATGTGCGCGCGGTGACCGAGGGCAAGGAGTTCATCGTCCATCCTCCCTCGGACGAGGGCACGGCCGAATACCTCCGGCCGCTGTTCGAGAAGGCCTATACCATGTCCTTCGCCAACTACCCGGTGGAGATCGAACGCGTGAAAGGAGCGGACGTACGCCCGTTACACTGACCATCAAGGCGACTCCCGTCGTCCCGCTCGAAGCCGAGGCGCTGTCGCCCGACGTCGTTTCCGGACTCGCCCACGACCAGATCCGGTCGCTCCCGGTGTGGCTGGGCAAGAACCGGCGCCGCCTGGACGAATTCTTCGACGTCGAAGGCGAGAAGAGCGAGGAGCTGCGGATCGTCGGCGACGCTGGAAGAGTGAAGTGGATCGGCCGCGACATGACGCGCGGCCGGATCGCCGTCGAGGGCCACGCCGGGATGCATCTCGGCTCGCGGATGGCCGGAGGCGCGATCGAGGTTTCCGGCGACGTCTCGGACTGGTTGGGGGCCGAGATGTCGGGGGGGGCCATCCACGTTCGGGGCAACGCGGGCGGTCAGGTCGGCGCCGCCTACCGGGGCAGCCTGGCGGGCATGCGGGACGGCACGATCGTCATCGACGGACGGGCCGGCCTGGAAGTCGGCCAGCGCATGAAGCGCGGCACCATCGTCGTTTCCGGAGGCGTCCGCGATTTCGCGGGTCTGGAGATGCGAGGCGGCACGATCGTCCTCGGCGCGGCGGAGTTGCGGACCGGGGCGTGGATGCTGCGCGGCACGATCGTCGTGTTGCAGTCGATTCCGATCCTCCCGACCTTCGCGTACGCGTCCACGTACAGCCCGACGTTCCTCGGCCTGTACGCGCAGCGCCTGAAACGTCTCGGAGTGGAGATTCCCGTCGACGAGCACGCGGGGGCGTACCGGCGCTATACGGGGGACGCGGCCATTCCCGGCAAGGGTGAGCTGCTCGTCTGGGAGCCGCGGGGCTGAAGGACCCATGGACACCAAGGAACAGGCGTCGCCCCTCATCGAGCACAAGGGCGTCCGTATCGAGGACACGTTCGCCGAGGCGTTCGGCATGCGCGGGGCCCGCGTCGTCATCACGGCGCGTTCGCCGGAGTGGGCGCGTACAGCCGCGCAGTCCCTGACCGGGTTCGCCACGTCCGTCATCGGATGCAAGCTGGAAGCCGGCATCGAAGCGGACTGGCCGGCCCGGGAAACCCCGGATGGACGCCCGGGGGTCAGCGTTTTGGTGTTCGCCTTCGATGCCGACGGTCTCGCCAAAAGGCTGATCGAGCGGATCGGCCAGACGGTGCTCACGTGTCCGACGACCGCGTGTTTCGACGGATTGCCCGACGCCGAGGACCGAGTCAACGTCGGCGGCATGCTGCGCCACTTCGGCGACAGGTTCCAGTCCAGCAAGTTCCTCGACGGCAAACGGTACTGGCGGATTCCGGTCATGGAAGGCGAGTTCCTCATCGAGGAGTCGTTCGGGGTCCGGAAAGCGATCGGCGGCGGCAACATGTTGATCCTGGCCCGCGACGCGGACGCCGCTCTGGAGGCCGCCGAAGCGGCCGTCCGAGCCATGCGCGGCGTTCGCGGGATCGTCCTCCCGTTTCCCGGAGGCGTCGTCCGCAGTGGAAGCAAGGTGGGCGCGCGGCACTACAAGAAAATGATCGCGTCCACGAACGACGCCTACTGCCCGACGCTCAAGGGCCGGCTGGGGCCGGAGTCGGCGCTGTCCGAGGAGGTCAATTCCGTCCTGGAAATCGTAGTCGACGGCCTGGACCGCGCCGCCATCGAGGCCGCGCTCCGCGCAGGCGTCGACGCCGCGTGCCGCGCGGGGGTGGTGGCCATTTCGGCCGGAAACTACGGCGGCAAGCTCGGCAAGCACCACTTCCATCTGCGAGAGCTCGTTCCGGCGAAGCCCGAAGCCTGATTCCCGCCCGCCCGGCGCCGTTTGACAGGGCCTGATGCAGGTTGTAGTGTTCCATCCGCTCACGCCCTTCGGGGGCGCGGGCATGACGCGGGAGGATTGCGAAACCGTGCGGAGACAGTCGATATGAGAGTCGGATTCATCGGCATGGGGCGAATGGGCCGGGGGGTCGCGGGCAACATCCTGGCCGCCGGCCACGACCTGGTCGTCTACAACCGGACGCGCGAAAAGACGGCCGAGCTGGCCGCCAAGGGCGCCCGGGTCGCGGAGACCGTGGCCGGCGCCTGTGAAGGGCGCGAGGTCGTCATCACCATGTTGCCCGATGACCGGGTCATCGCGTCGGTGGCGTCCGACATTCTCGGCGCCCTGCCCCAGGGCGCCATCCACGTCGCCATGGGCACGCACGGGGTCGAGGCCGTCGAGAGGCTCACCGGGGACCACGCCGCCCAGGAGCGCATCCTCGTGACCGCGCCGGTCCTCGGCCGTCCCGATCTTGCCGAATCGGGGCAGTTGGCCATCGTCGCGGCGGGGCCGCCCGAGGCGGTTCGGAAGTGTGGTCCGCTCTTCGACGCGGCGGGCCGGCGAACGTTCCACGCGGGCGCCGAACCCAAGGCGGCGACGGCGATCAAGCTGGCCAACAACTTCGTGCTGGGCTGCGCGATCGAGGCGATGGCGGAGTCGTTCGCCCTGACCCGGCAGTGCGGCGTCGCGCCCGAGGACTTCTACACGGTCTTGACCGAGGCGCTGTTCGCGGCGCCGGCATACAAGCTGTACGGACGGATCATTGTCGACGAGGCGTACGACGCGGTCGGGTTCACCGCGGAGCTGGGACTGAAGGATGCGAACCTGATCCTCGCTGCGGGAGACCTGAAGCACGTGCCGCTGCCCAGTCTCAACGTCTTCCGCGACCGGCTGATCGGCGCGGTCGCGCACGGCGACGGCGGCCGGGACTGGGCCGTGATGGGGCGAGAGCAGTGCCGCGCCAGCGGGATGGAGTGACATGGATCTGCCGAACCGACAGGGCCACCTGACGTATTCCACGCTGGTTCATCCCGGCGACACCTGGGAGGACATGTGGGAAAGCGTGCGGACGTACGTGCCCAGGGTGAAGGAGCGGGTCGCGCCGAACGAGCCGTTCGGCGTGTCCCTCCGCTTGTCGGCCTCATCGGCCGAAACGCTGGTCAATGACTCGAAGGCGCGCGACGAGCTCAAGAAGTTCCTCGCCGACAACGACATGTACCTGTACACGGTCAACGCGTTTCCGTACGGGCCGTTCAAGGGGCGCATCGTCAAGGAAGAGGTGTACGAACCGGACTGGCGCAGCCGGGAGCGCACCGAATACACGATCAACGTGGCCGAGGTTCTCGGCGACGTGGCGCCGGAGGGGTCGGCGCCGTCGATCCAGAGCGCGCCGCTGGGGTTCAAGCCGCGCGTGACGGGCCCGGACGTGGTGTCCCGCTACACCGAGAACGTCCTGCGGGTCGTTTCGCACCTGGTCGGGCTCGAGGCGCGAACCGGCCGCGCCGTCGGCCTGGCGCTGGAACCGGAGCCCTACTGCTTCCTGGAAACGACCGACGAGGCCGTCGACTACTTCACGAACCACCTCTACACGGGCGCCGCGGCCGAGACCGTGGCGCGGTCGGCGGGGATTCCGATTTCCGAGGCGCAGGTCGCGTTGCGCCGGCACGTGGGCGTCGTCTACGACATCTGCCACCAGGCCGTGGAGTACGAGGACATCGCCGCGTCGCTCCAGAAACTGGTCGACGCCGGCATCCCGGTGTTCAAGCTGCAGGAAGCGGCGGCCGTCCATGTCCCCGAGGTCACCCAGGAAACCGTCGACGCCCTGGCGAAGTACGCCGCGACGATCTACCTGACCCAGACGATCGAGAAGAAGGACGGCCGGTTCACGAAGTTCCTGAACCTGGAAGACGCGTTCGAGGCGTGGCGGACCGATCCGGGGCCGCGGGAATGGCGCACGCACATCCACGTTCCCGTGTTTCTCGACGACCTGGGACCGTTCCGGACCACCCGGTTCGCGATCGAGGACGCGCTGCGGTTCCACAAGGCGAATCCGCTGTCGCGCCAACTCGAGATCGAGACGTATACGTGGGACGTTCTTCCCGACAATCTCAAGACCGGCGATATCGTCGACTACGTCTGCCGCGAGATCGAGTGGGTGCGGGAGCAGGTCGTCTAGCGGCCGCGCATCGAGGAGGCCCCCGTCATGCACCACGTCGGACGATACGATGAGACCCGGCTGGCGACGCCTTCCGTCTATCGGGACCACTCCGCGGGATATACGGAAAGCGCGCTCGTCGCCCGCGCCCAAGGCTCTCTCCACACGGGCCTCGGCATGAGCCGGCTGGCGCCCGGTGGCGCGCTGGCGCCGCACGTGCATTCCTACGAAGAAGGGTTCTACGTGCTGGAAGGGCAGGTGGTGGCGGGCATCGGCGAGGAAGCGCGGCTGCTCCGGAGCGGCGACTACGGCGTGATCAAGGTCGGGACGCTTCATTCCTGGCGCAATACCGGTTCGGAACCCGCGCGCTGGCTGCAGATGGCCGCGCCGCAACCGCGCCCCGAAGGCGGCGACACGTTCTTCGCGAAGAACGCGGAGATTCCGGCCGCCGCCCCGCCCCTCGATGAGGCGGGTCCCGGCGCCAGTCTGCTTGGCCACTTCGACATGGGCCAGGTGCCGGCCGTCGGTGAGCGGGAAACCGCGGCGGGACTGGAAGGCGTCTTCCTGAACTGGATCATCGACGAGAACTTCGGCGCGAGGCACCATCGCTGGGCGTTCATCGAGTATCAGCCCGGAGTCGGTATCGGACTGCACGACCACGCGTTCGAAGAGAGCTACTTCATCCTCAAAGGGGAGATCGACGGGACGCTGGACGGAGAACCCTACCACGCCGGGCCCGGAGACGTGCTCTGGACCGGCGTGGGATGCGTCCATTCGTTCAAGAACAACAGCGACGCGCCGGTGTGCTGGCTCGAGACGTTCTCGCCGCAGCCGCCGGCGGAGAACGCCTTCCGCTTCGCCGCCGAATGGGAACGGCGCGCGGTGGAGTTGGCGGGCGGCAACTGAGTTCCGGCAGCGGAACGGACCGGGAGACGCGGGAAGATGATCAGGGCAGCGATCGTGGGCCTCGGCTGGTGGGGCAAGACATTGGTGGAGGCCGCGCAGGGCAGCGACGCGATCCGTTTCGTATCGGGGACGACGCGAACGATGTCGGACGTGGTGAAGGACTTCGCCGGATCCCAGGGTTTCCGGCTGGTCGACAGCTACGATGCGCTGCTGGCCGATCCGGAGTTGGACGCCGTCGTCCTGGCGACGCCGCATTCCACCCATGCGACTCAGGTCATCGCGGCCGCCGAAGCCGGCAAGCACGTCTATTGCGAGAAACCGTTCGCTCTGACCAAGAGCGACGCCGAGGCGGCGGTCGCGGCCACCGACCGCGCCGGCGTGGCCCTCGGGCTGGGCTACAACCGGCGTTTTCACCCGGAAATGACGAAGCTTCGCGACCGCATCCGGTCCGGGGACCTCGGCGTCATCATGCATGTCGAAGCGAACATGACGTTCCCGAACGCGTTGATGCTCAAGCCCACGCAGTGGCGGGCCAGCCGCAGCGAGACGCCGTGCGGCGGGTTGACGCCGATGGGCGTCCACGCCATCGACGGCATGATCGACCTCTGCGGCGACGTGGACCACGTGTTCTGCCAGAGCTTCACCCGCGTCGTCGAGATCGACAGCGACGACACGACGTCGATCCTGTTCCGGATGAAGGACGGCATGTCGGGCTATCTCGGCACCCTCACGGCGACGGGCGGGGGATTCAGCTTCCAGGTCTTCGGCTCCAAGGGATGGGTCCGTCTCGAGGGCATGACGCACGTGGCGGGGGCGTCGTCCGAGGAGCGTCGCACGCGCCTGTTCGGCACGTGCAGGTTCAAGCCGGCCAAGGGACCGGCCGAGGTCTGGGACGCGGAGACCTGCGACGTGAGCCGGGCGTCGCTGGAAGCGTTCGCCGCGGCCGCCGACGGAGGGCCCGCGTACCCGATTCCCGTCGACCAGATGATTCACGGCGCGGCTGTCACCGAAGCCGTCGTGCGGTCCGCGGCTTCCGGAAAGGTGGAGGCCGTAGCCTGAGGGCGACGCCGGCCGGATAGCGTTCGCGGGCAGGCCGGCTCCTTAATGGCCCTTTAGTGGTAGCATCCCCCCCTATGTCGACACAAAACGGCGCAAGTCTTCCGGGTAGTCCCACCGGCGTCACGGGTGTCGCGATGTGGTTCCCGTGCCTGACGATGGCGGCTTGTTCCGCGCTGTCGTTCATAGACCGGCAGGCGCTGGCACTGCTATCGCCGACCATCCTCGAGGAAACCGGTCTCAACATGACGGAGTTTGGCGTTGTCGCGTCCGCGTTTTTCGTGGCGTACACGCTCGGGAATCCGGTCTGGGGAACGCTGCTGGACCACTGGGGGCTCAGGATCGGAATGCTGGCCGGGGTCGCGTTGTGGACGGTCGGCAGTGTTTCGCACATCTTGATGGCCAGCGTCCTGGGATTCGCGACCGCTCGGGCGGTCCTTGGATTCGGGGAGGGCGCGACGTTCCCCGGCGGACTGAAGACGGCCGTGGAGTCACTCCCGTCGGAGCGCCGCGCGATGGGAACAGCCGTGTCCTTCAGCGGTGGCACGCTCGGCGGTGCTCTCGCGCCTATCATCCTGGTGCCCATCGGGGTGATGTACGGTTGGCGCGCCGCTTTCATCTTCACCGGCGTATTGGGTATCGCCTGGATACTGTTGTGGCTTGCCGTCGGACGGCCGCCGTTTCTCCCCAAGACCGAACGCAAGGCGACGAGAATCGACCTGCCAAACCCGTTCGAACGCCGGTTCTGGGCGCTCGTTTTCAGCTATGCCCTGCCGGCGATCTCGCCGGGACCGATCCTGACTATCATTCCTCTCTACTACGAGCGCGGCCTCGGAATCGATCAGGCCGGTCTGGCCTCCTACATGTGGGCCCCGCCGCTGGCCTGGGGCGTCGGGTACTTCTTCTGGGGGTGGATCGCGGACATATACGCCACCGGGAATTCGCGACCGGTGGGGTTGTTCTCGTTGCTCGTGGTCTGCTCGCTGACCTTCGGCTTCGGCACGTGGACGCAGTCGGCCGTCATCGCCACCATCGTGATATCGTTTTCCGCTTTCATCGGAGGCGGTTTCCAGATGGTTGCGTTAAAAGCCGGTTCGTATGCGTTTCCGCGCGAACAGGCGGGCAAGATGATGGGCATCGCTTCAGGGTCGTGGTCGCTGGCGAACGCGGCGCTGCTGCCAATTCTGGGGCTCCTGTTCGACCAGGGAAACTACGGTTTGGCATTCTGGCTCATTGCGCTTTGCCCGCTGGTGGGAATACTGATGTGGCTCGAGCTGAGCCGCGGCAATGACGCGGCGTCTGCGGAAGCCGCATAGACTCTCGGAGGTTTCGTTTCATGTTGAAGGCGACCGCGGGGAAGACACTGCCCGCCACGATCATCGGCTCGCTGCCGCGTCCGAGTTGGTATACGGAGAACCTGGGAACGAAGTCGTTTCTCGACGCCATGGTGATCTCCAGGTTCCGCGAACAATACGTGGACACGTTGTCCGTATATCTGCGGGACCAGGAGCTGGCGGGGCTGGACATCTGCACGGACGGGGATTGCCGGTTCGACCAGGATATCGGGGGGCAGAGCTGGACCAGCTATCCGCCGCACCACATGTCGGGGTTCGAGACCGACCATCCCAAGCTGGCGCGCGCCGGCGCCGGCGGGATCGGGTTTCCGCGCGGGCACATTCTGCACGACTACCTGGAAGCGCGCGTGATGCCCAAGATCATCGGGCCCGTGGGGCGCGGCGAGATGCAGTACGCCGAGATCTGGAAAGCCGCGCAGCGGCTGACGGACCGGCCGGTCAAGTTCGGCACGGTGACTCCGGAGCTCGTGGCGTTCGCCGTGGGGGACGAGCACTACACGGACCTTCCGTCGCGCATCATGGCGCTCAGCGACGCGTTCAACGAGGAGCTTCACGACCTGGCCGACGCAGGTTGTCCGGTGATCCAGATGGAGGAGCCGCAGATCCACCTGCTGGCGGCCCGGGGGATCGTCGACGACGTCATCAACCCGGAGTTCATGCTGAAGGTCTTCAACAACACGGTCCGGGGTCTGCGCGAGAAGACCGAGGTGTGGTGCCACACCTGCTGGGGCAACCCCTCGCAGCAGCGCATGTTCGCCGAGGTGCAGTCCTACAAGCCGGCCCTGGAGATCCTGAACCGGGTCGACGCGGACGTGATCACGTTCGAGACGAAGAGCTCGGGCACCGGGGACCTGGCGGCCATCGGGGAGCAGATCACCGACATGAAGGTCGGCATCGGCGTCATCGACCACCACACGCTGCAGATCGAATCGCCGCAGGAAGTGGCCGCGCTGGCGCGCGAAGCCCTCGAGCATATTCCCGCCGAGCGCCTCATCCTGTGCTCGGACTGCGGCATGGGGCGCGAGGGCATGAGCCGCCGGCACGCGACCTACAAGATGGTGTCGCTCGTCCTGGGCGCCAATATCGTTCGCGAGGAGCTCGGCCTCCCCACGGCGGAATGCCTGGCCGCCGACCCGAAGTATTCCCTCATTCGGGGGGCTTGACGCCGCCCCGCGGCCGGCCATGAGGGTCGCAGTCCTGGGTTCCGGCCCGGGTTGGCACACCCGCGACCTCGTCCGGGCCCTCGAGGCGCGCGGCCACGAGGGGCGCTTTCTGCCCGTCGATTCCATCGTCGCCCGGGTAGGGTCGGGCCCGGGGCTCGCGATCGATGCGACGGACCTGGGGTCGGTGGACGGCGTCCTGCTGCGAACGTTCCCGCGAGGATCCCTGGAGCAGATCGTCTTCCGGATCGACGCCCTGCATCACCTGGAACGGCTGGGCGTGCCCGTACTGAATCCGGCCCGCGTGATCGAGCGCACCGTCGACAAGTTCCACACGTCCGCGCTCCTGGAGCAAGCCGGTCTGCCGACGCCCCGCACCGTGGTCGCCGAGAACATGGATGCCGCCATGGAAGCGTTTCGCGCGATGGGGGACGTGATCGTCAAGCCGCTGTTCGGGTCCAACGGCCGGGGCATCGTCCGCGTGGACGACGAGGAGTTGGCCTACCGGGTGTTCCGGGCGCTGGCGCTGGAGCGCGCGGTCTACTACGTCCAGGAAGCCGTGCCGTCCGCCGACGGCGGCGGGGGGCGGGACCTGCGGGTGTTCATCGTCGGGGGCGTCGTCGTCGCGTCCATCTGGCGCACGAGCGACGGTTGGCGCACCAATCTTTCGCGAGGGGCGCGCGCCGCCCGGGCCGAGCTGTGCGACTCGTGGCGGGATCTGGCGCTCGGCGCGGCCCGCGTCGTCGGCGCGGAATACGCCGGCGTGGACCTGTTCCCGGCCCCGGATGGGACCGCATACGTGCTCGAGGTCAACGGCAGTCCCGGTTGGCGCGGGCTCCAACCGTTCGCCGACACCGATATCGCGGGCGCGATCGTCGGGCATCTCGAGAGCCTCGCGGCCATGCACGATTCCGCCGCGGGCTGTTAAGATCCTGCGTTTGGCGGTGACGGAGCGGTCATCGCCGTCGCCCGTGACGCGTCCTTTTCGACGGAGGTTTCGCTTTGGAATACGTCAGCCTCGGGTCCAGCGGACTGAAAGTCTCGCGCGTCTGCCTGGGCACCATGACCTACGGCTCCAAGAACTGGCGCCCCTGGGTGTTGGAGGAAGCCGAGAGCCGCCCGTTCGTCCGGCGCGCTTTCGAGTTGGGGATCAACTACATCGATACGGCCAACATGTATTCGCTGGGCGCGAGCGAGGAAATCCTCGGCCGCGCCCTGGCGGAGTTCGCGCCGCCGCGCGACCAGTATGTCGTATCGACGAAGCTCTACATGGCCATGGGCGACGACCCGAACCAGTGGGGACTGGGCCGGAAGCATATCAAGCACTCCGTCGAGGACAGCCTGCGGCGGCTGGGCCTGGACTACGTCGATATCCTGATCATCCATCGTTTCGACGAGCGGACGCCCGTGGAGGAAACCCTGCGCGCCCTGGACGACCTGGTCCGCGAAGGCAAGGTTCTCTATACCGGCGCGTCGTCGATGATGGCGTGGCAGTTTTCCAAGCTCCTGTACGCGGCCGACGGTCTGGGCGTCGCCCGGATGATCCTCATGCAGAACCACTACAACGTGGTCTACCGCGAGGAAGAGCGCGAAATGATCCCGTTGTGCCTGGATCAGGACGTGGCCGTGACGCCGTACAGCCCCCTGGCGCGCGGCTTCGTGGCCGGGAACCGGCGGCCGGACGATTTCGGGGATACGTTGCGGGCCCGGGTCGACGACTACTCCAAGGGGCTCTATTTCAAGCCCGGCGACTTCGCCGTTGTCGACCGCGTCACCGAAGTGGCCGCGAAGCACGGGGTCAGCAACGCGCGGACGGCTCTCGCCTGGGTGCTTCACCAACCGGCCGTCCGCACGGTCGTCATCGGGTCGACCCGGTTGGAGCAGCTCGACGACCTGGCGGCCGCCGTCGATCTCGAGTTGTCCGCCGACGATCTGCGGCTCATGGAAGAGCCCTACGAGCCGCATCCGGTGCTGGTCGGAAGGCAGCGGTAGGCGTCATCGCCTGCATGGAAACCGCTTGGATGGGTGAAATTAGGTGATATAAAGGTCGGGCTCATGGCCAAGCGATACGGATTCATGGCGGTGCTGGCGCTCGCGTTGACGGCCGGACTGGCGCCGGCGCTGGCGGCGCATGGCGTGGCCGAGGGCGACGCCGAGTTCGTGCAGGCGGTCGACGGCCCTGCCGTCGGGCCGTTCATGTACCTGGGCGCGAAGCACATGGTCACCGGATACGACCACCTGGCCTTTCTCCTGGGCGTCATCTTCTTCCTGTACAGGTTGAAGGACGTCGTGCTCTACGTGAGCCTGTTCACCGTCGGACACAGCCTGACGCTGCTGGGCGGCGTTCTGGGAGGCATCGAGGCCAACGCCTACCTGATCGACGCCGTGATCGGAATGTCCGTCGTCTACAAGGCTTTCGACAACATGGGCGGGTTCCGGTCGCTGGTCGGGTTCCAACCCGACACGCGCGTGGCCGTCATGATATTCGGGTTGTTCCACGGATTCGGGTTGGCCACGAAGCTGCAGGAATTCACGCTCTCGGAGAACGGTCTGGTCACCAACATCATCAGCTTCAACATCGGCGTCGAGCTGGGGCAGATCCTGGCGTTGACGGGCGTGTTGCTCGCGTTGAGCTTCTGGCGGACCCGGCCGGGTTATCTCAGGCACGCGTTTCTGACCAACAGCGTGCTGATGACGGCGGGGTTCGTCCTGGCCGGCGTCCAGTTGGCCGGTTATTTCCTGGCGCCGACGGCATGAGCGTCAACGAACCCGGTAATCAGCCTTCGCTGAAGCAGTTGGCCCGGGCCACCGTGGCCGCCCTGGTCGTGGCCGCCGTCGTTCTGGCCGTCGTCGTGATCCCGGCGGAATACGGCGTCGACCCCACCGGGATCGGGGAAGCCCTGGGTCTGGTCATCCTGTCGGACCCGGCGGCCGCCACCGCGGCGGACGTACGCGGGGACGGCCTCGTCGCCGAGGCGGACGTTCCCCGCTCCGACCGGATCACGTTCGAGCTGGATCCCGGCGGGTTCGTCGAGTACAAGTACCGCCAGGAGCCGGGCCAGTCGATGCTGTACGCCTGGCAGGCCTCCGGGCCGGTGCGGTCCGAGATGCACAGCGAGGCCGACGGCGCTCCGACCGGAACGGCGGAGTTCTTCGAGATCATCGAGTCCACGGAGGCGGCGCAGGGAAGCTACACGGCCCCGTTCCCGGGCATTCACGGGTGGTACTGGCTGAACCTGAGCGACGATGCCCCGGTTACCGTCACGTTGACCAGCACGGGGTTCTACACCTACGCCATGGAATTCCGCGACGGGTCGCGCCGCCGCTACGAGCCGGATCCGATCGAGATTCCGCCGCCCGGCGCGGCGCCCGAATAGCCGCCCGCCCGCGCAGGCTAGCCCGTCTTGTCGGCGCCCTTGTTGCCCGCGATCGCCGCGAACAGGATCCCACCGACCATGGCGAAGAGCGAGAACAGGATCACGTTGAAGACCAGCGACGCCAACACGAAGATCAGCGGGGATTCCGAGAACTGGAGAATCCGCTCCAGCAGCTCGGGGTCGATTCCGGGCGCGGCTTCCAGGATCAGTTCCTCGATTTCGGCAGGGTCCATCGCGAAGGCGGCCAGAAGCCGGAACGGAATCCCGATGATTGTCGCGACGACCCCTCCGAAGAGCCCGCTGAGCACGCCCACGAAGGCCCCGTCGCCGAGCGGCAGCGTCGCCCATCCTCCGGGCCGTTCCCTTCCCAGCAGCCAGGCGCCCAGCGCCCCGCCGCCGACGGCCCACATGCAGCAGATACAGTTGCCCCACTGGACGATCGGAATCGCCGACAGGGCCCCGAGCACCCCCCCGGCGATCAGCGCGGGCCGGAAGTAGCTTGCCGTGTCGGATTCGGGCGAGCCGGGGGCGGAAGTCCCGGCGGCCGTCCCGCATTGCATGCAGTACTGGGCCGAGTCGGCAAGCCGTGCGCCGCATTGGCTGCAGGTTCTCATGGAGCGTTCTCCAGGACCCGGCCGGAAGGAACCGTCCGCCGCCGATCCAGCATCTCGCGAAGTCCACGTTCCACGAAGCCGGCGGCGGCCAGTCCGAGGAGCAGACCCGACAGGGCGCGGGTGACTTCCCAGTCGATCCAGAGGCGGGCCGCGATGAACTCGACGCCCATCGCGCCCAATGCCAGCCGGAGCAGCCAGGTGCGGGGAGCCAGGCGCACGGCCAAGGCGGCCAGGGCTCCGAAATAGATGGCCGTGCAGCGGATGCAGACGGCCAGCGGTTCGCCGCCGAGATGCCAACTGCGTTCCGTCATCTGGTGGCAGATCGTCGAGAAGAACGCGTATATCGAGTCGAGCCCGGCGATCGGGGCCAGCAGGATCGCCCCGCACCATACGGCGGCTGCGCTCCATAGAAGCGTGTGCAGCCGGGCCGCGCCCGGTCCTGTGACGGAGGCTAGCGTGGACATGTCGTGTGCGTCGATCGTCGAGCGGATCCCGACCGGCGGACGGGATCGCCGCGACCCGATTGTAGCAGGACGCGTTCGGCGACGCGCGCGGGCCCGTCAAGACCCGGGCGGGCGAAAGGGTCGATTCGCTTGACTGACACGGGGCGGGTGCTATCATTTTCGGACCCGATAGTTATCGGCATCGCGCATATCGAGGTGGATCATGAGCCGTAGGATCATGGTGGGGATTCTCGCCGTTGGGTTGTTGAGCTTCCATGCGCCCGCGTCCGCGCAGGACGACCGCGAGAGCGCGCGTCTCGAACGCGCGAACCGCGCGCTGGAGCGCTGGCTCGACGAGGACGTCCAATACATCATCACGGGCGAGGAGAAGTCCGCGTTCGACGCCCTGACGACGGACGAGGAACGCCAGCAGTTCATCGAGTCGTTCTGGCTGCGCCGCGACCCGACGCCGGACTCGATCCGGAACGAGTACCGCGAGGAGCACTACCGGCGGATCGCGTACGCGAACGAGCGGTTCCAATCGGGCATTCCGGGTTGGCGGACCGACCGCGGACGCATCTACATCCTCTACGGCGAGCCCGACAGCAAGGAAACGCATCCGACGGGAGGTTTCTGGGAGCGGCCGTTCGCCGAAGGCGGCGGCAACACGGTGACCTACCCGTTCGAGCAGTGGCGGTACCGGTACATCGCCCACATGGGGCAGGAAGTCATCTTCGAGTTCGTCGATCCGAGCTTCTCGGGCGAATACCGCCTGGCCATCAGCCCGCACGAGAAGGACGCGCTGGCCAACGTCCCAGGCGTGGGCCTGACGCTGTATGAGCAGATGCTCGGCGAGAAACAGTACCGCGGGCCGGGTCTGCAGACGGGCGAAACGCTCGACGGACGCATCAATCAGTTCGATCTGCTCGAAAATTGGGCCAAGGCGTTCCAGCCCCCCGAGATCGAGTTCAGGGATCTGGAGGCCATCGTCACGACGAACCTGTCCTACAACCTCCTGCCGTTCGACGTGGTCACGCACTTCGTACGCGTGACCGAGGAGACGGTGAACGTCCCGCTGACGGTCCAGGTGCGGAACCGCGACGTGGCGTTCCAGGAAGAGCAGGGCCTGCACCACGCCGTCCTGAACATTTTCGGCCAGATCACCGGTATCAACGGCCGGATTGCCGAAACGTTCGAGGACACCGTCGAGATTCCGATTCCCGATGCGTTGTATGCGCGCTCCCTCGACGCGGCCCGCGTCTACCAGAAAACCGTGCCGTTGCGTCCGGGCCGCTACAAGCTGGACCTGGTCATCAAGGACATCCACAGCGGCAACGTGGGCACGCTGACCGAGGCGCTGACCGTGCCGCGGTATCCCGAGGGGCAACTGGCCGCCAGCTCGTTGATCATCGCCGACCTGATCGAGCCGATCTCGTCGCGCAGCTTCGGCACCGAGCAGTTCGGACTCGGGGACCTGAAGGTGCGTCCCAGCGTCGCCGCGGAGTTCCGGACCGGGGACGATCTGAATTACTGGCTCCAGGTGTACCACCTCGCGATCGACGACACGTCGTTCAAGCCTTCGGCGACGATCGAGACCCTGATCCTGCGGGACGGTGAGCAGATCCAGCGCATCGTCGAAAGCACGGACGATTTCTCGAACGCGGCGCGGCAGATGACGCTGCACAAGACGATCATGCTCGACGGCTTCACGCCGGGCGAGTACTCGCTCCAGGTGCGCGTCATCGACAATCTCGGAGGCAACGTCACGGCGCAGACCGGCCGGTTCATGGTGGTGCAGCCCGTCGCCGCGAACGAGTGACCTGACACACGCCCATTCGCCGGGCGCGGGGGCGCGCGTCGCCCTTCAGCGCCGGACGCGTCCGAACGCGGGCGGTCACGGAGCGTTTCAGCGAATGCTTCTCCCGATGCGGGGCGTCATGCTCGAACGAGCCCGAAGGCGATGGCTCCCGAGCGTCTGCGCAATCCTCGCGGCCATTGTCGCGACCCCGGGCCCGCGGGCTTCCGCGGCGCAGTTCTTTTCGGCTGAATCCAGTATCGGCGGTCGTGTTCTCGACGCGGCCGGGGCGCCGCTGGCGGGCGCTCTCGTGGCCGTTCGAACCGGCGGCGCGGAGGGCGACGACCGCGTGGCCGTGACGGACCGGCGGGGCGTGTTCACCGTTGCCGATCTGGCGCCCGGCCGGTATTCCCTGCGGGTCACGAAACCCCGCTTCCTGCCGACCCTGGCCGGCAACGTCCAGTTGGAACCCGGCGCGCGTCTCGTGCTGACGCTCGAGCTGCAGACCGCGCTCGACGTCGTTCGGCAGGGGGTCCGCCGCGGCGACCTCGAAGAGATGAAGTGGATCCTGCGCAGCTCGCCGTCCGCCCGTCCGGTTCTGCATTGGGCGGACCCCGCGGGCGATGCGGCGGACTCCGGGTCCGGAGCGCCGGAATCGCCGTCGCGGGCCGCCGGGTATCTGCAGGTCTATTCCACGGCCGTCGAGTCGGCCGGCGGCATGACCGACACGGTCGGTTCGGAATTCGCGTTCGACTTGCCGGTGGCGTCGGGGGCGCAGGTGTCGTTCGCGGGCCAGTACACGGAAGCAGGAAACCGACCGACCGGCTTTACCGCGACCTACGGCTTCGCCGCGGACACGAGCAAGCACGCCACGCTGGCGCTCAGCATGCGCCGGGGCGCTCTCATGGAGGGAGTCTATGGCAGCGGGGCCGGCGAGGTCCAGGTGGAGTACGACGAGACGATCCAGTGGTCCGATCGCCTGGTGTTCGACTACGGCGCCACGATCGGATACACCGACGGGGCCGGGGGGCGGAGCTACCTCCGGCCCGAATTCGGAATCGCGTGGGTGAGCGGATCCGGGAGCACCCTGTCGGCGGCCGTGTCCCGCAGGGCGCCCGTCGATGCGAGCGATCCGATCCGCGGGCGGGAATACTTCGATCGGGCCGTGTACATTCCGCCGGAGCTGGAACGGTACAACCACGTCGAAGTGGGGGCCACGCACGCGTTGGCTCCCGGCGTCCTGGTTTCCGTCGCCGGATTCCGCGACGAGATGGGCACGCAGGCCTTTCTGGTGGACGCCCACGATGGGCGGCGGGGCGTCGTGTTCTTCGACGGCGCGGGGTTTCCCACTACCGGCGTGCGATTCCATGTCGACCGCGCGTTCCGCAATGTCGAAGCCGGACTGGCGTACACCTATGCGAACGCCGTCGGCTTCGATCCGGACGTGATTTCGCCCGAGAACCTGCACGCCGAAGCGAGCCGGCGTAACCTGCATACCGTCACGGCGCGGGTCCGGACGGAAATTCCGTTGACGCAGACCGCCGTGACGGCCGTTTATCGCTGGGTTTCCGGTTTTTCGCTGGCGCCCGTGGATCCGTATCAACGATTCGCGAAGTACAACGACCCAACCCTCAGCATCACGTTGGCGCAGGATCTTCCCTCGCCCGGAATGCTGCCGGCCAGGTTCCAGGCGATCGTGGATGCCCGGAATCTCCTGGAACCGTCGTTCGGGTCGCGCCGAACCGTCTATGCGGGATATCCGCGGCTACTGAAAGGCGGGATCCACATACGGTTCTAGCCGAGGGGAGCGTTGCGCGGCGATGGGCGGCGGCAGTCCTTGCCGTCGACTTTCCATGCAGATGTATCGTGAGAACCAGTACCCACTTCAGCAATGGCCCCGCGTCCGGCCGGGGGCCGGGCGGCCGGTGATCGAAGCGCCGTGACACGGATCATTTCATTCCGGCTCGTGGCCACGGTCATCCTGACCGTCGGGGTGATCGTTCTGGGTGGGTTGAACGTCCAGCAGAAGCGGGAGTGGATCGCCCCCGACGACGGCGTGTCGTGGCTCGAGACGGCTCCGGGCCGGGTCGAGGCCACGCTGGTATGGACCGATGGACCGGCCGACCGGGCCGGTGTCGAGCCGGGCGACGTCCTGGAACGGATCGCCGGCGTCGACATCGAGAACGACCGGCACGTGACCCAGGTGCTTTACGATCTGGGCGCCTGGGCGCAGGCGCGCTACGAGCTGGACCGCGCCGGCGTGGCCGTCGACACGACGGTCGTGGTTTCTCCGCAGTCGGAGCGGTTTCGGCGGCAATACCCGTACCTCGAGGTCATCGGAATCCTCTACCTGCTGATCGGCCTGCTGGTGGCGACGAAGCGGTGGGGGGCGCCGCACACGACGCATTTCTACTTCGTTTGCCTGATCTCGTTCGTCTTCTACGTCTTCCACAGCACGGGCGAGCTCAACGAGTTCGACTGGACGATCTACTGGTCGAATCTGGCCGCGACCGTCTTTCTGCCCCCGATGTTCATGCATTTCTGCCTGGAGTTCCCGAGGCGGGATCCGCGCGTGGAACGGTACCGGTTCCTGTTGCCCCTGATCTACCTGCCCGGGACGCTGCTCATGCTGGCGGGGATCCTCTTCGTGACCGGATCGCTGACGGCCCTTCCGTCCAGCCGCGTGTTGCGGGACCTTCTCGACAGCCTGAACGTGATTCACTTCGGCCTGCTCTTCGTGCTGAGCGCGGGCGTTCTGTTGCACACGTACCGGAGCGTGCGCGAGCCCGGGGTACGGCAGCAGATGAAGTGGGTGACGCGCGGCGCCATCGTGGCCGTCGTGCCCTACTTCCTCTTCGAGTCCATGCCGCGCGCGTTCGGACTCGTCGGTATCGTCCCTCCGGAGGTTGCCGACGCCAGCGTCCTGCCGCTCGTCTTCATCCCGATTTCGTTCGGCTGGGCGATCCATCGCTACCGGCTCATGGACGTCGACGTCCTGTTCAAGCGCGGCGCGGCCTACACGCTGGCGACGCTGATGGTGATCGGCCTCTATGTGACCGCGGCCGTGCTCGTCGGCGAACTGTTCGGCCAGGGTCTGCCCGAGGAGTTGGGAGTGGGCGGGCAAATCGTCGCGACCATCGTCGCCGCTTTGCTGTTCGCTCCAACCAAGGACCGCATCCAGATCTGGCTGGACAAGTTCTTCTACAAGGATCGATACAACCTGCGCCTGACGGTGACCGACTTCGGGCGCCGGCTCGGCTCCGAGGTCGATCTGGACACGGTGCTGGACCGCATCGTCGAGCGGCTGTCCGGGTCGCTGCTCGTCGGGCAGATGGCCGTGCTGCTCGAGGATCCCAAGGATCCTTCGCGTTTCGTCCTGGCACGGTCGCGGAACGTCGATATTCCCGTGGGCACCGTGTTCCCGTTCCTGAAGAAGGATATCGATCAGCCGTACGTCATCGCCGACTTCCCTTCGGCGGAAGAAACCGGCTTGAACTACTTCGTCCCGTGCCGCGTCAAGGACCGCGTGATCGCGTATCTGGGGATGGGCCCGACCGAGGACGGCGGGTACCTGACGAGCGAGGACCTGGAGTTGCTCGAGGGCATTTCCGAGTACGTCGGGATCGCCGTCGAGAACGCCAAGCTGGTCCAGTCGATCGAGGACAAGGCCACGCAGTACGAATCGCTCAAGGACTTCAACGAGAACATCATCGAGTCCATCAGCGTCGGCGTCATGGTCGAGATCGGCGGGAAGGTGGCGGGCTGGAACCGGGCGCTGGAGGAGCTGACCGGCCGCCGGCGGGGCGAGATGATCGGAAAGGAGATTTCGGACATCATTCCGGGGCAATCCCTGGAACGCCTCCGCGAGGAGCGGCACCTCTACAAGCATCCGTGGGAGAGCCGGGTCGTGAATTTCTCGGCGACGCCGCTCATGGACAAGGAAGGCCGGACCACGGGCCGGCTGATCATCGTCGACGACATGACCGAGCGGGTCCGGCTCGAGGATCAGATCGTCGAAAACGACAAGCTCACGTCGATGGGCCTGCTCGCGGCCGGAGTGGCTCACGAGGTCAACACGCCGTTGGCGGTGATATCCAGCCACTCGCAACTGCTCCGGAAGGAACTGCCCGCCGCGGACACGCGCCGCCCCGTGTTGGACAAGATCATCAACCAGACGTTTCGAGCCTCCGAGATCGTCAACAACCTGTTGAGCTTCTCGCGAACCAGCCCCACCGAGCTGGTCGAGCTGGACGTGCACCGGACCATCCGGGAGACGTTGTCGCTGCTGGATCACACGTTGAAGGCCGGCGGCATACGGCTGGAGACGCATTTCGCGGCGGAAACCCCGATGTCGTTCGGCAACGCGGGGAAGCTGCAGCAGGTCTTCCTGAACCTGTTCCTGAACGCGCGCGACGCCATGCCGCACGGCGGCGTGCTCCGCGTGCGTACCGAGAGCGACGACGCCAAGCTGCGCATCAGGATCGAGGACAACGGCGTGGGCATCGCCGCCGGCAACATCAAGAAGATCTACGATCCGTTCTTCACCACCAAGGAAGTCGGCAAGGGAACGGGGCTGGGCCTGTCGGTTTCCTACGGCATCGTCCAGGAGCACGGCGGCAGCATCGGAGTCGAGAGCGTGCCGAACGAGGGCGCGACGTTCCGGTTGGAGCTGCCGTTGGCCAGGAAGCCGGCGAATGTCTAGCAAGGCGCGGGACGCGGCCACCCCGCGAGTGCTGGTCGTCGACGATGAAGCGGAGATCCGCGACAGCCTGGAACTGCTTCTGAAATCCGAAGGCTTCGACGTCGACGCCGTACCGGACGGCGAAGGCGGTCTTGCGAAAGTCGAAAGCGGCCTCTACGACCTCATTCTGCTGGATCTCATGCTTCCGGGCCGTTCCGGCCTGGAAGTCCAGAAGGCCATCAGGACGATCGATCCCAGGTTGCCGGTCGTGATCATCACGGCCATGGCCGTGATCGAAACGGCCGTCGAAGCCATACGCGACGGCGCCTACGACTATGTGACCAAGCCGTGGAACAACGACAAGCTCATCGCGACCGTGAAGAACGCGACGCGGCAGCGGAAGCTCCACAGCGAGAACGTTCAACTGCGCCGGGCGCTCAAGGAACGGTTCGGCGACAGCAACATCGTCGGCAAGAGCGAGGGCATGCTCCGCCTTCTGGACCTGGTGGGGCAGGTGGCGGCCAGCCGGAGCACGGTCTTGATCCAGGGCGAGAGCGGGACGGGGAAGGAGCTGATCGCCAAGGCCATCCATTTGAAGAGCCCGCGATCCGCGCAGCCTTTCGTTCCGGTCAACAGCGGGAGCCTGCCCCTGGACCTGCTCGACAGCATTCTGTTCGGTCATGTCAAAGGCGCGTTCACGAGCGCGGTCGCCTCCACGAAGGGCCTGTTCGAAGTGGCCGATCAGGGCACGATTTTCTTCGACGAGATCGGGACCATCGGTGCGGCCACTCAGGCCAAGCTCCTGCGGGTCATACAGGAGCGGGAGTTCATGCGCCTGGGCGGGACACGGACCGTCAAGGTGGACACGCGGATCATAGCGGCGACGAACGCCGACCTGAAGACGCTGGTCGACGAGGGGGCGTTCCGCGAGGATCTGTTCTATCGGCTGAACGTGATCAACCTCGACGTGCCGCCGCTCAGGGAACGACGAGAGGACATCCCGTTGCTGGTGGAGCACTTCACGCGGCAGTACTGCCGGGAGAACGGCCGGGGGCCGTCCGCGTTCGGTCCGGAGGCGATGAAGCTCCTCGTGGACTATCCGTGGCCCGGCAACGTGCGCGAGCTCGAAAACGCCGTCGAGCGGGCCGTCGTTCTGGCCGATTCCGACGTCATCGGCCGAGACCTGCTTCCCGCGCACATCACCCGTCCGGCCGCCCGGTTCGCATCGCCGCGGTCCCTGGATCTCGATCCCTCCAGCTCGCTGTCGGACATCGTGGATGCTTTCGAACGCCGGGTCATTCTGGAACGGCTCGAACAGACGGGGTGGAGCCAGACCGACGCCGCCGAGAGTTTCCATATCCCGCTGTCGACGCTCAATCAGAAGATCAAGCGGCACGGCCTGGCGCGCCGAAAGAAGCGCGAGAAGTCCCCGGCGTGACCCGCAGGCCCGTCGTCCACGGCGAGTCCGGGGCAACGGCCGGCCCCGCATCCTGCTATTCTTCGTCCCGATGACTGCGGAGGTCTTCGGGGGGATTCGTCGCCGCGCCGCGGCTCGGGCCCGACGGATCGTCTTCACGCACGCGTTCGAAGGAGTCGCCCTGGCGGGCGTCGGCGTCGTCCTTCGCGAGAAGGTCGCTGTGCCTGTGCTGTTGGGAGACGCCGCGGCCCTGGACCGCGCGGCGCGCGCGCCGGACGTTTCGATCGCCGGGGCCCACGTCGTGGCGTCCGATCCGGAAACCGTCGAACGTTACCTGCGCCCGGCGCTGGCGCGTTGGGGGCCGGCCGGGGTCGGCGAAGCCGAGGCGCGCCGGCGGCTCGGCCGGCCGCGCGACCTGGCGGTGGCCGTCATCGCGTCCGGTGACGCCGACGGCGCGGTGTGCGGTCCGGCCCCGGATATGAGGGCGGACTCCGGAAGTTACGTGGTCGCCGACGGTGACGGCGGCGGGCGCCTGGTCGTCGACCCGACCGCGCCCGGCGAAGTCTCGCCGCTCGAGCTGGCGCGGAGCGCGTTGGTGGGAGCGGCGATGTTCCGCCGGCTGTTCGACGCCGAGCCGCAGATAGCCTTTCTGTCGCTCCGGCCGACGGCGTCCCTCGCGGCCCGTGACCGGTACCGGAGCGCCGCGGAACGCCTGCAGGAAACCGTCTGGAGCGCCAGCCAGACCGTGCGGGCCCGGGACCCGACTCTGCAGGTCGGAGGTCAGCCCCGGACGTCGTGGACACACCCCGACAGCCGGCCCAATGTCGTGGTCCTTGCCGGCCGCGAGGCCGGCGACCTCGCATACAGGGTCGGGCAGGCCTTCCCGGCGTCCCGCGTCCTGGGTCCGGTCGCCCACGGCGGCGGCGCGCCGGTCAACATCGTGCCGGCGGGCGCTTCCGTGGACGATATCGTGGATACGACGGCGGTGACGGCCCTGACGGCGGGTCTGGGCGACGGGTGAGGTCAGTCCTCGGCCCGGCGCCGGCCCTTCTTCCGGCTCCGCTTGCGGGCCAGAGCCTGCTTGATGCGTTTCTTTTCGCCGGGTTTGAGGTAGAAGGAGTGCTTCTTGACTTCCTTGATAATGTCTTCCTGCTGAACCTTTCGCTTGAAGCGCCGCAGCGCGTTCTCGATCGATTCGCCCTCTTGAACTCGTACTTCAGCCACGAACGACACACCCCCCATCGGCCGCAGAAAACGGACGAGAATTATCCCGCGCGGGCCGATCCAAAGTCAATCCGCTAGGGTGATCGGATGGAACCGCGATTCTGGTTGCAGAAGTGGGAGTCCCGCCAGACCGGTTTCCACCAGGAAACCGTCAACGAGGCTCTGAAGTCGTGCTGGTCCGCCGTCGAGGTCCCCGCCGGCGGGACGGTGCTGGCGCCGCTGTGCGGCAAGTCGCTGGACATGCGATGGCTGGCGGAGCAGGGACACGCGGTCGTGGGCGTCGAGTTGAGCCCCGTCGCCTGCCGGGCGTTCTTCAAGGCGATCGGACGCCCGCCACGCGTTTCAGGGGCCGGCGCGTTCCGAACCTGGAACGCCGAAGGCTACCGAATTCTCGAGGGCGACTTCCTGAACGCCACGCCGGCGGACATCGGGGCCGTTTCGGCGTTCTACGACCGCGCGGCCCTGGTGGCGATGCCGCCCGCCATGCAGACCGCATACGCCGGTCGACTTCTCAGCCTGCTCCCCTCGGGCGCGACTGGGCTCCTCATCTGCTTCGAGTATCCACCGGACTCCATGCAGGGACCGCCTTTCTCGATCAGCGAGTCCCGTTTGCGCGAGCTGCTCGGCGCGAACGCGCGGTTGCGGCGCTTGTCGAGCACCCGCGTCCGGACCCGGGGCACCGCCTTGGAAGGGCGCGGGTTGGAGACGTTGATGGAAACGGCTTACCGCGTGCAGGTGACCGGTTAGCCACCCGATTCCGACCTTGACCGCTTCCCCGGGAACGCGCAGCGGTGTATAGTATGTCATCATTTATCGCTCATTTATGCTGTCGTTATGAGCAAATATGATCGCATCCTCCGCGTGCCCGCGCAGAGTTTCTTTCTTTTCGGCATGCGAGGCGTGGGCAAGAGCACCTGGATACGCGGCGCGTTGCCGGAGGCCGTGGTCATCGATCTGCTGGATGAGCGTCTGTTCCGCGACCTGTTGGCCGACCCGTCCCTCTTCTCCCAGATGCTGGCCGAGCGCGCGGCCGGAGACTGGGTCGTGGTCGACGAGGTGCAGCGCCTGCCGGAGTTGCTCAACGAAGTGCACCGGCTCATCGAGCGCCGCGGGCTTCGCTTCGCCTTGCTCGGCTCCAGCGCTCGAAAGCTCAAGGCGGCCGGCACCAATCTGCTCGCTGGCCGTGCGATCCGAAGAATGATGTATCCATTGACCGCCGCGGAACTCGGTGAGGACTTCGATCTGGAGCGCGTCCTGCGTTTCGGATCGCTTCCGTTGGTCTGGACGAGCGATGCCCCCCGCGAGACGCTTGAAGCGTACGGAGAGCTGTACCTGCGCGAGGAAATCCGGGCCGAGGCGCTGGTTCGGAATCTCCCGGGCTTCGTTCGCTTCCTTCCGGTCGCGGCGCTGATGAACGGTGCGGTCGTCAACGTCTCGGGATTGGCCCGGGAGGCCGGGGTGGCGCGCGCCACCGTGCAGGGATATATCGAGATTCTGGAAGATACGCTCTTGGCGTACCGACTGCGCGCGTTCGAAACCCGCATGCGCGTGCGGGAGCGAAAGCACCCGAAGCTGCATTGGGTGGACCCGGGTGTCGTTCGCGCCGTCAAGCGGCAGTTCGGCGCGCCCGTTGCCGAGGAGCGTGGCCCGTTGCTCGAGTCGTGGGTCGGTACGACCCTGCGCGCCCACGCTCAAGCTGGGGATCTGTTCGAGGAGATGTTCTATTGGTCGCCGCATCGTTCCCAAGCCGAAGTCGATTTCCTGCTCCGGCGCGGCTCCGAGTTTCTCGCCATCGAGGTGAAGGCGGCGTCCCGATACCACAGCGGGTTGCTGCGGGGGTTGCGTGCGCTGGATGGACTGGACGGGCTCAAACGGCGGTTGTTGGTGTATGCCGGCGCGAGGAGCTTCCGCTCCGCCGACGGGATCGACGTGTGGCCGGCGCGCCGGTTCGCCCTGGCGGCGGCGTCGCGAACGCTGTGGCCACGCTGAAAGCGACCGCCGCCGCTCGGCGTGTATCCGCCGGGTCGCCGCGCTATACTGCGCCTCTGTCATGGCCAAATGCCCCCTCTGCTCCCGGCGGTCGGCGAAGCGGCACTGCCCGGCCAAGGGCGTCAAGATTTGCCCCACTTGCTGCGGGACCCATCGCGAGGTCGAGATCGAATGCCCCAGCGACTGCACCTACCTGCGGGCGGGGCGGACCTATGACGCCGGCCGGCGCCATCCGGCGCCCCCGCCTCCGGAGCGGGAATTCAGCCAGCAGTTTCGACACCGGTATGCCGGCGCCATCGCCGTGCTGGCGCAGGGCATTCTCGCCGAGCGCCACGACAACCCGTCGCTCTACGACAGCGACGTGCGGGAGGCGTTCAAGGCGCTGAAGGCCACGGCGAAGACGCGCGCCTCCGGGATCTACTACGAGACGCTGCCCGAGGGGAGCGCGGCTTCGATGGGACTCTACCGCAGGATCCAGGGCCTGATCGATCGGATGATGCAACCCCAGGCCCCCGGCGCCGACGCGCTCCGAGCCGGGGACGCGCCCGATGTTCTGGACTTCATCGCCGTGTCCATGGAGCTGCGTTCCGGAGGACGCCCGAAGAGTCGACAGTACCTCGATTGGCTGTCGTCGGTCGCCCCGCCGCCGATGCCCGGCGAGCCCGGCGGGCTCATCGCCCCGTGAACGCCGCCGCCCGTTCGGGCGTCCCCGGGACGCTGCTCGAGCCGGTCTCCAGCATCCTGGCGATCCGTTTCGCGCGGCTCGGCGACGTGGCCTTGCTGCTGCCCGCCCTGGTGCGTTTGCGCGCGATGTATCCCCGGGCCCGCCTCGCATTGATGACCGGGACGCCCTGCGCCGACCTGGGGCGGTTGTGCCCCCAGGTCGACGACGTCATCGCCGTGGACCGGTTGGGAATGCGCGACGGCGCGCGAGTCCGAGCGGTTCGGGACATCCTGTCGCTGGTCCGCAGGGTACGGTCCCGGCGATTCGACCTGGTCATCGACTTCCACAGCTTCCGGGAAACCAATCTCCTGGCCTGGCTGTCGGGGGCGCGTTTCCGGATCGGCCTCAAACGGTCGGACCGGGCCTACCTGCCGTTCTGCTTCAACCAGGAGCCGGTCCTGGAAGACAAGAGCCTCCACGTTTCCGAGATGTTCTCCAGGGTGGTCGGGGGGTTGCCGGGAGCCGTGCCGTGGTCCCTCGCCTCGGCCGGACGGTTGCTCGCGGTGCCGGCCGGCCTGGCGGAGGAGGTCCGGCGCCGTCATTTCCGGACGCCGCCGAAGGTGCCCGTCGTGGCGGTCTATGTCGGCGCATCCGTCGAAAGCCGGCGCTGGGAACCGTCCCGGTTCGCGTCCGTCGCGGATCACGCGGCGTCGCAGTGGGGCGCCACGACCCTGATCCTGACGGGCAAGACGCCCGAGGAGGAAGCCATCGGCCGCAGGGTCGTCGAATCGGTCGCGGCTCGGGGGCGCGTACGCGTGGTCGCGGGTCTGGGAATCGCCGAGTTGGCGGCCGCGATCGGACTCTCCCGCTTGCTGGTCAGCAACGACACCGGACCGATGCATCTCGGTCCGCTTATGGGCGTCCCGACTCTGGGGGTATTCAGCAGGAGCCTTCCCGACCACTACCGTCCGATCGGCGCCGGCGACCGCTACATCAGGAAAGACACCATCCACGACGTGACCGCGGACGAGGTGATTCAGACGATGGACGAGATGTGGCGTCCGGACGGATCCAGCGGCGCGCGCGGCGTCCCGGGGGCGGACCGGCTTTCCAGGTCGATCCGATGAGGCGGCGCGGACGGGGTTATCCGTTCGGATCGTCGATCCGGATCTTCAGCGACTTCAGGAACTTCATGTCCTGATCGTTCACCTTGAGCCGGACCTCGGATCCCGCTTCGCGCGTCGCGTCCTCCCCGTTGGCGCTCTCGGCCGCGGGTGCGCGCCTGTTGAGGCCGATGGTGGCCTCGAGCACGAGCAGCACGTCGTAGCCCGCGTCCTTGACGTTCTGGATCGCGGCGCCGATCTCCTCCGAACCGGACAGGGCGTCCTGGATCGTTGCGCCCAGTTCGCGCATCAACTTCTTCAGGTTCTCGTCCAGTTCCACGACGCTCCCCGCGCGGACGCATGCCGAGGCGGATCCCTTCTGCGGATGCGAACCATGACGGCAGGCCCACTAATGATAGCGGCTGCGCGCACCCTGTCAAGAACGGGCGGCAAGCCGGCGTCGCAGGCTTCCGGACCCCTTCCGGGCGAATTCGGATCGCGCGCCGCGCCGCCGCCCGGTACACTGTATTGGGCCCGGTTCCATCGGCCAGCGTCGGCGCGATGATCGAAAGAGTCAGAAGCTCGTTCAAGGACACGTTCCGGACGCTGCGCACGTTGGTGCTGGAGGTCATCGGTGGGTTCTTTCTTGCGCTGGCCGCCGTCGGGGCCGTCGACGGCGTTCAGAACTACCGCAGGTACGTCGCCGGCGCCGACGAGGCCCTGTGGCGCGTCGTGCTGGACGGGATCTTCTTCGTGTCGATGTTGGTATTCGGCCTTCACAGTTTCTGGCGATCGCGGAAGATCCGTAGATAGAACGGGATTGGCTCCGGAATGAGCGCCCCACCCCACGAGTCCCGCTTTCGGACCGGCTCGGGAATCCCCGTCAAGGCCGTCTACACGGCCGCGGACCGTCCGTCCGACCCCGATACGGCCCTGGGCGATCCCGGTGAGTATCCCTATACGCGCGGCATCCGGCCCGGGACGTACCGCGACCGGTTGTGGACCATGCGCCAGTACGCGGGGTTCGGCTCGGCCGAAGACGCGAATGCCCGTTTCCGATACCTGATCGCCAACGGTCAGACGGGGCTGTCGGTGGCGTTCGATCTTCCCACCCAGTTGGGCCTGGATTCGGATCATCCGCTGGCCGAGGGCGAAGTCGGCCGCGTCGGTGTCGCCATCGACACGATCGACGACATGGAACGCCTTTTCGAGGGGATCCCCATCGAAAGGGTGTCGACCTCGATGACGATCAACGCGACCGCGCCGATCCTCTTGGCGATGGTCCAGGTCGCCGCCGAGCGGCGGGGCGTCGGCGCCGCCGACCTCCGCGGCACTGTCCAGAACGACATCCTCAAGGAATACATCGCCCGCGGCACCTACATCTATCCGCCCCGGCCGTCGATGCGGCTCGTGACCGACGTGGTCGAGTACTGCCGCCGGGCGCTGCCGCGCTGGATGGCCGTGTCGGTCAGCGGATACCACATGCGTGAGGCGGGGGCCACCGCCGTGCAGGAGCTGGCGTTCACGATCGCCGACGCGATCGCCTACGGCGAGAGCGCCGTGTCGCGGGGGCTGGACTTCGACGAGTTCGCGCCGCAATTCTCGTTCTTCTTCGCCGTGCACAACGATCTCCTGGAGGAGATCGCCAAGTTCCGCGCCGCCAGGCGGATCTGGGCGCGCCTGGCCCGCGAACGGTTCGGAGCGCGGGATGCGCGGTCCATGCAGCTCCGGTTTCACGCCCAGACCGCCGGCTCGACGCTGACCGCGCAGTTCCCCGACGCCAACGTCGTCCGCGTGGCGTTGCAGGCCGTGGCCGCCGTCCTGGGCGGCGCGCAGTCCGTGCACACCAATTCCAAGGACGAGGCGCTGGCCATTCCCAGTGACGAAGCGGCCCGGCTCGCGTTGCGGACACAGCAGATCATCGCGTTCGAGTCGGGGATCGCGGCGACGGCCGATCCGGCCGGAGGCTCGTTTGCCGTCGAGGCTTTGACCGACCGCCTGGAAGCGCTCACGCTCGAATACCTGGAGCGCGTCGAGTCCCTGGGCGGCATGGTCGAAGCCGTCGAGACCGGGTTCGCGCAGAAGGAGATCCAGGAAGCCGCCTACGCCTATCAGCGTTCCATCGAGAACGGCGAACGCGGCGTGGTGGGCGTCAACCGATATGCGTCGAGCGCGGACGGCGATGCGGCCCATCGAATATCGATTCATCGGCTGGACCCGGCGGTGGCGGCCCGGCAAATCGACCGTCTGTCCACGGCCCGGGCCGGTCGGGACGCCGCCGCGGTCGGGCGCAGCCTGGCCGGGCTCGAGTCCGCGGCGCGCCAGGAATCGAACCTGATGCCGTCCATCGTCGAGGCCGTGCGGATGCGGGCTTCGGTCGGAGAAATCGCAGACGCGCTGCGGAACGTCTTCGGCGAGCATCGGGAAGCGGTGACAATCTGAGAAGTTGAGTGACGGAAGCCTGCCTGGCCGCGACGAACGTTCGGCGGACCATCCGATGAGATTCGAACTCCTCAAGACGGACTCCCGCACGCGGGCCCGCCGCGGACGGCTTCGCCTGGCTCACGGAACCGTGGAGACGCCCGTGTTCATGCCCGTGGGGACGCGGGCGACGGTCAAGGCCATGATGCCGGACCAACTGGCGGCGCTGGGCGCGGAAATGATCCTCGCCAACGCGTATCACCTGTTCGTTCGCCCCGGCCACGAGTTGATCCGAGGCCTGGGCGGACTGCACCGTTTCATGGCCTGGGATCGGCCGATTCTGACCGACAGCGGCGGGTACCAGGTCTACAGCCTGAGCGGCTTGCGCAGCATCGACCACGACGGCGTCTCGTTCCGTTCGCACCTGGACGGTTCGCCGCTGTTCCTGAGTCCGGAGATCGCCGTGGACATCCAGGCGGCGCTGGGGTCCGATGTCGTCATGGTCCTGGACGACTGCCTGGGGTATCCGGCGACCCCGGAGGACGCCGCGCGATCGATGCGCCGGTCGATGGATTGGGCCGCCCGGAGCCGCGCCCGGTTCGACGGCGCGGCGCCGGGCGGTCAGGCGCTGTTCGGCATCGTGCAGGGATCGGTGTTCCCGGATCTCCGGCGCGAGAGCGCCCAGCGTCTTCGCGACGTCGGGTTCGACGGGTACGCCATCGGAGGTCTCGGCGTCGGCGAGCCCGTGGAGACGATGTACGATCTCGTCGAGGCCCAGGTTCCGTGGTTGCCGGCGTCGCGCCCGCGCTACCTCATGGGGGTCGGCACGCCGCGCGATCTGGTCGAATGCGTCGCCCGCGGCGTCGACATGTTCGATTGCGTGATGCCGACGCGCCACGCGCGGAACGGGTGGCTGTTTACCCGCGGCGGCCATATCGTGATCCGACACGCCGCGTACCGGGCGGACGACGCTCCGATCGACGCCGACTGCGCGTGTCCGGTCTGCGCCCGATACAGCCGCGCCTATTTGCGCCACCTGTTCCTCTCGCGGGAGGTTCTCTCCCCGGTTCTCAACACGCTGCACAACCTCTTTTTCTACCTTGACACCATGCGGCGTATACGACACGCTATTGAATTTGAAAGGTTTAATGAGTTGTTGACCTGGGCGCGCAGTTCCGGGGCCGCGTAGCGCTCGGATGCGCCGTTCGTTCCGCTTTACTCCAGCGTTCCATATCGCCGCCATCCCCCAGGCACCGGAGGTCAGAGAGTGCTCCTGCTGCAACAAGCGCCGCAACAAGGCATCGTGAGCTTCCTGCCCATCATCCTGGTCATCGCGATCTTCTACCTGATCGTGTTCATGCCGGCCCGGAGGCGGCAGAAGAAGCTGCAGGAGATGATCGACAACCTGAAGACCGGCGACAAGGTCATCACCACCGGTGGTATCTTCGGGACGGTCGTGGCGTTACGAGGGGACAAGCTGCAGTTGCGCATCGCCGAGAACGTCAAGATCGACGTCTCGAGAAACGCCGTCGCGTCCAAGCAGCAACCGGAGCACGAGTAAGGCATATGTCGAAGCGTATTCGAAACCGGATTCTGGTGACGCTGGCCGTCGCCGCCGCATCCGTCACGCTGTTCGCGGGCTTCCCCCCGAGCCTGGACAACGTCCGCGAACGGATCCGGCTGGGTCTGGATCTTCAAGGCGGGGCCCATATCGTCATGGGCGTCGTGACCGACGACGCGATCCGCGCCGAGACCGATGCCGCCGTCGAACGCATGGAGGCGCTGCTCGACGATGACGGGATCACGTACCGCCAGGGCACGCGCGTCGAAGACGGCCGGTTCCGGTTCGTCGGCGTGGACCCTGCCCGGGATACGGACTTCCGTCAGTTGATGGTCAACCAGTTTCCGGATTGGCGCATCGACTCCACGGACGGCGACGTGCCGAACACCTATGTCCTGCAGCTCGACCTGGCGGCCGAGACCGTCTACCGCGACCAGGCGGTGACGCAGGCGATGCAGACCATCCGGAACCGGATCGACGAGCTCGGCGTCACCGAACCCGTGATTCAGGAGCACGGCGGTCCGGGCGACTACGAAATCCTGGTGCAGTTGCCCGCCGTCGAAGACCCGGGACGCGTCCGCAACATCATGCAGTCGACGGCGTTGCTGGAGCTCAAGCTGGTCGTGCCGGGCGGCGGGCCGTTCGCGAGCCGGCCGGAGGGGCTCGCGGCGCTGGGCGGGGCGGTTCCGCTGGACGTCGAGCTGATCGAATCCGCCGAGGACGAGATCGTCGCCCTGGGCGGAGAGGCGTGGTACGCCGTCGAGCGAACCGCCGCGATCACCGGACGGGACTTGAGCAACGCGTCCGTGGGGCGGGACGCCAACGGCCGTCCCGACGTGCGATTCAACCTGACCCGGGACGGTTCGCAACGCTTCGGGACCGTGACGGGCGAGAACATCGGTCGGCAGTTGGCCATCGTCCTGGACGGCCGGATCCAATCCGCTCCCGTCATCAATGGGCTCATCACCAGCCAGGGCGTCATCGAGGGCGGGACGGGCGGCTTCACGCTGCAGGAGGCCAGCGACCTGGCGCTCATCCTGCGTTCGGGCGCGATGCCGGCGTCGCTGGAGTACCTGGAGGAGCGCGTGGTGGGCGCGTCCCTGGGCGAGGACTCGATTCGGCAGGGCGTGCTGGCGGGTGTTGTGTCGCTGGTGGTCGTCTTGTTGTTCATGCTCGTCTACTACAAGCTTTCCGGCGTCAACGCGGCTGTCGCCATGGTGCTGAACATCCTGATCCTCTTCGGGGCGCTGGCCTATTTCGATGCCGTGCTGACGCTGCCCGGAATCGCCGGCATCATTCTGACCATCGGTGTCGGGATCGATTCCAACATCCTGATCTTCGAGCGCATTCGCGAGGAGCTGCGCGCCGGCAAGACGGCCGTTTCGTCCGTCGTCACCGGTTTCAACCGGGTCTTCGTCACGATCGTGGACACGCACCTGGCGGCATTGATCTCGGCGATGTTCCTGTTCCTCTTCGGGACAGGGGCCGTCCGGGGATTCGCCGTCACGCTCGTCATCGGTCTGACCGCGAACGTGTTCACGGCCGTGTTCGTGTCGCGCACGCTGTTCGAGTGGCTCCTCGGGCGTCGGGCCGAGGCGCCGACTCTCAGCATCTGATCCCGCGCATGTATCCAGTGAAACAGTTTTCGGGAACATCTTGGAGTTCCCGGTGTCTTTCGAATTGCGGCGGCGCGGCAGGCGGTTCGATGTCATGCCGCCGCGCGTTGCCGAACACGGGAACACGTGAATGATCGAGTTATTCCGAAACATTCAGTTCGACTGGCTGAACCGGCGCCGATTGTTCTTCGCATTGTCGGCCGTCCTGCTGTTGGCCGGCATGGGTTCGATCCTGGCCCAGGGCTTGCAGTACGGCGTGGACTTCGAGGCGGGCGCGATCGTTCACGTACGGTTCGATCAGCAGGTCCCCATCGAGGACATCCGCCAGGCTCTCCGGGCCGGGGCGGTGCCCGACGACGAGGTTCAGGAGCTCGGCGGCGCGGGGGCCGGCTACAACGTGCTGATCCGGGTTGGAGAGAGCTTCGTCCAGGACGATCTGGGGCGCGGCCGGGAGGCGATCACGGCGGCGCTCGGCGAGGCGTACGCGGGGCAGTTCGAGGTCGTCAACTCGGAGTCGGTCGGGCCGAAGGTCGGCGAGGACCTGCGCCGCCAGGCGGTCCTGGCCACGTTGTACGCGCTGGGGGGCATCCTGGCCTACATCGCGTTTCGCTTCGAGTGGATTTACGGCGCGGCGGCGGTGTTCGCGGTGTTTCACGACACGCTGATCACGTTGGGGTTCTTCTCGATCTTCCGGCAGGAGATCAATCTCACCGTGATCGCCGCTTTGCTGACGCTGGTCGGGTATTCGGTGAACGACACGATCGTCGTGTTCGACCGTGTTCGGGAGAACCTGAAGATCAGTCGAAGGATGACCTTGCTCCAGATACTGAACAAGAGCGTCAACCAGACGCTGAGCCGCACGGTCCTGACCTCCGGCTTGACGCTGGTGGCCGCCCTGGCGATGTTCTTCTTCGGCGGCGAGGTGATCAACAACTTCGCGTTCGCGCTGGTCGTGGGCGTGTTGGTCGGGACGTATTCGTCGGTGGCCGTGGCCGCGCCGACGGTGTTGATCTACGAAAACTACCGGTTGCGCGCAAAGGCGCGCCTGATGGCCGCCGGCGAGGCTCGCGCCCGGTGACGGGACGGGCTCGGGAGGCCCGCGTTTCGGTCGGGTGATCGGGGGTTCCGGAGACGGGCAATTGTGGTTGACATGCCGTCGGAACGGTTGATATAACCACAACTCTTTTGCTCTTTTTGCGGAATGCCGCCGCTCCGTGGCAGTCGATCGACGCCGATTTTGCGTTGCCTGTGCTTGACGATCGAGTCGATAGTTTCGGGAGGTAGATGCCGTTATGTTTGAAGACTCCATGCTTGAAGCAGGGCAGAAGAAGGTCGGGACGATGTTCATTTCGGTCGTCGTCCACGTCGTGTTGCTGGCTGTGCTGATCCTGATTCCGCTGGTCTACACCCAGGCATTGCCGACGCAGCAGTTGATGGCGATCCTTGTGACGCCGCCGCCGCCCCCCCCGCCGCCGCCGCCGCCGCCCGCTGAAGTGGCGCCGCCGCCGGAGGTCGTGGTCCAGGATGTCATCGAGATCGATCCGACGGCGATGATCGCGCCGACCGAGATTCCGGACGAGGTCGCCCGGATCGTGGACGAAGCGCCGCGTCAGCAGGTGCGCGGAATCGTGGGCGGCACCTCGAGCAACCTCAGCGGCGTCCTCGGAGGCGTTCTGAAGTCGCAGGCCGCCGCGGCGCCGCCGCCGCCTCCGCCCCCGCCGCCCCCGCCGCCCCCGCCGCCCGCACCGGAGCGCCTTCGCGTCAGCGCGGGCGTCACGGCCGGAAACATCATCGAAGGCACGCAGGTCTCACCGGAGTATCCGCCGTTGGCGCGTCAAGCGCGTATCCAGGACACCGTAATTCTGGAGGCGATCATTGGCACCGACGGGACCATTCAGGACTTGCGTGTCGTTCGTGGGCATCCGCTGCTGTCTCCAGCTGCGGTGGAGGCCGTGCAGCAGTGGAGATACCGGCCGACGATGCTGAACAACGAGCCGGTCGAGGTGGTGACGACGATTACGGTGACCTTCTCGCTGAACTAGCAGCGGGAAGCCAACGTCGCGTTGACGGTTTAGAAGATCCAGAATCAGTTCGCAGGAGGATTGTGATCACATGTGGATGTTAAAGCTTAACTACATGGCGATGCTGCTGTTGCAGGCGGAAGTCGGTTTCGACTGGCGCTCCATGTGGAACCAGATGGGGTTCCTGGCCAAGGCGGTGGTCGTCATTCTGGCGATCATGTCGGCGTGGTCCATCGGCGTGATGATCGACCGCTTTCTCTCGTATTCCAAGGCCCGGAAGCAGTCGCGCGAGTTCGCGCCGGCCGTGGCGGGTTGCCTGAAAGAGGGCAAGATCGAGGAAGCGATCAGCGTCGCCGAGCAGAACAAGAACAGCCACCTCGCCAAGGTGGTCGAGGCCGGACTGCAGGAGTATCGGTCCCAGGGCGCCTCGACCGAGTTGTCCGGGGAGCAGATCGAGTCGTCCCGGCGGGCGTGCGAGCGCGCCGAGGCCATCGTCAACGCGGAGTTGAAGCGCGGGCTGTCGAGCCTGGCGACGATCGGGGCAACGGCGCCGTTCGTCGGGCTGTTCGGCACGACGGTGGGCATCATCAACGCGTTCCAGGAAATGACTGAACAGCAGGCATCGGGTCTGGCGGCGGTGGCCGGCGGGATCTCCGAGGCTCTGGTCGCCACCGCGTTCGGCCTGTTCGTCGCCGTGCCTGCGGTCTGGGCGTTCAACTCGTTCACCAACCGCGTCGAGTCCTTCCAGATCGAAATGACCAACTCGTCGTCCGAGTTGATGGACTACTTCATCAAGAGGCAGGGAGGAAACTAGCCATGGCTATGACCGGCGGTGGCAACAAGGACGGGGTCAACGCGGACATCAACGTCACGCCGATGGCGGACGTGATGCTGGTGTTGCTGATCATCTTCATGGTGATCACGCCGATGCTCCAGAAGGGTGTGACCGTGGAGATGGCGCAGACCGACAATCCGCGGGACATGGACGAGGCCGAGGCGGAAGACTCCGTGCTGATCTCGGTGACGCGTGACAGCAAGTACTACCTGAACGCCGCGGAATACCAGATCGACGAGATCGGCGAGGAAGTGAACCGGCTCCTCGAAGGCAAGACCGAACGCGTGGTCTACGTCAAGAGCGATTTCCGCGCGCTCTACGGAGACGTCGTCGCGGTCGTGAACGCGGTGCGCGGTTCCGCCGTCGACCAGGTCGGCCTGTTGACCGAGCGCCGCGACGCGATCAACTAGCGGGAGGAACGATGTCCGGAAAGAAGCCCGACAAGCTGAGTTCGAAGTCCGACATCAACATCACGCCGCTGATCGACGTGCTGCTGGTGTTGCTGGTGATCTTCATGGTCATCACGCCGCTCACCCCCCGGGGGTTGGATACCGCCATCCCGCAGCCGCCGCCCCCCGGATCGCCGCCGCCGCCGCCGGACGCCCTCGATCGGACCGTCGTGATCTCGATCGACGGCAGCAACCGGATCATGATCAACCAGGACGCGACGGAATTGCGCGACCTGGGCGCGCGGTTGGGGGACATCTTCAAGACACGCAACGATCGCACCATCTTCGTCAACGCCGACCATGGACTGCTGTTCAACGACGTTGCCACGGTCATCGACATCGCCAAGGGCGCGGGCGTGGACAAGGTCGGCCTGATGCCCGAGCAGATCGCGACCGGAGGCAACTAGGGCGCCCGGAGGTAAAGGGACACAATGCAGCATAAGAAGAGCCTGCCGGCCCTCGTGGTCTTCCTGTCGCTGGGCCTGGTCGGTGGGTGCAACTGGTACAACTCCCGGGACAACCTGAACCGGGGCGTCCAGGCGTACGCGGCGTCGAACTACCCGTTGGCGGTCGAACATTTCCAGACCGCGCTGGAGTTCGATCCCGAGGTTCCCAACGCGGAGTTGTACCTGGGACTGTCCTACGCGGGCCAGTACGTTCCGCAGATCCCCGACACCGAATCCTTCGCGGATCTGGCCATCGAGACCTACCTCTCGGTGCTCGACAGGGACCCCGAAAACACGACAGCCATCGGCGGGCTTGCCGCCATCTACCAGAGCCGGCTCGATCTGGACAACGCCCGGGAGTACTACGAGCGTTGGGCCGAGGTGGATCCGGAGAACCCTACCGCCCACTACAGCGCGGGCAGCATCAACTGGCACATCGTCAACCTCTCGAATCCCGAGTTGGTATTTGACGATCCGTTGGCGACCCTCCCGCTGACCGCGGAAGAGGAGGCGATGAGCGAGGAGGAATTGGAGGCCGCGATGGCCGCCGAGCGCGATGAAATCACGCAGCTCGTCGAGGTCGGGCAGCAAGCACTGGACCGCGCGATCGAGTTGGATGAGAACTACGAAGACGCGTTGACCATGAAGAACCTCCTGTATCGCGTGTTGGCGCACATGATTCCCGTGGACACCGACGACGAGGAAGCCTTGGCGAGAAGGGAAGAACTCGTGGCTCTGGCCGACGAGTGGTTCGACGAAGCCACAGCGGCGCGGGAACGAAACCAGGAGGAAGCGACTGCCGAGTTCGGCGTCGTCGAGTAGTCCGAAACCGGTTCATCGGATCGAGGGCCACCCTTCGGGGTGGCTCTTTTGCATGGCCCCGATTGATCGCGCCGTCAATCGGGGTTCGGCTTTTTCGCTACAATTGGGGCCAGGATGATTCGACTCGAACAGATCCTGGAGACCGTCCGCAAGCAACATCCCGAGGACGACCTCGAAGTCATCCGCCGGGCGTACATCTTCTCCGCGAAAGAGCACAAGGGGCAGGTCCGTGCCTCGGGCGAGCCCTACTTGACCCACCCGCTCGAGGTGGCCAACGTCCTCGCGGAGATGAAGATGGACGCCGTCACCGTCAGCGTCGGCCTTCTCCACGATGTCGTCGAGGACACGCTCACGTCCATCGAACGCCTCGAAGCGGTGTTCGGGCCGGAAATCGCGCATATCGTCGACGCCTTGACCAAGATCAGTCAGATCCACTTCACATCGAGGGAGCACAAGCAGGCCGAGAACTTCCGCAAGATGCTGCTGGCGATGAGCGATGACGTCCGCGTGATCATCGTCAAGCTCGCCGACCGTCTGCACAACATGCGCACCCTGCGTCACTTGAAGTCGGACCGGCGCGAAGCCATCGCCCGCGAGACCCTCGATATCTATGCCCCGCTCGCGCATCGGCTCGGGATGGGAAGAGTGCGAGGCGAGCTGGAAGACGTCGCCTTCAGCTTCCTCGACACCGAGGCCTACACCAGCCTCAAGAAGGCCGTGGAGGAAAAGCGCAAGGTCAACGACGAGTTCCTTGCCGAGGTCCGGACCGAGGTCGAGCAGAAGATGGCCGAACACCACATTCCGTGCCAAACGGAAGCGCGGATCAAGCGGCTGTATTCGATTCACCACAAGCTCCGCCGGCAGCGGATTTCGCTGGACCAGGTCTACGACCTTCTGGCCGTTCGCATCGTTACCGACGACATCAAGAACTGCTACGCCGCGCTCGGTGTGATTCACAATACGTGGCGGCCCGTTCCGGGCCGCATCAAGGACTTCATCGCGATGCCGCGGCCCAACATGTACCAGTCGCTGCATACGTCGGTGATCGCCCACGGCCAACCCTTCGAGATACAGATCCGTACGGAGGAGATGCATCGGGTGGCCGAGGAGGGAATCGCGGCGCACTGGAAGTACAAGGACGGCAAGCTGGTAGCGGACGACCGCGAGGACCAGCGCGTTTCGTGGTTGCGGCACCTGGTCGAGTGGCAGCAGGAGATGAAGGATCCCACGGACTTCCTCAACACGCTGAAGGTCGATCTGTATCCCGAGGAAGTCTACACGTTCACTCCGATGGGGAAAGTCGTCACGTTGCCCCGCGACGCCACGCCGGTGGATTTCGCGTACGCGATCCATACCGAGGTCGGGCACACGTGCGTGGGCGCCAAGGTCAACGGCCGGTTGTTGCCGTTGCGGACGCGGCTGTCGAACGGCGACATCGTGGAGATCGTCACGCAGACCGGACACCACCCGAGCCGCGATTGGCTCAACTTCGTCCGGACGTCGAGAGCGCGGAACAAGATACGGCATTGGCTGACCGTGCAGGAACGAACCAAGTCGATCGAGCTGGGACGGAAGTTCCTCGAGAAGGAAGCTCGGAAGTACAAGGTCGGCGTGAAGGCGCTCGTGGACGGCGAGGGTCTGGCCGAAATCGCCTCGGAGTACGGCTGCAGCAAGGTCGAGGACCTGTTGTCCGGCATCGGCTACGGGAAGATCTCGGCCCACGGCGTACTGGAGAAGGTCTATCCGGAGTTGTCGCAAACGCCCGCGGGACAGGGATCGAAGCTGTCCGCCGTGGTCAAGCGCGTTCTCGGATTCGGCGAGGACGTCACGGTCAAGGTCCGGGGCATGGACGATCTGCTCGTCTACCGCGCCAAGTGCTGCAACCCCATACGCGGAGAAGCCATCATCGGCTACGTGACTCGCGGCAAGGGGGTGGCGGTGCACTCCAAGGATTGCGCCAACGTGCAGAACCTGATGTACGAGGCCGATCGCAGGATCGACGTCGAATGGGCGGGCAAGCCGGCCGACAGGGAGACCTACTCGGTGAACCTGGCCATCAGCAGCGAGGACCGTCCCGGAATACTCGCCGCGATTTCCTCGGCCGTGTCGGGTGTCCAGGCCAATATCCTGGACATGTCCGCCCGGACCGACGAGGAACGCGGCGTCATCGACATGACCGTGCAGATCCCCGACATGAAGCACCTGGAGAAGGTCATCGCCTCGGTCCGCCGGCTGGACGGCGTGTTCGACGTCCAACGCACGGCCAGCGTTCCCGACAGCCCGGTCGCGGACGCGACCAAGGTGGGAAGCGATGCCTAGGTCCGTCATCTCCACCCGGGGCGCTCCCGCGGCGATCGGCCCCTACTCGCAGGCCATCCGCGCCGGCGACACCGTTTTCGTTTCCGGCCAGATCGCGCTGGATCCGGCAACAGGCGACCTGATCGAGGACGTGTCGATCCAGGCGCAGGCGCGCCGGTCGCTGGAGAACATCGCGGCCATCCTCGGCGCCGCCGGCGCGTCGATGGACGATGTCGTCAAGGTCACGGTCTACCTGGCGGACATGAGCGACTTCAAGGAAGTGAACCGCGTCTACGGCGAGTTCTTCGGCGCGAGCCCCCCGGCGCGGGCCACGGTGGCCGTGCGGGGACTGCCGCTCGGCGTTGCCGTCGAAATGGACTGCATCGCCATCGTCGGGGAGGGCGTCGAAGCCGATGGAGGCAACCTGAAATGATCACCCCCACGTTCCGGGCCCGGACCGCCGTCTCCGTGTCGATCGCGTTCGGCGCCTTCGGCGGCGCGTCCCCGGCGGCCCAGGATGACGGTCTTGCCACGATCGATCACTATGTGCCCGTCGTGTCCACGGCCCCGTCGATGGACGGCGAGATCGCCCAACTCTATGTCCGCGAGCGCGTGCGTCCCGAGGTCGTCGCGCGGGGAGGGCGCCTGGAAGGCCGCGTGGCGCTGTTCGTTCACGGCGCGGGCACGCCCGCCGAGGTGGCTTTCGACGTTCCTCATGACGGGTACAGTTGGATGGCGGCGCTCGCATCCTCGGGCTTCGATGTCTTCTCGATGGACATGACCGGCTACGGCCGGTCGACGCGGCCAACGGTGATGAACGATCCCTGCAACCTGTCCGAGGCCCAGCAGGCCGACATGGCGCCCCTGTTCCTGGAAGCCCCGTGCGATCCCAGCTACCCGTATGCCGCCACCACGATCGCCTCGGACTGGAACGACATCGACGCGGTCGTGGACTATCTTCGCGAGTTGCGAGGCGTGGAGCGCGTGAGCCTCCTGGGTTGGTCGCTGGGCGGGCCCCGTGCCGGCGGATACGCGGCCCGGCACCCCGACAAGGTGGGTCGCATCGTGCTGCTGGCGCCGGCCTATTTCCGCGGTGTTTCCGCCGATCCGCCGGAGCTGCCGGCGCCCGGCGCGGCGATGACCAAGCAGTCGCGGAGGGACTTCGTCGCGAACTGGGACCGGCAGGTGGGGTGTCCGTCCCAGTACGAACCGGCCGTCAGCGACGCCGTGTGGCGGGCCATGATGGAGTCCGACCCGGTCGGCGCCACATGGGGGCCCGGCGTCCGGCGCGCGCCCCGGACCACGAACTGGGGATGGACTCCGGACGTCGTCGGGGCCATGGAAACGCCGATGCTGCTGGTGGCCGGCATCCACGACGCGCAGATCGCGGCGGAGCGTGTACGCGAGCTTTACGAAGACCTCGGGGTCGAGGACAAGGTCCTGATCGATTTGGGTTGCGCGTCGCACAACGCGATGTGGGAGACGAACCGGACCCTGTTGTACGACGCGTCGATCGAGTGGTTGCGCGACGGCACGGTAAACGGCGACCGCGTCGGCGTGTTCAGGATGGGTTACTAGCGCCCCGGCTCAGTGAACCCGGTAGGCCGGGTCGAGCTTCGAGCGCGACAAGCTGGTGACGACGTCGATGCGCTCCAGGAGGCGTTCGGCCAGTTCCTTGAAGTTGTCGGCCTCCGACATCTTGTCGATCTCGTCGATGATCTTCTTGAGCACGCCTTCGATCTCGACGTACGTCTCCTCGGGGTAGAACGTCTTCTGCGTTTCGAGGCGCGCCTTGTGGCGAACGAACTCCTCCTTGTAGAAGTTCGCGATCTCCTTCCTCATCCGTTCGGAGACACGCTTCCTCGGGTTGCGGACGCTCATGCCGGGGGACTATACCTTCAGTCGCGTTCAGCCCGCAAGTTTCTTGCGAAGCAGCTCGTTGACGCTCTTCGGGTTCGCGCGCCCCTCGGTGGCCTTCATGACCTGGCCGACGAACCACCCGATCGTCCCGGCCTTGCCCGACCGGACCTGCGCGGCCGGCCCCGGATTGGCGTCGATGATCGCGTCGACGATCTTCTCGATCTCGCCGGTATCGCTGATCTGACGGAGCCCCTGGGTCTCGACGATGGATTCGGGCGATTGCCCGGACCGGTACATGGCCTCGATCACCGTCTTCCCGATCTTGCCGGAAATCGTCCCGGCGTCGATCATCGCGATCATCGCCGCCAGCATCTCGGGCCGCAACCGAATCTCCGACAGGTCCTTCAGATCGATCTCGTCGTCCTTCACGAGCCGCAACAGGTCGCCCATGATCCAGTTCGCCGCGTCCTTGGCGTGGCCGCACAGCTCGACGACCGACTCGAAATAGTCCGCCAGCGCCCGTGTCGACGTCAGAACGCCCGCGTCGTAGGCGGACAGGCCATGCTCGCCCACGAAACGGCGGCGGCGCGCCGCGGGCAGCTCCGCCAGCGTCCCGCGCAACTCCCCAACCCACGGTTCGTCCACGACCAGGAGGGGCAGGTCCGGCTCGGGGAAGTACCGGTAGTCGTGCGCCTCCTCCTTGCTCCGCATCGAGACCGTGCGTTCATCCGCGCTGTTCCACAGGCGCGTTTCCTGGACGACGCGGCCGCCGCCTTCGACGACCCCGGCCTGGCGTTCCGCCTCGTGCTCGATCGCCGCGCCCAGGAAACGGATCGAGTTCAGGTTCTTCAACTCGGTGCGCGTGCCCAACTCCGCGCCGGGCTCGCGGATCGAGACGTTGGCGTCGCATCGCAGGCTGCCCTCTTCCATGTTTCCGTCGCAGACATCGATGTATTCGAGAATCTCCTTCAGCCGGGTCAGGTATTCCTGCGACTCTTCGGCCGACCTCAAGTCGGGATGGGTAACGATCTCGATCAGCGGCGTGCCGCTGCGGTTGAGGTCGATGTGCGTGTGACGGTCCGAGCCGGGAAATCCCTCGTGAAGCGACTTGCCGGCGTCCTCCTCCATGTGTATGCGCTGGATGCGGACCCGCCGGGTTTCGCCGCCGACCTCGATATCGAGATGCCCGTTCTCGGCGAAGGGACGGTCGTATTGCGAGATCTGGTATCCCTTGGGGAGATCGGGATAGAAGTAGTTCTTTCGGGACCATTGGGAAACCGGGTGAATCGTGCAGTTCAGCGCCAGACCTGCTCGAACCGCCAGCACGACCGCGTCCCGGTTCAAGACCGGCAGGGCGCCGGGCAGGCCCAGGCAGACCGGGCACGTGTTGAGGTTCGGGGCCTGGCCGAAGGCCGTCGAACAGGAACAGAACAGCTTGGACCGGGTCCGGAGCTGCGCGTGGCACTCCAGGCCGATCACTGTCTCGTAACGGACCGTCGACACGCTCACTGCGTCAATTTAGCACACGATTTCCGGGCGCCCCGCCGTGCACGGTTCCGCCGCGGGCTGCTAGAATTCCGGATTCGATCCGAGTTGGGGCGATCCGAATGATCAAGACGATCGATTGGACAGGGGACGGCGTCCGGATGATAGACCAGACGAAGCTGCCCGCCGTCGAGGAATACCCGGTGTTCCGGACCTTCGAAGAGGTTGCCGAGGCCATCCGCACGATGGTTGTCCGCGGCGCGCCGGCCATCGGCGTCGCCGCCGCCCTGGGCATGGCCCTGGGCATGAAGCGGTCCGAGGCCGGCGACACGGCCCAGGCGGCGGCCGATTTTCGCAGGATCGCCGATACCATGGCCGGAACGCGCCCGACGGCTGTCAACCTGTTCTGGGCCGTGGAGAGGATGACGCGCCGGTTCGAGCGCCTTCTCGAGGACGGGGCGGATCTGGACGCCATTCGCGAGGGGCTCGTCGCCGAGGCCCTGGCGATCCGGGACGAGGACATCGAAAGCAACCGGCGCATGGGCCGGCTCGGCCAGGAGCTGTTGCCCTCCAGCGGCACGGTCCTGACCCACTGCAACGCGGGAGCCCTTGCCACGGCGGGCTACGGGACGGCGCTCGGCGTCATTCGCGCCGCCGTGGAACACGGGAAGCGTCTTCGGGTCCTGGCCGACGAGACGCGGCCGTTTCTCCAGGGAGCGCGCCTGACGGCGTGGGAGCTGTGGAAGGACGACATCGACGTGCGCGTGATCGCCGACAACATGGCCGGCGCGTTCATGCGCCAGGGCCGGGTCGACGCCGTGATCGTCGGCGCCGACCGAATCGCGGCCAACGGCGACGTCGCCAACAAGATCGGCACCTACACGATCGCCGTCGTCGCCGCCCGCCACGAGATCCCCTTCTACGTCGCCGCTCCGACGTCGACGCTCGACCTGTCGCTGGCGACGGGGGCGGAGATCCCGATCGAGGAACGGGACCCGTCGGAGGTGACCCGCTTCGCCGGCGTGCGCGTCGTGCCCGAGAGCGTCACGGCGTTCAACCCCGCGTTCGACGTCACGCCGAACGACTACGTCACGGCCATCATCACGGAACGCGGCGTCGCCCGGCCGCCCTACGGACCGTCGCTGGCCGCGCTGGCCGGGTGATGCGCGTCCTCGGAATCGAGACGTCGTGCGACGAGACGGCCGCCGCCGTCGTCGAGGACGGCCGCCGGATCCTCTCCAACGTCATCTACTCCCAGGTCGATACGCACACGCTGTACGGCGGGATCGTGCCGGAGCTGGCGTCGCGCGAGCACATCCGGAAGATCGAGCCGGTGGTCGGGCAGGCGCTGGCCGAGGCGGGAACCGAGCTGAAAGAGATCGACGGGGTCGCGGCCACCTATGGGCCCGGTCTGGTGGGTTCGCTGCTTGTCGGGCTGACCTACGCCAAGGCGCTCGCCTACGCGTCGGGCGCGCCGTGGATCGGCGTCGATCACATCGAAGGGCACATCTATTCGGTCTTCCTCGAGAACGCCGGCGTGGAGTTTCCCGCGCTCGCGCTGGTCGTCTCGGGGGGGCATACGAACCTGTTCTGGGTGGAGTCGTCCACCGGCGACTGTTCCCGTCTGGAGTACCGGCTGATCGGCAAGACGCGCGACGACGCCGCCGGCGAGGCCTACGACAAGGTGGGGAAGCTGTTGGGACTGCCCTATCCCGGCGGGCCGGTCATCGACCGGCTGGCCGCGTTGGGCGATGGCGGCGTTCGGCATTTTCCAATGGCGAAGATCTCCGACCGGTCGATGGATTTCAGCTTCAGCGGGATCAAGACGGCCGTGCTGAGGGTGTTCAAGGAAGAGGGCCTGGAGCCGCTCGACGAGGAGGCGAGCCGGCGGGATCCGGACCGCCTGAACCTGCTCGCGGGGTTCCAGGAAGGCGTGGTCCGCGCGCTCGTCCGCCGCACGATGGAAGCCGCCCACCGGTTGCAGCCGCGTTCCATCCTGTTGTCCGGCGGCGTCGCCGCCAACCGGCGGCTGCGTCAGGCCATGTCCGTGGCCGCGGCCGAACAAGAAGTGGCCTTCTACTATCCCCGCCCGGTGCTCACGACGGACAACGCGGCGATGATCGCGTGCGCCGGCACTTTCAGGCTCATGCGGGGAGAGCGTTCCAGCTACGACCTGGACGCGGATCCGGGGCTCAAGCTCGCGGCGCCCGCGCCGCCGTCCAAGAAGGGGCGTTGGAAGCAGTAACGGTACGGCGCCGCCGGGTCACACCGTCAGGATTTCCTCTTCCTTGGCTTTCGCGATCTCGTCGAGCTTCTTGATGAACTCGTCCGTCAGCTTCTGAATCTCGTCCAGCGTGCGGCGCTCTTCGTCTTCGGACATCTCCTTGTTCCTGAGATGTCGCTTCATGCTGTCGTTCGCGTCGCGTCGGATGTTCCGGACGGCCGTCCGGTGGTCCTCGAGCACCTTGTGGACGTGGCGGGCCAGCTCCCGGCGGCGTTCCTCGTTGAGGGGAGGGATGGGGATCCGTATCAGGCGGCCGTCGTTGGACGGGTTCAGGCCGAGATCCGACGCCCGGATCGATTTCTCTATGGCGCCGATGATCGATACGTCCCAGGGCTGGATCGTCACGAGGCTGGGCTCGGGCGCCGCCATCGACGCGACCTGGTTGATGGGCGTCGGCGCGCCGTAGTACTCCACGTGGATGCCGTCGAAGAGGGACAGGGAGGCGCGGCCGGTGCGGACGCCGGCCAACTCGCGCCGCAAGTCTTCAACGGCCTTTTCCATGCGGGTCCGCGTCTGTGCGATCTCGTCCTTGGTCGACATGGCTCCTTACCCTTTCCCGTCCGCCTCCGCTATTGGACCAGGGATCCGATCTCCTCGCCCAGGACCACGCGCTTGACGTTTCCACGATCGCCGATGTTGAACACGATGATCGGCATCCCGTTGTCCATGCACAGCGAAACGGCCGTGGTGTCCATCACGCCCAGCTTCCGCTTGATCACGTCGAGGTAGGAAATCCTCCGCAGCATGTTCGCGTCGGCGACCCGCTCCGGGTCGGCGTCGTAGACGCCGTCCACGCGCGTGGCCTTCATGAGCACCTCGGCCTTGATTTCCATGCCGCGCAGCGCGGCCGTGGTGTCGGTCGAAAAATACGGGTTGCCGGTGCCGGCGGCGAATATCACGACGCGGCCCTTCTCGAGGTGGCGGACGGCGCGCCGCTTGATGTACGGCTCGGCCACTTCACGCATCTCGATGGCGGACAGGACGCGGGTGTAGACGTCGGCGTTCTCCAGCGCGTCCTGAAGGGCCAGGGCGTTGATGACCGTGGCCAACATGCCCATGTGGTCGGCCGACACCCGGTCGAACCCCTGCTCGCTGGCGGCCAGCCCTCGGATGATGTTGCCGCCGCCGATGACGATTCCGATCTCGACGCCCAGGGCGTGAACTTCGCGGATCTCCAACGCGATGCCTTGCACCACGTCGGGATCGATACCGAAGGGTTGCGAACCCATCAGCGCCTCGCCGCTCAGCTTGAGCAGCACCCGGCGGTATCGCGGGGTGGGTATTGGCTGCGAGCTCATATCGGGTCTCGTCGCGCCGGAGCCGCCGAAAACGGGCTAGGTGTCCAGAAGCTCCTGCACTTCGCCGCCGAGATCGGCCCGGCGCTTCTCGAGGCCTTCGCCGGTCTGAAATCGGACAAACCGCCGCACACGGATGTTCTCGCCGATCTTGCCGACGGCTTCCCGAATGCGATCCTCGACGGTCATGGACGTGTCCCGGACGAACTCCTGTTCATACAGGCAGGACATCTTGAAGTACGCGCCCAGCTTGCCCTCGGCGATTCTATCGACAATGTTGTCCGGCTTTCCAGAGGAACGTGCCTGGTCCCGGTATATTCCCTTCTCGTGCTCGACGACGTCGGAGGGCACGTCTTCACGCCGGACGTAGGCCGGGTTCTGCGCGCAGATGTGCATCGCCACGTCCTTCACCAGGGCCTGGAAATCATCGCTCCTGGCGGCGAAATCCGTTTCGCAGTTCACCTCGACCAGGACTCCGATCTTGCCGCCGCCGTGGACGTAGTGTCCGACCATCCCCTCGGCGGCGATGCGCGTGGCCTTCTTTTCGGCCGACGCCTGACCCTTCTTGCGCAAGGCCAGGATCGCCTTCTCCTCGTCGCCGCCGGACTCTTCCAGCGCCTTCTTGCAGTCCATCATCCCGGCGCCGGTCTTGTCGCGGAGAGCCTTCACCTGCTGTGCCGTGATTGCCATCGTTCGTTGTGCTCCTTACGAAAAGACCGGGCGAAGACACCCGGTTCCCGCCTGGTTTCGGTCGCTTGAAATGAAAGTGGGTCGCCCGGCGACGTCACATCGCCGGGGGTGTTTCATCGCCAGCCGCCGTTGGTCCCGGAACCGTTTCTGCGATCGGCGCCGGCTCGGCCCCGCCCGCCGG
>JAJEEE010000085.1 GCA_022821145.1 Acidobacteriota bacterium
CGGAACACACCACCAGTAGGCGCGGCGGTCCGCGCCGCTACTGAACAACGCGGAATTTGCGATGGCAATTGCCGCGGCGGTAGCCGAGGCGTTAGTCCAAGAAAATAATCTCTTCAGTCGCCGCGGAACACCCCGACCACCTCTCCGCGAACGCACCCTACTCGAAGTCGATGAAGCTCCGGAGGAACCGGTTGTTCTCCTGGCACATGTGGTGCTCCAGCTCCTGGCCCTCGTTCCACCGCAGGTCCCACCCGATCGTCCACGGCCTGGTGTAGGCCGCGGGATCGTCGATCGTCGCTTCATACCGCATCGTGTAGTAGTCGATGCGCGTGAACCGCTCGACCAGGTGATGCTGGCTGGTGCGAATGGCGCCGTAGCGCGACATCCAGTGTCCCTCGTTGAAGCCCACGGTATCGACGACCAGCGTGTCTCCCTCCCAGTGGCCCACCGAATGCCCCAGCCACGTCGGAAGGTCGTAGGCTTCCCTTGGATGGTCCCGCCCGTCCATGTGAATTTCCTGCCACGTCGCGACGGGCCGTTGGAAGACCCTGAAGATGCGTTCCTGGCCGGGCATCTGGAGGAACTCCCACGGAGCGTTGGTCGACGTCGCCCGCGTGCCGCCCGGCGGCACGCACAGGCCTTCCGGATCGTCCTTGCTCTCCTCCGCGATCCGATACTCGTACAGCGCCCGGGCCCAGGGCTTGAAGGGAATCCCCTCTTCGGGCCGGTCCACGAGATCGTCGGCGAGTTCCCAGTGCCCTCGCGTCACCTGCCAGGTGCCCTTGTGGGCGGGATCGTCCCACCCCAGGTGCGGGGTGCCGTCCGGCAGCCGCGGGATCGGCAGGTCGGGCCGGCCCGCGTCTTCGCTGTCTTGCCGCGCTTCCAGGGGCGCCGGAAGCGCCAGCACCGCCAGAACGGCTCCCATGGACAACAACGTTTTCGTGATCCCTCGATGGCGCACGCCTCGACCCTCCCTTGCGCCGTTCGGCGATCGAAACGCCGAAACGACTCGCCGGTTTTCCTTACGTCGCCGACAAGCGTACCCGAAGCGTTTTCCCGTGTCCAAGGCGGATTGACACCGCCGGACGGCGTGCTATTCTGCGGGCCATTGGCGAATTTCCAAGAGCGGGAGACGAAGACGATGAGAGTCAAACCAGCGAGTCTCGCGGTTGCGGTCGGCGCGTTCGTCTGCGCGGCGCCGGCGTCCGCTCACCACTCGTTCACCGCGGAATTCGATGAAAACAGGCCCATCACCATCCAGGGCAGCATCACCAAGGTCGAGATGACGAATCCACACGGGTGGATCTACATCAACGTCCAGGAAGAGGACGGGACCGTCCGGAATTGGGCCGTCGAAACCGGCACTCCCAGAGCCCTGGTCCGGGCCGGCGGAAGCCGGGAAACCCTGGCCCCGGGCACGGTGATCATCGTCGAGGGTTGGCTGGCCCGCGACGGCACGCCGACGGTGAACGGCCGGAACATCATGTTCGAGGACGGGCGGTCGATCGCGGCCGGCACGTCGAATCCGAACGCGCAGTAACCGGCGGCAACCGAAGGTTCGGATTCCGGAAGCCCGTGGCGGAACCCCAGAACTACGCCAACCACGTCCGGCGCCCCCCGCTGCTGTTCCTCGCGGGGTGTTTCGGCTCCACGGCCGCGACGCTCATCGCAGGCTACCTGCTGGTCACCGACTTCGGCGCGGGCCACCTGGCCCTGTTCGTCGCGGCCGCCAGCGCGGCGACGGGCCTGCTCTTCGCGCGGCGGTTCACGACCGGCGTCCAGGACCGGGTGATCCGGCTGGAGGAACGCCTGCGCCTGGAGCGTGTCCTGCCCGCGGAACTGAAGGGGCGCGTCGGCGAATTGACGACGGATCACCTCATCGGCTTGCGCTTCGCCTCCGATGAGGAGCTGGCCGGCCGGGCGCGGCGCGTTCTCGACGGCGACCTGACGGACCGGAAAGCGATCAAGCAGGCCGTCCGCGACTGGCGGGCCGACGACCAGCGCGTGTGAGTCCACGGCTGTCTCGATCACTCTGTATTGAACGCCTGGATCTACAGGAGACCGACGCCGGCGCCAACGCGGTGCTTCTCGAGCCCCTCGATCCGGTTGTCTTCGATCGGACAATCGAGCGCGACGGTGTTCGGTCGGTCGCTCCCAGCCACATCGCGGTGGATCTGCTGACCGGACCGGGCCGGGAGCCGTCACAGGGTGAACGGATGCTGACGTGGATGGAGACGCACGAGGATGTCTGGCGATCCTGACCCCGTGTACGTCCGGGCCCGCGCCGCGCTGCTGAATGCGGCCGACGCGCTGGCGGAACATCTCGACGCCGTCGTACTTGTCGGCGCCCAGGCCATCCATCTCCACACCGGCGGCTCCGTCTTCGCCGTCGCGGGTCGGGGAGCGTGACTGGGCGTCGGATCGGGCCCGAGGTCGATGGTCAGCAGGATCGCGGTACCAGCCGGAGAACTTCCAGTTGGGCCGGGGACTCGCCGCCGGGCGCGCAACCGGCGGCGCGGATCGTCGGGCTGCTGTTCATGGCGTCGGCCGCGATAGGATCGGCCCGCAGTTTCAGGTGCGCGAACGTCGACCGGTCCGGGCGCAGGACGGCGCCGGCTCCGACGATCGCCGGGAGCCGTTTCAGGCTGACCGTTCCACGCACGTTGCCGCCGATCGCCAGGATCTCTCCGGCCCGCGCGTCGACCCGGGTCACGATGTCGCAATGGGTTCGGGCGACCGGATCCGGATTCTCGCGCCGGTCGGCGATGGTCCGATATCGAGGACGGCGGGCCGTGCACAGCAGGTCGCCGGGGACTATTTCGGTTTCGCCGGCGTCGTAGGCCACGAAGGCCGATCCGGAAGCGACGCCGTCGCGCGCGCGAATCGCCTGGTCGATGTAGGTGCGGTGGGCCACGGCCCGCTCGAACAGGTCCGTATCTCCCAGGCCGCCTTCGCACATGACCCAGGAAACGAACGCGGCCGACCAGGGGGAGCGCCACCGGGAAGCGACGCCCCGCCGCCCGTTCCATGCGTCGTTCTGATTCTCGAGGATCCAGCCGCCCTCGGGAGTCACCGCCCAGTACCCGCCGATCGACGACGCGACCCGGAGGGCCTGCTCGGGGCCGGGGCGGAAGCGGCGCCGGCGCGCGCGGGGTTCGTCGACGGTCTCGTCCACGACGCGGAATCCGAAGAAACCCCACTCCTGCACCGCGACGTCGACGATCCGCCGGCGCGCGGTCTCCAGCCCCAGCGTGACGCAACCGGCGGGCTCGATCCTCATCTCTCCGGGTTCGCCCGTCACCCGCGCCGACGGCGGACGGATGTCGAGCACGTCCGCCGGCAACCGGTCGAACCCGCTCTCCTGGGCGTCGGCGGGAACCGGGACCAGGAACAGGGCAAGCACGGCGAGCCGGACAACGACACGGACGCCGTCGTTCGACCGATGCGAGTCGTCTTCCGCTGGCGCGACTTGAGTAACGGATTTCACGGAGTCCAATAAGACTACGGAAAAAGGGGCCGGGTGCAAGCGGGAACGGCCAAAAAAACCGGATCGGGACAATGGGGGGTGCGCGATCCGTTGCGTTCGAGCCGTGCGGACGGATTGTCCCGTTGGACTGACGCCGCGGCGACCAGGAGCCCGTGGTGAAACCCCGCGTCGCGCCGAGACCGGTGAGGCGCCCGTCCGGCAAGGCGCGAGGAGGGAGCATTTTCCAGATATGCGACCGACGAGCAACGCAGTCCGGACGGGATGCGCCGCCGGTCGAATGCAGCAGGGGTTTCACCACGGGCTCCCAGGGAAGACGGGTGAGATGTCTTGCCCGGCCTGGGAGGGTCGACCCGCGCTACCCCCGGCTCTGCAGCTTGTGGTAGCCGAGCTTCTTGCGGGCTTCGTCCAGGCGCAGGCCCTCCTGAACGAGCCGGCGGATGTCGTCCTCCTTGCGGTCGATCTCTTCGGCGGCCGCCAGGACGGCGTCCTCGTGCGCCCGCGGGATGGCCACGACGCCGTCGGCGTCGCCGCGCAGCAGGTCGCCGTCCTCCACGCGCGCGTGTCCGACGTTGACCGGGCCGTTCATGGCCTCGACCTGGACGCGGTCCTTGCCCGTGCGCATCGAGTAGCTGCGGCTGTAGATCGCGTAGCCCAGCGTGCGCGCCAGGTGGGTGTCGCGGCAGGCGCCGTCGATGACGGTCCCCCCCAGGCCCCGCCGGTGGGCCACCATGGTCAGGATGTCGCCCCACACCGTCGCGTCCTCGCGGCCGCCGTTGTCCAGCACCACGACGCCGCCTTCCGGCACGTCGTCGATGTAGTCGCCGACCGTGCCGGACGGCGTGCCCGCCGGGCCGTACAGGATCGTGAACGCCCGGCCGGCGAGCCGGAAGCCGGGATCCAGCGGCTTGATTCCCAGGCATTGGCCGGCGATCCCCAACCGGTCCAGCGCGTCGCTCAGCGCGGTGGTGTCCAGCCGGGACGCCCGTTCGACGTTGGGATCGGCCATCGTCAGTCCTTCTCCAGCATCTGCTCGTAACGGGCGCCCATGACATCGCTCATGGGCCGGCCCGCCCGCAGCGCTTCGCCCATGGCCCGCTCCCGGGCGGCGACGCCCTCGGCGGCCTCGACGACGCGGTCGATGTCGGCGGCGGCCACGAAGACCACGGCCGTGCCGTCGGCGACGACGTAGTCGCCCGGCGCCACCCGGACGTCGCCCACCTGGATGGGCTCGTCCGTGGCGACCTCGACGACGCGGCCGCGGGCCGTGCGCGCCGTGTGGCTGCGCGCGAAGACCGGGAAACCCAATTCGCGGCTCTCGTCGATGTCACGCGCGGGCCCCTCGACGACGACGCCGGCCACGCCCTTCAGTTGCGCGCCCAGCGACAACGTGCCGCCCCAGGACGCGGCGTCCAGGCCCGTGCGCTGCTCCACGACGATGACGTCGCCTTCCGCGGCCGCCTCGACCGCCGCCGTGCACAGGTGGCGCGTGGACGGCCCCCGGCCCTCGGCCCGGTCGAGCTTCACCGTCCGGACCGGCCCGGCGATGCGCGCCTCGGTGGACATCCGTTCGATACCGGTCACCGCGCCCCGCAGCCCGAGCTTGTCCAGGGCGTCGGAAACGGCGCAGGTGTCGAGCCGGCGGAGTCGGGATACGGGGTCGGACATCGCGGGTGGACGGATACCTCGATCAGCGTTCGGGCCGCCAGCGCGAGAAGTGCGCCTGGAGCCGCTCGGCGGCCGACGTCAGCAGGATGCCCGCGCCGGCCATGATGGCGACGCCCAGGAAGATGCGCTCGGTGGCGAAGGTCTGGCCGCTGTAGGCGATCATGAAGCCGATGCCCTCCCCGCCCACGAACATCTCGCTGACGACGACGCCGATCAGCCCGTGCGCCACGCCCTGGCGGACGCCGGTCAGGATGAACGGCACCGACCCGGGCAGCGCCACCGTGGTGAAGATCTGCATGTGCGACGCGCAGAAGGAACGGGCCGCCTTCAGCAGGTCGTCGTCGATGGTCTTCACGCCGACGATCGTGTTGATCAGGATCGGGAAGAACGCGCTGAGGAAGACGATGACGATGGCCGGCAGCCGCCCGATGCCGAACATGATGATGATCAGCGGCACCAGCGCGATGCGCGGCGTCGCGTAGAACGCGTTCAGGAACGGGTCCAGCAGCAGGCGGACGGTGCGGAACCAGCCGATGACGATGCCCAGCACGACGCCGGCCGCCAGCGCGGCGGTGAAACCCACGACGAAGTTGCCGCCGCTGTGGATCAGGTCGGAGGGCAACTGCCCGCTGGCCCAGGTCTCCCGCAACGCCCCCAGCACGGCCGAAGGCCCGGTGAAGAACAGCGCCGAGATCATCGGCTCGGCGTCGAGGCTGTAGGCGCGCCCGTGCTGCCACGCCGCCTCCCAGGCCGCCAGGACCAGGACGACGGCGCCGCCGCCCAGGATCATCCCCTCGTGGTCCTTGTAGAAGTTCGTGCGCCGCGCGGGCGCTTCCTTGACGGGCGTCGTGGCCAGGGTCTCGGTCTTCATGTCGGCCGTTTCGTCAGGCTCCGGGGGCCGCGGGTTCGGACGCGCCGCCCGCCAGGATGGACTCCGACTCCTCTTCGATCAGTTTCCAGATCCGGTCCTCGATCGCCAGGAAACGCGGGTCGCGCTTGAGCTCCAGCGCGCGGGGGCGGGCGAACGGGATGTCGAACACGTCCTTGATCCGCCCCGGGCGCGAGCTCATCACGACCACGCGGTCGGCCAAGTATACCGCCTCGTTGATCTGGTGCGTGATGAACAGGACGGTCTTGCGGGCCTGCCGCCAGATCTTGAGCAGCTCGGCCTGCATGAACTCGCGCGTCTGCGCGTCCAGGGCCGCGAACGGCTCATCCATCAGCAGGACTTTGGGGTCGGAGGCCAGCGCGCGGGCCAGGTTCACGCGCTGCTGCATCCCGCCGGAGATCTCCGACGGATACGCGCGCTCGAAGCCCTGCAGCCCGACCATGCGGATGAAGCGCTCGGTCCGCCGCTCGATCTCGGGTTTCGCGAACCGCCCGTGCAGCTCCATCCCGTACCGGACGTTCCCGGTGATGGTGCGCCACGGAAGCAGGCTCGCGTGCTGGAACACGACCGCCCGGTCCACGCCCGGCCCTTCGACGCGCTCCCCGTCGATCCGGACGTGGCCTTCTTCATAGGGCAGCAACCCCGCCACGATGTTCAGCAGCGTGGTCTTACCGCAGCCGCTGGGCCCGACGATGGCGACGAACTCGCCGTCGGCGACGGACAGGGTCACCCCCTCGCACGCCGGGACTTCGCGCGACTCGCGCTCCAGCCAGTAGCGCTTCGATACGTTCTGGATGTCGAGCTTGTTCACGGCCCTCCGAACCAAGCAGAACGTTCGCGATCTGTTCTTATATGGTAGCCGCGGTGTTCCTCACCGCGGCTGGACAACGCGTCCATTGCATACGCAATGGACGAGGCGGACGCCGCCGCGTCAGTCCAGGAACACGATCTCTTCAACCCGGACCACTCATCGGGTCAGCCCAGCAACCTGAGGACACCGACCACGATGCCGGCGATGCCGACCAGAGCGCCCACGATCGCGCCCGCCTGAACGAGCATCGCCCGGTAGAGCCTGGATTCCAGGCTGGCCAATTCGGCGCGGAGCGTCTCCGGCGTCACGTGCTCGCCGTGCTCGGCGCCTGTCGAATGGCGTCGGCCAGCACGTCGGCCTGGGCGCGTTCGATTCCGGCCGCGGTCAACTGTCGGGCGACGGTGAGTGAATCGAACATGGAGGTCTACCTGTGTGGCCGTTGGCCGCGGACCAGCGCCGACGGGCCCTGGCGATACGGCCAAGCGGCAGCACGAAGACGATCAGCCGCGCTGGAACGCGACGACGCGATCGTGCAAAGTATACCACTCGGGGAACGGTCTCCGGCGCGCACGGTGAAGAGGGCGGTGTCGTAATCGATGCCGGTTTCGTTGACGAGACGGCCGCGTGCGACCGTTGATAACCGCGTTGTCTGCAACGGTGTCCGGTGAGTCACTGGAACGACCGTGGCGGAGCGGGGAACACTAGGAGCGGTGCAACCCCGCGTCGCACCGAGACCGCTGAGGCGCCCGTCTGGCAGGGCGCGAGAAGGGAGCATACTCCCGAGACGTGACCGACGAGCAACGCAGTCCGGACGGGATCGATCGTCGGTCGAATGCAGCGGGGGTCTCACCGCAGGCTCCTACCAATCCATCCGTTGGCGCAGGGCGGTGATCTGAGCGACATGGTGCCGTCCGTGCCACGCAACTCTGGCGGAGCACTCGTCCAGCGTGACCGCGCCATACTCGGGATGGCGGAATGTGCGTCGCCAATCGTCAGCGGTCAGGCGGCGCAGGAGCGTTGACCATCGGCGATGCAACGCGTCGAGCAGTGCGATTGACACTTCGACGGGACCCGTTCGCGCGTCGGGAAGCTCGGCCCAGGCCGTCTCGTCGAACGATCGGATCGTCGGATCGTCCTCGGTCAACGCGAGCCGGAATCGCGTGTAACTGTTCAAGTGACTGTCCGGAAGATGGTGCACGACCTGGCGCACGGTCCACCCGTCGGGCCGGTACGACGTATCGAGCTGTTCCCCGGACAAACCTTCGACGGCCGCCTGCAGGCGCACCGACGCCGACTCGATTTGGCGGACGCATTCCAGCCGCCCGTCCTCGGACAGCGTTCGGGTGAATTCGAATCGGCCGAGCGGATAGCGGAGATCCATTTTGTCGATCCCATGGTGAATGCGCGACGTAAGTGATCGCGGCGGAGGTCATCGGTTCGGATGTGACCGCGTATCGATCCCGCCAGATCCTGCCAAGACGGTGCGCGCCGATACCGGGGGGAGCAGCGCAAACGAACAACCCGACCGGACAGCCCCAACGTACAACCCACGGTCCATGGCAGCCGTGGTGTTCCCCACCGCGGCTGCACAACGCGTCCATGGCTCCGCCATGGCCGCGGCGGCAGCCGCCGCCTCAGTCCAGGAAAACAACCTCCTCAACCCGGACCGACCGAACCAACATCACAATGGTATCGGCGGTGTTGCCCGCCCAGGACCGACCCGCGCCCACCCATGGCAAATCCGGTCACGGCGCGTCACCCCCGGTCAATCATCCCCGGCCTCGCTCGAGCGTATCGCGCGCCGAACCCTGTCGATCAGCCCCCCGGATTCGTCGAACCGCTTGCGAACGTCCTGGGCGGTCATCGGTGGATCCTGCCCCGCATCGACGATCCTGGACTTCCGCTCACGGTCGATCAACCAGCCGACCATCCCAGCCGCGAAAACTATCGCAGTCTGTACGCCGATCCCGAGCTCGTCCAGACCCAGGTACTCGCCGAGCCACATCCACGCCAGCCCCACCCCCATACCGGAAACGGCCCCCGTCAGCCACGCGCCGCCCGGCTTGGAGGCGCCCTCGCGTTCGTCCCGATCCACTCCTGGATGTTTCATGACCGTGATACGGCTTCTGCGCGGCCCTCACGGGCTGTTCGCAGAAACCCGCCCAGCCTGTCTCGATCTCATGATATGGAATCCGGTCGACCGGCGGCAACCAGAGCGGCCGCCGTCGAGGTTGTCGAGGCGGCGCCGGCGCACGCGGTCCGGAACCTGCATCCCGGCGGGCCACGCGGCCCGGCGCATGCGGACGACACGGTCCGCTCTGAGACCTGCGGTCTGACGATACGAGGGAACAAGCCGCGTTAGCGAAGCCCGCGACGGGCGCCGCGAGCATGTGGTGGAGCAGCGTCCCAGCCGATGGTGTACGAAGCGCCGGGGACGAGCGCGAAGGCGTAGCCCGATCCGTCTTCGTCCGGTTACACCCGGCGATCGATCAGCGGGCGAGCCAACCCACAAGCGCCCCGATGGCCGCTCCCGGAAAAGCAGCCCTCGCGCCTGTAGGAGCACACCTCGTATCTATAGCCGCTCCGATGACGCAGCCGGTGGAAAACCCGGCGACCGCTCCGATAAACACTCCCTTGGTCACCGGACCCATTCCAGCATTCGTCGGTGGGGGCGGGGACTGACGCTGGCCATCCGCGGTTTCCCGGTTCCGGCCGTCTACTTGCTCGGCCTGTTCCTCCTGGTCGTGGAAACGGGCCGACGACGGCCGCAGGTGTTCATAGGCGAACGCCATCTCGGCCGCCGTGGGTAGTTCGTCGAAGGTCGGGGGCTCAGCCGCGGCCGCCGTTGCGGCCGCCACCGTGCAGCCGAGCGTGACCGCGGCACACGATCTCGTCCAGTGCATCACGGCGCCTCCACACGCGATCGTATCGCAATCGCCTCAGTCGATCCCAGGCTCCACGATGCGCAGTCGCGTGTGCCGGACAACGGCCGTCCCCGATAATGACCCGTTCGTTCCGGCCCTGACCCACGATTGACGAGCGACTGTCCGACCCGTGACGCCACCGGCAAGCAAGTCGACGCCCGATCCGTTTCCCTGGCCAGGCTCCACGATCAGTTCGTCGCGCCGGCCACCTCCGCCTCGTAGATCAACTCGCGATTTTCGTTCAGAGCACCGACCCCGGCGCCGATACCGGCCCAGAATCCCCAGTACGTCAGTACATTGCCCGGGGTAGCCTCCAACTGCGGATCGCTTCCCCTGAATTGAAAGGACCCGAGGAGCAAGGCGATAGCCGATCCGATCCAGAAGCCTCTCCAGATGTGGCTGCCGCGAACCACGGAAACGCGCAGGATGTCCGCTCGGGAAACGCCGTGATCGTCTCCGTCCCGTTCAAGAATCAGTGTTCGCGCATCAGCGAAACGGAACCGGCCACGCATCTCATCCCCGCTCAACAATTCCACGCGGACGGCCGAGTCCACGGGGACGGCCAAGACCACGTCCCACGACGGAACGACTTCCTCATCCGACGGGGTTGTCTGGAAGCGCGCGTGGTACGGGCTCCGCAACCCGGCGCAGCCGGTGAGGAACGTGTTGCCGATCAGCGTCGTCAGGACCAGCAGGCAACCGAGTCGGACCGAAGGCCCGCTACAACCCGACATAGCGATTCCTCCTCGTCACGTCAGCGCCACCGGCCAGCGCCGACGGGTTCCGGCCGCACGATCCGGCGGCGGCACGAAGACGATCGGCCGCGCTGCAACGCGGCGACACGATCGTGCAAAGTATACCAACTGGGGGCCGGTCTCCGGCGCGCACGGTGAAGAGGGCGGTGTCGTAGTCGATACCCCTTTCGTCCAGAAGACGGACGCCTACGCCGGTTGACAACCGCGTAGTCCCGAGCGGGGGACGACGGTGCGGAGCCGTGAATTTCCGACGCGCCCACCGGTCCGACGGTCACCATACAAGCCAAGACCGGGTTCACGTTCTCGATCCGGCATCTTGAACGGACGGTCGTACGGGGCAACGGCGCAACACTGGGAACGTCGCCCAGAGGCGCGGACGGATTTCCACCGCGGCAGGCGGAATGACGGCATGAAGCGGCTCAACTACGACGAGCCCTCGCGCGATCGTGGACAGCAAGAAAACGTTCGGCGACCATACTGGGGGACATCGGGGCGCCCGAATCTCGGAAGGCGACTCCGAACGCGTTCCCGGAGATGACGATGGGCCACGCCGGGCGCCCCGGTCAGGCCCACGTGCGAACGCGCCTGACAGCGATTCTGGTGTATGCGGACGAAGCGGACAAGCCATGTGTCGACGAGGCGGCCGCCACGCGCGTTGGCCGCGGGCGGGACACCGTCCGCACGGGACGCCCCGGCATGTTAAGGTTGTCGCCGGCATCGGTCGCGATACCGGGAACCTCGTCTTCGCGGGAGACGACTTGCGCACACCCTCGGTAAACGGCGGCGCCGCCGCGGCCGAAGCAGCGGCCGGCCGGCCGGCTGTCACGGGCTCCGAGATTCGACGTCCGAATGAAGATTCCGTCCAGCTTCATCCCCGGGTATGAGGCGGCGCGTTCCGTCGATGCCCGGTTTGCGGACGAATACATCCGCCATACCGCGCTCGGAGATCCCTTGGCGGATCGGGTGGTCGAGGACCTGGCGGCGAACCATGCTCCGGACGAAGTCCATTCGCTCATAGCCGCCGCGCTGGGTGACCCTTCCCGGTTGCCCGACCATCTTCCCGACTCGATCAAGACTCTCGTGAAGGAAGTGTCCGTCGTTCCGGACTGGTTCGATCCGGAACTCGCCCAGGCGGCCACGCGCGCCTTCATCCGTAATTCCAACATCATTCCGGCCGCGCTGGCCGGCGCCGCGATCGTGGAGGGCTTCTCGACGCTGATCAGCAAGTCCTTCCGGATTCGGGGCCGCATCACCGACAACGGCGTTCGCCGCCTCCGTCAGAACCTGCTGCACCTGACCGAGCAGTTCCTTCCCGGAGGGATGGTCCCCCCCCGGCGACGGATGGAGATTGACTCTTCGAATCCGGCTGGTGCACGCCCAGTCCCGAATGTTGATCAAGGCTTCGGACGAATGGGACATGGCGGAGCACGGCATGCCGATCAGCGCCGCCCACGTCATGCTCGCTTCCACGACGTTCTCGGCCCGCCTTCTCCGCCATGCCACGCGCCTCGGCGCCAGGTTCAACGACCGGGAGCGGGAGGGCTACGTCCATGTGTGGAGGTACACGGCCTGGGTCATGGGCGTCCCGCAGGCGATTCTCTTCGAGGACCACGAGGCGGCGCGCCGCAGTTTCGAGATCGGAATGTTGTGCGAGCCCGCGCCGGACGACGACGCGATCATCATGGCCAACAGCGTCGTCAACAGTGCTCCGCTACTGCTGGGTGTCAAGACTATGAAGGAGCGCCGGGCGTTCGCCACCTTCATATACCAGGTGTGCCGGGAACTGATCGGCGACGACTTGGCGGATCGATTACGGTTCCCCCCGTCCCGGAGGTTCCCACAGGTTCCGCTGCTGTGGTTGAAGCATCGGACGAGAAGCACGGCCTTGAAGTGGATTCCCGGTTTCCACAGATTCAATCGCGGATACGACTACATCGAGATGCTCAACATCTCGAACGTGGGTGACTTCGAGCAATCCTACCGTCTGCCCACCACACTCCACGACGAATCATCGCGGGAATGGTAGACGCCCCGGGACGGGTCGCGACCACGGACATGGGCGGATCGGGTATGCGCGGTGGACGCCGGGACGACGAACGGCGCCCCCTACCGAAACGCCGCCGCCGCCTTCCGCTCCTGCTCCTCGACGATCTCCGGCCCGAACAGATCCTCGAAGAAACCTTCCTCCACCAGCCGGTCGATCGTCGAGTTGTCGATCACCGTCGAGAAGTCGAACGTCTCGAGTTGCGGATTGCCGTCGCGGTCGGCCTGCGCCAGGATCGCCGTGACGGCGCTCTCCATGACGTAGGGGACCCGTTCCCACAGGTTCGACGCGTAGTAGTTGTCGTAGATGCGCTCGATGTCGGCCCGGCTTTGCTCCGGGTCGTAGGCCAGGTACGCGTCGACGGCGAAATCCTTGTCGGCGTAGAAACGCTGGATGGCCTCGGCGTGCGCCTTGATCAGTTGTTCGGAAAGCTCCGGGTTCGCGTCGATCTCGCGCCCCGCCACCAGGTACACCTTCGACGCGTAGATGTCGTCGTACTCGGCCAGGTCCGCGAGCTTCACGAAACCCTGGTCCTCGAGCGTGAAGTAGGTGGGCGCCGTCAGCAGCGTGACGTCGACGCGCCCCCCGGCCAGCGCGGCCGCGCGGCCCGCCGCGCCCGTCCCGACCGGCGTCCACTCCACGTCGCGCGCCGTCACCCCGAACCGGGAGAGCAGCGCGACCGAGTAGTTGTAGGGCGCGTCGCCGATGGTGCTGATGGCGAAGCGCCGCCCGGCCACGTCCTCCACCCGCGTCAGCTCGGGCGAGGCCATCAGCGCGAACGTGCCCTTGTTCAACGCGCCGCCGATCATCCGCATCGACCCGTCGCGCGAGCTGGCGATCAGCGCCTGCTCCAGCGAGTAGTCGGCCATGTGACCGTCGCCGCTGGTGAGCATGGCGATGCCGGTGGGATGCGTGCCGAAGCGCAGGTCCACGTCCAGGCCGTACTTCTCGTAGAAGCCGCCTTCCTTGGCCATGAACAGGTGCCACGACCCGCCGCTGAGCGTCGGGTAGTTGACGACGATCGGACGGAGGCCGGATTCACCGGCGCCTTCGGGGGCGTCGGACGCCCCGCAGGCGGCCAGGGCCGCGGCGAGCCCGAAGCCAAGGAGGGCGCGGCCGCGCGGGAAACGACGGATTGCGTGTCTCATGGGTCTCTCCCCACGACGATCAGACGTCGTGCAGCTTGAACACCTTCCGGGCGTTGTCCTCGAAGATCATTTTCTTGTCGTCGGCCGTCAGCCAGTCGAAGCCCTCGATGATCGGGCGGGTGTCGTCGAGCCAGCGCCCGGTGGCCGGGTTCCGGACCGTGCCCACGCCGGGACGCTCGGTGCCGAACAGGCAGCGGTCCGCGCCCACGGTCTTGAACAGCAGCTCGAGCGCGTCGGCCGAGTAGAGCACCGTGTCGAACCAGAGCCTCCGCATCTTCTCGAGGAACGACATGCCCCCGCGCCGGAACGCGCCGGCGTCGAAGCGGCCGACGTGGTACGGGATGGCGCCGCCGCCGTGCGAGACGATGATCTTCAGTGTCGGAAAGTCCTCGAACACCTGCGAGTTGAGCAGCGAGACGACGGCGATGCTCTCCTCGTTGATGAAGTGCAGCGAGTAGCTCAACCGGGAGGAGCGGCACCCGGACGAGTGGATCTGGCCCGGCACGTCCAGCTCGACCAGCTTCTCGTACAGCGGATACCAGAACCGGTCGCCCATCGGCGGCGTCTCGTGGCCCCCGCACTCGCCCGGATCGGGGTTGATCAGGCAACCCACCATCCCCAGGTCCCTGACGCACCGCTCCAGCTCGGGAACGCACGCCACCGGGCTGACGCCCGGGCTCTGCGGCAGGCCGCAGACGCCGCGGAAGACGTCGGGCATCATCCGGGCCTCGCGCGCGATGACGTTGTTGTTCTCCTCGATCCACCACCGCACGAGCTTGGGATCCTCGCTGTGCATCATCTGGTAGGGCCGCGGCGAGATCAACTGCATGTCCGTGCCGGCGTCCTTCAACTGCGCCAGGTGGGACCCCGAGTTGAAGACGGGCTTGTTGAGCGAGGCCCGGACCTCGTCGTCGGACATGCCGGGCGGGCTCCCGCGGCCGTGGCCCCCGCGGTGCGAGAGCAGGCCGGACTTGTAGACGTACAACCCGTCGGGCGCGGTCACGTGTGCGTGCGAATCGATTACCATGCGCGGTCGGTCTCCGTTGGTTTCCATGCGCCGGACGCGTCCGCCGCGGCGGACGGCGATGCGTCCGCGTGCACGACGGACTCCTCGTAACACCCCCGGCCGGCGAGTCCGTCCTCGAAGATGTTCCAGGACTCGATCCACCGCTGGGCCTCGTCGTACATCGCCTTCGTGTAGGGCGAGAAGACGATGCGCTCGCCCGGACCGAACGTCCGGGTGTCCATCGTGTCCCGGAACCGCTTGGGGAACTCGTTCCGGTAGTAGTGCGTGTATCTCTGGTGATTCAGGTCGATGTCGGCCTGCGCGCGGCCGAGCGCTTGCGAGAACCGGTCCAGGTCCTCCGGTTCCGTGTCCGCCCGCACCGTGGCCGTGATCATGAAGCTGCAGTCCAGCACCTTGCGGAAGCCGAGCTGCTCGGCCAGGTAGAGCGGCCCGCCGAACAGCGTGGCCACCTCGACCTCGCCGTCGACGAGCAGCTCGAGGCGCTGGAAGAGCATGCCGCCGAAATGCAGCTTGATCGCGTCGCGGTCCAGGATGGACTCCAACGCCTGGATCGTCGCGTAGTGGCTGCCGGACTGGTAGCCGACCGTGATCGGGACGCCGGCCAGGTCTTCCGGCCGGCGAATGCCCGACGCGGGCGCGACGAAGACGCCGCCCGGCGTGACCGAGTAGCAGTCGGCCCAGAGCCGGCCGTGCCCGGCCGCCGCCGCCATGTTGACCGTCCAGTGACAGGCCGAGCTCACCATCGACGCCCGCCCGGCCTCGATGGTCTGGTACGCCCCGCGCACCTGGTCGCGGGGCAGCTCCGCCGCCGACTTGACGCTGAGCCGCGACCCGCCCGTCGTGTCGGTGAACTCGTAGTCGAGCCCCGCCTCCCGGAAGTAGCCCTTTTCCTCGGCCACCCATTCGTGGAGCCGCATGTGCGGACCGATGATCAGTTTGCCCATGACCTGGAACGTCTGGTCGACGTAACGGCGGAATGTTAGCAGTCTGCGAGGGAAGTGTATATGGGGGGAAGCGGTGAGGGTGTTTCCACGCTTTGGGGCGTGGGGTGAAGAAGTTCTTGAAGAGACGATTTATTGAACGGACGCCTCGGCAATTGCCTTCTCAAGTGCCGAGGCGTCAGTCCAAGAAAATGATCTCTTCGTTCACGGTGTCAGCCCCTGGCACGATCTCGGCTTGCTGACGCGGCGGCCGGGAGGCCGCCTTGTCCATCCGCGGCGGGGGACGCCGCGGATACCATGGGGAATGCGGCGACATTATGCGTATCCCCCGCATCACTCCGCCACTCCGCCACCCTGTGATATGTTCTCGCCCATGACCACACGCCAACCCGTCTCCCGCCGCGCGTTCCTGGCCATGGCGGCCGCGGCGCCCCTCGCGCGGACGGCCTTCGGAAACGCCAAGCAGAACGCCGGCCCGGTCCCCGTCGGCATCGAGCTGTACTCGGTCCGCGGCGAGCTGGCCGCCGACCTGGAGGCGACCGTCACGGCCGTGGCCCGCATGGGCTACGAGGTCGTCGAGTTCTACGCGCCCTACTACCGTTGGACGCCCGAGTACGCCCGCACGGTCCGCGTGCTGATGGACGACCTGGGCATCCGCTGCCCCTCCACGCACAACAGCGCCGGCGCGTTCACCGAGGAGGGCCTGGGCAACGCCATCGAGCTGAACCGCATCATCGGATCCGACTCGATCGTCATGGCCAGCCCGCCGCGGGTCAGCGGCCTGGACGGCTGGCTTTCGGTGGCCGAGATGCTGAACGCGGCGGCCGAGCGGCTGCGGCCGATGGGCATGCGCGCGGGCTTTCACAACCACGCCGCGGAGTGGGCGGCGGTGGACGGCGAGCGGCGGGCCATGGACATCCTGGCCGCGAACACCGAGCCCGACGTCACGCTCCAGCTCGACGTCGGCACGGCCGTGGCCGCCGGCGCCGATCCGGTGGCGTGGATCCGCCGGAACCCGGGCCGCATCGCCAGTATCCACTGCAAGGACTGGGGTCCGGGCGAGGACGCCGGCTACCGCGTGCTGTTCGGCGACGGCGCCTCGCCGTGGCTGGACATCTTCGAGGCCGCCGAGGACGTGGGCGGCGTCGAATACTACCTGATCGAGCAGGAAGACAGCCCGCTGCCCGAGCTGGAGGCGGCCGAGCGCTGCCTCGCCGCCTACAACGCGCTGCGCGGCTGAAGGTCCGGCCCGAACGGCCGCGCCGGGCTCAACCCCGGGAGAACGCGACGACGATGGCGACCAGAACCGTGACCTGGATGCTGACAATCCAGCGGAACTGACTGGTCATCTTCTGGTCCAGCTTCTGGTCCAGCGCATCAATCCGCGAACTCAAACCGTTGTGAACGGCGTCGATCCGCGCGCTCAACTCATCCCGGAACCGGTCGACCTTCTGGTCCAGCGCGTCGAGCCGCGAACTCAAACCGTTGTGAACAGCATCGATCCGCGCACTCAACTCCTCCCGGAACTGGTCGACCTTCTGGTCCAGCGCGTCGAGCCGCGAACTCAAACCGTTGTGAACAGCATCGATCCGCGCGCTCAGCTCGCCCCGGAACCGGTCGACTTTCTGGTCCAGGTCGCGGACCTGACCGTCCACGTGGACCCACATCTCCCGGGCCTCGCCGAATCCGCGAGAATGCTCTTCCACCTTGCCTTCCACGAACGCCACGCGTTCTTCTATGGACGGGGGCATCGAACGCCTCCCGTGTACGGAACATGGTACGTCGTGGCCTATGCGCATGCACGCGGCCTTCCCGATACGGAAACCCGCGTCCCCCGCGGCCTGCATCCGTACGCGCTTCACGGCGCCTGGAACCAGCGCCGCGTGGACGCGTTCACCAACATCGTGCGCGACCCGCGCATCACGCGCCACGTCGCCGACGGCATGGTCGACAACCTGCGCGGCTTCGGGCGGACGGCCGGCATCGAGGACAACCGGCTGAACAACGCCAGCTCGTGCTTCGGCTGCCACGCCGACGGGATGAACCGCGCCAACAACGACCTGCGCGACTGGCTGGACGCCGGCAGCGCGCGCCTGCCCCGGGGCGAGTTCGGCGTGGATCCCTGGATCGACGACCCCGCCACGGTCGACCGCGTGCGGGAGCTGTATCCGACGTCGGCGGAAATGCGGCCCAAGATCGAGGACGACCGCCGGATGTTCCTGGACGCGATGGCCGAGATCAAGGAGGAGAGGGTGCTGGGCGTGGACAAGAACGTCTACGTCGAGCCCACGATCTGGACCATCGAGTGGGCCCAGAACCACTACGACGACGCGACCACCCGTTCGAACTGAGCGGTCCCAGCGTCAAGCAACGGCCGGGGGCGGCGGACGCCTCCGGCCGTTGCTTTTCTGGCGGCGGAATGGCGTTGAACGCATGTCTTGCAGGTAATGGCCGCTCCCGTCACGGGTCGACGATCGTCGCGATGCCGTGGTTCTCGATCTGGCGTCGAACCAATTCGCTGGACACGCCGAATTCAGTGGCCAGTTCGTCCGTGTCTTCAACGGAAACGGCGTCGCCTTGAATCCGCTTGCGCAGCGCGCGCGCCGGCGACAGGAATTCCGCCGCGAACGCCCGCGACTGCGCTTGACCATCCGTGGCCAGCGAGCTCAGAAGCCCGTGCCCCGGGACGCGCCGGCTCAGGTATTCACCCAGAGCGCGCGCCACGAGGAATCGGACGCCGACCGGACCCCGCGGCGCCGTCACACAAGCCGGACTGTCCGTTCCGACCAGTCCGTGAATACGCCCGGACGGCGGCTCCGTATCCCACCGCGGGATCGCCAGGCCATCGAGTTTCGAGGGATCGATCGGCCGGTCGTCGAGTCCGAGCGTGTCGCGCACACTGCGGGCGAGATCGTAACCCCGCAGCCACGGTTCGGCCGCGGTGGGAAGTGACAACGTCGAGCGAACTTCCGCCCACGCGCTGTCCTGCGGTTCTCGCGCGAGCGCGTCCGCCGCGTGGCCCAACCATCGCGAGACCCCGGCCAACAGCCCGTCGCTCGCCAATGCCAAGGCGTCGTCGCGAATGGACGGATCGACGCGTTCGCAGAAAGCCACGATGGCGTCTGCAACTTGATCCGGCGCGTCGAAGGGATCGACACCCACCAACGCGGCCGCGCGGCTGAACTCGAGTTCCTCGTCATCCAGGTCGTCGATCGCTGTCCACGCGCGTCCCAGGCTGCCCGCGGCGGCGGCACATTCAGGCTGGCCGTGCAGGCGATCCAACACCGCGTCGATGAGACGACGGAACTCGAGTTCCAGTTCCGCCCGTTCGACGTCGTGCTGACCCTCGTCGACAAACTCGATGCGGGCGTACTTCGGCTTGTAGCGATTCCACGCCAGGCGCGTCCGGCCCGAGGACGGCGTCATGCGCAAGTTCGGCAGTACGAACCCGTCACCCGCAAACGCCAAGTTATGACGAGACTCGAAATCGGGCGTCGACACAGCAGCATCGCCGACCTCGTACCAGATGTGCCACCAGTTCGTCACCAACCACTCGGCCACGTTGAACAGCGGCACCACGACCTCCTCGCGGTAGATGCGCCGTTCTCTGTCCAGAACGGATGTGACAACGGCGTCGCCGACGCACACGGAGAACGTGGCCATCGTGAATTGCGCCAGCTTGTCGGGAGGCGGCCCCGCATCGACCCAGTCGAATTGAAATCGTACGCTCATTCGAGTCCCTGGACGTGTTGACTGGGCTCGAGCGGATACCCGTGGTACTCGCCGGAACCGGGAGAGCCCTGCCGCGCCTCGAACACGATCTCACCTTCGCGATGCCAAACGTAGCGGGGAAAACCGCCGTCCCAACCTCCGACGTTGCCTGCACGCACGGCGTCCCGGAGCCACGTCTCCACGAGTTCGCGGCGATTGACCAAGTCTTCGGGACACAGGCTGGCGTTCGGCCTGCGGGCGCGGCATTCCGGCAAAGCCCAAGACGTGCTTGTGGTACGGACTCCCGACGTATCGGCAGCCCGCGGCCACCAGTGCCAACTCGATACCGGACAGCGGCGCCTGGATCCGGCGCGCTCTCGGGTTGCCCCGCTGGAATCTCGGTCGTTTCACCACACCCAACGCGGCGGACGCGTTCCGCCGATCCGTGGCCGGCAGGCCGGTCGAACCCGCGCGCGTACGCTTCAGTCCTCGTCCAGGAACACCAGGTTGTCGGCGGCGATCGCCATCCATCCCTCGGCGTCCCCGGCGTTGATCATGCCGGCCACCCGCTCGGCCAGCTCCCGCATGATGGGCGACACGCTCAGGTCGGCGCCCCGGCCGCGCGGCGGCCGCGCTCGCATAATCTCACCACAGGCGCACGGCGTCAGGCAACAACGCGCCGCGTTCCAGCGACGACGAGGCCAGGCGATTCCGCGTGTGTACGATGCGTATAATGAGACGCGCGGAAGTCGTTCGGCGATCGAAGGGGGATGGTTGGGTGCTCAGAAACGTGCGCGGAAGCCACCACCAGTACATCCACCCCGAAAAGCCCGGGCGGGTCACCGTGAAGCACCCGAGCAAGGAAATCCCGATCGGCACGCTACGCAATATCTACCGGCAAGCCGACTGGGAATGGGAGAACCGCTGACGTGCGATACCCTGTCGTGATCCACAAGGACGCCGACAGCGTTTACGGCGTGACCGTACCGGACCTGCCGGGCTGCTTCTCGGCGGGCGAGACACTCGAGGAGGCCGTCGAGTCCGCGCACGAGGCCATCGCCTGCCACCTGGAAGGGCTCCTCACGGACGGGGAGCCCGTTCCTTCAGCGGAATCGTTGGAAACGCACCAGTCCAGCGACGATTTCAAAGGCGGAATATGGGCGCTCGTCCACGTCGACGTCACGAGGCTGTCGGGCAAGACGAAACGGATCAACATAACGGTGCCCGCACGTGTTCTGGCAATCGTGGACGAGGCCGCGGCGCGGGAAGGCGAAACACGGTCCGGGTTGCTCGCCAGAGCGGCCCTCGACTACGTCGAACGTCAATCCGCCAAGCACTAGGCCGCATCGTGTCCGACCGCCCGCGCGCCGTTACAACTTGAAGTCCCGGACACCTTCCACCGCCATGGAATACGCGAACCCGCACCTGCTGATCGGCGCCGGCGAGCTGGCCGGCCGCCTGGACGACCCGGACCTGGTCCTGCTGGACCTGCGCCAGCCCGAACTGTACGCCAACGGCCACATCCCGGGCGCGCGCGGCCTGGACATCTTCGGCGTCAGCCTCGTCGACACGCGCCCCGCCCCGCTGGCCGCGTTCCTGTGGATCGTCGAGCACCTGATCGCGGCCAAGGGCGTCGACCCGGACAGCCGCGTCGTGGTGTACGACGCCATCAGCGGCGAGCGGGCGGCGAGGCTGTTCTGGTTCCTGGAGTTCTTCGGACACGCCTCGGTCCGGATGCTCGACGGCGGCTTCGGCGCCTGGGAGCGCGCCGGAGGCGAGGTGACCCACCGGGCCCGGGTCCCGCGCCGCGGCAACTTCCGGGCCCGTCGCGACAACAAGCGCCTGGCCACGGCCGACGACGTGCTGTCGCGCCTGGGCCGTGACGACGCCGTCATCGTCGACACGCGGTCGGAGGCCGAGCACACGGGAGCGCTGGTGCGCTCCGCCCGCGGCGGCCGCATCCCGGGCGCCGTCCACCTGGAATGGAAGAACAACCTCGACGCGGACGGCCGCTTCAAGCCGGCCGCCGCGCTCCTGGCCCAGTACGAGGCCCTGGGCGTGACGCACGAGGCGGAGGTCATCCCCTACTGCCAGGGCGGCTACCGGTCGGCGAACACGTACACGGCGCTCCGGCTGCTAGGATATCCTCGCGTGCGAAACTACCTGGGCTCGTGGGGCGAGTGGGGCAACCGCGAGGAGCTGCCCATCGAGACGGCCTGAGCCGGCCTCGCGAGACGCCATCGATCATCGAAACCATTTATACCGGTTCACAACCGTCAACAATCCCGAGGAACTCAGACGCCATGAAACGAACTCCGATACTCGCGACACTCGTGCTGACGATCGCGCCGTCGCTGCCGGCCCTGGCCCAGTCCGACCCTACGGCGGGACGGTCCCACTTCCTGCCCCATATCGCCGACGGGGGCGGCTGGCAATCCACGCTGATCGTGACCAATGTCTCCGATGCCGCCGGCATGTGCACGCTCGAAGTGAATGGCGGCCTGACGCTGGACCGGTTCCAGGACCCGGGCGACGACGTGACCGTGACCGGTTCGACGGCAACGTTCGATCTGTCCGCGACGGGAGGTTACCTGGTGTGGTCAACCCGGAACGTATCGGCAACGGTCAACAGTTACGCCATCCTCGACTGCGAGGCCGACGTCACGGCGCAGATCACTTTCGCATTCTTCAGCGGTTCGGACAGGCCGGAGGGAATCGCCACCGTGTTCAGTTCGACGCCCGGCAGGGAATTCCAAGTTCCGGTCCTGAATGCAACGGGCACCGTCGGGTTCGCCATCGCCAACGATTCGGACGCCGACGCAAACTGCAACATCGTCCTCGAGGACCCACAACGGAACGAAGTGGCCAGACTCATAGAGATGGAGATGGTGGAGTCGAAGACCAACAAGGCGGTGTTGCTCAACGACGAAAAGACAACTGAGATTCCGGGAACGTTCGAGATGGGCTCAGCAACAGTGTCCTGCGATCAGCAGGTGGCCGTCATCGGACTGCATTTCGAGCTGGGGGGGGAAACCGGGATCCTCACCTTCAACACGCTGCCGCCGGCCGTGCTCTCCGCCGGGGAAGCGACGGGCCCCGCCGACATGTACACGCCGCTGGAAGGACTGACCGTGGCGCACGGACAGGTGTCGCTCGGCGACTTCGCGCTGACGTTCTGCCTCGATGTCCTGGCCCCGGGGCTTTCCCCTCCCGGCAGCGGCGTTACCTACACGGTCCACACCTCCAAGTGGCAACGGCGCGACGACGCGAACGCTCCGTGGACTGACGTCGAAGGTCAAACGTATGAAGGCCGGGTATGCCCCTACTCGCCGACCGAGCCCGGGCAGTATCGCCTGGTCGGGGACCTGACCGTCCGCCGCATGAACTCCAGCGAGAACTGGTTCACCGTGGAGTGACGGGGGCCCGCGGCCGACCCGCTCGTATCCGCGTGACCGACAGATTGTGAACTCCGGACGAGAACGCGGCAGCGAGGCCGTCCGGTCCGATCCGGGGCCGGACGACCATGGCGCCGCCCCGCAAGCGTTCGCCTGGTTGCTCGGCCAGAAGATCGCCGTGCCGGAGCGGGTGGCGGGGTATGTCCATCGCGCCGAGCTCGTGAACGCCGCGATGCCGACGCGCCGCAGGCTGACCGTGCTGAAGGCGTCCGGCGGTTTCGGCAAGACCACGCTGCTCGCGGAATGCTGCCGCGCGCTCCGCGAGCGAGGCGTGCCCACGGCCTGGGTCTCGTTGGACGAGCGGGACGAGCCGGCCGTCCTGGACGCCTACATCGCCTTTGCCTGCCAAAGCGCCGGTCTGGATCTGCACGACGTCACGGACTCCGACGTGGCCGGCGACGGGCCGGAGAGGCGCATCGGGGTGGTCGTGCGCCGGATCCAGGCGTCCGGGAAGCCGTTCGTGATCGCCTTCGACGAGTTGGAGCGGCTGGAGAATCCCGACTCGACGTCGCTGCTGGAGTTCCTGCTCGAGCGCGGCCCGTCCAACCTGCACCTGGCGGTGGCGTGCCGCCGAATCCCCGACGGGCTGAACGTCGCCGGCGCCGTGCTCGACGGCCGTGCGCGGGTCGTGACGACGGAGGAACTGAGGTTCTCGACGTTCCACGTCGCGGAGTTTTTCGACCGGAAACTGTCGCGCGACGCGCTGGCCGCGGAGATGGAGAGCTCGCTCGGATGGCCGTTCGCCTTGCGCATCTCCAGGAACCGAACCGGGCGCGGCGGCGCCGGTTCCGACCGCGCCGCTCCGGACATCGTCGAGAACTGGATCGAGTCGCGTTTGTTCGCCAACCTCGACGGCGAAGACCGGGACTTCCTCCTCGACATCGCGTTGCTCGACTGGATGGACGCGCCGCTGCTGGACGCGGTGTTCGAACGCCGCGACTCGTTGCGCCGGCTGCGTTCGATGCGCGTGCTCGTCGGGCTGCTGGAGCCTGTCCCCGGCGGCTTGGACGATCGGTGGCGGCTCCATCCGCTGTTGCGCGAGCACTGCGTCGAGCGGCGTTTTCGCGAGAACCCGCGGCGGTTCCGCGCCATCCACCGCCGGATCGCGGGCGCGCTGGACGGACGCGGCGAGCCGGCGCCGGCCATGCGTCACGCCGTCGAGGGCGGCGACGGTTCGCTGGCCGGCGACATCCTGGAACGGGCCGGCGGCGCGCTCCTGTGGATACTCCAGGGGATGGTGCAGCTCCAGGCCGCCGACCGGCATCTGAGCGAGGACGTCGTGTCGACGCGTCCCCGGCTGGCGCTGGCGCGGTGCGTGGTGCGGGTCATGTCGGGCCGCGTGGAGGAAGCTCGACGGCGCTACCGCGAAGTGCGCGCGCGGTACTCGATCCAGCCGGAAGAGGCCTCCGACTTGTTCGTGGACGACTGCATCGCGCGCGGCGCCCTGACGCTCTACGGGGCCGAACCGCTCGGTTCGATCTGGGCGCGAACGCTCGACCGGGACTTGACGCGGCTGGCGGAATCGAAGCCGGACGGTTCCCTGGCGCGAGGATTCGCCGCACACGGACTGTGCGTCCTCTACCAGTTGCGGGCCGAGTTCGACGCCGCGCTCCGTATTGTCGAGGCATCGCAACGCCTGCAGTCGCAGAGCCGGTACATCGTCATGCAACAGGCCATGATCCTGGGTCAGGTGAGCATGGCCCGCGGCCGCGTCGAGGACGCCGAGTCGCACTATGGCAAGGCCCAGCGAATCGCGCGCCGGAGCTTCGTGCTCGATCCCGTGCCCACGGCCGGCGCCGAACTCATGCTGCGGGAGCTTCGCCTGGAGTGCGACCGCGTGTCGCCGCAGGCCGGGTTCCAGCGTGTTCCGGTCGCGCTGATGAAGCATGGCATGCCCTTCTCGGGCATCGCCGCCGCTTGCGCCGTGCTGATCGAGCACAGCCTGCGAGGCGGACGCATCGGCGAGGCGCTCGCCAAGTCGGAAGAATTGCGGGACTACACGCGCGGGGCCGGGTTGACCGCGCTCGCACGGTACGTGGCCGCGCTTCGCGTCTCCGTGCTGGTGATCGCCGGACGGACCCGGGACGCCGAACGCGTCTGGCGGATGGAAGAACTGCCCGAGGACGCCCAGGGCTGTGTCGACCTCCACGGGCAAGGCTGGCGTGAAATGGAGGCCCTGTCGTGCGCGCGCCTGCGCTGGCTGGCCGCGACCGGGCGATTTCCGGAAGGCCGGGACCTGGCCCGCCGATTGCGCGAAGCGGCCGTCGACCGGGATCTCAAGCGGACGCTCATGCGCGCCACCGTGTTGTCGATCGTCCTGGAGCAACGCGCCGGGGAACCGGAAGCGGCCGCGGCGTACCTGGAGAGATTCCTGGAATCGTTCGCGGAGACTCCCTATGCCTGGCCTCTGGTCCAGGAGCGCGCGGACTGCCGGCCGACCCTCGAAGCGTTCATCGAGCAGCGCCCCGACTCGCCGCATCGCGAGAACGCGTTCCGGCTTCTGGCCGCGGCGCGCCGCATAGACGAGGTGCGCCCGGGTGTTCTGAGCCGGCGCGAGCGCACGGTCCTGAAGTTGTTGGACGGCCGGGGAGACAAGCAGCTCGCCGCCGAGCTCGGACTCACGACGCACGGCGTGCGCTATCACCTGCGGAAGATCTTCAACAAGCTCGGCGTGAAATCCCGGGCTCACGCCGTGCGCCGCGCCCGCGAACTGGGCATGATCCCGGACGATTCCTGAGCCGCGCGCGCCGGCGAGCCCGCGCCCCGGAACGCGGTTCCCCGTGTCCCCGACGACGGCGGCCATCGCCGGAAACGGACTGCACGATTATCCGGCGACTACACATCCGGACCCATGGTAGTAATTCCCTGAACCATGCGCCGCGTCCTCTCCCGTCCCGTCTCTCGTCCCGGCCGCCGCCCCGCGCTGCGCACACAACATGGCGGTTGCCCAACGGGCACAAGCGAGGATCACGTCATGACGCGTCCCGTTCCGCATCCGTCACGATTGTCGATTGTCCCGCTTCTCCTGACGCTGGCCGCGCTCGCTCCGTCGGCCCCGGCGCAGAGGGTCGAGCGGCTGGAGCCGTCACCGGGCCCGGCGTCGCAAGCGCAGCCCGTGGAGGCGGCGGCCCGGCCGCCGAGCCTGGGACTGGGTCTGCCCGCGCCCCGCGTGGCCGCGTTGCCGCCGTTGGGGCCGGACGATGATCCGTTTCCCCCGGCGCGGGCGGGCGTCCCGCCCGTGATCGGCGTCCACCGTTCGCTGCCGTCCGGATCCCTCGCCCTGGACTCGTCGGGCGCGCGCACGCGGGTCGACGGCGCGTGGGAGCCGATTCCCGGCGGGCGTCTCTGGCGCCTGGGGATCGCGTCTCCCGGCGCCCGCGCGATGCGAGTCCACTTCCGGGACTTCGCCGTCGGGGACGGCCAAGTCTGGCTGTACTCGGCCGATGGGCAGGTCCTCGCGCCGTACACCGGCCGGGGCGTGTACGGCGACGGGGAATTCTGGAGCGACGTCGTTTTCGGCGACAGCGTCACGATCGAGTACCTGCCGGATCCGGCCGCGGCCGGCGACGCCGTGCCGTTCCGGATCGTCGAGATCAGTCACGTCCGGGACGATGCGTTCGGAGCCGTGGACAAGGCCGGCCTCGATCGGGCTTCGGTCGCCGCGGCGGAAGCTCGGGCGGGGGACGGCGCGGAGGTCAAGCCGCGCGCCGGGCCGATCGACGTCGTCGTGGAAACGCCGGCGGCGGCGGGGACGGACGCGAAGGCGGCCACGCCGCTCTCGCCCGGGAGCGCCGTCACCTTCAGCCTGGGACCGGTGGACAACCCGACGCTCTTCTCCGGGGACTACTCCTATCGACTGGAGGTTCCCGACGGCGCCACCCGCGTCACCGTCACGCTGGAATCCGACGATCCCGGCGTCGATACGGATCTGCATGTCCGCCACGGCGAGGACAACGCCGTGGAGGGCGGGAGGATCGTGTCGGACCATTCGTCCACCGGACTCACCGGCAACGAGGAGATCGTCATCACCGCGGAGTCCGATCCGCCGCTCCGCGCCGGGACGTATTTCATTTCGGTTTCCCTGTTCGATACGGGTGTCGAGGCCGAAGTCACGCTCTCGGCGACGGTGGAACGCGACGACACGCCGGACGACTCGATCGGCGGCGGCCCGCTGACGTCCGGCCAGCCGGCCGCGTTCCGCCTGGGGCCGGTGGACGATCCGACGCTCTTCACCGGGGATCGCTCTTTCCGAATCGAGGTTCCGTCCGCCGCCGAGCGGGTCGTTTTCCGGCTCCGTTCCGTCGATCCCGACATCGACGTGGACCTGTACGTCCGATACGGCCAGGACAACGCGGAGCAGATCGGGAGACGGGTGTATGACCACGCGTCGCTGGGATTGACGGGAGACGAACGCATCGGCGTCACGCGGCGATCCGACCCGCCGCTTCGCGCCGGGACGTACTTCGTCTCGATCCGCCTCTACGACACGGACGTGGTGGCCGAGGGCAACCTCACGGCGACGGTGGAAACCGACGCCGAGGACCCCCACCCCGACGCGGCCTGTTACCCGGAGTGGTCGAACTCGGCGGCCGGGGTCGCGCGCATCCTGTTCGAGAACGCCCAGGGCGGAACCAGCGTGTGCTCGGGTACGCTGCTCAACAACAGCCGGGAGGACCGTACTCCCTATTTCCTGACCGCCGCCCACTGCGTGGGCTCCGAGGCGGAGGCGCGGAGCGTCACGGCGTTCTGGAACTACCAGGCGCCCACGTGCAACGCCGATCCGCCGGCGCTGGACAGCGTCGAGCGGACCGTGGGGGCGAGTCTGCTGTCGACCCTGGGCGGCGGCGACTCGGATACGGACGGCGACATGACGCTGCTGCGCCTGGTGGGCGCCGTGCCGGACAACGTCGTTTTCCAGGGATGGGACGCCAATCCCCAACCCGCGGGCACGGAGGTCGCGGGCATACATCATCCCGACAACGACGAGTGGGGCAAATTCAAGCGAATCTCCTTCGGTCAACTCACCTCCGATGCGACTTTCCACGGGATCTCCACCGATAACTACGCCATCGTCTCGTGGCATCCGGAACAGGGCTACACGGAGCCGGGCTCGTCCGGATCGGCCCTCTTCAGCAGTCCCGGAACGGTCGTGGGGGCGTTGAGCTTCGGCGACATCGTCGACGAGGACACCCAAGGCCCGATTCGTGACGCCTACACGCACTTTTCCGTCTTCTATCCCCACATCTCGGAGTTCATCGATCCGCAGGACGCCGCGCCCGGTTCGTTCTCGATCACGGACCTGGGAGGGTGGTCCGTCGCGAGCCGCGGGGATGCCGAGACGCTGAGAACGGGATACGGCCGCATCCGCGCGGGCGAGGATTCGACCACGCCGTCGGGGGTCGCGATCTTCCAGTACCGGAACGGAGAAGGGGTGCTGATTTCCGAAGCCGGAGTCCCGGCCGCCGAGCCGGTCTCCGACGGACGGATCTTCGCCGAGGTGAACGGGCCCCTCAACACGGGACTGGCCATGGCCAATCCCAACGACGCGCCGGCGACCATCCACTTCTACTTCACCGACACGGAGGGCCGGCGTTTCGCCGAAGGCAGCTACGTTCTGGACGCTCATGCGCAGATTGCGAAACACCTGAACGAGGCGCCGTTCAACAGTGGCGACGGGATATTGGGAACCTTCACGTTCACGGCGTCGGCGCCCATCGCCGTCATCGCCTTGCGGACGTCGACCGTCCAGGCCGGCGAGTTCGTGATGACCACGCTTCCGGTGGCGCGCCTGGCCGCCGCTTCGAACCCGTCCGTTCCCGGCGCGGCCGATCGAGGGACGGTCTATTTCCCCCATTTCGCCGATGGCGCCGGATGGGCGACCGAGGTCGTCCTGGTGAACCCGACGGATCGGACGATCACGGGAACGGTCGAGTTCCTGGGGCCGGGCAGCCGTACGGCGGCCGGCGCGCCGGTCGTCCTGACGCTGGACGACGGGTCGGCGGGGTCGGAGTTCGACTACGCCGTCGCTCCCGGCAGCTTCCGGAGACTCACGACCGCGAACCGACTGGGCGACTTGAAGTCCGGCTCGGTCCGCCGACGCCCCGCGACGGAAGCGCGGCGCCCTCCGGTCTGGTGATCTTCTCCTACGCGCCGGCCGGGAAGACGCTGGCCGAGGCCGGCGTGCCCATCACGCCGCAAGGCCGGGCGTTTCGCGTCCCCGTCGACGCCCGCGGAACGCCGAACGAGCCTGGTTCGATTCGCGCCGGTTTCGCCGTCACCAACACGGCGGACGACGTGTTCAACACGGTGACGCTGGAGGTGACGCACCATGACGGAACGCCGGCGGCGCCGCCGGCCGTCATCACGCTGCCGCCGTCGGGCCAGACCGCCCGGATGCTGGACGAACTGATGACGCTCCCGGCGGACTTCTCCGGCCTGCTCCGGGTGAGCGCCGCCTTCGACGTCTCGGTCATTGCCTTGAGGTTCCGCATCAACGCGCTCGGCGAGTTGAAGGCGACGACCACCACGCCGTCGAACGAGGCGGAGGATGCGATCTCCGAGGACCGCTTCTTCGCCCACCTGGCCGACTCCGAGGGCTGGACGACCGAGTTCATCCTCTACAGCGGGACCGCCGGCCAGGCCGCGTCGGGAACCCTGAGCTTCTTCGACACCGCCGGGCAGCCGCTGGATCTGGCCGGGCCGCCCGTGTCGATGCCGCCGCCCCCGGCCGGCTTCGCGCCGGCGGACCAGGCGGCGTTCGACAGCGTCTTCGTCGGCAAGCAGATCGTGCAGGACGCCTTCAACTACCGCCTGGTCTTCATCGGGCCGGGCCGCGTCCGTGAAATCGATGGCGGCGAATCCTCGGAGGGAAACAGCGGGTACGTCCGCACGGGGCCCGATACCGGAACGCTGACGTACACCTACGACGCAACGGGAAACGACCCCGCTCTCGAGCGGTCGGAAATGCGGATGACGTTCACGTCCCCCACGACGGGCTCGTTCGTCTACACCTACACCGAGAGCGGGTCGGCGCCGCTGAGGCTCGACGGGAGCTTCGAGTTGGTGGACGCGGACTCCGCGGGGAGCTGCACGAACGATCTGGGAACGATCACCGGCACGGTGAGCCGCAGCGGTTCCTGGGACGGCAGTTGCCCCTCGGCGCACTACCCGAACGGCGAGTATGCGCGGTACTACACCTTCACCCTGGGCCAGCAAGCCCGGGTGACGATCGATTTGACGTCACCGTCGGTGGACACGTGGCTGGCTCTGCGGAACGGCGCGGGGATGGGCACGGGCCTCATCGAGTCCGACAACGACGGCGGGTCCGGCGCCAACGCCCGGATCGCCCGCACGTTGGCGGCCGGCACGTACACGATCGAGGCCACAACGCTTCGCGGCGGCGTGACCGGGCCGTTCACGCTGACCGTGGACGTGTCCACCGGCGGGACGCAAGCCCCGGACCTGATCGTCGAGCGGGCATCCGTGGACGACGGTTCTCCCGACGCCGGCGCATCGTTCACCCTGTCGGCAACGGTGCGCAACCGCGGCGGCGGACAGTCTCCCGCAACGACGCTCGGCTACTACCGGTCGGCGAACGCCACGATTTCCTCAAGCGATACCCAGGTCGGGACAGACGGCGTGGCGGGGCTGGCCGCGGGCGCGTCCAGCGCCGAGTCCATCGACTTGACCGCTCCATCACAGGCCGGAACGTATTACTACGGCGCCTGCGTCGATTCCGTAACCGGCGAGTCCGATACCGGAAACAATTGTTCCTCCGGCGTTCGCGTCACGGTCTCCGACAGCGGAGGCGGGGGAAGCGACGACTTCACGCCGCTCACGAGTTTCACGATCGGCAACGACGGAACCGTGACGCTGCGGATGGGGATCCTCACCAACGTCGCAGGCCCGGGACGGTGCGTCACGGTGGGCGCCATCACCGTAAACGGCCAGCGGTACGAAATTCACTGGACCGCGTGGCAACGGAACACGGGTTCGGGTTGGACCGAGATAGCGGGAACGCGGAAGACCGGCCAGGTTTGCGGTTACGATCTGTCCTCGGCCGGTTCGGGCCGGTACCGGGCGGTCGGCGACTTGACGATCGCCGGAACCCGCGGCCGCTACAGGAGCGCCAACGAAGTTTCGAAGTGAGGCGAGCGGGCGCGCGAGCGGCCCGTAGGGAAACCGACGCCCGGCGGCGGGGGCTGTCCCCCGCCGCCGAGTGTCGATCGATCGCGGAACCCGACTAGAAGTCGATGCCCCAGGTGTAGTTGAGGCGGGTGTAGTAGTACGCGCCGTTGAAGCCGAACGGCGAGAACTGGCCGTACCGGTTGCCGACCGTCAAGGCCCCGTAGCCGTTGACGTCCGGGTAGGTGTTGAACACGTTCTCGCCGCCGAGCGCCAGCGTGACGGTCTCGCTGAGCCGGAGGCCCAGCTCGACGTCGACCAGCGCCTTGCCGCCGTAGGCCGGGTAGGCGGTCGAGGACGATATCACCGGCAGGCCCGTCCCGGCCAAGTCGGACGCGCTCAGGTCGGCGGCGTTGCGCCCGTCCTCGCTGTCCCAGAACTGGCCGTAGAAGCTCAGCCGGCCCATCAGGGTCCAGCGGCCGGCGTCGTGGTTGGCGGTGACGTTCCACCGCGTGTTGGGCAGTCCGCGTTCCAGCGTGTTGATGCGGAAGTCGTCGATCACCGACGTCTCGACGTCCTTCACCTGCGTGTCGGTGTAGTTGAACACCGCGCTCAGCGACGTGGCGCCCAGGGCCAGCGTCGAGATCACGTCGACGCCCTGGCTGGTGGTCGAGAAGTCGTTCAGGAAGAACCGGAACACCGGGAAGTTGCGCGCCTCGGGGATGCCTTCCGCCAGCAGCGTCAGGATCTCGTCCTCGCTCAACTCGATCTCCTGCGACAGCGCCACCCGGTCCTTGATGTCGATCCGGAAGAAGTCGGCGGTGAAGGTGAACGGACCGTCCTCCACCACGAGGCCGCCGCTCCAGTTGATGGAGGTCTCGGGCTGGAGCTGCGCGCCGCCCCGCGCCACGGCCACGGCCGAGGTGGCCGGGACGACGCCGTTGTTGGTCAACTGCCCGCCGATGAAGGCGGTGGTCACGTTGAACGCGTTCTGCTGCCCCGGCGTCGGCGCCCGGAAACCGCTGCTGACCGCGCCGCGCACGGACACCTGGTCGGAGATGATGCCGCGGAAGGTCACCTTGCCGTTGACCGTCGAGCCGAAGTCGTCGAAGCGCTCCACGCGGACGGCCGTGCCGAGCGTCCAGTACCCCTGCGGGTTCTCGAACTCGAAGTCGGCGTACCAGGCGAAGTTCGAGCGGTCCCATTCCCCGGCGGTCGTGTCGGCGCGGTAGCCGTTGAAGCCGTTCGACCCCGAGCTGAAGCCCTGCGCGGCGTAGGGACCGATCTCCCACGACACCGGGTCGCCGGCGCCGATGGTGAACCGCTCCCGCCGCCACTCCACGCCGCTGGCGACGTGGACGAACTCGTTGACGCGGTAGGTGGTGTCGAAGTTGAAGTTGAGGTCCTGCTGCCGGTAGGTCCCGGGCTCGAACGACGTCGGCGTGTCGTAGCCGACCGAGGCGTTCACGGTGTCGAAGATGAACTGGTCGACCTCGCTGCTGCCGATGTTGATGCTGGCGTCCCAGGTGAAGCCGCCGGTCGTGAAGCCGCGCACGCCGCTGACCCACGAATAGTCCTTGTAGTCGCCGCCGAACTGCGGCGTGAACCCGCCGGGGAACCGGCTGTAGAGCGTGAAGCAGTTGGGATCGGCCTCGACCGCCCGCAACGCCGCCGCGTCGGGCGCGTTGTCGACGACGGGGATGGTCGCGCAGCCGCCCGCGGACACGTCGCCGGTCCGGGCCCATACCCGGTCGCCGACCAGCAGCGACGCGACGCCCGCGGTGCCCGGCATGCTGACGTCCTGGCCGCTCAGATCGTAGACGACCCTGTCCCTGTCGTCGTCGTCCGTGGGATTCGGAAAGTTTGTGATCCCGCCGTCGGCGTTGTAGACGTTCAGGCCCGTTTCGGGATGGAGCCTGTAGCCCCGGAAGACCCCGCCCCGCGTGTGCGGGTTGCGGAAGTAGAACCCGCCGGTCACCGTGCGCTTGGCCAGGTTGCTGTGGCCGTAGAACTGCAGGTTCTCGTTGATCTGGTAGCCGAAGTTGGCGAACAGCTTCACGTCGTCGTCCAACCGGGCCGAGCCCCACACCTGCGCGGGGTTGCGCAGGTTGCTGTTGCCGGCGCCGATGATGCCGATCGCGTCGTTGCGCTGAATCGAGCGGTTGGTCGGGTTGGAGTCGCCGTACTCGGCGCTGAGGTTGACGAACCCGTTCTCGCCCCAGGGAAGCCCGACGTTGCCGGCGACCGTGACGGACCGGCCGCGGCCGGAGATGCCGTTGCACGAGTGCTGGATGTCGCCGATGACGCCGGCGCCGCAGGTGGACGCATCGCCGATGTTCTCGTTCAGATGGGCGCCCGAGCGGAACTCGACGCTGCCGCCCGACCGCGCGTTCTTCAACTCGAAGTTCATGACGCCGGCGATGGCGTCGGACCCGTACTGCGCCGCGGCGCCGTCGCGCAGCACCTCGGCCTGGCGGATGGCGATGGAGGGGATGACCGAGATGTCGGGCCCCTGCGAGCCGTCGGCGATGCCGTTGCCCAGCCAGGTGATGACCGCCGCCCGGTGCCGGCGCTTCCCGTTCACGAGGACCAGGGTGTGGTCGGGCGCCAGGTTGCGCAGGTTGGCCGGACGGACGATGGTGGCCGCGTCGCTGATCGGCTGGATGTTGATGTTGAACGAGGGCACCACGGTCCGGAGCTGGTTGGCCAGGTCGGTCGTCCCCTGGGCGACGAAGTCCTGGGTGGGGATCACGTCGACCGGGACCGGCGACTCGGTCACCGACCGGGGCTCGGCGCGGGTGCCGACCACGATGTTGGTGGTCAGCGCGCCCAGCTCGAGCGCGAAGTCCTGGGTGGCCACGCCGCCCGCGGCCAGGGCCACGCCCGGCGCGACGCCGGTCTCGAATCCGGGCATCGTCACCGACAGCGTGTAGTTGCCGGCCGGCAGCGTCAGGGTGTAATCGCCGACGCCGCCGGTCAGCGCCGTCGTGTCCTCACCGGTGACGTCGTTGGTGGCCGTGACCTCGGCGCCCGGAATGACGGCGCCGGTGCCGTCGGCCACCGTTCCCGATATCGTGCCGGTGTCCTGGGCGAGGACCGGGGATGTAAGAGCCAGAAGCCATAGAGAGCATGCCGTGATGGCGAGTTTATGGCGCATGCGAACTTCTCCGTAGTTGTGCGCGGCAGCAAGCGCTTGTTTTGAATCGGTTATGTGCGAGAGTGAGAATGACCCATCCATAGGAATCACCCAACATCATAAGCCAACGCCGATAGGCCATCAAGGAACAATCGCGGCGCGGCGGGCCGACGGGGGCGGCCGGCTCGTGGGCAGGCGCCGGCGCCGCTCAGCCGGGATCGTTGCAGAACACGACGTCGATGGCGCGTTCGATCCCGTCGATCCAGCTCCTGAACTCGGCCGTTTCCGGCACGCACAACCCATCGTTCGGGCCGAGGACCAAAAGGTCCAGCCTGGTAAGCGTCAGGAATTCCCGGGGCAGCGAGCCGGTCAGCCGGTTGGCGCCGAGGTTCACGTGGATCAACTCGGCGAGCGCTCCCAGCTCCGCCGGGACCGCTCCGGTCAGCCCGTTGTAGTTCAGCCACAACGACGACAGGCGGGTGAGCGCTCCCAGTTCCGGCGGGATGGCTCCCGTCAGTCCGTTTCCCGCGAGGTGAATATAGGTCAGATTCTCGAGGTTCCCCAACCACGCCGGAATCGATCCGGTGAGGCGGTTGTCGCTGAGACCGAGGTGCTGCAAGTTCGCCAGTGACGCGAGTTCCCGCGGAATCGTTCCCGTCAATCGATTACTGCCGAGAATCAACGTGCGGAGGCTATCGAGACCGCCGAGTTCCGGCGGGATCGCGCCGGTCAGATCGTTGTGGTTCAGACTCAGCGTCGAAAGGCTGGAAAGGGAACCCAGTTCCGGCGGGATCGCGCCGTCAATCGCGTTGCCATCGAGCGCGAGGTCGCGGAGAAGGGGCAACGCGCCCAGTTCCGGCGGAATCGGACCGGTCAGATCGTTACCCGCGAGTACGAGGTTCGTCAGGCCGGTCAGCGCGCCCAGTTCCGGCGGAATCGAACCGGTCAGATTGTTACTCATGAGTAGGAGGGTCGTCAGGCCGGTCAGCGCGCCCAGTTCCGGCGGAATCGAACCGGTCAGATCGTTCGCGGGGAGCCAGATCGAACTCACGCGTCCGTCGCCATCCACCCGGATCCCGTGCCACTCCGAAAGGGGACGGTCGCTGAGCCAGTTCTCGTCGTTGACCCAGTCCTCGCCGCCGGTGGACTCATAGAGCGCCTCCAGCGCGGACCGGTCCGCCAATGTCGCCGTCACCGTCACGGTGACCGACGCCTCCGCCGTGCGCCCATCGAAACCGACCACCGTGATCCGATACGTGGTCGTTTCTTCCGGGGACACAATCCTCGATCCGGACACGGGCACGGCGCCGACGTCCGGCGTGATCGTCGCGCGGATAGCGTCCGTCGCCGACCACGTCAACGTCGCCGCCCGGCCCGGCGCGATCGAGTCGCGCGACGTCGTCAGCGTGACGGTCGGCGCGACCGGTCCGACCAGGACCGGCGGCAGCGTATTGAACGTGGCGATGGCGCCGTCCGCGTCGAGCTCGAAGTGCAACCCGATGGCGGCCACGGTCTGATCGCACCCCGCGCGCGCCGTTCCGCCCCGGAAGCCTTCCGGAATCTCGACAACCCCGTTCAGCAATTGCGCCACGTTGGTCCTGGCCGGCGCCGCGATTGGGGCCTCGCCCACGCGAACCCCTGCGTGATCGTCCAACACGATACGGCAGACAGCGTCCACGTCCGTGTCGTTGGCGATCGCCAACCCCACCGTGCCGGCGGGAGTGAGGACCGGAAGCTGGAAAAACCGATCGGCCTGCGCGCTGAAAACCGTCGCCATTCCCGTGGGCCGCCCGGCGGCCCCGTTCCGCGCGAAGACGACCTGCGCCACGACCGGCGCCGTGCAATCCAGCGTTGCGTAGCCGGAGGCCAACGCCTGTTCGTTCCGCGTGCCCCACACCAGGTAGCCGCCCGCGCGGCCCAACTCGAAAGCCGCCGCCTTGCCCGCCGCCTCGATCCCCTCCGCCGCCTGGAAACGATCCGTCGTCAAGCCTACGAGCTCCAGCGTGCACCGGCTGGCGATGTCCGCCACGTTCGTCACCAGCAGGGAGGACCGCCAGCCGTCCCCGTCCGCGATATGCGGCAGGACATGGACGCGCTTCGCCTGCCGGTCGGGGTCGCGGGGAAACGTATCGAGAAGCGCCGGCGGCAGCGTGTTGAACGTGACGATGCTTCCGTCGGGCTCCAGCTCGAAGTGCAGCCCGACCATCGCGACCCGCCGGCTGCAGGACACCGCCGCCGATCCGCCGGCGAACCCCTCCGGCACGGCAACGGCCTCATGGAGCATGTGCGCCCGGCTGGTCTTCGGGGGCACCGCGATCGACGCCTTGCCCAGTTGCGTCCGTTGCGGATCCTCGTGGACGATCCCGCACTCCGACTCGACTTCGTTGTCGTTGGCGATCGCGAAACCGAGCGTTCCCGCCGCCGTCGTGACGGGAAACTGGAAGTCCCAACCCACCTGCGTGCTGAACACCGTGGCGATCCCCGTCGGCCGCTCCCCGTCCCCGTGCCATGCGAACACGACCTGCGCCGTCACCGCGCCGTTGCAATCGACGGTGGCGTATCCGGACCCCAACGCCCGTTCGTTCCGGGTGTGCCAGACCAGGCTCCCCCCGGAGGCGGCCAGCTCGAAGGTCGCCGCGGCGCCCGACGCCGTCACGCCCGCGGTGTCCTCGAACCGGCCCACGTCCAGCCCGTACAACTCGAGCGTGCAGAAGCTTGCCGATTGCGCCGCGTTGGTCATCAGCACGGACGACCGCCACCCGTCCCCGTCGGCGATGTGCGGCAGAATATGCAGTCGTCGGGCCTGCGCGTCGGACTGCGCCGCCGCGGGCGACGCCGACGCGAGCGCCGCCCAGGCGGCCGCCAGCAGCGTGGCGTGCTTCATCGGACAGTTCCTCATCACCACCACCGATCCGAACGCCGAGCGCCCTGTGCGCCTACCGGCTCCAATCCGCGGGGTCGGGGAGCCCGCGGCTGGTCGTCGCTTCCATGCCCGGTTCCAGGGGCAACGCGAACGCCGCCGTGCCCGGGGCCGCCCGGGACGGGCGGTCGCGCAGGATGCCGCGCACCTGTCCCGTCGCCGAATTGCGCAGGATCGTCACGGGCCGGTCGGTGTTCCCGTCCAGCGTCGCGAAGCCGCCGGGTCCCATGAGCGTGACGCCGGCCAGATCGTCGGCCCAACCCGGGTCGACGGGAACCGCGAAGGCGAACGACGACTGCCCGTCGCCGTCGTCCACCTTCGGCATCTCGAACGCCAGCGAGAAGAGATCCGCGCCGTCGGCCGTCCGGCCGACGAGTCTGTAATCGCCCGTGGATGTCGGCAACGACGCCGGCGCGTCGACCACGAAGGCGGGCTCCAGGAACGGCGCCCCGCCCGCGTCCACGCCGCCCCACAACAGCAGCGAGCGCCCCGGGGCGACGGATCGCGACGCTCCGGCGTCGACGGATCGCGACGCTCCGGCGTCGACGGATTCCGACGCTCCAGCGTCGACGGATTCCGACGCTCCGGCGTCGACGGCCCGCGACTCCTCGGCGGCAAAGGTAAACAATATCCCGCGCCAGCCGATGGTCGCGTCGTAGATCCGGAAACCCAGCGCATTCGAAAAATGGTAATCGCTGATCCAGTGGGGGCGGCGGCAGAAGGACATCAAGTCCGGCGTCGCCGGCGAGACCAGGCGGCCGCCGTCGCGGAAATCGTACCCCCAGACGCCGGTGGAGCCGTCGTCGTTGGGGAACATGCGGTCCAGACTCACATCGGCGCGGCACGGCGCGTGCTGGAGACTGAAGTTGTGGCCCAGCTCGTGCGCGATCACGAACGGATTCGGCGTCACGAAACTCGTCTTGAAGCGCTGGTAGGCCACGCCCGCGGCGCCGCCGGTGACCGCGCCCGCGATCGTCCCCATGTAATGCGTGTCCGCGCCCTCCATCGCGTGAATCATCGTCGTCTCTCTCAGGAGCGTATGGGCGTTGGCGGTGTCCACCGTCACCGGTTCGTGCGCCTTCACTTCGAGTTCCCCGATCGGCAGCAATGCGCGCGCGTCCTCGAGGAGCTCGTGGCCCTCTGGATCGGCGGCCATGGCCTCGACCAGCTCCACGATCGACCTGTCCGGAGCGGATCTCCGGACGAACGGAATCATCGTCAGATCGAAGCCGGGGGCCGTCCGGACGTGGACGGGCAATCGGCCGCTCTCCGGGATCCGCCGCGTCAGCTCCAGTTCCGGGTCCAAAGTCTGATCGGGATCGACAATGGCCACCAGCTCCAGGCCCGGCTGCACGACGTCCGCCGGCACGCGGGCGTTCACGGACCCTTCCAGCGATCCCTCGTCCACCTCGGCCGGGATCGGCGCGGAACCGGCCGGGATGTCCATGGAATGCACCTCGAGGCCGTCGAGGTAGAACCGGACCCATACCGGCGGAAGCGTCGCGCCGCCAGCGTCCGGCGCCGTCACGAACACCCGCAGCAGAGCTTCCTCGCCCGCTATGAGCGACACCGGGAACCGGCGCGACTGCGCGGCCTGTGTCAGGTACACCGGCGGCGGGTCGCCGCAGGCCGGGAGCCTTTGTTTCTGGATTCCGGAAAGCCAATTCCGAAAGCCGGCGTCCGAAGGCGCGCACAAGCCGGTATCCGTGGTCAGAAGCTCCTGAATTCGAATCGCGCCGGCCAACTCGACGGGCAACGCGCCAGACATGCGCGCGTTGCCGCTGACCTTCAGAATCTCAAGGTTCTCCAGACCGCCGAGTTCCGGCGGCACATTCCCGGTCAGGTCATTGTCGTCGAGGTAAATCCACCGCAGGTTGGGCGCGCTTCCCAGCTCCTGCGGAATCGGCCCCGTCAGATCGTTGCCGGTGAGGTACAGGTAGTGCAAGAGCGGCAACGGTCCCAGTTCCGGCGGAATCGGCCCCGTCAGACGGTTCCCGCGCAGGTCGAGGTCGACAACGCGTGAGAGCCCACCCAGTTCCGGCGGGATGCGTCCGGTCAACCGATTGAAGGGCAGGTACAGGGACTTCAATACACTCAGGCGCCCCAGCTCGGCCGGAATCGGCCCCGTCAGATCGTTGTTTCCGAGCTCCACAGTCCTCAGATTGGTGAGCGCGCCCAACTCCGGCGGAATCGGCCCCGTCAAACCGTTGTGTTGCAGGAACAGGAGCTCGACGTCGGTCAGCGCACCCAGCTCCGGCGGAATCGGTCCGGTCAGCTTGTTGAAGCGGAGGGACAGTTTCTTCAACCGGGTGAGCGCACCCAGCTCCGGCGGAATCGGTCCCGTCATTTGGCCCGGGATTCCCAAAAATCCACCCGGGCCGCCGGAAAGGTCCAGAAGCGTCAAGCGTGTCAGGTTTCCCAGCTCGGGCGGGATGGAACCGGACAGGTAATTGTTGAACAGATCCAGCTCCGTCAAGTGGATCAGCCCGGCCAGCTCACGCGGAACGGGCACTCTCAAGTTGTTGTTGTCGAGTTTCAGCCCCGTCACGCGACCCTCGTCGTCGACCCTCACTCCGTGCCACGTCGAGAGGGGGCGGTCCGTCAACCAGTTCTGGTTTATGCGCCAGTTCTCGCCGTCGGTCGCTTCGTACAACACCCTCAGCACGTCCCGGGCCGACGCCTCCACGGCTACCGTGACCGTCGTCGTGGCGGTGCGGCCATCCGCCCCGACGACGGTGATCCGGTACGTGGTCGTGACCCCCGGAGAGACCTCCCGCGTTCCGGACGTGGACACGGACCCGATGTCCGGCGTGATCGTGGCGCTGACCGCGTCCGTCGAAGACCAGTCCAGCGTCGCGGCCCCTCCCGCCTCGATCGCGTCGCGCGACACGGTCAGCGTCACCGTCGGTGGTGGAAGATCGCCGCCCGAGATGGAATCGACCACGGCCGGCGGCAGGGTGTTGAACGTGGCGATCTGCCCGTCCGGCGCCAGCTCGAAGTGCAAGCCGATGGCGGCCACCGTCCGGTCGCAGCCCACGCGCGCCTTTCCGCCCACGAAATCTTCCGGAATCTCGACGACCGCGTTGAGCAACCGCGACACATTCGTCTTCGCCGGTACGGCGATGGCGACGTTGCCCACGCGAACCCTCGCCTGATCGTCCAGCACGATGCGGCACGTGGCGTCGTCCGGGGTGTCGTTGGCGATCGCGAAACCCACCGTGGCGGCCGGCGTCAGGACCGGAAGCTGAAAGAACCGATCGGCCTGGGAACTGAAGACCGTCGCCATGCCCGTGGGCCTCTCCCCCTCCCCGGCCCATGCGAAAACGACCTGCGCCACGACCGGCGCCGAACAATCCAGCGTCGCGTAGCCGGAAGCCGGCGCTCCCTCGGCCCGCGTGCCCCACACGAGGTAACCGCCCGTACGCCCCAGCTCGAACGCGGCCGTCGACCTCGACGCCTCGATCCCCTCCGCCGCCTGGAACCGGTCCGCCGTCAGCCCCCGCAGCTCCAGCGCGCACCGGCTGTCGGACCCCTCCACGTTCGTCACGATCAGGGACGATCGCCATCCCCCGCCGTCGGCGATGTGCGGCAGGATGTGCTGACGCTTCGCCTGTTCGTTGGAACCGAACAGAAACGTATCCAGGAGCGCCGGCGGCAGCGTGTTGAACGTGACGATCGCCCCGTCCGGCTCCAGCTCGAAATGAAGCCCCATCATCGCGACCTGACGGTTGCACGACACCGTCGCCGATCCGCCGACGAAGCCTTCCGGGATCGGGATGGCCATGTGCAGCATCCGCGCCCGGTTGGTCTTCGACGGCGCCGCAACCGACGCCTCGCCCAGGTTCGTCCGAAGCGGGTCCTCGAGGACGATGTCGCACTCCGCCTCGAAGTCGCTGTCGTTCGCAATGGCGAACCCCAGAGTCCCCGCCGCCGTCAACACCGGGAACTGGAACTCCCGCCCCTTCTGCGCGCTGAACACCGTGGCGCTCCCCGACGGACGCTCCCCGTCCCCGAGCCACGCGAACACCACCTGCGCAACCACGGCCGCGTTGCAATCGACGGTCGCGTATCCCGACGCCAACGCCGCGGCGTTCCGGCTGTCCCAGACCAGGCTGCCGCCGCGGCCCGCCAGCTCGAACGTCGCCATGGACCCGGACGCCGTCACGCCGTCGATGGCCTCGAACCGGTCCACGCCCAGCCCGTGCAGTCGCAGCGTGCAGAAAGCGGCCGATTCGGCGACGTTGGTCACCAGCACGGACGAGCGCCACCCGTCCCCGTCGGCGACGTGCGGCAGGATGTGCGAATGCTTCGCCTGATCGTCGGACTGCGCCGACACCGGCAGGGCCCACAGGAGGGCCGCAAGAACAACGGAGACTCTTCGGAGGAGTTCCACCACCACCGGTCCTTTCTATATTCGCTACCCCCAGATTACCCGCATCGGGGACGGCGAAACGAAAATTCCAGGTAAGAACGCGGCCGGCCGGTCTTCAAACGGACGCGCGCCCCGCCTTTGCCTCGACCACCGCGAACACGGTGCGGTTCCGCCAGTAGTTGTCGAAGTACAGCGCCTCGATCGCGCCGTCCCGCTCCCGGCGGAAGTCGCCGCCGAACTCCCAGACGACCGGAAACTCCCCCGCGCCGTGGTGGCTCGGCGGCAGGCACGGCTCCAGCCGCCCCGAGGCGCCGGGCCGCATGCGCCGCCGGGTCTTCCTGGAGAACAGCAGCGGGACCGTGTACACCTGCAATCCGCCCGGCTTCAGGACGCGGCCCACCTCGGCCAGGGCCCGCTCGTAGTCGGCCAGGTGCTCCAGGGTCTCGGAGTGCACGGCCAGGTCGAACCGGCCGTCGCCGAAGCTCAGCCGCAACATGTCCTCGTTGTGGAACGCGCCGATCCGCGTTCCCAGCGGCCGGTCCGGCCGATAGACGGTCGGGGTGACGCGGCCCATGCGCTCCAGGGCCGGCGCCAGCGCGTTGGTCTCGTTCAGGTGCAGGATCTCCAGGTCCGCGCCCGAGCGCACCCTCCGGATGGTCCACAGCAGCATCCGGACGCGCCTGGACATGCGGCAGTCCCGGCAGAAATGCCCCTCGCGCCGGTCGAACCACCGCCGCTCCCTGGGCGACAGCTCCCAGGCCGCGGCCAGGCGGTCGTCGATCACCGCCTCCTGCTCGAAGCGCCGGCATCCGCAGTGGACGCATCCCTCGCGGTCGATGCGGCAGTAACGGTAGGACCTGGACATGGAATGCGCGACGCGAGGCGGAAGCGGGTGTCGCCCCCGACGCGGCTCTCGAGGCGGGTGCAGTATACACCGCCCCTCACGGCGCGGCGCGCGCCAATCGACGCCGGCGGGCGGCCCGACCGCGCAATGGTCCGATCGGCCGCGACAACGCGGGTCGCCGTTTTGCCGGAATACTTCGCCTCCCGCCCCGCGCCGCCCTCAACAGTACGCGGCGCACACCACGCGCTTGCCGCGCGCGTGCTGCTCGTAGGCGCCGTCGGGCGCATCGACGAACTCGACGCGCGCGAACCCGGCCTGCCGCAGCATGAACTCGAGCGCCCTGGGCGACGGGCACATGGCGATGGGGCTGTGGCCCACCTCGTTGTTGTCCGCGTCGAACTCGGCGGAGTCGTCGATCCAGGCGACCACGCCGCGATAGGGCTGCTTCGAATCGCGCTGGCCCCACTCGGTCTCGCCGTCGACCTCGTCGATCACCTGCGACTCGACGACGCACATCTCCGAGGTGACGGCCCGCACGTTGCGCAGCGCCCGCATGGGGTTCTCCAGGTGGTAGACGAGGCCCAGCAGCAGCGTCAGGTCGAATCGGCCGAACGACTCGGCGTCGAGCGTCTCGACGTTGCGCCGCCGGAACTCGATGCCGACGTGCCCCAACCGCCGGGCGGCGAAGCGGGCCCGCGCCAGGTTCGCCTCGCGGACGTCGACGCCGGTGACGCGGCCCACGCCCAGCCGGGCCATCGCGAAGCTGTAGAAGCCCTCGTGACAGCCGACGTCCAGGCACCGGACGCCGGGGATGCGTTCTCCGAAGTGCGCGGAGACGATGCCCTCCACCATCCGCCGGCGCGTTTCGAAGATCTCCACCATGTGGGGCGGCAGGTAGGACCGGGTGCGGACGCCGTCGAACTCGAACGGGTAGAACCACGGGCCGAGGGCCTCCACGTGGCGGCGGATCGCGTCGCCGGAGGCGCCAACGGGCGGCGGCGGGCCGACGGGTGGTCGAGTCATCGGATTGACATTATAGGGCCACTCCACGGCAGTGGACGATCGGCGCCGATGCGCCTGGAGTACGTCGCGGCGACTGCGGGGCCTGCGACCGGGGTCTCTCACGCAGAACTCCGGGGTCCAGTGCCGGTAGCAGCGGACCTGGGCCGAAGGACGTCCGCGCAACGCGGCCACCATCTGGGTGGGCTTCAGGACGCCCGCGTCGATCAGGCGGTCGTTCTCCGCGCCGATGCGATCGATGAACGCCGTGTCCTGGGCGTTGTCGACGGCGAAGTTGCGCCCGAAGTTCCGGTCGACGAAGACGTCGGGCAGGTTGCCGTAGGCGATGAAGCTCTCGAAGTGGAATTCGCGAACCAGCAGCGGCAGGATGTCCTGGGCGCGGATCCCCTCGAACCCCTCCGTCGAGCAGTCCCAGTTCTCGTACATCGCCTCGAAGCGCTCGAGCAGGTGGTTGTACTTGTAGCGGTCCGGCATGGTCCGCCAGATCGCGTGCACGCGCTCGAGCGCCTCGGGCCACCGCATGTGCCCGTTGCGGCCGATCATGTCGCAGGTGAGCAGGTAGCCGTCGCCGCCGATGGCCTTTCGGATGTTGGCGAACACGCCTTCCAGACCCACGATGTGGTGCAGGCTGTGGTGCGCCAACACGGCGGCCCGCGGCCCGTCGGCCCGCCACGCCCCGACGTCGGTCTCCAGGAACTCGAAATGGGACGCCAGCCCGCCGGCGGCGGCCTGCTCCCGCCCCCGGGTCAGCATGTAGGGATTGATGTCCACGCACGAGAAGCGGAAATCCGTCAACCCGCCCTGGCGCAGCCGCCCCGCGATGCGGACCTCCATGTCGCCGTTGCCCGCCCCGATGCTGGTGACCTCGAGGGTGCGGTGCGGGTTCTCCTCCCGGTACCGGAACAGGTGGTTCAGGTAGAAGTCGTCGAGGGTCGACACGCCGTACACGGCTTCGAGCTTGGGCCGGACGTACCGCAGCGACCAGAAGTGAAAGATCTCGGGCAAGTCGTGGACGTTCTCCTGCGACCCGAAGTTCTCGATCTCCTGCCGCGTCCGGTCGGCGTGCGCGCCCGAGGCGGCGCCCTCGTTCCCGTTCCGGACCGGCCGCGCCCCCAACGCCCGCGCCGCGCGCCGCAACACCCCGGCCAGCATCCCCTTTCCCATGTCCTAATAGTAGCCGCAGCGCGCCTCGCCGCAATCGGACAACGCGGCGATTGCCTCCGCCGTGATTCCCGCGGCGGCGCCAGGCGTCGGTCCGAGGCGCCGGTGGGGACCGCCGGCCACGGGAGTCGCTTGAATCTTGTGTCCGGGCCGGGTGTCCGGGATCGGATGTCGAAGCCCGGAGCGGGGTCGCCGGGAGACGCCGCGGGCGGCGCACCGTGATCCCGCTCGACCGATGCCGCCGATCGCGCCACCTTGTCCGTACCGCGAACCGAGGGCTATCATCCCCAAACCCATGCCCGAACATCGCCGCCTCCCCCGGCCCCTGCTCCTGCTTTCCCTCGTCCCCCTCTCCGCCTGGGCCCAGCAACCCCCCTTACCCGAATCCACCCTCCTCCAGATCCAAACCCACCTGGCCGCCAAGTCCTCCCGAACCGCAACCCAACGCAAGGTCAGCTCCCAACTCCTGGAACCCCCGGACGCCGCCTCCCCGGACTCCTCCATCGCCCGGGCCGTCGAACCCGTCCGGGTCGACATCCGCGCCACCGTCACCGCAACCCTCCTCGACCGCATCGTCGAGCTGGGCGGGGAGGTCGTCAACAGCGTCCCCGAGTACGACGCCGTCCGCGCGCGCCTGCCCGCCGCCGCCGTGGAGCCGCTGGCCGCGCTCGAGGAGGTCCGCTTCATCCGCCCGGCCGAGCAGGCCGTCACGCGCCAGGCGCTCCGGACCGCGGCTTTCGTCGACGACATCGCGAGACGCGCGGTGGACGCCACCGAGGGCGACGCGGCGCACCGGGCCGACGCGGCGCGCCGGACCCACGGCGTGGACGGCACGGGCATCGGCATCGGCGTCGTCTCCGACGGCGTCGCGACGCTCGCGGCCCGGCAGGCGACCGGCGACGTCGCCTACCGCGTCACCGTCCTTCCCGGACAGGCGGGCGGCGCGTTCGACTTGCGCTGCGGCGGCCGGAGCTCGGGCGACGAGGGGACGGCCATGCTGGAGATCGTCCACGACCTGGCGCCGGGCGCCGAGCTCTACTTCGCCGACGGCGGCGGCGGGCGCGCGCAGATGGCCCGGAACATCGAGGACCTGTGCCGGGCCGGCGCCGACGTCATCGTCGACGACATCGGGTACCTTGGGGCGTCGGCCTTCCAGGACGACGTCATCGCGCGCGCCATCGGCGCGGCCACCGCCGAGGGCTGCTTCCACTTCACGTCGGCCGGCAACGGCGGGAACCTGAACGACGGCACGTCCAGCGTCTGGGAAGGCGACTTCGACGCGGGCGGGTCGATCGCCGTGAACGGCGAAGTGGTCGGCAGGATCCACGATTTTGGCGGCGGGGCGGTCCGGAACGGGATCGAGGCGGAGACGACGAGCCCGTTCTTCCTGCAATGGTCCGACGCCGACGGGGCGTCGGCCAACGACTACGACCTGTTCATCGTGGACGCGGACGACAACGTGCTCGCCGCCTCGACCAACACGCAGGACGGCACGCAGGACCCGATCGAGTACGTCCCCGGCGCCTGCTCGGGCGAGTACGCCGACGCCCGCGTGCTCGTCGTCCAGACCTCGGGCGCCGCGGACCGCTACCTGCGCCTCGACTACGGGCGCGGGGCGCTGGAGCACGCGACGGCGGGCAAGATCTTCGGACACGCGGCGGCGGCCGACGCGGTGTCCGTGGCCGCCGTGAGGGCGCCCTCGACCGGCGCCTTCCAGGGCACGGAGTCCGTCGAGCGGTTCAGCTCGGACGGGCCGCGCCGGGTCTTCTACGAGGCCGACGGCGCGGCCGTCACGGCGGGGAACGTCTCGTCCACGGGCGGCGCGGTGCGGCACAAGCCGGACCTGGCCGCCGCCGACGGCGTCGCGACCTCCACGCCCGGGTTCTCGACGTTCTACGGCACGTCGGCGGCGGCGCCGCACGCGGCGGCCATCGCGGCGTTGATGCTGGAAGCGGCCGGCGGCCCGGGGAACGTCACGCTCTCGGCGCTGCGCGCGGGGATGACGGGCGGCGCCCTGGACATCGAAGCCTCCGGCGTGGACCGCGATTCCGGGGCCGGCATCGCGATGGCGCCCGGCGCGGTGGACGCGGTGGACGTCCCCGCGGCGAATCGCAACCGGGCGCCCACGGCCGCCGGGACGCTGACGGCGCCGGAGATGACCGCCGGCGGCGCGCCGGCGACGATCGAACTGTCGGGCGCTTTCGACGATCCGGACAACGACACGCTGAGCTACACGGCGTTGTCGACGAATCCCGGCGTGGCGGAGGCCGTCGCGACGGGGTCGAAGCTGCGGCTGACGCCCAGGGCGGGCGGCGTCGTGGACGTGACGGTGCGCGCCGTCGACGGCGACGGCCTGGGCGTGACGCGCTCCCTGTCGGTCACCGTGGCGGGGACGCCGCCGAATACCGGAGGCGGGGGCGGGCCCGCGGCGCCGCGGGCCGGCGCGATCCTGGACTTCGCGCACTTCGCCGACGGGGACGGCTACACGTCGGAGATCGTGCTGGTGAACGTGGGCGACGAACCCATCGAGCCCGTCGTGTATTTCCACGATACGGACGGGGCGCCGGCGGCGGTCGTGGACGTCGACGACACCCTGGCCCGGCGGGACGACGGCGGCCTCGAGCGCGCCGCCGCCCTCGCGCCGCTCCGGGAGTGGCGCATCGCCACCCGCGGCGGGGACGCCCTCACCGCCGGGTCGGTCCAGGTGGTTTCCGACGGCCCCGTCGGCGGGATGCTGCGCATCGCGCATCCCGACTTCGGCCAGGCCGTCGTGGGACCCGGCCCCGCGCTCTCCGACGCCGTCTTCCCGGCCCGGCGCCGCGAAGGCGGCGTCACGACGGGCGTCGCGCTCCGCAACCTGGAATCGGCGGCCGGGACCATCGGATGCGAGCTGCTCGCGGCCGGCGAGACGCTGGCGTCCGCGGACTTCGAGCTGGCCGCGAACGGTCAGACGTCGTGGACCCTGGACGGCGCGTTCCCGGCGGCCGACACCGCGGTCTTCGACGGGACGGTGCGCTGCCGGTTCTCCGGGCGCCGGCGGTTCACGGCCATGGCCCTGGAGCTGGACCCCGGCGCGCGGGTCTTCACCGCCGTGCCCGTCTCGCCGGTCGACCGCGGCGGCGGGGCCGCGGAGATGGGCTTCGCGCACTTCGCCAACGGCGACGCGATGATGTCCGAGCTGGCGTTCGTCAACCTGGAAACCCGCCCCGGCGGGCGGTCGCACAGCCCCTTCGAGCGGCCCGCGCCGCCCAGCCGGCCCCGGATCCGGTTCCTCGATCCCGACGGCGCGCCTATCGCCGCGGAGTCGCTCGTGGACGTCGAGGGCGCGCTGCAGGTCGCCGGCGACGGCGCGCTGACGACGCGGGACCCGATGGCGCCGCTGGACGTCGTCAGGGTCCCGACCCACCGCCGGGGCGCGCTGGCGACCGGGTCGGTCAGCGTGGTCGCGGACGGCCCCGTCGGCGGGATGCTGCGCTTCGACCTGCCCGGCGTGGGCCAGGCCGTAACCGCGCCGGCGTCCCCCCTCAGCGGCGCCATCATGCCGGCGCGGCGGCGGGAAGGCGGCGTCACCACCGGCATCGCCATCCACAACCCGGAGCCCGCCGCCGGCCTGGTGCGCTGCGAGCTGATGCGCGACGGGATCCTCCAGGACACCGCCAGCACGCCGCTCGCCGCCGGCGGGCAGACGTCGTGGACGATCGATCGGGCGTTCGCCGGGGCCGACACGTCCGACTTCGACGGGTGGGTGCGTTGCACGGCGGCCGAAGGCGGCCGGTTCACGGCCGTCGCCCTGGAGATGGATCCCGGCAACCGCGTCTTCACCGCGCTGCCGGTGATGCCGGTGGGCGCGGCGACGCGGGATTAGGCCGGCGTTCAGGCGACGGCCACGGCGATCAGCGCGGCGGCGACGATGCCCAGCAGCCACCGCATCGTCGAGACCTGCTTGTCCACGATCCGCGTTTCCAAGACGGCCATGCGCTTCTCGAAACTCAGGTCGAACGCGTCGAACCGGGCGTCCACCCTCGACTCGAGCGCGGCAAGCTTCCCGTCCATACTCGATTCGAACGCGGCAAGCTTCCCGTCAATCCTCGACTCGAGCGAGGCAAGCTTCCCATCCACCCTCGACTCGAGCGAGGCAAGCTTCCCGTCCACCCCGGACTCGAGCTGGCCGATTTCGGCGCGCAACCGGGGGAACTCCTAATCCAGCGTCGCCTGGATCCGTACAACGGCCTGTTCGACGGCCCGCAGGCGCGCGTCCATTCCTTCCGGCGCGGAATCGAGCGCCGGTGCTCCGTCGGTCATGTCGTGGAACTCCGCTATTCTCGGAAGGGCGCGCCCATTATAGCGGAACGGCGGATGGAAACGCGCGGCCGTGCCGAAAAACGGCGTCCACGGCCGTCCCCGCTCCACGCCCCGGGGGAGCGTCGCCGCCGCGACTTCCCGGCCCCGGCCCGGCCGCCGCGGTCCCGTTTCCCGCGCCGCGCGTCCCGCCGTCCGTGAGCCGGGCGGCGATCGCGCTTACGGGGCCGGCTCCCGCTCCCAGCCGGCGACGTACTGCTTGTAGTACTTGGCGACGACCTGTCCGTTGGACGTCAGGACGAAGCAGGGACTCTTGGCCGTCGGTTCCTGGAGCGTGTCGGCAAGTATGCGCCGGGCCTCGCCGTCGGCGAAACGGATGATGTAGGTCGTTTGCTCGGGTTGCTCGGTTTCCATGGTCCCCTCAAGGCGTTCCAGTGTAACAGCGTCCGCCAACGGGCGTGTCGCGTCCCAGCAGATTCGGAACAGTCGGTGAGTAAGACCTGAGCTGGGGTGGAGCAGGCGAACGATGGACTTGGAATTGAGGCAAGACGAGGTGGATGGCGCGGGGAGCCGAGCGTTGAGCGAGGCGGACCGCGCCATCCACCTCGTGCGGCTGCCGTGGATGGGGTCCATCACCGCCGGACGAGGGACACGTCCACGACCTGGCGCCGGGCGCCGAGCTGTACTTCGCCGACGGCGGCGGCGGGCGGGCGCAGATGGCCCGGAACATCCGGAACCTGTGCCGGGCCGGCGCCTCGGCGCGTAACCGGGGGAACTCCGAATCCAGCGTCGCCTGGATGCGGACAACGGCCTGCTCGACGGCCCGGAGGCGCGCGTCCACGCCTTCCGGCGCGGCATCGAGTTCCGCTGCTCCGTTCGTCATGGGTTGGGACTCCGCTATTCCGGGAAGGGCTTGCCGATTATTCCGGAACGGGGGACGGACAGGGTTCGCGATCGCAGGGCGTAGGACGGCTGGCCCCTCCCGCGCGCCGGCCTGGCGTGCCCGGCGCTCGGCCTGTACGCGCACGGACTCCCGATGCGAGGGCCGTTCGGAAACGACTCGAGATCGATCCGTCGAGAAGCCGACCGACGGTCCCGAACGCGAACGGTCCGTATCGTCCGATGACCGGCTCGGAATCCGAAGCCGCCGCGCGAGGCGGGGGATCACCGTTATCGCCGACGCGGGCGATCGGAAAACACGTGAGGGCGGCCGATGTCTGGAAAGGCCGGCTATCGGTCGACGCGCGCGCTCCTCGACAGCGACTGCTCGGGGTTCTTGATGCTCGGGCCGCCGAGCGCGGGTTCCAGCCGATAGCCGCCGACCGTGATCCCGACATCGGCGAGTTGCTTCACGGCTTTCCTGCAACGTTCCACCGCGGTTCGATCGATGGCGGGGTTCTTCTTGAGAATGTCGTCCGGATAATCGTGATCCATTGGCTACCTGCCGTTCACGACGTCAAAAAAAGAGGACGGTATGGACAAACGACTGAGTGCCAGTCTGCACCATATGGTCCTTCAAGAACCAGAAATAGTCCCAAACAGCCTTTTTCAGCTCGGGTTGACGGCCGAAATCATCGATCTTGACGCCCCTAAAGGTGGGCAATGTTCACGGCGCCCCATCTCCGGTCCAGGTACTCCGCCACAAGCCGCCTGTGGCAATGGTCCGGCTCATGCTCGCTGCAGAGGAGGCACACGCCCTCCATCGCTGAACGATCGACCGTTTCCGCGATCGCACGTTGTTCCATCAACTCGAGAAAGCGTTCCTCGAAAGTCGCCCAGTCACCGCCGCGTTTCTTGTAGCCGTCGAGGATTTCCCGTGTGGGCGCCAGTTCCGGCCTGTGCTCGTAGCCGATGCCGCAAATCTCTCTCAGGAAGTACGGAAGATCCTGTTTCTTCGCGAATCCGGCAAGCTGCGACACGTTATTCAAACGCACATCCACGACCTTGCTTACGCCCGCCTTCGAGAGACGGGAGAAGAACGAGTCGGCTGTCGTCTTGGTGAACCCGATCGTGCAGATTTTCGCCGCGACGCTTCTCGATGTCGCAGGGTGTTCGTCGGTATTCGACTTCGAATATGCAATCTGCCGTCCACGCTCGGCATAGGCCCGTTCGATCATTTCGGCTCGGCTGCTGAAAAGATCCGTCTCCGAAAGGCCGTGCTCCTTCAACAGACGGGAAAGGGCTTCGTCGTGATGCTCCAGTGCCCCATCCTCCAGGATATGCTCGATGTCGAGTCCGCGAGTGACGAGATGACGACAGATCAAGATGGCGCGATGGCAAGTCAACGGGTCCTTCTCGGCGCACATCAGCGCCACGCGATGCGCCGCCATCCCTTGGATGACGCGTTCCAGACCGGACTGAAAGAGGTGCGTACGGGCGAGCAGGTCGTACTGGACCTTGCCCTGACCGTAGCAACTCGGGTCCTCGGATCGCGCACCCAGTTCGCGCCCGAGAAACACGTACGCGATTCCATGGGATTTCAGCCGGTCGCAAATCGACTCGCGGTTGAACTGCGGGTTCATGCGGCTGTAGGGACGCGAGCGAACGTCGGCAACCGCGGTGACGCCGTGAAGACGCAACAGCTCGCTCGCCCTCTCCGCCGCGTGCGTGGAGTGCCCTATCGTGTAAAGCGAATCCATCAGCGATCACTCGCCGCCGGCGTCTTCACGTCGCTGCCGGTGATGCCTGTCCAACAGCCGGCCGGGGAACCGGCCGGGGAATAGCCGGACCGCGGGCCCGGCGATCAGACCAGGGCCATCGTGGCCAACGCGGCGACGACGACGCTCACCAGCCACCGCGTCGTCGAGGTCTGCTTCTCCATGATCCGCGTCTCGAAGACGGCCATCCGCCTCTCGATCCTCTGGCCGAGAGCGTCGAACCGGGCATCCATCCTCGACTCGAACGAGGCGAACCTCTCGTCCATCCGGGTCCGCGTCTCGAGCGCGGCGATCTTCGCGTCCACTCCGGACTCGAGCTGACCGATTTCGGCGCGTAAACGGGGGAACTCCGAATCCAGCGTCGCCTGGATGCGGACAACGGCCTGCTCGACGGCCCGGAGGCGCGCGTCCACGCCTTCCGGCGCGGCATCGAATTCCGATGCTCCGTTCGTCATGTGTCGGGACTCCGCTGTTCTCGGAAGGGCTGGCCCATTATACCGGAACGGGGGACGGACAGGGTTCCCGATCGCAGGGCGCGACGCGCTGCGCGCCGCCGCCGCGGGCGGTCAGTCCGCGTAGTAGCCGGACGCCAGCAGGATCGGCAGCCCGTTGACGACGACCCTCTTGACGAACGTCGTCTTCCGCTGGAGCGTTCCGGTGGCCGGGTTGCGGGCCGTGTAGTAGAGGTACGTCTCGCCGAACGCGTCGCCGACGCCGATGACGTCGCGGCCCAGGAACGGCCCGTCCGCGTTCGTGTTCAGCTCCGAGACCGGCCCGCCGAACCATGGGCCGCCGGGGTCGCCGGTGAAGACCGTGTTGCCGTAGGCGTCGATGCCTAACACGTAGGTCGACGGGCCCCGCCAGCGCGCGTCGCTGGCCAGGGACCGGCCGGCGAAGTAGCCCTTCGATTCCAGCTCCATGGCGGCGCAGCGGACGAACTCGGCCAGCCGCCGGGGGGAGGGGTGGGACTCCAGGCCCATGGCGTGCACCTCGCCGGGCGCGCAGGTTCCCGGCAGGTCCCGGCTGTAGATGCCCGCGCCGATCACGGCCGGCGTCCCGTCCCAGTCGATCGCCCGGAAGTAGGACGCCTTGGGCTCCGCGCGGCCGGTGGCCGGGTTCGTGAACGAATAGTACACCCATCCCTGGCCGAAGGCGGTCGCCACGCGGTCGAACTCCACGATCAGGTCGGTGCCGAAGTCGTCGACCAGGACGCCCCACGGCGTCCCTTCCCTGGATGCGTCGGGCGGGAAGAGGATGGCGCGGGACTCCCCGGGCGTCGTCACGTCGACGAAGACGTAGGTCGGGCCGCTGCGCCAGCGCGCGTCCTCGTGAAACGCGCGCCGCGCCTCGTCGAAGCCCATTTCCTGGACGTACTCGTAGGCGCACTGGACGAACGCCTGAACGTCCTCGCGGTCGGAGACCGCGGCCGCGCTGACCGAACGGTCGACGCACGGCACGATGGCGCCGTCATCGGCGAACGCCCGTTCCACGACGCCCATCGAAAGAAAAACCAACAGGGGAAGCGGAGTGGCTTTCATGACGACCGGAGGCTAACAGACCCGGCGCCGTAGGAACAAGAACGGGGCCGGCCGACGGGCGGTTTCGAGTCCCGACCGCGATCGCGCCCCGGCGATCGGCCGGACATGGCCACCCGTACCGGGCAACGTCGAGAACCGCGCGCCCGCCGCCCGACTCGACACGAACGGTTCCGGTTGCTGGATCGCCCGCCGAAACCGAGGCGTCCTACCCGAAGGACTCGATCGCTTCAAGGAGGAGGTACATGCCCGACGATGGATTGTCCTTCGGGAACTCGGTTCCGTCGCGCGTGTGCCTGGCCGCCAACGCCCGCGCGCGCTTCGCCGCCACGGCCCGCCGGGGCATGTACTCCGCCCCCACCAATCCCTTGCCCGAACTCCGGTCGTGGCGACGGCGCAACCTGCCCGCATAGGCGCTGTCGAGCCACGCCGTGTGTTCTTCGAAGTGGAGCACCAGCCACAGCTCGAAGCAGGGATTGGAAATGCCAAGACGGACGTTGCTCGCCTTGGCCTTTTCTCTCGCTTCACGAAGCCTGGGATGGTTCCGCGGCCATTCGACGTCGAATAGACACCACACCTCATCGATCTCACCCTGCTCTTGAGAATCGCGATGCCGGGCTGCGGCCGCCGCGTTGACCAGGGTCAAAGGCACGGCGCCGCTCGCCGTCCGGTCGATTCGAATCTCGACCGAGGCGGAGTCGCGGATCGCGGGCTCTCGCTTCAAGGCCTCGATGTAGTCGGGCTCGGTCCTGGCGCCCTCGCAGAACACCAGGAAGGTCCGTTTGGGCGCTCGAAACGCGACCCGGCGTCGTAGTGAACCGCCCTTGCGCGGCCTTCGTTCAGACCGTCGGGGCATCGTCAGGGGTTGAAACCAGACCCACGGCTCGGCGGACGGCCGCCTGGTCGACTTCGGGCACGGCGCCGAACCGGCCTTGCAGGTAAGCTCTCTCCAGGTTCAGAGACTTCCTCACGCGTTCACCCCGGAACTCAGCCAAACCCACAAGGCGTGTGGCCGCGTTAGGCGCCCTCTCGGTAAGCCAGACCTCGTCGCGGTTCAAGTGGTTCAGCAGGGATGTGTCGTGGGAGGTGAAGACGAGTTGGGCGCCCCGGGTATTCGTCTCCGGATCCTGGAAGATCTCGATCAGCCGCGCCGAGAGACGAGGATGAAGGCTGGCGTCGATCTCATCGAGGAGAAGCACGCCACCGAATCGGAGCGCCGCGAACGCCGGTCCGATAAGACGGAACCACGTCCGGGTTCCGGCGGATTCGTCCTCCAGATCGAAAGTGACCGGTTCGCCGTCTCCTCGATGAATGAGACTCAGTTGACGACGACGTCGACCGAAGCGCTCGGACTCCTCTTCGGTCATGACAAATTCGTCGATTCCGGGATCCGCGAAGCGAAGCAATTCCATCGCGGCGCTACGATCCGAAACCGCGAATCGATCTTCGCCCGTGTCGAACAGTTGTCGCTGACCGGCCTCGACGTCGGCGAGGAACTCTACAGTGTTGTCCAGCCCGATGAAATGACGGGCCCAAGACACCCGCCTATTCCACGGCCCAAGAAAGCGCATGCTCGATAGCGCCTGTGCAACGCTTCGGAAGTCGGAATGGTCCACACGCCTGCCGGCAGAGAGCGCCAACGTCGTCGGAGTCATCAAGTCCCGTATTCCCCGGGTCCCGTCGAGGCCCCGGCGAAAGTCGATTTCGCCCTTCCGGCGCGTGAACAGGTTGCGCCGGCGTCCTTCCGGATAACTGTCCAGGCTCTCGAACAACACGGCCGAGTCGTCCAACTCGAGCCGATACGCGTAGCGCACGCCATCGACTTCAAGATCCAGATCGAACTCCGTTGGAGAGTTTGGCCCCTTGCCAAACCTGTGAGCATCGCGTGCAATGTGGTCATCCCAGCGTCGAAGCGAGGTGGCAACCGCCATCGACAGCCAAGCCATGGCGTCGAGCACGTTGGACTTTCCCGACGCGTTGGGTCCGTAGATTCCGGCGACGGTCAGTACGTACTCAGACAGGCGATCGAAACTTCGCGTCGCCGCCCGCTCCTTGTCGACGGCAATCATCGACAGCTCCACCGGCTCGAGTATCGAACGGTGGTTGGCGATCTGCAATCGCAATAGCATGAATCTAGTCTAGCGCACGATTGACATTTTCACTGACGTTTTTGAACGACACGTGCGAATTCCGCCATGGGATTGCAGGAAATGGCCTGTTGACACGTGAGTGGGCGTCTTCACGTTTTCCACCGCTGGGCGCGCAAGTAAATCGGCAACGGGCGACTTGTGACGACTCGATGCTGTGACGCCCAACGACAACGATTTCCCCCTCCGGTCGTCAGTGATGAAAGACTTCCTGAAGAACTACGGGGTTGGCCTGCTCGCCGTGGCCGCCCTGTGCAACGCCGCCGTAGCAAGGTCTGCGTCCGCAACGTGAACATCCGGCGATCGGGAAGGCGACCGATCGGCGGCCACCATGCGGAACCGAAGACGAAACACGCGCCCTAAGGCGCGGTCTGCGGGTGCAGGTAGGTCAGCCGACCGCGGTCCAGGCGCCCCAGGAAGCCGATGGCCATCATGCGCGTCGAGTCCGTGGACACGCGCACGTAGCCGCCGTCCTGGCCCATGTAGGACTCGTCCACGGCTTCCGGATCCGGCGTCGGGTCGGGCTCCTCGTCGGGGGCCAGCAGCGTGCGCAGCGCGGCGATGACGACGGCGTCGGCGGCAATCTCCTCTTCGGACGACGCCAACATCTCGCCCCCCTTTCTCCCCTACAGTCTCTCAAATCTCTGTCCAAAGAAATCGTGGGGCGGGGGACATGGCTCTGTACCTCTCGCTTTCGTCCGAGGTCGGTGGGGAACTCTGATAGGGGAGGCAGTGGTAATAATACGTGCGGAGTATCCGTCCCGGTCTCGCCATCTCCGTTACGAGCCGCCCGTAGTCGATCTTCCTTTCCTGGGTGGTCGCGCTCCAGAACTTTGTCGAGATAGCCGCCGTCGATAAACACCATCGTCGCGCTCATGCGGCACGTCCTCCAATAAGAAAAAGGGCTGCCCCAAACCCGCGTGTGGCCGGAAGCAGCCCCAAAATCCACTCCCATCGTGCCCGCAGGGACGATGGGGACCATACTTGTCCAACTGAATAGCACCGAGATCGGCGGCTTGTCAACGTCGATAGCGTCAACCGCGCCGCCCCCGGGTGCGGGACTCGCCAACGCCTCCGCAGGCCCGTTCCGTTCACGCCGAAGAACCGTCGAAGCCCCCGTACGCAGCCGTCTTCCCGACAGGGCCGCATCCGCCATCGTCCGGCGTCTTGCCATTCCCACGCGCGCGCCGATCAACCCGCGACCTCAACGGTATACAATCTGCCGGTTGGAGGATCGGTCGGCCGTCGAGCCGCTGGCCGCGGCGTGGAATCCGTTCGATACCCGCGACCGTCCGCGCTTCGGAGTCGCCGCCCGCCATGCCGTTCGGCGCGGCTCCGCCACGCTAAAACCTGGAATGCTGAAGAGGCTTCACGTCGACAATTTCCGATGTCTCGTCAACTTCGACTTGACGTTGGAAGAATTGACGCTGCTTGTCGGACCGAACGGTTCCGGCAGGTCTTCGGTTCTGGACGTTCTTTCCGCTTTGCGCCGGCTTCTCGGCGGAATGGCCAAAGTCACCGATCCCGGTGTCTTTCCGCCGCCGTCGCTCACGCGATGGCAGCAGCGCAACCTCCAAGCGTTCGAATTGGCCGTCGCGTTGGAGGGGGACGCGAATCTGACTTATCGTATGGAAGTCGAGCACGATGTTCCGGGACGCCGTGCGCGCATCACGCTGGAAACCTTGGCGGCGGACCTGAAGCCCTTGTTCGAGTTTCGCCAGGG
>JAJEEE010000009.1 GCA_022821145.1 Acidobacteriota bacterium
AGGAGCCTGTGGTGAAACCCCGCGTCGCACCGAGACCGGTGAGGCGCCCGTCCGGCAAGGCGCGAGAAGGGAGCATATTCCCGATATGTGACCGACGAGCAACGCAGTCCAGACGGGATGCGTCGCCGGTCGAATGCAGCAGGGGTTCCACCACAGGCTCCTAGCTAGAAGAACCCGTAACGCAGCACGATCCACGTCTTCCGGACGCGCGGGATCCGGACGGGTTCGTCGATGCGCGTCCATCCCCGGCGCTCGAGCCGGTCGAACAACTCTCGATAGACGGCCATCATCAGGACCGCCGGCCGGAGTCGCCGCCATTCGATTTCGGCCAACAGCCGCTCGGCCTCCGCGTAGTAGCCGCGCGCCATTTCGGCCAACGCCCCGCACGCCCGTGCGAAACCGGGATCCGCAAAGCCGTCGGGCAAGCCCTCCGACGCGTCGTGCAACGCGTTCGTGGCCACGCCGTTCTCGCGGAGCAGGTCCAGCGGCACGTACAGGCGCTCGAGGGCCGCATCGTCTCGAAGGTCTCTCAAGATGTTGGTCAACTGGAAAGCGTTGCCCAACGTCTCGGCGATTCGAGGACCGGGATGACGCGGCATGCCGAAGGCGTGGATCGACAACACGCCGACCGCGCCGGCGACCTTGCGGCAATAACTCAACAGGTCCTCGACCCGCGGCATCCGAACCGTCGGAGCGACATCGGTCTCCACGCCGTCTATGACCGCGAGGAACTCCCGCCGCGGCAAGTCGAAACGCTCGACAGGCCCGAGCAGCGCGCGCGTCGTCGGCCACCGGGGCTCCCCGGCGTACAGCCGGTCGACTTCGTCCCGCCAGGCCGCCAACGCCCGTCGCTTGTCGTCCGCCGCGCCCGGTTCGTCGGCGATGTCGTCGACCTCGCGGCAGAAGGCGTAGATCGCGTACATCGCGCGCCGCTGGTCGGCCGGCAGCAACTTCATGCCCCAGGTGAAGGACGATCTCGAGCGCAGGACGACCCGTTTGACATGGGTCCACGGCTCGATGGGCTTCCCTTGCGCGCCGCCGTGCGGCGACGATGGCCGCTCTGTCGACATCATCTACGGTGTGCCCGCATCGGACCGCCTAGAAATTGTAGAACAGGCCGAACTCGAAGAAGCTGTCTCGCCGCGTCGGATACAGGATGTCGGACGCGTCGACCCCGGGAAGGGCGATCGATTCCACGCTCATCGACCACCGATCCGTGATCCGCCGGTTGAACTCGAGCGTCATGACGCGCGATGCGCGTCTGGCGTCGAACATGATGCCGGCCAGCAGTTCCGTCCCCTGTATGTCGTTCGGCGCCCAGCGCGTGGCGACGAACAGATCGTTGTCGAAGGCCGTCGTCGCGTCCCGGCCCCGGCCGTCGTAGTTCCATTCGCCCAGCACGCTCACGTCGGCCGCGGTTCCCCAGACGGAGAAAAACGTGTATTCGAATCCGCCGACCAGCGCGCCGTAGTTCTCGTCCACGCCCCGGAGGTTGCGCGCGCCCGAACGGTGGATGGCCTCGAGCTTGAGCGCCCAGGCGTCGAGCGTGACCTGGGCGTCCACGCCCCACTGATGGATCTGTTCGTAATAGGGATGCAGCACGGGATCGCCCGTCGCGTTCGCCCCCGGAAGGAAGAACGGCTCACGGCTGGTGCCGTTGAACACGCTGGCGCCGAAGTCGAGCGGCCCCAGACTGTGGCTGTAGCGGCCGGCGACATCGAAATGCCATTGCTTGGCCCGGCTTTCGTAGAGCGCGTTCCCCGTGTCGTAGGGCAGGGGGTAACGCAGTCGGCCCCGAGATCCCGGCAACGTTCGCGCCCGGTGATAGGGCAGGCCGAAGACCTCGGCGACGCCCCAGTCCCCGGACCACGTGAGATGGGCCATCGGCTGGCCCAGCTTGTCCTCCTCGTCGGGGTGCTCGATCAGGTCGGTCTGGTTGACGATGTCCACGAGATGCCGCGATTCGGCCGCTCCCCAGAACACGCGGTCGATGCCCACGCGCAACTCCCACTCGCCGTCGCCCGCCTGACCGAACATGAGGAGAAAGGCTTCGCGCACGTCGAAGTGCGTGCGGTTCGCGTCCGCGCTGTCGTACCGGAAGAAAGGGGTCAGCGTGAAGCTGCGGCCCTGGGCGTTTTCGAAATAGAATTCCGGCTCCGCCGCGATCCCGCCGGCATGCCGGCGTTGCCCCGGGAACGTTCCCGCTTGGGGAAACCACCGGGTCTCGAGGCGGACGCGCCCGGAAAAGTCGAAGTCGACGCCCTGGGCCGCGGCGTCCGGATGGATCGCCGGCGCGAAGGCGGCCGTCCACAAGACGACGGCGGCGGCGCCGGATGGAACCGCGCGGCGCGGCATCAACGGGCCCGTCTCAGGCCTGTCCGTGTGAAATCGTTGTCGTCCAGATCGTTTCCGAACTGCAGATCCGCCCACGTCAGCACGGTGCTCTTGCCGGTGACGTGATTGACCATGGTCATCTCGCCCGCCTGCCAGTAGCGGTCGAGGTACTGCTGGTAGTTCGACATCGTGAGCGTCTTCAGGTGGTCGCCCTTGCGGTCGTAGTAGTCCACTCTCCAGACACGCAACTCGTCCGTGTCCTGCCAGACCTCCTGCCGGCTGTAGCCCGAACGCGTGTTCGTCGGCACGCGTTCCGTGACGGTGCACGTGAGGCCGCCGCATTCATCGTCGCGCAGATAGCGATAGGTGAACTTCTCCACCTCCGGAGTGCCCATGTCCTCGTAGGCGAATTCGCTCCCCAGGAAGGAGCCCGATTGGTTCGACGAGCTGATCCGCCGGACCCGCTCCAACGCGGGCAGGTAGAGCCATTGCTCGTCGTCGTCCTCCCGGTGCGAGAAGATCAGCAGCGCCGTCCCGGCCACGTCACGCGGTTCGTCGAACACGAACAGGCTCTTGTTTCCGTCGCCGGGGACCTCCAGGACCTGCAAGCGCAACTCGCGCCGGCTCTCCTGCCCCTCCCGGTTGCGGAGCAACATGGTCTGGCTGGCCGTGAAGTCCCCGAAACCCTCGCCGCGGGCGCGCGCGTCCTGCGCGATCTCGAGCCCGCGGGCTTCCGCGTCCTGGCCCGGCGCCGGCGGTGGAGCGGCGAGACATGCCGCGAGGACCAGGGGGAACGCCCGGAACAACGATGACGCACGTTGGGAACACGCTTGAGTCATGATTTCTCTCCGTCGATGGCCATCAGCAGGGGCGGGAGCAGGAGAAAATCGGCCAGTAGCGCGAACACCAGGGTGATGGCGACCAGCAGACCCAGCACCGAGCTGACCTGGAATCCCGAGGAAGCGAACACGAGGAAGCTCGCGGCCAGAACGGCCGTCGTCGTCCACAACGCGTGACCGACGGTCCGGAACGTGGCGCGCACGGCCTCGGACGCCGAACCGCCCCCGCGGCGTGCTTCCAGGTACTTGCTCATGAAGTGAATGGTGTCGTCCACGATGATGCCGAAGGCGACCGCGCAGACGACCGAGGCCGACAGACCGACCTGGCCGACCAGATAGCCCCACAGGCCGAAGCTCATCGCCGCGGGGATGAAATTGGGAACGAGGCTGGCGAGGCCGAACCGCACGCTCTTGAAAACCACGACCAGGATCAACGAGATCAGGGCCATGGCCGCGATCGTGCTCCGCAGCATGCTCTCGATGTTCGTCTGCGCCAGATTGGAGAAAATGACCGTGAGCCCCGACGCTTCCCCCGCCAGGCCGGGCGCGTTCTCGGCGAGCCAGGCCTGCGCGCGCCCGTCCAGCTCCCGCAATTGACGGGCCGGCGCATTGGCCACGACCGTCATCCGCGTCGCCGACTTCGCGACGTCGATCCGGTCGTTCAGGTCGCTGCCGAAAGGGAGCGACAGCTCGTAGAGCAGGAGGTTCTGGGCCGCCACTTCCGGTTCGTCCGGGATCCGGTAGAACGCGGGGTCGTCACCGTGCATGTTCCGGTTCACGCGCTTCATGACGTCCGGAAAGGCGTGGACGAAGCTCACTTCCGGCTGGTCCCGGTACCATTGGGCGAACGCGTCGGCCGTGCGCAGATACTCCGGATCGGTGATGCCGCCTTCACGGCCGGAGTCCAGCGAGTATTCCAGCGTATCCAGGCCGGTCAGGTTCTCGATGATGAAGTCCGTGTCGGTGCGGAACGTGTAGCGCTCATCGAAATAGCGCGTCCAGTTGTCGCTCAGCTCCACGCGCGGGATGCCCGCGACGAGAACCGCCGTGACGACGGAAACCACCGCCAGCAGGGGTTTGCGGCGCGCGCAGCGGAAAGATCGAAAGCATGGCCGGAAGGCACGTCATCGAGTAGACGAAGATGCAGAGCAGACCGAACGCCACCATGTTGCCGAGGACGTGGAACGGCGGCGAGTCCGACGCGTTCAGGCTGAGAAACCCGATCGCGGTCGTCACCGCGGCCAGGAATACCGGATAGACGTTGATCCGAAGCGATTCCCGGATCGCCTCGTCCCGGCTGCGACCGCGCCGAATTCCCGCCAGCGCGCCGGTCACGATGTGAACCGCGTGCGCGACGGCGATGGCCATGACGATGATCGGCACGCCGGCGCTGGCCGGGCTGAAGACCTGGTTCGTCCAGCCGGCGAAACCCATCGTGCTGGCAATGGTGAGCACCAGCAGGACCACGATCGCCAGCGTCGCCCAAATCGAGCGCAGCAGCAGGGCCGCGCCCACGACGATGATCGCGAACACGATCGGGACCAGTGTCTCCAGGTCGTCCGCGGTGGCGCCGGCCAGCACCTGGTTCAACACCACTTCCCCGGTCATGTAGTAGCCGATGTCCGGATGGGCGGCGCGGGCCGCGTCGAGCTGGGCGTTGAGGTAGTCGCCGATCTCGATCACCGCCAGGTCCCGATTCTCGGGCATGACGAAATTGATCGTCAGCCCCGCGACGCGGCCGTCGACGGACACCAGCCGTCCGGCCAGATCGACGGCCCCGAGCGCGATCGACTCGACCCGGGCCACGTCGGCGCCGGTCAACGACGCGGCGTCCTCGACCAGCGGCCCCACGACCAGATCGTCCTCGCCGAACGCCTCGCTGTGGGTGTAGTTGGTGAGCGAGTCGACCCGCGTGGAGTGGGGCGTCAACCACGCGGCCTCGGTCAACTCCTCGATCGCGCCCAGGACTTCCCGGTCGAACACCGAGCCTTCCCGCGGCGCCACTGCGATCAGGACCGTATCGGACGCGGCGTACGTATTCTCCAGCGTCTGGAACGCCGCCAGTTGCGGGTTGTCGTCGCTGAACAGAATGCGATAATCGTTCGTCGTCGTGATGCGCCCGGCGGCGGACGCCAGAATCAGAGTCACGCCCGCGCCGAACACGACGACCAGCCACCGGAGGCGCAGGATCGTCGTCACGTAGCGGTCCAATAGCATCACGGATCTCAACTCCCGGCCGCGGCGATCCACCGGCTGCCCACGGACGTTTATCGTACACCGAGACGCGACGACGCGGGGAAACGTTCCGGGGCTTTCCGCGAATCCGCCGGAAACGCCCATGGTTCGCGGAATTCGTATATAATCCGGGATCTTGCCCGCCATTGGGGCGTCCGTGGGGATGAGGATGACTAAGGCCACCCACGCCGGCCGTCGGCAACGCGGTCCGCGGAGGAACCGATGAAGGGTCTGCTGAAGCGACTGCGCCCGAAGACCCTGCGTCTCGCCGCCCGCGTATTCATCGCGCTGGCGGGGCTTCTCTCCGTCGCGATCCTGGTGACCTCGGCCACGCTGCTCTACAACGCCGCGACGGCCCTGCGCGACGAAGCCGAACTCAATACGGTGGTCATGGCCGAGTTGCTCGCCGACGGCTACGCCGACATCGGCGGGATCTCGCTCGCCAACATCTCGCGTGCGTTGGATTCCACGCTCGACGAACCGATGATCGCCCAGGCGCTCATGACGGCGCACCTGGTCGCCGCCGCCGAAGAGGCCGGGTACGACCCGCCCGGGATCATCGAGATGCTGGAAGCGATCGTCGAATCGACGGTGCTCGACGAGTTCTGGATCACCGACGAAACGGGTTTCTCCTATCTCACCAACGTTCGGGACGAGAACGGCGACCTGATACCCTTCCGGTTCGACCCCGATCCCGCCGTGCAGCCGCAAGCGTCCATATTCTACACGTTGCTGTCGGCGCCCCTCGACGGCGTCGAGTTCATCACGCAGCCTGCGCAGACACGCGAAATCGACCAGCGGAACTTCAAGTACGTCGGCGTCGGCGGCGTCGACCGGCCCCGGATCGTGCAGGTCGGAGACTTCCTGGTGGAAGACGACACCGAGCTCATGAGGAACGTCTACGCCTCGCAGCGGGCGGACGTCTCGGCGTTGATCGAAGGCATCCTGGGCCTGCACATGATCGCGCAGACCACGATACTGGATCATTTCATTGCAGTGGTCGAGGAGGCCGGGTGGACGACGGACGCCATCGAAGCGGTGCTCGAACGCATCGTCGACAACACGACGATCAGCGAGATTCGCATCCTCGAACCGGAACGCGGAGTCGTTTACTCCAACGTACCGTCCGACGGCGGGTCCCGGCCGCTGGCGGACGTTCCCCACTTCGCGGATCTGGATTCCCTGCTCGACGGGTCGGAAACGGTTATCGAGCACGCCGCGTCGCTGGGCAACGACGGCGTCCTCTACAAGCACGTGACACGGTCGACGGGAGATGCGTCGCGCCTGACGCAGGTCGGGATTCCGGTCCAGAGCAGCTCGGGCAACCTGCTCTACTCCGTCTACCAGCAACAGGCCGACCTGCAGGTCGAGAACCGGAACGTTCAGGCGCTCTGGATCGTCAATCTCGATGGTGAGGTGGCCGCCGCGGCGCCGCGCGCGGAGACGCAGACCGGCGACGTCGTCGTCGACACCGCCGGTATCTTCGACCGCCGAGCCGAGACGATCCTGGACGACGCCATGCAGCAGGAGGGCGTGGTCAGCGCGGCGAGCCTGAGCCTGTTCTCTCCCGAAGACCGCGGCGTCGTCGTCGCCACCCCCTTCGTGAACGATGGCGGGATACCGCTGGGCGGCCTCGCCATCGCCTACAGCCTCGACGATATCGCCACGCGGGTCCGCGTCGAGGCCCGGAACACGGCCCTGATCGCGTTCCTGCTCCTGGGTCTCACGGCCGTGGCCGCGCTTTTCGGCTCGCGACTGCTGACCCGACCGATCGAGGCGATCGCCGACGCCGCCCGGCAGGTGGAGACAGGAGAACAACCCGATCCCGGAGCGATGGAGCCGGTCATGAACCGATCGGACGAGATCGGCAGCCTCGCCCGCGTGTTCAGCGACATGACGGTCCAGGTCTTCAACCGCGAGGAACAACTCGAGACGCTGGTCTCGGAGAGAACGAAGGAGCTGCAACAGAGCAATCAGCAACTGCGCATCGCCCACGAAGCCATGGAGGAGGACCTGGCCACCGCGAAGGTCGTGCAGCACGCGCTGGTGCGGGAAGGCGGGGCCGACCTGGGCGCGTTTTCCGCCTACGCGCGGATGACTCCGGCCAAGCAGGTGGGCGGCGACTTCGTCGACGTCGTGGGACCATCGGGCGGGATGGTGTTCTTCGTGATCGGCGACGTCTCCGGCAAGGGTGTCGCGGCCGCGCTCTTCATGGCGGCGTCCCAATCCGCGGTCAAGTCCGCGTTCCTGGGACGCGCCGACATCGCGACGATCGCCGCCGCAATCGCCGCGATCGCCGAGGACACCAACCGCCGGCTTTGCAGTCAGAATCCGATGGGCATGTTCGTCACCTGCATGCTCGCGTTGGTCAACCTGGAAAGCGGCGCCGTCGACTACGTGTGCGCCGGGCACGAACCGCCGTTCGTGATCGGGGCCGACGACTCGCGCCGGGCGCTGCCGCTGACGGGCGGTCTGGCGATGGGCTTGATGGAGGACTTCGACTACTCCAGCGGCCATGCCGTCCTCCAGCCGGGAGAAACGCTGTTCCTGTACACGGACGGGCTCACCGACGCCACCAACCGCACCGGGGAGCTTTTCGGAAAGCAGCGGCTGGAAGGCACTCTGGACGGGTCGTCGCTTCAATCACCGGAGCAGATCGTGAACAACGTGTGGGACCGGATCGGTCAGTTCTCGGCGGGCACGCCCCCCGCCGACGACATGACCTGTCTCGTTCTACGGCGCCGGCAGGACTTCCCGAACGCATGATTTCATGTCTTGGCGCGATCGCGCGCAGAACGCCGCGGAATTTCTCCGGGCTCGAATCGTCAAGGAGCACCCAGCACCATGTCTAACGAACTACGCATCACACTGCCCGCCCGACTGTCCGAGCTTCGAGACTTGGCGGGCATGGTGGAGGACTTCGGAGACGCGAACAAACTGCCCGCGCCGAAGGTGTTCGCGATCAACCTGGAGTTGGACGAACTGATCACGAACACGGTGACGTACGGCACCTTCGAACCCGGGACCGATCCCAGGATTGATATCCACTTGAAGGTAGAATGCGATATCCTGACGCTGACGATGGAAGACAATGGGAGTCCGTTCGACCCGACCGTCGACACGAACCCGAACACCTCGGGACCGCTGGAGTCCCGTTCGGTGGGTGGTTTGGGACTCCATCTGGTCAAGAATTTCGCCAGCCGCATATCCTACGAGTTCGTGGGCGGCAAGAACCGCTTGACCCTGGAGCACGATCTCAAGCCCGCGTAGCAACAATCCAGTCGGGAAGACGTCCCGATCCGAGGAAGAGGCGAATCGATGAACATTGAAGTTGTTGAAGAACGAGACAACGATGTCCTCGTACTGTTGCCGGTCGACCGGCTGGACAGCACGAACGCACGCGCATTCGAGTCCATCGTCATGGATCACATCAGCAAGGGCGAACAGCGCATGATCGTCGATTTCAGCCGTCTGAACTTCATCAGCAGTTCCGGGCTGAGGGTGCTTCTCATCGCCGCCAAGAAGCTCAGCGCGACGCAGGGGAAGCTCGTCCTGTGCGACATGCAGGAACATATCCACGAAGTCTTCATGATCAGCGGCTTCGATCAGCTCATTCCGATCCACGAATCCCGCAAGGCGTCCATGAATGTGTTCTGATCGCGCAACCGGTCCAACCCGAGAGCCGTACGCGGGATGACGCCGCGTTCCCACAGTTCCGGGTGGCGATGCGTCCTTGGCGCGTGCCTCGTGCTGGGTTTCGCGGGGGCGGCGGCGGCGCAGGCCGAGTTCCATTACCAGTTCGGCAAGCTCACGAACCCGTTCAGCGGCGCCCGGAACCGCACCCACATACTCACGATCCAGCACGCGACGAGCTGGAGCCTGGGGGACAGCTACCTTTTCGTCGACATCCTCGACGACGGGGGTCATGACGGCTTCAACGACAAGGACCTCTACGGCGAGTGGTACCCCACGCTGAGCTTCGGCCGACTGTCGGGCGCCGAGATCCGGCTGGGCCCGATCCGCGACATCGCGGTGATCGGCGGCATGAACTTCGACAGCGACGCGGACGTCTTCAAGTGGCTCCCCGGCATCCGGGCATCCTGGGACGTGCCCGGCTTCGCGTTCCTCAACACGGACTTGACAGCCTTCATCGACGCCAACAGCGGCACGCAGGGAGGCGGTGCTCCCAGGACCGACGACAGCTTCATGTTCGACGTCAGTTGGGCGGCTCCCTTCCAGATCGGTACGCAGTCGTTCCTGTTCGGCGGTCACGCGGAGTACATCGGCGGGACCCGGAGCGAGTTCGGCGATCAGGGCAAGGGGTGGATTCTCGCCCAGCCCCAGATCACCTGGGATCTGGGCGGAGCACTCGGGGCGCCCAACAAGTTGTTCGTCGGAATGGAATACCAGTACTGGCGCAACAAGCTCGGCGCGACGGAACACGACAACGTCCCGCAACTGATCGTGATCTGGCGGTTCTGACCACCCCCTTTCGATGAAAATCGAAGTCGCGGAAGAATGGCATGACGACGTTCTCGTGCTGCTGCCGATCGGACGCATCGACAGCAACAACGCCGGCGCGTTCGAATCGATCGTCATGCGGCACATCAACGGCGGCGAGCGTTATCTGATCGTGGATTTCAGCCGTCTCGACTTCATCAGCAGCGCCGGCCTGCGGGTCGCCGTGCTGGCCATGCGCGCGCTGAAGGCCACTCAGGGGCGAATCGTGCTCTGCGCCATGCGGACACACATCGAGGAAGTGTTCCGAATCAGCGGGTTCGATCGGATCATCACGATCAGGAAGTCGCGCGATTCGGCCCTTGACGCAGTGACGGGGCCGTCGCCCGCCCAGCCTTAACGCCGATAGGATCGGAGTGTCCGGACCAGCGCGTCTTCCTTGCCGGCCCACGCCGCCTGGATGATCCGCACGGCCGATTCGGCCGTTTCCGCCTGGAGGGCCAACGCCCGGTTCTTCTCCTTGAGCAACCCCTCGGCCACCGCGTGGTCCAGGAACTTGAACAGGTCGTCGTAGTATCCGTCGCTGTTGAGCAGCACGCACGGCTTCTCGTGAAGCTCGATCTGCGCCCAGGTGAGCGCTTCGAATATCTCCTCGATCGTTCCGAACCCGCCGGGCAAGGCCAGCGACGCGTCGGCCAACGTCTGCATCTTGTATTTCCGCTCATGCATCGTGTCGACGACGTACAGCCGGCTCAACCCGTCGTGGGCGACGTCCTGGTACTCCAGGTGCCGCGGAATGACGCCCGTGACGGTGCCTCCGTGCGCGAGGACAGTGTCGGCCAGGATGCCCATCAAGCCGACCCGCGCGCCGCCGTACACCAGGCCAATCGCTTCCCCCGCCATCAGGCGGCCCAGGGACTCGGCCTGCTGGCGGTGCGCCTTGCCATGCCCGACGTTCCCGGCAAGATAGACGCAGATATGTTTCATGCCATCGGGCCCGGCGGGGCCGGGGCCGTCCTTTCCGGGCAATCCGCTGTCTGGCATCGGCATCCGCGGCGCGTTCTACGCCGGACCTCCCGTGGCGCGGCCGGAATCCGCTCCGTCAACCGCCGGGAGCGTCCAATCGTCTCCCAGGGACACGGGCGATCCGCTTCCGACCGGGACGCCCACCTGCACCCGCCGCCGCGAGTGGACACTGGCGACCGTCACGTACTTGTACCGGGCGCCGTCCGAGGCCCGGGCGCCGGTTTCGTGCATGATCTCGGTCATCGTCTCACCGAGCGCGCCCAGGTCATCGGCGTGCGGCAGACCGGCCGGAAAGCGGTCTGCCGAAGCCGAGGGCAGGCTCGAGAATACCGCGTCGCCGTCGGGAGTCACGACGTGAATCTCGCCCATGGCGGTCGAGTCCACGATACGGCGCAATCGACGGTGAATCTCCGGTTCGGGCCATCCGGCGGCTCCCGCATCCGCGATGAAGTAGTCCACGAGCGTGGCCTGCACGATCATCTGCTTTCCCAGGATCCCGTCCAGCACGACTCGGATCTCGTCCAACCGGCTGGTAAACGCGTTGCTGAGCAAGTCGGGCTCGCCGAAGGCGGCCATCATGGCCGTCATCACCGGCGACGTGTACGCGTTGCTCACGACGTCCTGTTCGTCGAAGGCCGGGGCGTTGCCCACCTGCACGATGCGCGGCCGGTCGACCCCGCTGACGCCCACGTACTTGAAGATCTCGCGATCGATCTCTCGCACCTGCGCCGGCTGCGTCACGACATCGTCGCCGTCGACCGAGGATCGGAGCAGTGGATGGAACGCCGAGGCCTGCGGTTGGATGCCGGGATCGGGATCGAACCGGAACGGCATCGGCGATCCCTCGGCGTCGCGGACGGTCGTGAGATAGGCGGCCCCAGTTTCGTCCGTGATCCAGATTTCATCGAGAACTGTACGCGCCACCACCCCGTCGAGCGTCTCGATCACGCGCGGCGCGTCCTGCCCGGCCGCTTCCGCCGCGGCCACGAGATGGGCTGCGATCCGCGCCTGGGCCGTCATCTGGTCGTCCAGCATCGCGTCCAACGCGCGTGCGATGTTGGCGAGCGAAATTCTGCCCATCTTGATTAGTTGAACTGGCCTGTGGCTATTGCGGATCTCCGTGGCATTATTCGGCGCACGCCGGCGGGCCGGCGCCGTGCAGTCCATCGGGGTCAAGAATAGCAGAGTTTCCACGTTCTAGCGACCTGCAACCCGGCCGCTTGCGAAACCTTTCGGCCGGTGGTAGCGTGCGGGCATGGCTCGGCCTGACCGGATCGCGATTGCAGTGTCGGTCCTGGCCCTCTGCTCGACCCTGACGGCAACATCGTGCTCGCCGAGCGCACGCGTCGCCGGAACGAACTCTCGCGTCGCCGATGTCGAGGCCCTGATCAGCGACCTCGAAGTCCGCGGATTCACCGAAACGCCCGCCGAGGGCGCCTACGAACCACTGGAGTGGTGGCGCGCGTTTGGCGACCCGGTGCTGGAAAGGATCGTGGAGTCGGTACTGGATTCCAACTTCGACGTCGCAGAGGCGATCGCGCGCGTCGACCAGGCGCACGTGCGCGCGCGGCTGGCCGAGGCGGCGGACATGCCCGTCATCCAGGTCCGAGGCGGCGCCGAGAACTTCAGCGCCCCGATCAACGCCGGACTCGGGGCCCAACTCCAGGATCTGGGCTTCGAAGACCTCCTCGCCGACCTGGACGGGGATTTCACGTTGCCGGGCCGCCTGGGCCTCACAACGTTGTCGCTGAGCGCGGACTTCGCCTACGAGCTCGACTTCTGGGACCGTGTCCGCCCCGCGGCGCTGGCGGCCGGGGCCGACTTGCTGGCCTCCGAGTCCGACGTGCAAACGGCGCGTCTCGGGATACTGGCCGAATCGATCCGAGCGTACCTCGAGATCGCCGATCTCCGTCGACAGGCCGTCATTGCCCGCGAAATCGTCGATTTGCTCCTGGAGCGCGAAAGCGTCGCCGAAACCCGTTACGAGGGCGGACTCGGCGACTCCCTGGAGCTCTACGGCATACGCCAGGATCTGCGGAACACGCAGGCGGCATTGCCTCAACTGGACACCGGGATCGCCGCCGCCGAAGCGCGCCTCGCCACGCTCATGGGCGGCTATCGAGAGGATGTCGCGGCCATGCTGTCCGAAGCGGCCGCGCCCGCACGGCTGGCGGATCCCGTGCCGGCGGGCATCCCGGCCGACCTGCTGATGCAGCGTCCCGACGTGCGCGCCGCGGGACTTCGGCTGGAAGCGGCCAGCTTCGCGATCGAGGCCCGCCGCGCGGACCTCATGCCCTCGCTTTCGCTCTCAGGATCCATCGGACTCCAGACCGCCGGCATCGTGGAGTTGTTCCACGTCGGCCAGTGGTTCAGCAACCTGGTCTCGAACCTGGTGACGCCCCTCTTCGACGGCGATCGGCTGACCGCCAACGTCGAGTTCGCCGAGGCCCGGTTCGACGAGCTGGCCGCCGCCTACGGGCGCGCCGTGGTGACGGCGGTCAACGAGGTCGAGGCCGCCCTGGCGAACGTTCGGAACGAACAACGGCGGTACGAACTTCTCAGCGACAGGTTGGGCGAGGCGCGGGCGTCGGTGGAAGTCCGGTCGCAACGGTACGCGTCGGGGATCGGAGGGTACGCCGATGTCCTGGACGCTTCGCGGACCCTGTTGAACATCGAAGCCGCGCTCGCGGGCTCGGAGCACAACCTGGCGCTCGCGCGCCTGGCGTTGCACCGAGCGCTGGGAGGCGCCTGGACATCACGGGACACGGCCGCCGGGCGGCCACTGACGCTGGCCTTCGGTCCGCCGGCCGGAATCGTGGACCCATGAGTCGACTGTTCGGATACATGATCGCCGTCCTCCTCCTGCTCGGATCGCTGGCCGCGGCCGGATACATGATCTCGCAGAGGCCGGAGCCGGCCCGCCGCGAGCCGCCGTCGCAGATTCCGTTTGCCGTGACGGAACCGGTCGAGGCCGGCGCGGGCGCCATCCCCGTCTACGGAGCCGGGACGGTGCGGCCCCGGGCGCAGATCGACATCAGCGCCGAACTCAGCGGCCGCGTGGTGTGGGTGGAACCGGCGTTACAGAGCGGAGGACGCGTCCAGGCGGGACAGGCGCTGTTTCGCCTCGACGACGCCGAGTATCTCAATCAGTTGGCGCGCGCGCGGAGCGATGTCGCGATACAAGAAGTCGAGCTTCTCAAGGTCGAGGAGGGGGCGCGCGTCGCCCGCGACGAGTACGCGCAGTTCCTGCGACGCCGCGGCGACGATGAGCCGACGGTGGAAGCGGGTCCCCTGGCCCTGTGGGAGCCGCAACTCGAGGCGGCCCGGGCGACCCTGGAGCGGTCCCGCGTCGCCGTCGCCGACGCCGAGCTGGCGTTGTCGCGCACGGAGGTGCGCGCCCCCTTCGACGGCGTCGTGTTGACCGAGGCGCTGGAGTCGGGGCAGTTCGTGACCGCCGGCCAGAGCGTCGCCGAACTCTACGCCTCCGACGCCGTGGAAGTGGTGGTGCCGCTCTCCGATGCGGATTCCTCGCTCGTCCCCGGCTTGTGGGAGATGCGCGCCGGGGTCGCGAACCGCCAGGTGTCGGTCCGGGTCGTTGGGGACTTCGGCGCCGCGCGCTACGCCTGGGAGGGGTACGTGGACCGGGTCGAGGGCGCACTGGACGCGCAGACGCGGACGCTCGACGTCATCGTGCGCGTCCCGGATCCCTTGGGCGGCGGTTTGCTCCAGGAAGGGAACGACGCCGGGGCCGCAACGGGCGGCCGTCCCCCTCTTCTGGTCGGCAAGTTCGTGGAAGTGGAGATTCGGGGCGTGACTCCCGACGAATACTTCCGCGTGCGCCGGCCGGCGCTCCGGCCCGGCAACGAAGTGTGGGCCGTTTCGGAGGGCGCGGTCACCATCGTCCCCGTGCGCGTGTTGCAACGCTCCGACGACAACGTCTACGTGACCGGCGCCCTCGAGCCGGGACAGGCGGTCATCGTGGACGGGATCGAGATCGCCACCGAAGGCATGCGGGTGCAGACCTCGCCCCTGGCGGCCCCCTGAGGCCGCCTCACGCCGCCGTGGTCCCGGGCAAACCGCGACTCGACAGCTTGAAGAGCAGCTTCAGGGCCGGGTCGAAGCGCGCCAGGATGCTCGTGACAACGGCGACGGCCCAGACGCTCCGACGGGAAACCTTGACGTCTTCGCCCCCCCGGAACCCCGGCGTCCGGTGTATCCGCCGGAGCGTGAGCACGGCAATCCCCAGCGGCCAAAGGCAGGAGCGGCGGATGGCGGTTTCGCGCGCCGGAATGATCGTGATGAACCGCAGCGCGTTCGCAAGGTGATGGTGCGTGATCGCCACGAGCCGCCGGCAGCCTTCCAGGAAACCCGGATCGGCCGTCTCCGGTGAGAGCGAGCGCAGATCGAATCCCGCCGCGTCGAAGACGTCCCGCGGCAGCCAACACACGCCGCGGCGCCGATCCTCCCACATGTCCTTGAGAATGTTGATCATCTGCAGGCCCTGGCCGAAGGAGACCGCCAGCGGGAACAGATCGTCGCGCCGGGCCGCGATCTCGTCGGAGTAGTCACAGAACAGCGCGGTCAGAGTCTCGCCGACGACGCCGGCCACGTGGTAGCAGTACCGGTTCATTGCGTCCACGTCCTTCAAGCCGTCGGCGCTGGCATTGCGCTGGAACTCCACCATGCCGCGCGACATGATTCCGACGCAGCGCGCCAGCGCCTCCTGTCGGGCGGGTGTCGACCGCCGCGTGATGCGGATGACGCGCGGCGTGTTGGCGACGAGGTTCCGCTCGTCGGCCGTCATCGAAGCCGACAAGCGGGCGCCGAGTTCCCGGGCGAACGGCGCGGGATCCCGTGCTCCGGCCACGACCCCGATGAAGTGCTCCGAAAACGCCTGTTTTTCCTCGACCGCCAGCGCCGGCTCGTCCTCGATCGTGTCCGCGATCCGGCACAGGAGGTAGGCATTGCCGACCGTGTCGCGCAGGGCGTCGGGCAACTGCGCGATCGTGAGCGCGAACGTGCGGGCCACGCCTCGCAGGATCTCGTTCTGGTAGGCGATGTCGCTCGCCGCCCGCGCGGCCGTGCCGTCCGTCTTCATCGCGGCCGGTCGCCCCGGATCGTCACCCGGCGCCCCTTCCGCTCCTCGGGCCAGTAGTCCCAGATCGCGTGGTGCATGGTGCACCGGTTGTCCCAGAACGCCACGTCGTTCAACTCCCACCGGAATCGGATCTGGAACCGGGGCTCCTCGCAATGGTCGAACAGCGATTCCAGCAACGCCCGGCTCTCCGAGGCGGAAAGCCCGTTGATCCGCGTCGTGAAGGTGCGGTTGACGTACAGGGCTTTCCGTCCGGTTTCCGGATGGGTGCGGACGACCGGATGGTCGGCCGACGGATACGCCTTGCCCCTGTCGTCGACGCCGCGGTCCGAATAGCGTTCCCGGTAGACGTGCTCGGAGGCGTGGCGCGCCGTCAGACCCGAGAGCCGGTTCTTCAATGCGTCCGGGAGAGTCTCGTAGGCGGCATACATGTTGACGAAGATCGTGTCCCCACCCGACGCCGGCAGCACGTGCAACTGGAGGATCGTTCCCATCGGCGGCTCCTCGTCGCACGAAACGTCGGAATGCCAGAACTCTCCGTTGGCGACCCTGGAGTCCCGATGCACGTGGATCTCGAAGACCTCCGGGTATCCGGACATCCGCGGAGCCGCGGGGTGCATGTGGAGCGGGCCGAACATCCGGCCGACGGCCACCTGTGTTTCCGGCGAGATTTCGCTCTGTTCCTTGAAGAAAAGAACCTGCCGATCGAGCAGCGCCCGCCTCACTTCGGCGTACGTTTCCCGGTCCAGACCGCGCGCCAGATCCACCCCCCGAACCGCGCCGCCCAGCGCCGGGCCGTAGGGGGTGACCCGGATGCGTCGATAGCCTCCCGTCACGGTTGGCATGCCGGCAGTCCATCGCCTGCCGCCGCCGGCCGCTCGCCCGCGTAGCCGATCCCCCGGAGCGCGGCCTCGATCTCGGGCAGGACATCCGGATCGTCGATCGTGGCGGGCGTGGAATAGGACGCGCCGTCGGCCATCCGACGCATTGTGGCCCGCAGTATCTTGCCGGAGCGTGTCTTGGGAAGACGCGGCACCACGACGGCGTTCTTGAACGCCGCTACGGGACCGATCTCGCGCCGGACACGGTGGACCACTTCGGAAACGATCGCTTCGTTCCCCCGTTCGACGCCCGACTTGAGAACGACGAAACCGAGAGGCAACTGCCCCTTGACGGCGTCGGCCACGCCGATGACCGCGCACTCGGCCACATCGGGGTGAGACGCCAGGACCTCCTCCATGGCCCCGGTCGAGAGCCGGTGTCCGGCCACGTTGATGACGTCGTCGGTGCGGGTCATCACGAACACGCAGCCGTCGTCGTCGATGTAGCCGGCGTCTCCGGTGAGGTAGTAGCCGGAGTACGCGTCCAGGTACGTTTCCCGATAGCGCTCCGGCGCGTTCCAGAGCGACGGGAGCGTCCCGGGCGGCAGGGGCAGCTTGCAGACGAGCGCGCCGATCGCGCCCGGCTCGGACGGTGCGCCGTCGGGGCGAAGCACGCGGACGTCCCATCCCGGCACCGGCTGGCCGGCCGACCCGGGTTTGGTCGGAAGCGCCTCGATTCCGATGCAGTTGGCGCTGATCGGCCACCCGGTCTCCGTCTGCCACCAGTGATCCAGCACGGGAACGCCCAACAGGTCCTGCGCCCATTCCAGCGTGTTGGGATCCAGCCGTTCGCCCGCCAGGAACAGTGACCGGAGGCTGGACAGATCGTGTTTCGAGACGAAGTCACCTCGCGGGTCGTCGCGCTTGATGGCCCGAAACGCCGTCGGCGCGGTGAACAGGCACACGACGCGATGGTCCGAGATCACACGCCAGAAAGCGCCCGCGTCCGGCGTCCCCACCGGCTTGCCCTCGTAGAGCACGGTCGTGTTTCCGTGAACGAGCGGCGCATAGACGATGTAGGAATGGCCGACCACCCAGCCGAGATCCGAAGCGGCCCAGTACACTTCGCCGGGCTCGACGCCGTAGACGTGATCCATCGTCCAGTTGAGCGCCACGAGGTGCCCGCCGTTGTCACGGACGATGCCCTTGGGGTGTCCTGTCGTGCCCGACGTGTAGAGAACGTAGAGCGGATCGGTGGCGGCGACCGGCACGCACCCGTGCGGCGACGCGCCGGCCACGGCCTGGTCCCAGTCGACGTCGCGGCCCGGAATCAACTCGGCCGTCCGCATCGGCCGCTGGAACACGACGACCCGCTCGGGTCGGTGCGTCGAGGTCCGGAGCGCGATGTCGAGCTGGGGCTTGTAGGGAACGATGCGGCCGCCTTCGATTCCGCACGAGGCCGACAGCACGAGTTTGGGCCGGGCGTCGTCGATGCGAGCGGCGAGCTCCGTACCCGCGAACCCGCCGAACACGACCGAGTGCACGGCCCCCAGCCGGGCCGCGGCGAGCATCGCGAACACGGTCTCGGGAATCATCGGCATGTAGATGATCACCCGGTCGCCCCGTCCGACGCCGTGCGCGGCCAGCATGCCCGCCACCCGCTCGACCTGCGCCAGCAGTTCGCCGTAGGTGAAGGTTCGGACGGCGCCGGTGACGGGACTGTCGTAGATCAGCGCCGCCTGCTCGGCCCGGCCGGCTTCCACGTGACGGTCCACGGCGTTGTAGCAGGTGTTGACCTCTCCGCCCGCGAACCATCGGTAGAAGGGCGGACGGGAATCGTCCAGGACCCGATCCCACTCGCGGACCCAGTCGATCCCGGCGGCCGCGTCGCTCCAGAAACGCTCCGGATCCTCCAACGATTGCCGGTAGGCCGTTTCATACGCGGACGTCATCCGGAAGCGCGCGCCCTATTCCACGGGCTCGATGCGCAGGACGGCGCCGTCGGCCTCGTCGGTCACCACGTAGAGAAGCTCGTCCGGGCCCATACGGACGTCGCGTATCCGCTGGCGGAGATCCGCCAGCAGCACCTCGCGCCGCAGTTCCTCCATGTTCTCGTTGAACAGGATCCGCTGGAGCTGGCCCGTGCCCGGTATTTCGCCGTACCGGAGGCCGCCGACGAACACGTCGCCTGTCCAACTCGACAGCCGGTCGCCGGTATAGAAGGCCATTCCCGAAACCGCGATCGAGGGCATCCAGTACACGACAGGGCCTTCGAACCCGGTGTGGTCGGGCGTTTCGGAATGCCACGGCCCCCGGTAGGTCCGTCCGTAACTGACGACGGGCCAACCGTAGTTGAGGCCCGGCCGGATGATGTTGATCTCGTCGCCGCCGTTGGGGCCGTTCTCGTTCTGCCAGACGTCGCCCGTGGACGGGTGAATCGCCAGGCCCAGCGACCCCCGGTGGCCGAGGGAATAGATCTCGGGCAGATACCCATCCATGCCCACGAACGGATTGTCGGCGGGAACGCTGCCGTCGTCGTTGATCCTCAGGACCTTGCCGCCGTGGGTGTCGGGGTCCTGGGAGCCCGCGCCGGACATCGTCATGAAGATTGTGCCGTCGCTTCCGAACGCGAGCTGAGACGTGCCGCCGCCCCCGAGCGCGACGAACACGTCCTCGGTTCCGACCAGCCGCTGACCGTCCCAACGACCGCGGGCCAACCCGACCGTGCGTCCGTCTTCAAGCGGTTTCGTATACGTGAAATAGACGAGCTGGTTCTGATCGAACTCGGGGTGCAGCCGAATGCCCATCAACCCGTGAACCGCGCCGGGCAGCCCCGATGTCCCCTGGTAGACCGAATCGGGAACGCCCGGCACGGGATCGGGATCGACCACGCCGTCGCGCACGATCCGCAGGTTGCCGGTCCGCTCGGTCACCAGCATGTCGAGGTTCGGAAGGAACGCCACGCTGAACGGGAAGCTCAAACCCCGCGCGGCGACCGAAACACGGACGTCCATGCCCTCGGCCGTGTCGTAGATCACGGGCGCGTCGGGAAGCGGGCGGGATTCCAGGCCCGTCGGCGCGATGGGTATGCCTCCATCGAACGGGACCTGCTGCTGCGCCCAAACGGCGGCGCTCGAGGCAAGGAGCGCGCCCAGGCACGCGAGTAACGGCGAAATCCGGCCTTTCATGGTCGAGGAACCTCCCTTGAAACGACTTGAGTATAGTGCAGTCGGCGCGTCCCAGCCTCGTTTCGAAGGGTCTGTTTTCGACCGCTAAGCCCCGCTGTGGGATTCCGCGAACTTCGCCAGAAGCCGGTTGAACGTCGCGCTCGGGCGCATGGCGCGCGAGGCGCGCTCCGGGTCGGGCGCGTAGTAACCGCCGATGTCGACCGGCCGGCCCTGCACCGCGTTCAACTCGTCGACGACGGCCGCCTCGTTTTCCGAGAGATCGCGCGCCAAGGGCGCGAACCGTTGACCCAACACGGCGTCCTCGCTCTGCGCCGCCATCGCCTCGGCCCAGTAAAGCGCGAGATAGAAATGACTGCCGCGATTGTCCAGCTCATGGACCTTGCGCGACGGCGACTTGCCGTTGTCGAGAAGCCGGGCTGTCGCCGCGTCGAGCGCGACCCCCAGGATCTTCGCGCTGCGGTTGTCCGAAGCTTCTCCGAGGTGTGAGAGCGAAACCGCCAGCGCCAGGAACTCGCCCAGGGAGTCCCACCGCAAGTGGTTCTCCTGGACGAACTGCTGGACGTGCTTGGGCGCCGACCCGCCCGCGCCGGTCTCGAACATGCCGCCGCCGTTCATCAAAGGAACGATCGACAGCATCTTGGCGCTCGTACCCACCTCGAGAATCGGGAACAGGTCGGTCAGGTAGTCCCGCAGGACGTTCCCGGTGACGGAAATCGTGTCCCGTCCGTCCCTCAGACGCTGAAGCGTGTAGTTCATGGCGGCCACCGGCGACAGGATGCGGATCTCCAGGCCGTCGGTGTCGTGCCCGGGAAGATACCGGCGGACTTTCCGTATCAACTCGGCGTCGTGCGGCCGGGAGTCGTCGAGCCAGAAGACAGCGGGCGCCCCCGTTCGCCGGGCACGCGCGACGGCGAGCTTCACCCAGTTCCGGATCGGCGCGTCCCGAGTCTGGCACATGCGCCAGATGTCGCCGGCCTCGACGGCGTGTTCGAGGAGCACCGCGCCCGAAGCGCTCGACACGCGGACCGTGCCGGCCGCTCCCACCTCGAAGGTCTTGTCGTGGGATCCGTATTCCTCCGCCTTCTGGGCCATCAGCCCGACGTTGGGAACGGTTCCCATCGTTGCCGGGTCGAACGCGCCGTTCCGCTTGCAGAAGTCGATGACGGCCTGGTAGATCCCGGCGTAGCTGTTGTCGGGAATGACCGCCTTCGCGTCGCGCGGATCTCCGTTCTTGTCCCACATGTGGCCCGAAGCCCGGATCATGGCCGGCATGGACGCGTCGATGATGACGTCGCTCGGGACGTGGAGGTTCGTGATGCCGCGGTCCGAGTTCACCATCGCCAGATCCGGACGTCCCGCATACGCCGCCTCGATGTCCGACTCGATGGCCGTTCGCTGGTCCTCGGGCAGCTCGCCGATCGCTTCCAGGAGGTGGCCCAGGCCGTCGTTCGCGTTGACGCCCAGCGCGTCGAGCGCGTCGGCGTGCGTGTCGAAGACGTTCCTGAAGAACACCTTCACCGCATGGCCGAAGATGATGGGGTCGGAGACCTTCATCATCGTCGCCTTCAGGTGCAGCGAGAACAAGAGGCCTTGTCGCCCCGCATCCTTCATCTCCTGTTCCAGGAACGCGCGGAGTGCGCGGACGCTCATGCGCGTCGCGTCGACGACCTCACCCGCCTGGACCGCGATGTTCTCCCTGAGCACCGTGACCGCGCCGTCGTCTCCGAGCAGCTCGATCCGGACGTGACCGGACTCCGGGATCGTGACCGATCGTTCGTTCGTCCGGAAGTCGCCGCCCTGCATGTGGGCGACATGAGTCCCGGAACCGCGGGACCACGCTCCCATCGAATGGGGGTTCTTGCGCGCATACTGCTTGACCGCGTTCGGCGCGCGGCGATCGGAATTCCCCTCCCGGAGAACCGGATTGACCGCACTGCCCTTGATCTTGTCGTAGCGCGCCCGGATCGCCTTCTCCTCCTCGCTGACCGCTTCGTCCGGGTAATCGGGGAGCGCGTGGCCCCCGGACTGAAGCTCGGCGACGGCCGCCTTCAACTGCGGGATCGAGGCGCTGATATTGGGCAGCTTGATGATGTTGGCTTCCGGCCGCTGCGCCAGCTCCCCCAGCTCGGAAAGGTCGTCCGCCACGCGCTGCGCGTCATCGAGGAAATCCGGAAAGTTGGCGAGGATCCGGCCGGCCAGCGAGATGTCCCGCGTTTCGACCGGGACGCCGCACGCCTTCGCGAAAGCCTGGATGATCGGGAGAAACGAATAGGTGGCCAGCGCGGGCGCTTCGTCCGTGTGCGTGTAGATGATGCGGAATGCGTCGTCGGTCATCGCGTCAACGGGGTCCGAACTCCGGGTCCGAAAAACAAGCTGCCAAGTATAGCGTCGATCGCGCGGTATGTGGGGAACGCCTCCCCGGCTTCGTTTGACTTGATGGGTGTTTGGGAGGATCATTCGCGGCAGTATCCGAGGCATCACCGCCTCGAGGAGACGCGCCCATGGGATTCCGGACTGCGAAGCGCGCCGTGGTGGCAATGGCCGCGGCCCTCGGTCTCGCGGCCGCCCTTCCGCCCGCCGCCGGCCAGTCGCCCGATTACAGGGCGCCGCGGACGGCGGACGGAAACCCCGACCTCAACGGCGTCTGGCAAGCGCTCAACACGGCCCACTGGAACGTCGAACCGCATGCCGCCGGCCCGAGCGTCGTGCGCGAGCTGGGCGCGCTGGGCGCCGCGCCGCCCGGTCTGGGCGTGGTCGAGGGCGGCGAGATTCCATATACGCCCGAGGCTCGGGCCACGCGGGACGAGAACCGGGCGAATCGGCTGGAGCGCGACCCCGCGATCAAGTGCTACCTCCCGGGTGTGCCCCGCGCCGTGTACATGCCGTTCCCCTTCCAGATCGTCCAGAGCCGCGACCACATCATGATGGTTCACGAGTTCGCGGGCGCGGTTCGAACCGTCTACATGACGAACCATACCCCCGCGCCGGCGCCCACCTGGATGGGGTGGTCGAACGGACGTTGGGACGGCGAGACGCTCATCGTCGACACGACGGGGTTCAACGGGCAGACGTGGTTCGATCGGGCCGGGAACTTTCACAGCGACGCGCTGCACGTGGTCGAACGCTTTACGCCGCGAAGCGAGGACACGCTGATCTACGAGGTCACGATCGAGGATTCCAACGTGTTCACGCGTCCGTGGACCATGCGCATGCCGCTGTACCGGCGGGTCGAACCGAATGCGGAAATCCTGGAGTTCCGATGCGTGGAGTTCGTCGAAGACCTCATCTACGGACACCTGCGCCGGCAACCGGATCCTTAGCCGTCGAGAGATGGAGGCATGCTCCGATGAAGCAGGCAACAACGCTGATCCCTCTGGTCGCCGTCGTGTGGGCCCTTCCCCTGGCGGCCGCCGGCCAGACCACCGGTTACGTCGCGCCGCGCACGCCGGACGGGCAGCCGGATCTCCAGGGCTACTGGAGCAACGCGACGTATACGCCGCTGGAACGTCCCGAAGGCGTCACCGCGGAATTCTATGGTGAAGAGGAGCTGGCCGAACGGCTGGCGCAGGCGGCCGCGCGCGAAGCCGCCCAGACCGAACCCGGGACGATCCCCGACGTCCACTACGATTTCACGCAGTTCGCCCTGGACCGCAGCCAGGCCACGGTGCCCACGAACCTGCGCACGTCGATCATCGTCGATCCCCCGGACGGACGCATTCCACCCATGACGGAAGAAGGTCTGGAACTGGCGGCGCGCCGCGCGGAAGACGCCGCGCGCCTGGGAGGCCGCTGGGATTCGGCCGAAAGCAACCAGCTCGACGACCGTTGCATCATCATGCGGGGCGCCGGACCGCCCATGATGGACGCGGGCTACAACAGCAACTACCAGATCGTGCAGGTCCCGGGATACGTCATGATCCTGGTGGAGATGATCCACGACGTTCGCATGATTCCGCTGGACGGACGCGACGCGCCGCACGCGAACGTCCGGCAGTGGATGGGCGCGGCCCGGGGCCGATGGGAAGGCGAGACGCTGGTCGTCGAGACCGCCAACTTCAACGGCAAGAACCCGTTCAACGGCTCGAGCGAGAACATGCGGGTGATCGAACGCTTCACGCGGACCGGCGAAGACACGATCCTGTACCAGTTCACGATCGACGATCCATCGGTCTGGACCCGGCCCTGGACCGGGGAACTTCCGATGGAGCGCACGATCGGTCCCATATTCGAGCACGCGTGCCACGAGGGAAACTACGGGCTGATGAACACGCTGGTCGGCGCGCGCCTCCAGGAACGGCTGGCCGCCGGGGAAGCCGACCCGGAATCCGATTGAACGGGGGGATGTCATGAAGTTCCTGGCAGCCATCGCCGCGGTTGTCTCGATCGGGGCCGTCGTTCCCGCCGGCGCTCACCACGCCTTCTCGGCCGAGTTCGACATCAACAGCCCACTCACCATCGAGGGGACTCTGAAGCAGTGGGAGATGATCAATCCCCATTCCTGGTTCCACATCGACGTGGAGAACGAGGACGGGGAAATCGAAACCTGGATGATCGAAGGCGGCAGCCCGAACCAACTCATCCGGCTGGGCGTGACCCAGAACACGGTTCCCGTCGGAACGGTGCTGATCATCGAGGGCTACCACGCCTACGACGGGACCAACAAGGCCGTCGGCCGCAACTTCACGCTGTCGGACGGCACCCGCCTGTTCCTGGGCGGCTCCGCTCCGGACGCCGAAGGCAACTGACGCCGGGCGTCTATCCTCCCGACTGCGCGATACGCCGCGTCACGCACTCGATGCAGGGGGTGCGGGTCGGTGACTCTCGGCAATACGCCTGGCAGGATTCGAACCTGCGACCTTTGGTTCCGGAGACCAACGCTCTATCCATCTGAGCTACAGGCGCGCGAACATGCTCAGTCTAGGCTTGCGCCCGTAACGAGGTCAAGAACACCGCGGGCGGCGTCACGCCCGGACGCTCGTTTCCGTTGGCATATCGAGCGAATTGCGCCACTGTAGGGAAGCGATGATCGAACTCGATCCGCGAACGACGGTTCCGACACGCTATTGGCACGTTCTGGACGACGGCCGGGTCCAGTGCGACCTCTGCCCCCGCTTCTGCAGGCTGCACGAAGGCCAGCGGGGCTTCTGCTTCGTTCGCGCGCGTTCCGGAGACGGCGTCGTTCTGACCACCTACGGCCGCTCCAGCGGCTTCTGCGTGGATCCGATCGAGAAGAAGCCGCTGAATCATTTCCTTCCCGGATCGTCCGTCCTGTCGTTCGGCACGGCCGGGTGCAATCTCGGTTGCAGCTTCTGTCAGAACTGGGACATCTCGAAGTCCCGGGAGGTGGACACGCTCGCGGCGTCGGCCGCGCCGGACGCCATCGCACGGGCCGCCGAGACGCTCGGATGCCGCAGCGTGGCGTTCACCTACAACGATCCGGTCATCTTCATGGAATACGCCGTCGACGTGGCCGGCGCCTGCCGCGAGCGCGGCATCCGCACGGTGGCCGTCACCGCCGGCTACATCACGGCCGAACCGCGGCGCGACTTCTTCGAGCACATCGACGCCGCCAACGTGGATCTCAAGGCGTTCACCGACAGCTTCTACTCGAGGAACTGCGCCGGACACCTGCAGCCGGTCCTGGACACGCTGGTCTATCTCAAGCACGAGACCGGCGTCTGGGTCGAGATCACCGACCTGATCATCCCGGGCGAGAATGACCATCCGCGCGAGGTGGAAGCCATGTCGCGGTGGATTCGGGCCAACCTGGGCGTCGACACGCCGCTGCACCTGACGGCCTACCACCCCGATTTCAAGATGCGGGACCCGCGGCCCACGACCGTCGAGGATCTGCACGCGGCGCGGGAGATCGCACTGGGCGCCGGCTTGCGTTACGTCTATGCGGGCAACGTCCACGACAGCGCCGCCGGCAGCACGTATTGCCACGGTTGCGGCGAGCGCGCGATCGGCCGGGACTGGTACGAGCTCCAGGCCTGGAACCTGGACGACGGCGGATGTTGCCGCACTTGCGGCGCGCCGTGCGCCGGGGTGTTCGACGGACCGCCCGGAGACTGGGGGCGACGGCGCCTGCCCGTAAGGATCGAGGATTTCGTCGCTCAGGGAGCGTTCCGGGCTCCGTCCGGGCCAGGCGCCCGGTTTCCGGCGCGGAAAACGACGGATTTGTAATATTCCTGGTTGGGTGGAACTCGGGCGCTGGACGGCGGAACGATTGTCGAATCAATCGGATAGCCACGGATACGGGGCGACGCGGAGCGACGCCGCGCGCATTGGCCGTAACATTGGGGCTTGACACCGGCGGAAGCGTCGCCATAATAGTTTTCGGCAAAGATACAACGAAGTATCATTTGCGTTGACGACGAAGTCTTCGGGCCCTTGGGCTCCGAAGACTTTTTTGTTTTCCGAGACACCGCCGTCTCCACGCGACAAAGACGTCCATTCGACGCCCCGCTTTTTCCGTCGGGCGCGATGGGCGTTTTCTTGTTCCAGTTCGAAACTTTGGGGAGGTCGATCTCGAAAATGAAAACAAAGATTCTGTTGAGCACACTTGGTCTTCTGTTGTCCACCATTCCGTTCGCGGGAACGGCGGCCGCGCAGGGACCCAACTATTCCGCGGCCGGCGACGTGGCGCTCGTCAGCAAGTACATCTGGCGCGGACAACGGCTGACGAACGACTGGAGCCTGCAACCCTCCTTGACACTGGGCGTGGGTGGATTCGCCTTCAACGCCTGGGGATCGATGGACATGACGGCCGTCAACCCCACCGACCTGAATTCCCTCGAGACGAGCAACGGACTGCAGGGGAAGTTTTCCGAAGTCGATTACACCCTGTCGTACGATCACTCGTTCGAAAACGTCTCGGTCGGCACGGGGTTGATCTTCTACACGTTCCCGGAGCGGTTCGCCACGACGGCGGAGTGGTACACCAGCCTCAGCGTCGACAACGCCCCGTTGGCGCCGGCGTTCACCGTCTACGTGGACGTCGACGAAACCAGCGCCGGCGGCGGCTCCGCCGGGGTGTACTTCCTGATCGAGGCCGGGCATTCGTTCGGGTTCAACCACGACGTGTTCACCGGGCTGGATCTGGGCGCCTCGCTCGCGTTCGCGAACAGCGGATTCAACAACTTCTACTACGGCCTGAACGAGGGCGGTGCGCACGACGCCAGCGTGACGCTCAACGTTCCGATCACCATCAACGACAACTGGTCCGCCGGTGCGTGGGTGACATACAGCGGGCTGATTGGCGACGGGATTCGCGGAGCGCAATTCCAGGATCCTCGCGTACCCGAGCGTCCGACCGGCGCGAGCTACGCCGACACGGTGTGGGGCGGCTTGAGCCTGAGCCTCTCGTTCTGAGGACGTTGAAACGGATGTCGAGGGATCGCGGCGCCGGGGTTGCGCCATGCGCGGAATTGACCAGTGACTGCAGGCCGAGCAGGGCATTCGGCAAGACTGGCGCAACCTCGTCCGCGATTTCGGCGGGCCGGCCGACCACGGCGCATTCAACGCGCGCGTCTTCTGAGCGGCCCGGACTTCCACAGAATCAGTTTGCGAAATAAGGAGCATGTTCATGTCACGTTGGACTGGTAGATTCACGGTGCTGCTGGCGCTGATCGCGTTCACGGGAGTCACCGCATACGCACAGGACGGCCCCACCGCCGAAGACGCCGTATTCGTCGCGAACAACATCTGGATGATGGTGGCCACGTTCCTGGTGTTCATCATGCACCTCGGCTTCGCCACCCTGGAATCCGGACTCGTGCAGGCCAAGAACACGGTCAACATTCTGTTCAAGAACGTCATGATCGTCGCGATCGGCCTCCTCACCTATGCCGCCGTCGGATTCAACCTGATGTACCCGGGCGACTTCAACGGCGTCCTGGGCTTCGCCGGGGCCGGCCTCTCGTTCCCGGGCGGGGCGGACGGACTGATCGCGTACGCCGACGGCGGATACACCTACTGGACGGATTTCCTCTTCCAGGGAATGTTCGCCGCCACGGGCGCGACCATCGTCTCGGGAGCCGTCGCGGGCCGCATCAAGCTGCCCAGCTTCCTGCTCTTCACGACGGTGTTCGTCGGGCTGATCTATCCGTGGGTCGGAAGCTGGAAGTGGGGCGGCGGCTGGCTCGATCAGATGGGCTTCTACGACTTCGCCGGCTCCACGCTGGTGCACTCCGTCGGCGGTTGGGGGGCCCTGGCCGGCGTCATCCTCCTCGGCCCGAGGCTGGGCAAGTACGTCGGCAACCAGGTGCAGGCCCTTCCGGGATCGAGCATGCCGCTGGCCACCATCGGCGTCTTCCTGCTGTGGCTGGGCTGGTTCGGATTCAACGGCGGCTCCGTTCTCTCGGCGGATCCCGAGCTCACCTCGTTCACGTTGGTGACTACCTGCCTGGCGGCGGCCGCGGGCATCGTCGGGGCCTACGTCACGTCAAGCATCGTCCAGAAGAACCCCGATCTCTCGATGGTGCTCAACGGCGCGCTGGCCGGCCTGGTGGGCATTACGGCCGGCGCGGACACGGTGTCGGTGATGTCGGCGGTCATCATCGGTCTCGTGGCCGGCGTCCTGGTGGTGCTGTCGGTCATCACGCTCGACAGCAAGTTGAAGCTGGACGATCCCGTGGGCGCGATATCCGTTCACCTGGTGTGCGGCATCTGGGGCACGTTGGCCGTGGGCATCTTCAGCATGAACGAAGATCACAGCTTCGTGACCCAGTTGATCGGCGTTGCGGCATACGGGGCCGTGACCTTCATCGCGGCGTTCGCCATCTTCGGCGCGATCAAGGCCATCATGGGAATTCGCGTCTCCGAGGACGAGGAGTTGAAGGGCCTCGACATCGGCGAGCACGGAATGGAAGCCTACCCCGGTTTCCAGAACTTCATCGTCCAGTGAGCGAGTCGTGATCGAAGACACCGACACCACGATTTTCGAGCCGATTGAGGAGACTGTCCTATGAAACTGATTACAGCCATGATCCAGCCCCACAAGCTGCCCGACGTCAAACAGGCTCTCTTCGATGCCGAGGTCCACAAGATGACGGTATCGACGGCGGTCGGCGCCGGCGAGCAGAAGGGCTACGAGGAGGCGTACCGCGGTGTGATCCACACCATCAACCTCCTGAACAAAGTGGAGATCCAGATCGCCGTCAACGATGACTTCGTCGAGAAGACCGTCGAAGCCATCATCAAGGGCGCGCGGACCGGCGCCATCGGCGACGGGAAGATCTTCATCCAGGAGCTGACCGACGCCGTCCGGATCCGGACCGGCGAGCGCGGCACCGCCGCCATCGGTTAGCTCATCGACGACACGGACCCAGGGGGCAGTCCCCGGCGACGCGTGCCGGGGCTGCCCCTTTTTTCAGGACGCGTCTTGCGGCGCCTTCGTCTCGTCCGAGCTCACCTCTCGGACGCGGGATGCGAAGTACCACTCGTGCCCCTCCGGATCCGCCGCGCCGTAAGACCGGTCGCCGAAGTATCCGTCCTCCAGCTCCCGCACGATCCTCGCGCCGGCCCGGCGCGCCTGTTCGAAGTGACCGTCGACGTCCTCGACGTATACGTAGAGGCCCTGGGTCGCCGGCCCCAACTCGCCCGGGTTCCTGTCGCCGGGCCCTGTGCAACCGAGCATGACGACCGAATCGCCGATCTTCACGGCCGCGTGCCGGATGAGCCCCTCGGCATCGATGTACCGCTCGCCGTGCTCTTCCAGTCCGAATGCCCGTTCGAGAAACTCCAGGGCCGCGGCGACATCCCGATACAGGACGAACGGTGTCACGCGCGGTCCGTCCGGAATCGGCTTGACAGTCACGGAAAACCCTCCGCTCGACGGCAAGAGTCTCGGCCGAGTCTCGACGTCACCTCGAGTGAGTTCGTCGTCGACCTGAACGAAGAAAGGCCGCCCCGTGGGACGGCCTGATTTCTTCGTCTTCCATGCGCCCAGAGGGATTCGAACCCCCGACCTACGGATTCGAAGTCCGGCGCTCTATCCAGCTGAGCTATGGGCGCGTATCAGAACGCGAAGTTCGGCGGCGACGCCGTCGATTCTGCGGACCGACAAGGGATCATACCACTCTCCACTGGTACACGCGCACGCCCGCAGCCGTTGGAGGTTGGCCTATTCCGGCGGGAGCTTGCCGAAACGCTTGACGTACTCGCGCCGACGGGCCTGGCGGCGCTTGTCGGGGTCCAGTCGCGTGCGAAGTTGAACGACGCATCCGTTCGGCGGGTATCGATGCGCCTTCCCCGGATCGATCACCGCGAGCAACCGAACGCTGCTCGGTGTCGTATTCGTCCGGTTGCCGGATCATGGCGCACGAAAGGCCTGGCGGTAGGACGGGCCTCCGCGGCCACAGCGAAACCGCGCGGCCGTGTGGTTGCCGCACGTGCCGGACAGCCTCGCGGCATGCCCGTATCGAGCCGCTCGCGCGGTGTCCCATCTGCGGATGTGCTAAGTTATGAGGTTCGTCTCCAGAGGTGGTTCCGTGCACGACATCATTATCATCGGGTCGGGCCCGGCGGGCCTGACCGCCGCCATCTACGCGTCCCGAGCCAATCTGAAACCGCTGATGATCCGGGGTTCCGAACCCGGCGGGCAGCTTACGCTCACCACGATGGTGGAGAACTACCCCGGCTTCCCCGACGGCGTCATGGGCCCCCAATTGATGGAGGACATGCACGCGCAGGCGGAGCGTTTCGGCACCGAGTTCCACTCGGGTCACGTGGACCGCGTGGAGTTGAGGGAGACTCCGTTCAGCGTCTTCGTGGGGACGGATGTCTTCCAGGCGAAGACCGTGATCGTCTCCACCGGATCCTCGGCCAAGCTCCTGGGCCTGGAGAACGAACGCCGGTTGATGGGACACGGCGTTTCCACCTGCGCCACGTGCGACGGTTTCTTCTTCCGCGAAAAGAAGATCGCCGTCGTCGGCGGCGGGGACTCGGCCATGGAGGAGTCGACATTCCTCACGAAGTTCGCGACGAACGTGGCGTTGATTCACCGGCGCGACCGGTTCCGGGCCTCCCAGATCATGGCCGACCGGGCCTTGTCGAACGAGAAGATCACCGTTCATTACAATTCCGTTGTCGACGACGTTCTGGGCGACAATGAGGTGACGGGCATACGGGTCCGGAACGTCAACGACGAGACGATAACGGAGTTCGACCTGGACGGCGTGTTCATCGCGATCGGGCACAACCCGAATACCGAGATCTTCCGCGGGCAGATCGACCTGGACGCGAAGGGATACATCCGGACGGCGGCGGGAACGACCGCGACCAACGTTCCGGGTGTCTTCGCGTGCGGGGACGTCCAGGATCCCGTTTACCGGCAGGCCGTAACGGCCGCCGGAACCGGTTGCATGGCCGCCCTCGAGGCCGAGAAGTTCCTGGAGCGCTGATCCTCCGATGGAAGACCAGGAAGTCGAGCACATCTTCACGCGGACCGAAGCCAGCCGCGTCTTGCCGCGGCTGCGCCCCATGCTCGAAGACCTGCGCGAGGAGTGGCGGCGCATCAGGAAGCTCAACCCCGAGATCCAGAAGACCCGCGAGAAGGCGATGCTCGACGGCTTCAGCCCGTACGGGGTCGAGTACGTGGAGTCGGTGTCGCATCTCATGCTGGTGATGAGCCAGGTTCGCGAGATGGGCGTGCTGGTCAAGGACCTGGAAAAGGGATTGGTCGACTTCCCGTATCTCAAGAACGACCGCGTCGTCTACCTGTGCTGGCACCTCGGCGAAGAATCCATCGACTACTGGCACGAGATCGAGACGGGCTTCGCCGGCCGGGAGCCTCTGAACGACAACGACATCTAGCCGCCCCGCCGAGAGCTTCCATGACCGCGCAACGCGACAAGGTCTTCGTCTCCGAAATCGAGTGCATCGCGTCGATCGGTGTGTCTCGGGAAGAACGGTCCATGCCGCAGAGGCTGTCGATCGACGTCGAGGTGAGAACCGACGCGCGCGCGGCGGCGACCCACGACGATATCGGTCGCGCCATCGACTACGGCCGCATCGTCGCGACGGTCGTGGACCTGGCCGCCGGCCGGGAATACCACCTGCTCGAGACCTTGGCCGAATCCATCGCCGGACGGATACTCTCGGAACTGGGCGGCCAATCCGTGCGGGTGCTGGTGCGGAAGCTCACCGCGCCGATCCCCACGCCCCACGGATTCGTGGCCGTGGAGGTCGTTCGCGAAGCGGAATCGGACGCTAACTGATTCTGCGGAAAAGCACTTGAGCGCCCACATTTATGTTGCTGAAACCAAAATACCTGCGCTATTCTACCCCTCCATGTCGGTCCGACCGCGTACGTGCGAGCGTGCGTTCGACGGATCGAAGAAAAGTTCGTAATCAAACCGGTTCTGTTCGACCGGTCCGCGCTTCCCGAGCATTCCCACACGGCCAAGGGGAGCACACGCTTTCTGAGGAGGCACATTGGCACCCGTAACAGAGCAATCTTCACTCGGCAACCGCGCCATGAAGTTCGCGGACGCGGTCGTATGTTACTCGGCGGGAAAGGCCCTCGACGCGATCCAGTACGTGGCCAAGTACAACGTGAAGGCCTCGTTCACCCCCAAGTGGTCCGAGAAACCGCTGCAGAAGTCGTGGCAGAAGACCAAGCCGGCGCTCGGTTGGCCGCGCCAGACGGATTCGCTCTGCCCCACCTGCGTGCGGGAAGCCCGCGAGGCCATCATCAACGGCGAACAGGACTGGACGACGCTCCTCCACCAGAAGGTCGGCGAGGTGAAGGCCGAGATCGTCGAGCGGGATGGGCAGGTCTGGATGATCAAGGACTGCCCGGAACACGGCACGGTCGAGGACATGATGGCCGTCGACGTCCGGTTCCTCGAATGGATCGAGAAGAACTTCCCCGGCCGCGACCTGCCCGCGCATAACGACAGCGACCTCCACAACCACGGCAGCAGCACGATCAAGCACGGACGGGGCTCGGTCCTGACCGTCGATCTCACGAACCGCTGCAACATGATGTGCGATCCGTGCTTCATGGACGCGAACCAGGTAGGTTACGTGCACGAGCTGACCTGGGACGACATCAAGGAAATCATGGACAACGCGATGCAGATCAAGCCGCGTCGTCAGATGTCGATCCAGTTCTCCGGCGGCGAGCCGACCATGTCGCCGTACTTCCTGGACGCGGTCCGCTACGCCCGTGAGTTGGGTTTCGCCAGCACCCAGGCCGCCAGCAACGGCATCGAGTTCGCCAAGAGCAAGGAGTTTTGCAAGCAGGCCGCCGAGGCGGGCCTCCGATTCGTCTACCTGCAGTTCGACGGCGTCGGGAACGACGCGAACAGCCACCGGCAGGTGGGCAACCTGTTCGACGTCAAGCTGCGCGCCATCGACAACCTCCACGAAGCCGGCGTCGAGATCATTCTCGTGGTCACGCTGGTGAACGGCATCAACAACGACCAGGTGGGCTCCATCCTCCGGTTCGCGATGGACAATCCCAAGAAGATCGCTTTCATCGCGTTCCAGCCCGTGTCGTTCACGGGGCGGGACGAGGAAGTGACTCCCGAGCGGCGCTTGCGACAGCGCTATACGCTGTCCCACCTGGCGCACGACGTGAAGCAGCAGGTGGGGATTACCGAGCCGACGCGCGACTGGTTCCCGTTGTCGCTGATGGGCTCGTTCGCCGACTTCGCGGACCTGGCGCACGGTCCGGGCCGGGAGTGGGGGCAGGTGAGTTGCGGTTGCCACCCCAACTGCGGCGTCGGCACGGCCCTGATGATCAACAAGGAAACCAAGGAGATGGCGCCCGTGCCGCAGTTCCTGAACATCCCGGGGCTGGTGGCCGACATGCAGAAGATCACCGACATGGGCCGCGGCAAGTGGATGTCGAACGGGTTGATGGGGCTGGCGCTGCTGAAGCACTACAACCCCTACCGGGCGCCCGGTAGTCTGACCCTGATGGACCTGTTCAGGAAGTTCGACAAGTCCTTCGGCCTGACCGGAAAGAACTACGGGGCCATCCAGGGCGATTCCCGCCTGGAGGACATCGCAAAACGGCGGCAGGATCCGTGGAACTTCCTCTTCGTGGCGGGCATGTGGTTCCAGGACCTGTTCAACTACGACTTCCGGCGCACCGAAATGTGCATCATTCCGTACGCGACCCAGCTCGGCGAGATCTCCTTCTGCGCCTACAACACGGGAATCGGCTGGCGGAACATCATCGAGAACATGTTCAAGACGCACACGGTCGCCGAGTGGTACCGCGAGCACGGAAAGCACGGGGTTTACGCCGGCGGCAAGGACGTCGAGCTGCAGACCGCCGACCACGCCCTCAAGATCCGGGCCGAGGACGCCGACCGGGTCCGCGACCGCGGCGAGTTGCCTTTGACCGCGGCCGACGAGGCCAAAGAGCGCCGCAAGCTCGATCGTGAAGCGAAGAAAGCCAAGGAGATCTTCGAGGAAGTGGCCCTGGGCAAGCACCCGAGCAAACTGGACCTGATCAAGATCGAGGTGCTGAACAGGAAAGAGGAAGAGAAGGAAACGGTCGCCGCCGGGAACTGACGGCGCCCTCCGACATTTCAGGCAAACGCGGGCGGTCCCGTTCGGGGCCGCCCTTTTTGCGTCCCGTGTTCAGCCCGCCGCCGGCTTGCCGCCCGGCTCCGGGTCCGGATGCGTCGGAATCAACTTGGCGGCAGCCTCGGCGGAATCGATTCCAAGCTTCTTGCGCCCTTCCGGAGAGATCCGATGGGCGGTCCATTGCGGCTCCCACACGATCTCCACCCTGGGGGCCGGGAATCCCGCTTCCTCGAGCTTGCCGCAGATGTCCAGCTTGATCGTCTCGCTCGACGGGCATCCCGGCGCCGTCAGCGACATCGTGACCCGTGTCGCGTCCTTCTCGACGCCCACGTCGTAGACCAGCCCCAAGTCCACGATGTTCAGGGGAATCTCGGGATCGTAGCACTCCTTGAGAACTTCCATGACCAGGTCGCGGCTGCTCAGGCGCGCCAGCTCGGGATCGCGCGGCTTCTCGAGCAACGCCTTCAACTCGGAAGTCCGCGGCGGCGCCGGAGGCCGGTACGTGAGGTCGAGGTTCGGCTCGGGACGCGCGTCGGTTTCCGTCGCGTGCGCCTGCTTCCGAGTCGCGTACACCAGACCGACGACGAGGAGGACGCCGACCGCAACCAACAGATAAATGACCATGCTGCCCATTGCCAACACGAATTAGCAGCATCGCCCGCGATTGTCAATCTCGCCGGCGGCGGACGGCGCGCCGTGACGCGATCCGCGGTGGCTCCCCGCATCGCGTTGTGCTATAAAGAACAGTATCCGGCAGGGCACGGGGCGCCGTGCGTCACGACACCGGGCAACCACCCCGAAACGCACCTCGATCGAGGAACGTGAAGGAGAGACCCATGGCGATCACATTGACCAAGAAGGCCGAAGACAAGGTGAAGGAGATTCTCGCGGATCAGCCCGACGATTACGCGGGCCTGAGAATCCAGGTGGTCGGCGGCGGCTGCTCCGGCTTTTCCTACCGGATGGGATTCGACAAGGCTTACAACCAGGACACGGACCAACTCTTCGAATTCGACGGCCTCAGGGTCTTCGTCGACCGCTCCAGCCTGCTTCACATGGACGGCGCGGAAGTGGATTACGTGGACGGCCTACAGGGCTCCGGGTTCAAGTTCAACAACCCCAATGCCGGGGGCACGTGCGGTTGCGGCCAGTCGTTCAGCACGTAGGCTCCGTACGTTTTCCCGCGGTTGACGGATTCAGGCCTTGCCGCGCCGCCGCGGCGAGGCCTTTTCTTCGCACGAATCGATCTTGCTTTCGAATCCCGATCAAGCAATCATTGCCATCTATGTTAGTCGCTTGCGGCGCGCGGACCGTGCTCCGCGCCCGCGCCAAGGGGAGCTGATCCCCGGCCTCGACGATGTCGAGACAGGCCGGGACCGGCTGAGAGGATCTCGCACGGTGCATCGGACCGATCGGGATCGACCCTCAACACCTGATTCGGGTAATGCCGACGGAGGGACCACGCCATGAGCACCGCGAAACCGTTTCCGAACACCGCGATCGATCCGGAGCACACCTTCATCAACAGCCGGCGCGTCTATGTCCAGGGCCGGATGCACACCGACGTGCGCGTGCCGTTTCGCATGATCGACCTGGCGGCCACGGCGCGCGCCGATGGCCGGTCCGAGCCGAACGCGCCGGTCCGCGTGTACGACACGCGCGGGCCGTGGGGCGATCCGGCCCTGCGCCCGAACGTCCGCCACGGCCTGCCGCCGCTGCGCCTGGACTGGATTCGGAGGCGCGGCGATACGGAGGAATACGCCGGCCGGGACGCGAAGCCCGAGGACGACGGGTACCTGAGCGAGAAGCACCGCGACGCCGCCGCGCAATCGGGCGGGGTCCGGCGGCTGGAACTGTACCCGGGCCTCAGACGCCGGCCGCGCCGCGCCTCCCCGGGTGCGGCCGTGACCCAGATGCACTATGCGCGGCGCGGGATCGTCACGCCCGAAATGGAGTACGCCGCGATTCGCGAGAATCACGGGCGGGAAGAGGCGTTCGACTCGGACGGCCGCGATCGGTCGCGCATGCGATTCCAGCACGGCGGCCAATCCTTCGGCGCGGCCATTCCCCAGCGCATCACACCGGAGTTCGTCCGCGACGAAGTGGCCCGCGGCCGCGCGATCATACCCTCGAACATCAACCATCCCGAAGTCGAACCGATGATCATCGGCCGCAACTTCCTGGTCAAGATCAACGCCAACATCGGCAACAGCGCGGTGGCCAGCTCCATCGACGAGGAAGTCGAGAAGATGCAATGGTCCATCACCTGGGGCGCCGACACGGTGATGGACCTGTCCACCGGGCGCAACATCCACGCGACGCGCGAATGGATCCTGCGAAACTCGCCCGTTCCGATCGGGACCGTTCCGATCTACCAGGCGCTGGAAAAAGTGGCCGGCCGGCCCGAGGAATTGACCTGGGAAATCTACCGCGACACGTTGATCGAGCAGGCCGAGCAGGGCGTCGACTACTTCACGATCCACGCCGGCGTCCTGCTGCGCTACATTCCGTGGACCGCCCGGCGAATGACGGGGATCGTCAGCCGCGGCGGCTCGATCCTCGCCAAGTGGTGTCTGGCGCATCACCGGGAGAATTTCCTGTACACGCATTTCGCGGAAATCTGCGAGATCATGCGCGCCTACGACGTTTCGTTCAGCCTGGGAGACGGCCTGCGGCCCGGGTCGATCGCCGACGCGAACGACGACGCGCAACTGGGCGAGCTGAAGACGCTGGGCGAGTTGACGCGGATCGCCTGGGATCACGACTGCCAGGTCATGATCGAGGGCCCGGGTCACGTGCCGATGCACATGATCAAGGAAAACATGGACCTTCAGCTCGAGCACACCCACGAGGCGCCGTTCTACACGCTCGGCCCGCTGACCACGGACGTCGCTCCCGGATACGACCACATCACCAGCGCCATCGGCGCGGCCATGATCGGCTGGTTCGGAACCGCCATGCTGTGCTACGTGACGCCGAAGGAGCACCTGGGGCTCCCGAACCGGAAGGACGTCAAGGACGGGGTCGTCGCCTACAAGATCGCGGCGCACGCGGCGGACCTGGCCAAGGGGCACCCGGGCGCCCAGGAACGCGACAACGCCATCAGCAAGGCCCGCTTCGAATTCCGCTGGGAGGACCAGTTCAACCTGAGCCTCGACCCGGTCACCGCACGGGAGTTCCACGACGCGACGCTGCCGGAGGACGGCGCCAAGATGGCCCACTTCTGCAGCATGTGCGGGCCCCAGTTCTGCTCGATGAAGATCACCCAGGACGTGCGCGACTTCGCCGCCAGCATCGGCGTCGACGAAGACGCGGCGATCGAGACGGGAATGAAGCGGAAGAGCGAGGAGTTCAAGAAGGCCGGCGCGGAAATCTACGTCCGGGAATGACGCGCCGCGCCGGATGCGGATTCCGGCCGGCGGCGGCCGAGCGCCGTTACCGCTTGTGGTCGATCACGAGCTCGGGCCGGGCGTTCATCACCTTGGTGTGCGGCGGCACCGACTTCGTGAGCCAGACGTTGCCGCCGATGACGGACCCCTGGCCGATGACGGTGTCGCCTCCCAGGATGGTGGCGCCGGCGTAGATGACCACGTCGTCCTCGATGGTCGGGTGCCGCTTACGGCCGCGGACGATCTTGCCGGCGTCATCCTTCGGAAAGCTGAGCGCGCCCAACGTGACGCCCTGGTAGAGCTTGACGTTGTCGCCGATGCGCGTCGTCTCCCCGATCACGACGCCCGTCCCGTGATCGATGAAGAATCCCTTTCCGATGTCCGCCCCTGGATGGATGTCGACGCCGGTCCGCGAGTGCGCGTACTCGGTCATGATCCGCGGCAACAGCGGAACGCCCATCCCGCTCAACTCGTGCGCGATCCGGAAGACGCTGATGGCGTAGATCGCCGGATAGGCGAAGATGACCTCGTCGGTGCCCTTCGCCGCGGGGTCGCCGTCGTAGCCGGCTTGCACGTCGTGGGCCAGCCGGCGCCGCAGATCCGGTATCCGCCCCAACAGATCCAGCGCGTGATCGGCCGCGATCGCCCGGCAGTGCGGCCAGTCCTTGCGCAATGACGTGCGATCGGACCGGATGCTACGGTAGATTTCTTCCGTCAGGCGCTCGTAGACCCCGTCCAACAATCCGGACAAGTGCTCGACCACGTTGTCGGGCAGCACGGACTTGGCGCCGAAGTAGCCAGGATAGATCGCCTGCAGGAGTTCATCGACGATCCGGATGACCGCGTTGCGGTCGGGAAGGGGCGCCGGCGCCAGGTGCTGGAGCTTCGGCACGAGCTTGCCGTACGTGTCCGCGATCGCGCGCGCAATGCTCCGAACCTCGTCGTGCTTCTGGAGCGGCTCCCGCATACCGGGCTCCCCGGGGTGCCGGCCATCGCGGGTCCGGATCAGGACTTCCAACCCTGGAGCCGGCCCTTGACTTCGGACATGAACTGATCCGCGACGGCTCCGTCGATGATCCGGTGGTCGAACGAAAGGGCGAGGTAAGCCATCGGCCGGATCGAGATCGCGTCGTCGATGACGACGGGACGCTTTTCAATTCCCCCGACGGCCAGTATAGCAACCTGCGGCTGGTTGATGATGGGGATTCCATACAGGCCGCCGAAGATGCCGGGGTTGGTGATGGTGAACGTTCCGCCCCGGACTTCTTCCGGCAAGAGCGTCCGCGTGCGGGCGCGCGCGCTCAGGTCCGCGATCGACCGCGCCAGGTCGAGCAACCCGGCGCGGTCCGCGTCCCGAATGACCGGAACCAGCAGGCCATCGTCCAGGGCCACGGCGACGCCGATGTTGACGTGTCCCTTCTGGACGATTTCGTCCCCGTCGACCGAGGCATTGAGCATGGGAAACTTCTTCAGCGCCGCGGCGACCGCATGGACGAAGAACGGCGTGTAGGTCAACTTGGCCCCCGACCGTTCGAAGTCGGCTTTCATCGCGTCGCGGGCCGCCATGATCCGGGAGCCGTCGACCTCGAACACGGTCGCGACGTGGGCCGATGTCCGACGGCTTTGGACCATGTGATCCGCGATCGACTTGCGCATGGCGGTCATCGGTATGCGCTCGTCGTCGTCCGGGCTGTCGGCCGCCGGGTGGATCTCCTCGCCCTGCTGCTCGATGTAGCTCATGATGTCGCGTTTCGTGATGCGGCCATCCGCCCCGGTTCCCTTGCCGTCGAGCGCGGCCAGGTCGATGCCGTGCTCCTTCGCGAGCCGGCGAACCATGGGGGAGGACGCGATCTCCGACGTCGAGGTCCCCGCTCGGCCGACGGACGGCGGACTCTCGGGCGCATCGGCGGCGGCGGCCGGATCCGACGCGTGTTCTTCCACCGGGGCGGAATCGTCCGATTCCGCGGAGTCGGACGACTCGATGTACGCGACCACGGTGTTGATCTCCACGACCGCGTCGACGTCGAAGAGCACGCGCTTGAGGACCCCCGAAGCCGGCGACGGTATTTCCGAGTCGATCTTGTCGGTCGAAATCTCGAACAGCGGCTCGTCGCGTTCGACGGGGTCGCCGACGCTCTTGAGCCATTTCGTGATGGTGCCCTCGAAGATGCTTTCGCCCATCTGGGGCATGATCACCTTGATTTCGGACATGCTGGTCGATCCTCGGCGATGATGGCGGCTGCCCGGCGGGAGGTCAGTAATCGTTCAGCTCGCGCGCCACGCGAACGACGTCCGACACCTGCGGCAGAAAGAACTCTTCCATCGGCGGACTGTACGGAACCGGCGTGTCGGGCGCCGTTATACGCCGGATCGGCCCGTCGAGATGCTCGAACGCCTCCTCGGCGATCACCGCCGCCAACTCGCCCGCGAAACCGCCCGTCCGCGTGGCTTCATGCAGGAGTATCACCTTGTTCGTCTTCTTGACGGACTCCAGCACCGTATGACGGTCCCACGGCAACAACGACCGCAGGTCGATGACCTCGAGGTCGATGCCTTCGCGTTCCAACTCCTTCGCGGCGTCCAGCGCCCGAAAGACCATCGCGCCGTAGGTGATCACCGAAATGTCGGAACCCGCTCGCCGGACCTCGGCTTCGCCCAGCGGAACGACGTAGTCCGCACCGGGCAACTCCTCCTTGACGCGGCGATAGAGGAACTTGTGCTCGAAGAAGATAACCGGGTCCGGATCCCGGATCGCCGCCTTGATCAACCCCTTCGCGTCGTAGGCCGTCGCCGGACAGACCACCTTCAGCCCCGGCGTGTGGACGAAGTACATCTCGGGATTCTGGGAATGGAACGGCCCACCGTGGATACCGCCGCCGCTCGGCCCGCGAACGACGATGGGCACGCCCGCGCCCCAACGATAGCGGCACTTGGCGGCGAAATTGGTGATCTGATCGAACGCGCACGAAATGAAGTCGGCGAACTGCATCTCGGCCACGGGGCGCATGCCCATCATCGCCGCGCCGATGGCCGTCGCCACGATTCCCGACTCGGAGATCGGCGTGTCGATGACGCGGTTCTCTCCGAACTCTTCGAGCATGCCCGCCGTCACCTTGAAGGCGCCGCCGTAGACGGCGACGTCCTCGCCGAGAACGAACACCCGCTCGTCGGTGGACATCTCTTCCCGGATGCCTTCTCGAATGGCTTCGACGTAGGTCGTCAGTCCCACGGTGTGACCTCTGGCGCGGCGCTACCCTTCGAAGTAGACGCCCGTCAGGCAGTCCTCGGGATCGGGATAGGGGTCGTTGTCGGCCAGCTCGACCGCTTCGTCAACCTCGGCCACGACGCGGCCGTTCATTTCCGCGAGCTTGTTCTCGGTGAGGTCGCCGAGGTCCCGCATCGACGTTTCCAGACGCGTGATCGGATCGCGTTTTTCCCAGTACTCGAACAGCTCCTTGGGAACGTAGCGGGCGTCGTCGTGGGCCGAATGCCCCGTCATGCGGAAGGACTTGCATTCGACCATGGACGGGCCCCCGCCGCCACGCGCGCGCTCGACCGCCCGATTGACGGCTTGCCAGACCGCCACCACGTCGTTCCCGTCGACGATGTCCCCCGGCATGCCGTAGGCGGACGCGCGGTCGGCGACGTTCTCGACCGCCATCTGCTGCTCCAGAGGCGTCGAATAGGCGTATTGGTTGTTGTTGCACACGTACACGACCGGGCACTTCAGCACGGAGGCCATGTTCAGGCCCTCGTGCCAGTCTCCCCGGCTGCTGGCGCCGTCGCCGAAGAAACACACCGTCACCTGTTTCATGCCGCGGAGCCTGTAGGACAGCCCGACGCCGGCCGCGATCGGGATGCTGTCCCCCAGCATGCTGATGAACGCGATGAGGTTGTGATCGAGCGACCCCATGTGCATGTTGCCGTCCTTGCCGCGGGTCAGCCCCGTCTTCCGGCCCATGTACTGGGCCAGGATCTGCCGCGGCGTCACGCCCCGCATCAGAAACGCGGCCATGTCCCGGTGAGAGACGCAGATCGCGTCGTTTCCGTCCAGGTCCATGCAGGCGCCGACGGTGATCGCCTCCTGCCCGCGCCCCACATAGACGCCGCCGAGAATCTTGCCCTGACGGTACAGCTTGCGCTCGATCCGGTCTTCGAGTTCCCGGGTCAGCTTCATGTAGTAGAGCATCCGGGTGAGCTTCCCGATGTCCGGAAGATGGGAAGGACGGGACGACCCAACGGCCGACTGGGGTTCTGTGCGTTTCACGGCGGACCCGTTGCGCGTACACCAAACGTGGCGGTTAACAGCGGTCACAATATCCCAAAGGGGTCGGCTTTTCAAGGCGGCCGGGCAGCCGCGAAGCCGCGGTGATACGGATGACTAGTGACGCGGATCCTTGCCGCCGTGGCGCTCCAGCAACTCCAGATCGAAACCGTGGTGGCGCGGGTTCGGGGGAAACCCGCGATAGATCGCGTGGCACGCGTAACAGACGGTGACCCGGCCGACCGACGCGTAGACCAACGCGTCGACGGCGGCCATGCCCGCCAGGGCCCCCAGGGCCGCAAGCGGCCGGTCGAGCGCGAAGAAGACCACGGACACGACGACGCCCGCCACGACGATGGCCAGACCCAGAGCCCGATTGAAGTCCTTTTGGACGTAGAGGTCGTCGTGGCCGCACGCGGCGCAGACATCGACCATGTCACCGTGGGCCACCATCGGCGTCAACCGCAAGCCCGCCGGATGTCCGCACCCGGGACACGCGAGGGTCGCGGCGTCTTCCGGTTCGATCTGGAGCCGGTTGCCGCAGGCGCGGCACTTGATATGTATAGTCGCGCCCACGCGGGCCTCGTCCGGGATCCCGATTATACCGCTCCTCCGGACAGCCTCGGCCGCCGCGCAGACGGTCCGTACGGTCACGTTGCGCGACTTGGGGGCGTTGTCCCGTCTCGAAAGGGCGCGCCAGGCGGTAGCGCGTCCCCCGACGGACGCGTGCATGCCAGCGACGACCGGGCGCGTTTCGAGGCCGCGGCGGAAGCCGCTCTCGGGCTCGATCGGCTCGAGGCGGAACTGGCGCGCGCACGGGCGGAGTCGGCGGCGCTCGAAGCGAACCCCCGACTCAACGCTCTCCCTGCCCGGCCCGCTCCCGGGCCAGCCTCGCGTATTCCTCGTCTTCCAGGTATGTCACGCCGACCCAGGCGTGCGACATCTCGTCCACGCCGCGTTGCCCCCGCACCACCCAGACATCCGGATCCGGATTGATCGGGTTGTTGGACGTGTTGTCCATGAACGCGTGGAACAGCAGCATCGTGCCCTTGGGCAGCAGCGGCTGGACGTCGTCCTCGTAGTAGTAGGCCATCTGCCAGTTGTGGTTGTAGCGGTTGACGCTGCTCAGCATCTCTCGACGGCCGTCCGGATAGACCGCCTGCATCGACATGCCCGTGCCCCGCATGTGCATGTGGGGCCGGAAGCTGTGGATGAGCAGCGGACGGTCGACGACGTGGACGCTCTCGAGGATCTGGTACCCGTGAGGCGGGATCAGGATGTCGACGCCCCGGGGGTGCCCCTGCATCTGGTCGACGACGAACCGGACTTCACCCGCGACGTCCCTCTCCGGCGCCTCTCCGGGAGGGTAGAGCCACAACCCGACTTCCACGACATCGTCGGGCACTTCCCGATCGATGGGAAAGTAATGAAGACTCCAGGCGATCTCGGCCGGCCCGGGCTCGATCCGCATGCCGGTGTCGTCCGCGAAGATGTCGCCGCCGATTTTCCCCACACCGTACATGTGCAGCGGGATCGACGTGGCCCGCTGTCCCGGTTTCTGGTACAGCGCGTGTCCATGATGGACGACGCGTTTGCCCGACGGGAAGGACGGCTTGAACTCGGTGGCCTCGAGCCACCGCGGCTCGTCGAATCCCGCGAACTCCACGACCGGGTTCCACCATTGATCCTGACCGTTCGCGAGGACCGTGTACGGCGTCGACCGGACGACGACGTCCGGCGGGCGGCCCAGCGCCTCTTCCACCTGCCACGCGTCTCCGTTCGGAAACTCGATCGGGGGCGGGGTGCGGGCCGGATCGCCGGGCGGCATTCCGGCGTCGACCCAATGGACAATCGTCTCGATCTGTTCGTCGGTCAGCGAGAGATCGTTCTTGTAGGCCTGGATGCCGATCGTACGGTCGAGGTGCCAAGGCGGCATTTCGCGGTTCTCGACACGCGCGCGAACGATCGGTGCGAAGCGGCGCACCTGCTCGTACTCGACCAGCGGCATCGGACCGATTCCGTTTTCGTTGTGACAGACCTGGCACGACTGCTGGAGTATCGGCGCGACATCGCGGCTGAAGGTGGGAGCGGCCGGATCCTGTGTCGATGCCGCGCTCGCAACCCCGAACAACGACGCGGCGACCATCGTGGCGGTCTCGAGTACGGGTCGACGTTTCCGCCGCTCGTCCGGGGCCCCCGGTGGGTTCTCGATCATGACGTTGTCTCCCGTCGGGACACGCTCGGGAGCGCGTCTATCTGACGACGACCTCGATATAGCCGTTCGTCCAGCAGCAGTGGCTCTCGAACCCGCCGCCGTTGTCCACGCGGACCCGAAGAACGTACTCGCCAGGATCCGTGAACGTGGCGCGGGTTGCCGCCGCGGCTCCGTCGCGTGAATCGCGCCAGACCTCGGCCGCCACCCGCAACGCCGCGGGATCGAAAGTGACCTCTCCGGGCCCCTGGTGCTTGAACCAGTTCACATCGATCGGCGTGGTTTCATCCGGAAAGACATCGCTACGGGTGGTCCAGACCGTCAGCGGCAGCGGGCGGCCGACGGCCGCCTCGAAAGGGCCCGCCCGGACACCGTCCGGGCCGTTGCCCTCCGGGCCCGTCGCAGTCAACCGAAGCAGCGGCGCCGTCGTGCGTCTCTCCGGAAAGATCCACTCGTTCAGGCGGTAGTGGATGCTCGTCGTGCGGCCCGGGACCGACAGGCTCTGTCCGCCGTGCCGCAGCGTCCACACGACGTCCCGTTCGCCGAAGTCCGCCGGCGCCGTCACCGTGAAGACGCCGTAGTGCCGGCGGTCGCCCGGGGGCACGGGCAGAAACCGGGTCGGCTGTCCCCCGTCGAGCTCACGCGGCTCGATGAAGTTGTCCGGCCCGAGCGGGATGTCGATCACCTCCTCGGTGTTGACGTTGAAATAGCCGAACGACAACTCGTACGTCCCGTCCTCGTTCGGATACCATCCTTCGAAGATGGGGACGACGGGGCCGCCCGACGGTCGCAGCAACTCGAAGTTGAACTGCGTGCCGCCGGCGCCGGTCACGCGTTGCTGCGGGGCGGCCGGGGTCCGGCCGACCGCCCACAGCGCGACGCTCAAGATTGCGGCGATGGAACAGGATGCTCGCATGGGTCGGACGCGGCGCCGGACCCGGCGGCGCCGGACCCGCAGGCCTCATCATAAGCACTGCACTTCAAGCGTCCAAGAAGGAAAAGGGGTGAGCGACGGGACTTGAACCCGCGACCACTGGAGCCACAATCCAGTGCTCTACCATCTGAGCTACGCTCACCGGAACAGGCTTTCGATTGTCGAGCCCGCCCCGGCGTTTTGTCAACCGGGCGCGCCGGCCGATGCAGGCGAGGGCCGGACGCGGGCTCGCCGACTACGTCAACGATTCCATGACCTCGTGGAGCACGGCGGCCCCGGGGACCACGGCCTCGGATTCCAGTTGGGCCAGAGGCGTTTCGCACAGGTCGAGCGACGCGACGAAGTCCGGCTGCCCCTCGTTGATGTAGATCAGGCCCGTCAACAGCTCCTCGTCATGGTTGGTCCGCATCAACATGGAGAGGGCGGCGGCCTTGTCCGTCGGATCGTAGTCCCGTTCGGTCTTCCGGAGCCTCAGGCGGGAACCGTCGTGCATCTCCACGTCGACCACGGCGCCTTCTTCGTAGTCCACCTCGATCTGCTCGAAGAAGGGGACGTACGAGATCTCGTGGAGCAGTTCTTCGTGTTCCTTCGCGAAAGGATAGCTCTTGGTCGATCCCTCGTGGTTGTTGAACGTGACGCACGGGCTGACCACGTCGAGGAGAACAGTGCCGCGATGGCTGATGGCGGCCTTGATCAGCGCGACGAGCTGCTTGGGATCCCCGGCGAATGAGCGCGCCACGAAGTTGCAGCCCATCTCGAGGGCCAACGCGCAGACGTCGATCGCCGGCAGGTCGTTCAGGGCGCCGCCCTTGGATTTCGACCCGTAGTCCGCCGTCGCCGAGAACTGTCCCTTGGTGAGTCCATAGACGCCGTTGTTCTCGATGATGTAGATCATCGGGACGTTCCGTCGCAGCAGGTGACAGAACTGTCCGAGCCCGATGGACGCGCTGTCGCCGTCGCCGCTGATGCCGACGGCCACCAGGTTCCGGTTGGCCAGCATGGCGCCGGTCCCGACGGCCGGCATGCGTCCGTGCACACTGTTGAAACCGTGCGACTGCCTCAGGAAATACGCGGGTGTCTTGCTCGAGCACCCGATGCCGCTGAGCTTGGCGACGCGGTGGGGTTCGACGCCGTATTCCCAGAACGCCCGGATGAGCTGGCTCGTGATGGCGTCGTGCCCGCAACCCGCGCACAGCGTCGAGTCGCCCCCCTTGTATTCCCCGATGCCCAGTCCCAGGCGGTTGGTCCTGGGAGGCGGCGCCGTCGTCGTGGACATGACTAGCCGTTCTCCTTCCGTTCGGCGGCGATCAATTCGTCGGTGATGAATCGCGCGTCGATCGGCAAGCCCGAGTAGTGGAGCACGCTGCGTAGCTTGCGGATACGTTCGACGGGCAACTCCATCCTCATCAGCTTCGCCATTTGGGCGTCCCGGTTCTGCTCGATCACGTAGACCCGCTCGCAGCGATCGATGAACGCGTCCAGTTCCGCCGTGAACGGGAGCGCGCGAAGCCGGAGATAGCCGGTCCGGACGCCGTATTCCCGTTCCAACTGCTCGCGGGATTCGCCGACGGCCACGTCCGACGTCCCGAAAGCGATCAGACCGACCCGGGCGTCCGGGACATCGTCGACGATTGGCGCCGGCACCATCGTCCGGGCCGTATCGTACTTGCGGTTGAGCCGGTTCATGTTGTTGACGTAGTCATCGGCCCGTTCGCTGTACTTGGCGTCCGCGTCGTGTCCGCTGCCGCGCGTGAAGTAGGCGGCCAGCGGATGGTCCGTTCCGGGAAGCGTTCGATACGGGATCGCGTCGCCGTCCACGTCGCGGTAGCGGCCGAACTCGCCGGCCCGGGTCAGATCGTCCGCGGAGAGGACCTTGCCGCGGCGCAGCGGGCGCGCCGGCAACTCGAACGGGTCGGCCATCCAGTTGTTCATCCCCAGGTCGAGGTCGCTCATGACGAAGACCGGCGTCTGAAGCTCCTCGGAGAGGTTGAAGGCGTCGAGGGACAGCGAGAAGCATTCCTCGACCGTTCCCGGGATGATGACGACGTGCCGGGTGTCGCCGTGCGACAACAGCGCGAGCGACAGGATGTCGGACTGCTGCGTCCGAGTCGGCAGTCCCGTGCTGGGGCCGACGCGCGTGATGTCGAAGATGACGAGTGGAATCTCGGCGTAGTAGGCCAGCCCGACGAACTCGGACATCAGGGATATCCCCGGCCCCGAGGTCGCGGTCATCGCGCGCGCGCCCGCCCAGCCCGCTCCGATGGCCATGCCGACCGCCGCAAGCTCGTCCTCGGCCTGCACGATCGCGTACGTGGCCCGCCCGTCCTCGTCGTGCCGGTAGCGCTTCATGTAGCCGGTGAGGCTCTCGCACAACGACGACGACGGCGTGATGGGATACCACGTCGCGACGGTGACGCCCGCGAACATCGCGCCCAGGGCGCACGCGGAGTTGCCGTCGATGATGATCTTGCCCGCCGTCCTGTCCATCCGCTCGCATCGGAAGGGATCGATCTTCCGGATGTGCTCCCGTGCGTATCGGATCCCGATCGCGATGGCCTGCATGTTCAGCTCGACGGCCTTCTTCTTGCCCTTGAACTGTTTCCGGATGGCGGCGTCGATCTCCCGGGTCTCGATGCCCATGAGCTCCCCGACCACGCCCACGTACAGCATGTTCGCCAGTAGCTTCCGCAGCCGGGAATCGGACGTGATCTCGGTGGCGAGCTTCGCGAACGGAACGGGGTAGAAGATCACATCGCTGCGAAGCTCGGAGAGATTCAACCGGTCCTCGTAGACGACGACCCGGCCCGGATCCAGGTTCATCACGTCTTCCCGGGCCGTCGCCGGATTCATGGCGACGAGGATGTCGAGCTCCTTGCGGCGCGCTGTCCAGCCGTCCTTGTTCGCGCGGATCGTGAACCACGTGGGGAGGCCGGCGATGTTGGAAGGGAACAGGTTCTTGCCGCTGACCGGGATGCCCATCCGGAAGATGGACCGCATCAGCACGAGGTTGGCCGATTGGCTTCCGGAACCGTTGACCGTGGCCACCTGAATACTGAAGTCGTTGATTACAGGGGCCGACCTTCCTCCACCGTCCTCGTCCAGCACCGCGGCATCGGGAGACTGCTGTGACACTTCGGGGCTCCTTGATCTTTGCGGACGATTGGGAAACGGCGGGCTTCCCGGCCTGCGGCGCAGGCTCACGGCCCGACCTGTACCCAGCCGTTAAATATAGCATGAATGCAAGGGAGCCCCAGTGAGCGGGTACGGTCCGGGAACCGGGAATCGCGGCGTTTCCGTACTTCCCGGCGCGATGGGGAGCGTTCGGATACGCCCGGCAGGATTCGAACCTGCGACCCACGGCTTAGAAGGCCGTTGCTCTATCCGGCTGAGCTACGGGCGCCGGTAACGGGGGCGGCCCGCCGATACGGGAGGGTCCTGATCGGGGCCTGCCCGAATGGTAACATTCGGCAGGCGCAGGCGTCTAAGCCTCCGCGTCCCCGTTGGACACCGCTTGGAGGACTCCATGAAGAACCATGGCATACGCTGGCCGATGATCGCCGTACTGGCCGTGTCGCTCCTGTCGTTCCCGAGCGCCGGTTTCGCGGACACCCTCGTGCTCAGGAACGGCACTGAGCTCTCGGGGTTCTACGAAGGCGGAACCTCGCGTGTCATCCGTTTCCGGACCGACGCGGGCCTCGGCGAGTATGACCTGTTGACGGTCGAGGCCATTCGCTTCGGGGACGACGCGGCGCCGCCGGCGCCAACCGAGGACGCATCGCCGGCCCCCGGCGCGGACGCGACGCCCCGCCTGCAGACGCGCGAGGACGCCGAGCGGCCGCCCGAGGCCGACAGCGCGGCCAACACGGCATGGACGATACCGACCGGATCGGCGCTGACGGTGCGGATGATCGACGCCCTCGACAGCGAAGCCGACGCGCTGGGCCGCGTGTTCAACGCGACACTGGCGCAGGCGCTCGAAGTCGACGGGATCGAAGTGGCGCCGCGCGGGGCCGCGATTCGTGGACGGATCGTACAGGCGGCCGGCGGCGGGCGCGTCCGCGGATCGGCCGAGCTCCGGCTCGAGTTGACGCGGATCAACGTCAACGGCGTCCCCTACGCCATCGAGACGGCCGAATACGCCGAGGTCGGCGAAGGGCGGGGCGAGGAATCGGCCCGCCGGATCGGTACGGCGGCGGGAATCGGCGCCATCATCGGCGCGATCGCCGGCGGCGGCCAAGGCGCCGCCATCGGCGCCGGCGTCGGCGCCGGGGCCGCGGGAACGGTGCAGGTCCTGACCAGCGGCGAGCAGATCTACATTCCGGCCGAGACCTTGCTGCGATTCACCCTCAGCGAGCCGCTGATCATCGCCGCGCGCTAGCGCCGCGCCGAAATACGCTTGTACGCGGTCGGGAACACCAGACCCGACACGATGGCGGCCAGAATGACCGTCGCGTTCTCCAGCTCCGTCAGCGCCCCGAGATCGAGGCCGATTTCCGCGATCGCCACCAACAACGTCAGAGGCGACGCCAGGAGGAGGGCCGCGCCGGCGACCTGACGGAAACCGAGTCCGATCGCGAACAAGGCCGTCGACGCAATGGCCTTGACGGCGAGCGACACCAGCACAACGCCGGCCAGCATCGGATAGATGGCCGGCGTCCCCAACGCTCCCAGGTCGAACTCGACCCCGACGTGGATGAAGAAGACGGGAACGAAGAAGCCGTGGCCGATGCCGGCCAGCTTCGTTTCCAGGATTCCCTTTTCGCGGAACACGAACGAGAACAGCGCGCCGGCCAGGAATGCGCCCAGGATGGCTTCCATTCCCAGCAACCCGGTGACGGCGACGAACGCGATCATCAGCGCCAGGCCGGCCCGGACGCCGACTTCGGAAGGGTCGTCGATGTCGATGAAACGGGAAAACTGGACAGGGAACCACCACACCAGCAGCCTTAGCGTCTTCAGGACCACGTAGGCGACGACGAAGACGCCCGCGAGCCCGACGATCTCCAGAACGAACCGCAAGCCGACGCCGACGGACGAGACGATGTCGTACACCGTCACGATGATGATCGTCAGGAACTCGCCGATCGATCCGACCAGTATGACGGTTTGTCCGAAATCGGAACGGGCCTGGCCGGTTTCACGGAGGCTGACCAGGACCAGGCCGATCGACACGGCGCCGACGACGACCCCGAAGAACGGAGACCAGCCCATCGCATACGCGCCGGCGAAGGCCGGCCCCACGATCGCCGCGGCGGCGATTGCCCCGAGGACGAGCACGCGTTTGCCCCGACGTTCGAGGCTCGCGAAATCGAGTTCCAGACCCGCCAGGAACATGAGGAAAGCGAATCCGAATTCGGCAAGGACGTTGAAGAACTCGCCTTCGGACACCGCCGCGAGGACATGGGGCCCGACCAGGATGCCGAACACGATTTCCCCGACGGCCGCGGGAACGCCGATCCGGCCGCTGAGAATGGGAACGATGAAGGCGCCGATCGTGATCAGCAGCAGCGTGCCCGCCTGTGCTTCCATTACGCCGGCAACGCGATCGTGGTGACCGGTGATCGTCGGAGCAGGTGCTGGCTCACGTCCGGGTTGAAGAAGGACGGTTCCCGATCCCGGCTGTGCGAGAGCAGCAACAGGTCGTAACTGCCGGCCAGCTTCAGGATCTCGTCGATCGGGTTTCCCTCGCGCTGAACGCGCGCGACCTCGACGCGATGGAGATGCGCCAGGTGGGTGATCTGGTCGAAAACGGCCTTCTGCGCTTCGATCGCCGTCTCGCCCGCCACGAAACGAGGCGGCGTGACGTTGACGACGGTCACTCCGGACTTGTGGATCCTGGCGAGATCGAACGCGAGCCGGGCCGCCTCCATCGATACGTTGTCGTGCGTGACCGGCAAGAGGATCTTGCCGTAGGGCTGGCTGCCGCGCAGGATGGCGAAAGGTGTTTCGAGTTTCCGAAAAGCGGCCGACAGCGCGGTTCGGCGAAGCCCGATGGATTCGAGGAACCGGAACGGCCGATCCGGCACGACGAACAGGCCGCAGTCCTTCTTCATCACGTGCTTGCCGGCGACCTCCCCGTAGCTGCCGAAAACCGCCAGCGTCGAGGCCTCGACGCCGTGCGCACGACAAGCGTCGTCGAGCGCGCGCTGTATCCCGGGCTCGTGCGGCCAGAACAGGATCTCCACGCCGCGGGCGCGGCTGTGGTCCAGCAGGTAGCGCAACTCGTCGGCGATGCCCTCGAAGTCCGCGGCGCCTTCGGTGAGAACGAGCACGTTCGATCCGAAATTCAGGGGAAATTCCGGCTCGCCGATCCGGAAGAACTCCGCGATCGACGGAAGGATCTCCTTCTCGCCGATCAGGACGACGCGGTCGTCCGCCTGGATGCGCGCCGCGCCCGTCGGCACGACGAGCGCCTCGCCCCGGTAGATCGCGCCCACGCGCCATCTCCGGGACCGGACCGACGACAACGGGCGGCCGATCATCGGAGAGGACGGCAGCACGGGCGCCTCCACGACCTCGCCGCGCGACGCCGCCTTGCCGAGCGACGCGCCCACACCCCGAAACAGACGGTTTTCGAATTCGGCGGCCGCCGCATCCGCCGGCACGATGCACTCGACGCCGGCTTCGCGATAGCGTTCCCGTGCGCCCGCGTCGCCGGTCTCGGCGAAGACGTTGGCCTTTCCGTAGTCCTGGCGCGCCAGCCGGCAGACCTCGAGGTTCACCGCGTCATCGCCGGCCGTCGCGATCACGTATTCGACGGACGCGATCCCGGCCGCGTCCAGAACGAGGCGGCTGGTGCCGTCACCCCGTGTCTTGCGAACCCGATCGGCGTCGCCCGGACCATCGAGCCGCGCAAGCCGTTCCGGGTCGGCGTCGACGATGGAAACCCGCCAGACCTTCGAGAGTCGGCGAACCAGCTCACGGCCCGTCTCTCCCGCGCCCACTATGAGAACTCGCGGTTCGATGCTGGAGTCGGCGAGCTTCATGGACGCGCGGGTTCGGCCGACGCCGCAGGAAGGCTGCTAGAAACCCTTGACCTTCCCGGACTTCCTATAGCACTGGAAGACGATGTGCCAACCGATGACGATGATCACGAGCCAGGCGACCCAGTAATACTCCGAGGGGATGCCGAGATTGCCGCCGAAGAAGTACGTGGTGTGCTGGCTGATCATCGCCCAGAGAAGCGGCACCGACATGTAGGTGTTGTGCTTGGACCGCAGGCCCGCCAGCTTCACCAGGCTGGGGTCCGGGGCGTCGCCGTTCTTCACGGCGCGGATGATCTTCTGTTGTGCCGGCCAGATCCGGAACCAGACGTTGAAGGCCATTGCCGTTCCGAACATCGTGCCGGTGTGGATCAGGGTCCCGCGCGGGCTGAAGCCCCCGACATAGACGAACAGCGCAACCACGGCGGACAGGAGAATGAACGTCACGATCACCGCGGCGCGGAGGTTGCCCGCCAGCCCGGTCTTCCAGAGCGTGTCATAAACGAAGACGGCCAGGAAGGCGACCGCGACCATGGCGAACGTTCCGCCGGACCACCCCGCTGCCGGGTCGTCGAGCGTCTGCTCCCCCATGTAATAGACCAGCAGCAGCAGGAGCACGCCGGTGATCCACGTCCAGGCCGCGCCCCATCGGAACCAGAACAGCGCGCGCGGCATGAGCTCGGGAACGACGGCTTTCTTGGTCGGGCCGTCCAGTTGCGCCGCCATGGCGCCGTTGACCCAATTGAAAAAGTAGAGGTGCCCGATCCAGATGATTCCCGCGAAGACGTGCATCCATCTGAAAATCGCCTCGAGTCCGCTGCTCATCGCGCCTCCTCAGGTTCAGAAACGGAAACGAAACGCCGGGCGTGAAGACAGAACGCCGGCTACGGTCATGATTTTCGATGGCCGGACGGTACCATATCTCCCATCAAATTGAAACCGAGCGGGGAACTGCATCCAACCCTCCGTATCGGCCCTTCATCCACCACAGCAGAAGCAGCGCCGGCACCGCCAGGACCACGCTCAGCAGGAAGAACGCGGGCCACCCGGCGGCCTCGGCCAGCATCCCGGCCTGGGACGCCATCACGTCGCGGTTGAGCGCCATGAACGAGGTCAGCAACGCGAACTGCGTGGCCGAGAAATCCCGGTGGCACAAGCTCATCAGGAAGGCCAGCAACGCCGCCGTTCCCAGCCCCTGGGCAAAGTACTCCAGGTTGATCGTGACCACCATCAGCGGGTAGTGGCCCCCGGATTGGGCCAGGGCGAAGTAGAAGACGTTGGTGCCGGCCTGCAGCAAACCGAAGATCCATAGCGACCGCCAGATCCCCATCCGGCTCATCAACGCGCCGCCGGCGACGACACCGAGGACCGACGCGACCAGGCCCAACGTGCCCCGAACCAGCCCGATGTCGGTCTGCGTGAACCCCTCGCTCAGCAGGAACGGCGCCGTCATGTTCGTCACGACGTTGTCGCCGAGCTTGTACAGCGCGACGAATGCCAGCGCCAGCACGGCCCCGGAGGGGCCGACGCGACGATGGAACTCGCGAAACGGATCGACGATCGCGCTCCCGAACGATCGGGGCGGCGCGCCCGGATTCGGCGGCTCCGGGCTGCGAAGCGAAGCGTACAGCCCCGGCGCCATACAGGCGGCCATCACCAGGTACGCCGCCGTCCAACCCACGTAGTCGGCCGTGACCAGGGCGACGGATCCGGTCACCCATAGCGCCACGCGGTAGCCGACCGTGTAGACGGCGGCCCCGGCGCCGAACTCGCGTGGTTCGAGCAGATCGACCCGGTACGCATCGATCACGATGTCCTGCGTCGCGCTGAGGAACGCGACCACCAGCGCCGCGACCGCGATGAGCGAAAGGCCTTGATCCGGCCGCGAGAACGCCATGACCGTGAGAGCCGCCATCAGCGCGATCTGGGTCACGGCCATCCAGCTTCGCCGGCGCCCGAGAAACGGCGGCGAATAGCCGTCGACGAGGGGCGCCCAGCAGAACTTCAACGAATAGGGGACCCCGACCAGGCTGAACAGGCCGATCGCGGTGAGACCCGTCCCTTCGAAGGCCAGCCAGGTCCCCAGCGTCGTTCCCGTCAGGTACAACGGCATGCCCGAGGCGAATCCCATCAACAGGAGGAAGCCCATCCGCCGATCGTTGTAGACATGGAGCAGCGACGCGAGGCTGTCTCGAATGTAGTTGACAACTGAGATAGCGGTTCGGGTCATCAGGATGGAGCTTGCGACATGCTTCGCCGATGGTGTCACAGGACGCGCCGGGTTGCGACCCGGGCGTTTACAAGTTTTTACGCGCGGACGCAGCCCGCGGGCAACCGTTCGATCCTATCGATTCGTAGACTATTCGAGGGTGGGCGCGGTACCGTAATCGAGTCCCCCGCGGAGGACGACATGAAACGATTCGCGTACCTGATCATCGGGGTGGGCCTGACCTTGGCGGCCGGATCGCTGCTCCTGGCGCGTCAGGCGCCCCTGGGCCCGCCCGCCGGCGCGGCCGAAGCCGGCGGGGCTGAAGCCGCCGCGTCCATACAGGGTTACGTGGTGCGCGTCGGCGGGGAACCGCTGGGCAAGGCCCGGGTCATGCTGCGTCCGGTGGAAGGGCGCAGCCCGGTCTACGGCGCGGTAACCGAGGCGGGCGGCGCGTTTCATCTCGCCAACATCCGTCCGGGAAGCTATCGGCTGCATATCGAACGGGACGGGTACGTCGATCGGGAATACGGCCAGATCAGCCCGTCCCGTCCGGGCACCGTGCTGGTTCTGCTCGACGGACAGGACGTCCGCGACGTCCTGGTCAACATGGTGCCGACGGGCACGATCGCCGGACGCGTGTTCGACGAGGACGGCGATCCGATCGTGGGCGCCCGCGTCCGGGCGATGCGCTACGACTACGACGACGGCGAGCGCGTCCTGAACTCGGTCCGGCAGGCCGAGACCGACGATCTGGGAGAATACCGGCTCTACTGGCTCGAGCCCGGGGAATACCGCGTATCGGCCACGTTCGAAGACCGCTTCCGCGCCGCCGCCAATCTGCGGCAGGCCGTGCTGGCCGCCGACCCCGGCGTGATCGCGCGGTTCGGGGAGCGGCTCGAGGCCATCGGCGGCCGGGGCGGCGCCCTCGCCGACGCGCTTGTCGGCGCGGTCGAGGATCCGCTGGAGGAGATCTACGTCGACACCTACTATCCGGGCACGAACGATGCCCGGGCCTCGTCCCCGATCCTGGTCACGGCCGGCAGCGAGGTGCGCGCAATCGACTTCACGGTGCTTCCGACACGCGCCGTCGCGGTCCGGGGCGCGGTTGTCGGGCCCTACTCGCCCGACGCAGGGCTCGTCCCGACGGTCAACATCGTCCCGAGGAATCCCGAGGTCGCGAGCGCGGGCAACGGACGCGGGCGCCGCTTCTCCAACGGCGGCCGCGGTCGCCGGGACGGCACGTTCGAGTTGACGGGCGTCGCCCCGGGGGACTACACGATCGTCGCGACCGTGCGCTCCGGGGGCAGGGGCGGCCGCGGCGGCGGAAACCAGCCGCAGTTGGCCGGGTTCACCGACGTCTACATCGGCGCCGAGGACATCGACAACCTGATCGTTCGCGTCGAGCCCGGAGTTCCGGTGGCCGGGCGTATCCACCTGGACGCCAGCGCCTCGGACATCGACCCGTCGCGTTTCCGCGTGCGGCTCCAACCCGAGTTGCCATTGCCGGTCGGCGGTCCGAACGAGCGCGTCGAGGACGACGGCACGTTCCTGTTCGACAGCGTGAGCCCGACCACCTACCGCGTCTCGCTCACCGGCCTTCCCGAAGACGCCTACGTCGCGGCGGCGCGAGTGGGCGCCGGGGACGTCCTGGCATCGGGTCTGGCCGTCACGCCCGACGCGGGATTGCTGGAGTTCTGGATCAGCGGCGCGGGAAGCCGCATCGACGGCGCCGTGACCCTGGAAGCCGAAACGGCGTTCATGGGCGCCCAGGTCGTCCTGGTCCCGTCGGATCCGGCGCGCGAGGACCTGTATCACGTGGCGAGCGCCGATCAATACGGACGGTTTTCGATGCGCGGCGTCGCGCCCGGCCGGTACCGGCTGTTCGCATGGGAGGACGCGCCGGCGGGCGCCTACAGGGACCCGGAGTTCGTCAGCCGCTATGACGACCTCGGAACGATCCTGGAAGTGGCGCAGGGCGCGCTCCTCCAAGCCCAGCCGCAACTGATACGCGCCGGGCGGTAGCCGGCGCGTGCGGCCGCACAGGGAATGGAACACGTCGTTCGCCGGTACGGCCTGGAACAGGGAGCCCTCGAGGTTCAGTACATCGAGGAACACTTCTCCGAGTTCCGCCATCCCAAGACCGCCGACGCGATAGCATCCCGGCTTCGCGGCCGCGAGTGCCTGATCCTGATGTCGATGGCTCCGGCCTCCGAAGACGATGACGCCTTGATCCCCGTGGCGTTCAAGGTCGGTCACGAGTTGAAGGCAGCCGAAACGCATCCGGATCTTGCGGACCTGGTCCGGGAGTTGGACAGTTGCGTCCGGTTCGCGGAGCGGAAAGTCTTCTACAGCTGGATCGGCGGCACGCGGACGGAATGGCGAGAGCAGGGCCACTATCGCGCGCTGACCGAGCAACAGGAACAATGGGCCCACGATCAGGGCTATCACGAGATGGTCGTCAAGACGAAAAACCGTTTCTACGCCATGCGTTCGACGCTCGCCCGCCTGCAATTCGACGTCGTCAAGCTGCAGCCGGATCCGGACGACGCGGCGGCATCGAAGCTGTACCTGAGCAAACGCATCGGGGCCGAGTTGTTGCGCGGACACCGCACGGTTCGGACGGTCGAGGAAACTCGTTAGCCGCGCGCGACGCCTTTACATCGTTTAACGCGCCGTTCCGCCCGCCGCCCTGTCCAAACGATTATGCCGTCCACAGCAATGGGGCGCCGGGCGGCGCCAGGAACAGGAGATTCGGAAATGAAGAAGACGATGTTGGGTTTGGCGGTTTTGGGATTGGCATCGACACTGACGGTCGCCGGAACGCACGTGTTCGGCCAGGAGTCCCGTGGACTGCGGGAACGGGGCGCCGGCGCGGTGGACCGGCCGGCGGGGCGATTCGTGACGGCGAGACTCGCCAGAATTCTGGACCTGACCGAGACGCAGCGCGAGAGCGCGCGGACCATCGTGGACGCCCATCTGGAGAACGTTCGACCGCTGCGGGACGCGGCCGGCGAGGCGCGCGAAGCCGTGCGGGCGCAGATCGAATCCGCCGCGGATCCGACGGCGATCGGCAACGCCGTCCTGAACGCCAGGGAGATCGGCGCCGAGTGGCGCGCCGCGACCGCAAATCTCCGCAGCGCCCTGCGCGAAGTGTTGACGCCGGAGCAGCAGGAGCGCCTCGACGGGATGCGCGACCTGTTCGCGCCGGCCGATGACGCCGGCGACGCCCGTCGCCGCGGCGGCGGGTTCCGGGGCCGATTGGGCCGCCGCGCCCTTTGAAGTCGGAAACGGGCCGCGAACCGGCATTTCGCGGCCCGTTTACCCGGCGAACCGATAGCCGCGCCCGTGGACGGTAATGATGAATCGCGGCGACTTCGGGTCGGCCTCGATCTTCTGACGCAGCCACGCGATGTGGACGTCCACGGTGCGGGTGATCGGAACGGACTCGTATCCCCAGACTTCCCTGAGCAGCGTATCCCGCGTGATAACGGACTCGCCGCGGTGCTCCACCAGGTACTGCAACAGGCGCGATTCCTGTTCCGACAGGTCGACGGTGTCGCCGCGGCGAATCAGCTTCCGGTTCGAGAAGTCGGCGCGCATACCGCCGAAGTCGTACCGGGCAAGCTCCGGGGTCCGGCCGCGCGATACTCGGCGCAGCAGTGCTTCCATGCGAGCCAACAACTCTTCGGCCTCGAACGGCTTGGTGAGGTAGTCGTCGGCTCCCGACTTGAGTCCCAGCACCTTGTCGCTCAGCTCGTCCCGCGCCGTCAGCATGAGGATGGACGCGTGGACGCCCCGCTGCCGGAGCCCCGCCGCAACCTCGTATCCGTCCACGGAGGGCAGCATCACGTCGAGAAGGATCAGATCGTACCCGCGCTCGTTCGCCATCCGCAGCGCCACGGCGCCGTCCCCGCACGTCTCGACCACGTAGCCGTTGCCGTCGAGCATGTCCGCGAGGGCGCGCCGAAGCGCCGGTTCATCCTCGACCAGGAGCACGCGCGGACCGACGGCGGGTTGCTCCCGAGTCACTCTGTTCCGGCCCCGCCCCGCGGCGTCGCGGGCCACTGCAGCGTGAAGGCGGCCCCCTGTCCCGGCCGGCTGTCGACGGAGACGCGGCCCCCTTGCCCCTCCATCATCTTCCTGACGAGGCTCAGGCCAAGACCGCTGCCGGGAACGTGGGCGGTGTCGGCGCCCCGGTAGTAAGGCTCGAATATGCGAGCCCGGTCGGCGCCGTCGATTCCGGGCCCATGGTCGCGAACCGCGATTCGCACCACCCGGCCAACGGGATCGTGCGATGCCTCGATCTCCACCCCGGGACCGCCGCCGGACGCCGTCCCGTATTTCAGGGCATTGACCAGCAGGTTGACCAGCGCGTGGGTGGCCGCAGTCTCGTCGGCGAGCGCCGGGGGAAGGTCCGGTTCGATCATGGTCCGGACGGCGCGGGCGGCCTCGTCGTTGCCGGAGAACGTCGTCGCCAGGGCGTTCTCGACGATGCGGCGGGGCGGGACCGGTTCGATGGCGTATTGCCGGCGCCCCGACTCGGTCTGGGCGAACCGGATCACCTGGTCCACCATGGACGACAGGCGGCGCCCTTCCGCCTGGACCATGCCGGCATACTCCTTCACTGTCTCGGGATCATCGACGACGCCGGCGGCGATGTTGTGCGCGGCGGTCCGGATCGTCGCCAGCGGCGTCCGGAGCTCGTGCGACATGCCCGCCGCGAACTCCATTTGCATGCGGCCAAGCGAACGCGCCCGTTGCGCCCACACGATCGTGAGCGCGCCGGCGACGCCGAGCAACGCAAGTATCCCGAAACCCACGGCGAGATTGCGCCGTCGGACCGCGGCCACCGCCGCGTCGAGCGACCCCGGTTGGTACTTGACGCGAATCTCCCAGGCGTTCCCGTCCAACGTGAGTCGCCGTCCGCCGCGCGCGCGCCCGCGGCCATCCGGTATCGGCATGACGACGGCGCCGCGAGCATCGGGGTCGTCCAGCGCGGCCGCATTGGCGGCGGGATCGTTGGCATACAGCAGGCGATCGGCGCGAAAGACGCCGACCCGATACTCTTCCGGGTCGAAATGGCTTCCGATGATCGAAGGCAGCACCTCGGAGCTGAGGTAATCCGCCTCGATCGACACCAGCGTCCATTGCGGCCGCACGCGCCGGACATCCCGGCGGTCCCGGGGCGGGGACGCGGCGAACGGCTCGCCGGGCAGGAGCAGCCAGATCGTTTCGTCCGTCCCCTCGACGGCGACGCCGCCCCGCCACAACAGATCGAACACCGGCCGCGGCGAGCGACCCAGATCCTCCACGCGCGATCGAAGCTCGTCCAGAGGCGCCGGCCAGCCGGCCGGCTCCAGAACACCGGTTCCCGGGTCGAAGCGCTGAAGCGATATCGTTCCCTGCGGCTCGACCGCGGCGGTGTATATATCGCCGACGAGGTCGGGAAACGGCGCCGTCGCTTGCCAGAAGTCGTGGTTTCGGCCCAGTCGTTCCGACGGATCCGCGTTCCCGGCCGGGGATCCGGATCCGAAGGTGAGCCCGACGCGCGCGAGCTCCCGATACAGATCCTCGCCGAGCGCGTCGGTCGCCGTCTGTAGACTTTCCTCGAGCTTGTCGCGTTCGGCAGCCCCGATCTGCCCGATCCAGCGATACTGCAGCAGGGCCAGGACACCCAGGAGGGCGATCAGAGCGCCCGTCAAGGCGATCGGCAGCGAGAGACGGAACCTCGGTGAAGACCTGTCCATCGAACCCCCTCGCATGCCGCCGGGCACCGGCATCCAGTATCCGCCGCCGCCGCCGCGTATTCAAGCCGCGCCGCCGGGCTTCCGATTACCGAAGCGTCGTCAGGAAGCGGACGACGTCATTCAGTTGTTCCGGCGTGAAGCGCTCCCGGTAGGATGGCATCGGGGAGTCGATGAACTCCAGTTCCCGGATCGCGGATCTCGAAAACGAGGTCAGGCGGCCGTCCATGCTCAAGAGCTGGACCGAGAAGCTGTCCTGATTGAGAAGCCGGCCGCGAACGCCGGTCCCGTTCGAGAGGCGCACGTCGACGAACCGGTTCTCGGTGCGGACGACCGCGTTCGGTTCCAGCAGCGAATCGCGCAGTTGGCCCGACCGACGCCGGCTGCCGATCGCGGTCAGCTCCGGGGCGATCAGCCCGCCCCGGGCGCCGATGGCGTGACAGTCCAGGCACCCGCCGTCGCCGAACACCAGGGCCCGGCCGCGCGCCGCGTCGCCGCTCGTGACGCGGTCGGACGCGACGAAACGGACGTAGGCGGCCACCGTGCCCGCCTCGAAAGCCGTCAATCCGCTCGGCGTCATCGAGGTATCCGGCACACCGTTGATGATGACCCGGACCAGATCGTCTTCCGAAAGCGCGACGCCGCGGGCCGCCATGTCCCCGGTGTCGCCATCCACGCCGTCGGGGCCGTGGCAGCCCATGCAGCGCGCCTCGTAGAGAGCGCCGCCCTCGGCCAGATCCAAGTCTCTCGCCGTGAGGCGCTCCTGCGCCGGGAACCCCGCGAACACAAGGGCCGCGAGCGCCGGAAGGGTCATTCGGGAAGCGCGAACACGAACAGCCCGGCGCCGGCGGCGATGGCGACGTACTGGCGGCCGTTGACCTCGTAGCTCATGGGACCGGCCGCGATCTGCCCGCCCAGGCTCTGCCGCCAGAGCATCGTCCCGTCGCGGGCGTCGAGTCCGTAGAAGTAGCCCTCGCGTCCGCCGGCGAACACCAGGTGGGTCGCCGTCGACAGGACGCCGCTGTCGGTGACGTCCGTCATCGGGAACATCCACTCGATGTCGCCGGTCTGGGGATCGACGGCCTGGATCGCGCCGTAGCCTTCCTCGGGCAGACGCACGTTGGTGGGCCGGGTTCCCAGGGCCGGCATCGCCATCGTCGGGAACGCGCCGACGAACTGCTGCCCTTCGACGTACTCGACCGGCCGCTTGGTGTAGACGGAGAACGTGTCCACCCAGGACGGAATGTAGAAGAGCCCCGTTTCCGGGCTGTAGGACGGCGAGTACCAGTTCGTGGCGCCCTGGTTGTTGGGCATGATCAGGGTGCCGCCTTCGGTCGGGGCAAGAACCTGGTTCGGGCGGCCGTTCTCGTCGAACCCGTCCATCCAGTTGACCTCGACGAACGGCGACCCGTGCAGGAACTCTCCCGTTTCACGATCCAGGACGTAGAACAGGCCGTTGCGGTTCGCCCATAACATCACGCGCCGGTCCTCGCCCCGCCAGTTCATGTCGGCCAGGACCGGGATCTGGACGGCGTCGTAGTCCATCTCGTCGTGGGGCGTGAACTGGTAGTGCCACCGAAGCTCGCCGTCGTCCGGGTCCAGGGCGACGACGGAGTCCGTATAGAGATTGTCGCCGGGCCGCGAATCGCCGTTCCAGTCCGGTCCGGGATTGCCGACGCCCCAATACATCAGGTCGAGCTCGGGGTCGTAGGAGCCCGTCACCCAGATCGAGCCGCCGCCGGTTCGCCACGATTCATCGCCGCCCCAGGTTTCGTTGCCGGGCTCTCCCGGGCCGGGAACCGTATGGAATCGCCACGCCTCGTCCCCGGTTTCGACGTCATAGGCCACGATGAACCCGCGAATGCCGTACTCGCCGCCGGCGGGCCCGACCACCACCCGGTCCTTCACGACCAGCGGCGCCAGGGTCAGCGCGTATCCCAGCCGCGGATCTCCCACCTGGACGTCCCACAGGAGCCGGCCGGTCCGCGCGTCGATGGCCAGCAGGCGGGCGTCGATCGTGCCCATGAACAGGGTGTTCCCGTGGATGGCCAGGCCCCGGTTGACGCGCCCGCAGCAGACGCGCGCATCCTGGGACGGCGTGTGGGAGTAGATCCAGAAGACCCGTCCCGTCAAGGCGTCTAGCGCCACCACGTCGTTGGGGGGGGTCACGGTGTACATCACGCCGTCGACGACCAGCGGCGTCGCCTCGAACTTCTCCGCCGCCCCGGCGCGGGAACGCACCTGGTAGACCCACTCCAACTGCAGGCCCGCGACGTTCTCGGGCGTGATCTCGGACAGCGTCGTGTGCCGCAGGCTGTCGTACCCGCCGGAATACATGAACCAGTTCTCGGGCTCCCCAGCGGCCTCGAGCAGCCGTTCCGGGGTCACCTGGGCGCGCGCCACGCCGGCCCCGGCGAATACCAGGGCAACCACCGCGGCCCTGCGCGCGAACGCAACGACTCTTCGATTCATTGGGCGTTCTCGCCTCCAAGCGTCAAAAGGTAGGCGACCAGGTCGGCCACTTCGTCCTCGGACAACTCGTCGCGAAAGGACGGCATGGGCGACGGGGCGAACCCGAAAGCGCCCAGTTCGTCCTTCAGGAACGATGCGAGCCGCTCGCCCCCGCTCATCATCTGGATCGAATGCGTATCCTGATTCAGGAGCCGTCCCGTCACGGTCTCGCCGGAGGGAAGCACCACGCGATAGAAACGGTTTCCGGCCCGGACTTCCGCCGACGGATCCAGAATCGCACGTTCGATCGCGCCCGGCCCCAGCTCGACGCCGACGCGGCCAAGGTCGGGCCCGAGCAGCGCGCCCTGCCCGTCGATCGCATGACACGTCGTGCATTCGCCGCGGCCCGTGAACACGGCGCGCCCGCGGGCCGCGTCCCCGACGCGGACCTCGCCGGCGTCCGCGGCGACGACGCCGCCCACCGGCAGCGACCGCAGGAACGCCACGACCGTGCGCGCGTCGCCGACGGACAGGAATTCATGCGGCGGCATCGACGTGCCCGGAATTCCGGCCCGGATGACGCGGATCAGGTCCTCGTCCGTGCTGCCCCGGCGAAAACGGCCCGTGCCCAGTTCCGCGCCGGCGACGGCGTCGCCCGAAGGTCCATGGCATCCGGCGCAGTTGCCCTGGTAGAGTCCCTGCCCGGCCTGGATGTCGGCCGGCGCGTAGCTGTGTTCCTGCGCCGGCGACGCCGCGCCCGCCAGCACGACGAGTGAAAGCGCGAAGGCTACCCGCATTCCATGCCTCGAATCGGAGGTTTCGGCCCGTGACGGGCACCGTGTATTCGGCGCAAACCGGTCGAATCAGCGGCCCTGGAGCGCCGCTTCGAGCTGTCCGCGCACGCGTTCGATGGCGTCTCGCTCCGGCGCGTCGGGGTTCTCGTCGATGAACAGGTTGGCCTGCTCCAGCGCGCGATCGTAAAGCCGCTGCCGGTTGTACACGTTGATCAACATCAATCGGGCCTGTGGGTAGCCGTCCCCGATGTCGACCGCCGCCTGGAGCTGAGCCGCGGCCTGCTCGAACTCCGCCAGGCGATAGAGCGTGGCGCCCATGTAGAATCGCCCCTCGACGGACACGGGATCGAGCTCGACGGCCCGTTCCAGCGCCGCATGGGCCTCGAAGAAGGTTCCCATCGCCTCGACCGCGTTCTCCTCGGCCGCGTGGCGTTCCCCTTCCTGATAGTACAGAGCCCCGAGATTCACGTAGGCCAAGGCGCCGTTCGGGTTGAGATCGCGGGCCGACTCGTAGGCGCCTTTGGCGTCGTCGTAGTTCTCGAGCGCGTTCAGTTGTCCGCCCAGATCGATCCAGGCATCGTAGAAGTCCGGCGCCAACTCGACGGCGCGCTCCAGGCGCTCGACGGCGTCGTCGTGATCCTCGTCCGCAATGTCCTCGAGCGCCCGCTCATACTCTTCGCGCGCCTCCTCGGGGATTTCAGCCAGCAACTGGCCGACGTCGATGGCGCCGCCCCCGGCGCCCGCGGCGGCGCCCCTCTCCGGCTCGAGGTAGATGGTGAACAAGCCCCCGCCCTGAATATCGGTCCGCGCGAGCCGTTGCCTGTACTCCTGGAAGCCCTCCGCCTCGACCACCAGGAAGGCGTAGCTGTCATTGGTTTCGGCCGACAGCGGGTCGGAAAACGTGAAGGCGCCCCGGCTGTCGGTCATCGCCTGGGCAAGGATCTGCCCGTTCTGGCGTTCCAGATTGACCACGATGCCGGCGTTCTCGACCCCCGCGACCACGCGGCCCCGAAAAAAGTCCTGCCCCATGGCCGTACCCGACACGGCCGTGCAGACAACCAGCGCTGCCAACTCCTTGCGCATCCGCTTGTCCCCCTAGCGTCCGAGCGCCGCCTCCAGTTGCGATACGACGCGCCCCACCGCCTCGCTCTCCGGGGCGTCCGGGTAGTCGCCCAGAAAGGCGACCGCTTCGTCCAAAGCGGCAGCGTATCGATTCTGGCGCACGTAGACGTTGATCAGCATGACCCGGGCCTCGGACGAGGCGTCATCCAGCGCCATCGCGCCCGTCAACGTCTCTTCCGCCTCGGCATAGCGGTCCAGCCTGTAGAGCGCCGCGCCCAGAAGGAAACGGGCGTCGGCCGAGGCCGGGTTCCGATCGACCGCCATGCGCAGCCATTCCTCCGCCAGGGAATAGGTTCCGAACGCATCGGCGTCGCCCGCGGCGCGTTCGCGTTCGCCCTGCCGATAGTAGAGCGCTCCCAGGTTGACCGGCGCCAACGCGCCGGCCGGGTTCACGTCGTTCGCGTTCAGGTACGAGGCCTTCGCGTCCTCGTAGCGCCCGAGCTGGTCGTACCGGCCCCCCAGCTCGATCCAGGCGTCGTAGTAGTCGGGCGCGATCTCGACGGCGCGCTCCAGACGCTCGGCCGCCCGCTGGTAGTCGCCCTCTGCCGTCGCCTGTTGAGCCGACGTGTATTCCCGGAACGCGGATTCGGGGATCGCCGCTTGCAACTGGCGCACGTCGACGGCGGGGTCGTCGCCGTCCACGCCGGCGGCGAACCTGTCTTCGGGCTCCAGAAAGACGGTGAACACGCTCCCGCCGCCGCGAAAATCCAACTGTTGCAGTCGGCGCCGGTAGGCCTTGTACCCCTCGTGCCTTATGACGAGGTAATGCGGGTTGTTGTTGCTCACGCTGAAAAGGTTGACGCCCTCCAGGCGGAAGGTGCCGCGCGTGCTGGTGAACGTCTGGTGAACGATCTGACCCGTTTCACGCTCCAGAGACACCAGGACGTCGATCAACTCGGCGCCGGACCCGACCACGCGGCCCTGAAGCTGGGCGGCGGCGGGCGTCCCGAGGACGAACCCGACCGCGACGACTCCCAATGCGTGACGCATAATGCCGAACTCACATTCCAGTATTCGGGTCCACTATTCTATGCGCCTTTCAGGAACGCCGATCAATAAAACGGCCGCCGTTCCACGACTCCGAAACCTTCGTGGATCGTGAGTATCCCGCCGGCCTCGACGTCCTCAACGATATCGGCGCGGCCCGTCGGCCACACGATCTCCAACCGGTCGGCCCGCGCCCGGCGTCCCATGCCGAAGTGAACGCGCACGTCGTTCTGCCCCAGGTAACTGGACCCGGCCTTGACCTGGCGGACCAGCACGCGGTCACCGATGGCCAGGCGCAGCCGGGCGCCGACGCCGTCCCGGTTGCTCTCGGAACCCATCAACCGGACCAGCAGCGAGTGGTTGCCGTTGTCGGCGTCGTTTCTGAGATAGTCCGCGCTCTGCCCGTTGTTGCCGATCACGATGTCGATGTCGCCGTCGTTGTCCAGGTCCCCCGCGGCCAGGCCCCGGCTGACTTTCTCGAGAGCGAAACCGGCGCCGGCGTATGGGCCGGCGTCCCGGAAGGCCCCGCCGCCGTCGTTCTCGAGCAGCAGGTTCCGTTGCGGGTAGGTCGTGTCCCGGAACTGGCCGATGTTGTCCAGGACCGCGCCGTTGGCGATCGCCAGGTCGAGGTCGGCGTCGTTGTCATGGTCCAGGAACGCCGTGCCCCAACCCACGTAGGGCAGCGTGGCCTGGCCGACTCCGCTTGCGAACGTCACCTCCAGGAACAGGCCGCCGCCGTCGTTCGCGTACAGGTTGTGCGTCTCGCGGTCCATGTTGGTGACGAAGACGTCGGGCCGCCCGTCGCCGTTCATGTCCGCCATGTCGGTCCCCATTCCGGACATCGGGCGGCCGTCGCCGCCGAGCGCCACGCCCGCCAACAGGCCGATCTCGTCGAAGACCCCGCCGCCGTCGTTGCGGAACAGGAAGTTGGCGACCAGGTCGTTGGCCACGTAGGCGTCCACCCTCCCGTCCAGGTCGTAGTCGGCGAAGACGACGCCCAATCCCTTGCCCGCGGCGAGGCCAACGCCGGATTCGCGGCTGACGTCGGTGAACACGCCCGCGCCGTCGTTGCGGTAGAGAACGTCGGGCGCGCCGCCATAGACGTTCGGGTCGCAGTAGATGCGTATGTCGAGAAGTCCGCAGTAGCGGTTGTCGTCCAACGAGTAATCGAGGTAGCGCGCCACGTACAGGTCGACGTCGCCGTCGTTGTCGACGTCCGCGAACGCGCAACTGGAGCTCCATCCCTCGCCCGCGACGCCCGCCGCCGCGGTTGCGTCCTCGAAGCGTCCGCCGACGTTCCGGTAGAGGGCGTCGGGGCCGAAATACGTGACGAAGAGATCCGTCCATCCGTCGTTGTCGACGTCGGCCGCGCAGGCGCCCATCCCGTATCCGGAGCGTTCGATGCCGCTTTCCGCGATGGACTCGGAAAACGTCCCGTCCCGATCGTTCCGATAGAGCCGGTGTCCGGAGCCGTCGCGAGGCCCGCCCTCGCCCAGCGACCCGCTGTTGACGAAGAACAGGTCCGGCCACGCGTCGCCGTCGTAGTCGAAAATGACCACGCCGCCGCCCATGGTTTCGGGCAGGAATTTCTCGGGGGTCGCGCCGTTGACATGAACGAAGTCGATGCCCGCCTCGGCCGCGGCGCTCGTGAAACCAACGGCCTCCTGAGCCGCCGCCCCGCAGACGGTTCCGGCGCCTGGAAGGAGCAGGATCAGGACCGGAAGTCCGGCGGCGAACCCCCGATTCCCAGGGCGCCTCACGGGCGTGGCCGAACCGCGGGCCGGGCTTCGTACAACGCACGGTGCCGGTCGCTCGCCTCGATATCCCCGACGGACCGGTATTCCCGAGCCAGCTCCCGATGCGCCGTCGGAGCGTCGCCTCCGCTCTCCAGCATGGACAGGAACGCCGCGATCGCCTCCTGGTGACGCCCGGACTCGCTGAGAGCCTGACCGCGTGCCCCATGCAGTTCCGCGGCGTCCGGATACGCCGCGATGCCGGACTCGAAAGCCTCGATCGCATCGGCGCGCCGGCCCTCGAGCAGGTGACGCATTCCCTCCATTCGGAACGCGTTGACGGCGCGCGCCCGGTGCTCGTCGGCCTGCGCCTGGACCTCCAGGGCGGCGTAGGCCTCCAGGTCCGCGCGCCCGGCGGCGTCCTGTCCCACGCGGATGCGCGCCGTGCCGCGGATGTAGAGGGCGCGGCGATGGTCGGGAACGCGCCGCAACACCTGGTCGGCGGCCGCCAGCGCTTCCTCGAACCGGCCGCGCCGGCGGTGGATCTCGCTGACGCCGTGGAGCGCGTCGACGCTGTCCGGGTGTGCGCCGAGGACCTGATCGAAGGCCGTGCGCGCTTCGTCCAGGCTGTTCCGGCGCAGGTGCAGGTTGCCCAGCGCCAATTGGACGGCCGCGTTGCCGGGATCGAGCGCCCACGCCGTCCGATAGGCGGCCAGCGCCGCGTCCAGCCTCAGGAGGTCCGCGCTGAAGTCGCCGAGCCGCCTGTGGATGATCGCCGGGTCGACGGGCCCCTCGAACCGTGCGGCCGCGGACATCGCCTCGGCGGCCCTCGAGAGCCGTCCCGTGCCGGCCCACGACTCCGCCAGGTCGTGGTACAGCAGGTTGTACGCCGGCACCGTGGATCCGGGGAAACGCCGGGAGGCTTCCCGCAGAATGGCCTCGGCATCCTCGGGCGCGCCGGAAGCGAGATGGATGTCGGCCGATTCCAGGTACAGGCGCTCGTCGCCGGGCTCGATCTCGATGGCGCGGCGATAGGCGTCCAGCGCGGCTCCGAAACGCCCGTTCTCCAGGTGCTCCAGTCCGATCCGCCGCTCGGCCCCCGCGTCATCGGCCTGCGCCCCGGCAGCTCGAGTCGAGGCGGGATGAGCCGCAAGGAGGAGCAGCACGGCCACCAACGACCGAGCGCGTTTCAAGTATTCGAGCAACGCCGTTTCCGTCCCACCGAGGCTCCGGTGATTATGGCATACGGCATGCCCGGACGAACCCGGTCTCCAAGGCCCGCAACCGGGCGGCGCGACCGAGCCGAGGGTCAGTCCGCAACCACGATCTCGATGATCGAGCAGCGGGCGTTGCGATAGAGGACCGTCGCGTCGAGGCCGCGCCGCGGAGCTTCCCGCATGATGATCTCCACGGCGGGGAGATTCGGAGTGGGAACGGCGCGCGGGTCGCCGTAGAGCAGCCATACCCGCCCGTCTTCCTTCAGGTGGCCGGCCAGCCCCGCCAGCATCGAGCGAAGAAGCACCCACCCGCTGTCCAGATAGGCGTACTCGGAAATCCGCTGCGGTTCGTGATCCTCCCACGGAGGGTTCGAAATGATCACGTCGAACCGTTCGTCCTCACCGATCACCGAAAAGGCCCCGGGTTCGTGGAGCGGCACGAGGCGTCCCTCGATCCGGTCCGCGTATCCCAGGCCGGCGGCGTTCAACTCGAAGTTCCGCACGGCGGCCGCGTTGATGTCGGTGCCCACGACACGGCCGACACCCCGGTTCAACAATATGTAGCTGTTGACGCCCGAACCGACGCCGATCTCGAGCGCATCCGCCGCCCAGCTCAAGTCCCGGCTCGCCAGGAACTGGTAATACTGGTAGCAGTAACGGTTGGGCGGGAAGACGGTCGGCAGGACCTCCAGGCTGTCCAGCAGAGCGTCGATGTAGGCCGTTCGTTCCCGGGCCTCCGCGTTCCGCGTCGCAAGCTCTTCGATTCGCGAACCCTCGTCCCGGACGAACGCGTCCAGTCCGTCCAGCGAGCCGTACCGGGCCGCGTAGATGGTCTCCAGGTCCGCGCGCGCCTGCGGCTGCGGGATCTCCAGGTAGACGGCCCCCGCGTAGGCCGACAGCAGCGTGTCCACGTCGCCGAGCTCCCGGGCGGCCAGTCCGAGCATGATATGGGAGAGCGGTTCGCGTGGAGCGGCCCGGACCGCCGCCTGGAACGCCTCGGCGGCCGGCGGCCACGCCTCGCGTTGAGAGTGGACCAGGCCCAAGGTGACGTGGACGTCCGCGGCGAGCGCCTCCCGACGGCCCGCGTCCAACTCGGACAGGCCGGGTTCGGCGTAGTAGGCGTCGAGTTGGCCGAGCGCCCGGCGGGCGTATCCCTCGGCGCGTTCCAGGTACTCGGCCCGATCGACGTCGTCCGGCGGCGGCTCCTCGGCCATCATCCGGGCGGTCGCCGACAGTGTCTGCAGATCGTCCGGGATCAGCTCCAGAATCCGTTCACGGTAGGCGATCGCGCCCGGAAGGTCGTTCCGTGCCTCGTAGCCTTCCACGATGTTGAACAGGACGAACGCCCGGGTTTCGCGGTTCTCATCGAGGACCGCCCGAAACTCCGGTGCGCCCTCGTCGCCGAACGCGGTGTAATGGTCCCACGCCGCCGCGGCCGCGGCCAGGCACCGCTCGCCGTATTCCAGCACCTTGTCGAAGTCGCCCAGGTTCCGGTAGGCGTCGACGATGGACTGGTAGTAGCGCGCTTCGCGCGCGGCCATCGTGAACTGGAATTCCGCGAACCCCGCGATCCGGGACGGATCGGTAACGAAGCTCAGCTTGGCGTCCCGGAAGTGTCGCTGCGCCGCCAAACCCGACTCGGCGGCCTCGATGAGCCCGGCCCAATCGCCCTGTTCGTTGCGCACCTGCCATCGCGCCTCCAGAACCAGGTACAAGAACTCGGACCCGGCATGAGCGGCCAGGAACTGGTTGACGAGCGCCATGCGCCGCATGGGATCGGTCTCGTCCCGAATGGCCTCATAGTCTTCGCGCTCGCCGGACGCGCTTTCCAGCGGCGACAGGGGCGCCGCGGGGTTGAACCGTATCAGCGGTTGCTGGAACGCGTGCGCGGCCTGGCAGACGACCAGCGCGCCTACGATCGCTGCCAGACTTGTTCGTTGCATCGGCATCGCTGTGGCAGGGTCACCGTCGAGCCAGGATACACGAAAGCCAAGGGAACGGCGCGCGCAGGGGGTTTTCGCAGACCGCCGATGAATCGCGGTCGGGAATGCCGGCTCTCAACCCTCGGTTCGGCGGCGCACGCGGCCCGACGCGGCGACGGCGCGTGCCACGAAGTTCTTCGCCCGTTCCCGCCGTTACCGGAATTCCCTAGGATCGGCATTTTGCGCCGTGCTAGCATTCGGGCTCGAAAACCCGTCGAACGATCCCTCGAAGGACGAACTGTCATGGCGTTCACGCTTGTCCTTATCCTTGCGAGCACGGTTGCCGCGCCCATGCACCCCGTTCAGGAAGGGCATCCCATGAGCGGCACATGGGTGGGCGACTGGGGGCCGGACGCCGAGGAACGCCATCGGGTGGTCGTCGTGATGGAGTGGACCGGGCAGGCACTGGTCGGCACGATCAATCCCGGTCCGGACGCCATACCGATGAGAGTGGCGACCGTCGACCCGTCCGACTGGAGCGTCCACATCGAGGCGGACGCGACCGACGGCGAGGGCCGTCCCGTCACCTACGTGATCGACGGGACCATCGACGACCTGGGAACCTACAACCGAACCATCGCGGGGACGTGGAACGCCGGCGCCACGCCCGGCGATTTCAGCATCACGCGGCAATGACGTGCGGGGAGCCGTAATCGTGAGGAACGCCGCCTTCGGTCTGTCGGGTGTCGCCGTCCTGCTCCTGGCGGGCGGGCCGGGCTCGGCCCACCACCATCCGGCGGCCAAGTTCGACCCGGACCGTGCGGTGACGCTCCAGGGCAGCGTGTCGAAGATCGACTGGCTGAACCCGCATGTCCACCTCTTCATGGAAGTCACCGACGGGGATGCGACGGTGAGTTGGGCCGTCGAGCTGGAAAGCACCGTCGACCTCCGGCGGAACGGGTGGGGTCCGGACACCGTCGATCTCGGCGATCGAATCACGGTGGACGGCATGGCGGCCCGGGACGGAAGCCGCCAGATATGGGCGAACTCGGTAGTTCACGGCGACAGCGGCCGGGACGTCTTCACCGTCGCTCCCGCCGAACCGCCGGACGCGGCTGAAGCCGCAGCCCCGACGCCGCGCTGGCCGGACGGCCGGCCACGGCTGGGGCCGCCGGCCGGAGAGGCCGGAGGATACTGGGACTTCCCGAGCCGCTCCACGCTGGTCGAGGACGGGGCGACGGCCCCGGCCGACCGTCACGGCCTTTTGGCCGACATCGACGACGCCGCGGGCGTCGCGCCATTTCAGCCCTGGGCGCGCGACCTCTACCGATACCGGCAGCAGAATTTCCTGAAGGACGACCCCATGTTCCTGGGCTGCAAGCCCGCCGCCGGGCCGCGTGTGTTCCAGCGTCCCTACGGCGTGGTCTTCCTCGAGGAGCCGGAACGCGAACGCATTCGCGTCATCATGGGCGGCGGGAATCAGAACTGGCGGTTCATCCATCTGGATGGACGCGAACAGACCGGTCTGCCCGAGGGCACCGCGGGCGATCCGCTCTACTTCGGCCACGCGGTCGGCGAGTGGGACGGCGATACGCTCGTCGTCGATACTCGCGGGTTCCACGACCGTTTCTGGTTTTCGAACGGCGGGCTCCCGCATACGCCGCAGCTTCACCTGGTCGAGCGTTTCACGCGAACGGATCTGAATACGCTGCGCTACGAGGTGACGATCGACGACCCGGGCGCGTACACGCGGACGTGGACGAGCAGTTGGACGCTTCGATGGGTTTCCGGAGAAGAGCTTCCGGTGTACTACTGTCAGGACAACAGACCATAGGAGGATCCGCGATGAGATCCCTCGTATCGAGAATCTGCGCGGTGGCCGTGGGCGTGCTGGTGGCGTCGGCCCCGGCCATCGCCCACCATTCGTTCGCGGCGGAGTTCGACGCCGACCAGCCGGTCACGCTGAGAGGCCGGGTCACGCGAATCGCGTGGAGCAACCCTCACGTCTGGATCTACATGAACGTCGAGGACGAGACCGGCCAGCTCGTGAACTGGGGCTTCGAGATGGGCGCGCCGCACCAGGTGAGAAACCGGGGATGGGACCGCGACACGTTGAAGGCCGGAGACGAGGTCATCGTCGAAGGGTCCCGGGCGCGCGACGGCAGCTTCCGCATGAACGCCAGAAGCGTGACGTGGGCCGAGACCGGCCTGAGTCTGGGAGCCGCATCCAGCCAGGGAATCACGCCCTAGCGGAACAGGTTCGCCCGCCTGACGGGACGGCGGGCCTTGGAGGTATATCGATGCGACGACACCGCTTGACCGTAAGCCTGACAGCGGCGCTGGCGCTGCTGTCTCCCGTGCTCTCCGAAACGCTGCAGGCACAGGATGCAGACACGCCCCGCCCCGCCCCGCGCCTGCCGAACGGCGAAGTGAGCTTCGGCCCGCCGCCGGGAGAGAAAGGCGTGTGGAACCGCGGCGACTACCGGTCCATGACGCCGGAGCGGCCGGAGGAGATCGCGCTCCGCGACGCCCGTGGCGGGCCGGACTTCAGTACGCACCCGTTGAAGCCCCGCGTCAGCGAAGTCCCGTTCCAGCCCTGGGCGAGGGAACTGTGGCTCTACCGCCAGACCCACGAGATCGAGCCGTACACGCGGTGCAAGCCGGCGGGCGGGTTTCGGAACATGGCCACGCCCTATGGAACGGAGATCATCCAGGTGCCCGAACAGCAGCGACTCTACATCTTCCAGACGGGCGGACCGCACAGCTTCAGGCCCATCTACATGGACGGGCGTCCGCACCCGGAAGATCTGGACCCCAGCTACTACGGCCACTCCGTCGGCCACTGGGAAGGCGATACGCTGGTGATCGACACGGTCGGTTTCAACGAACGCGGCTGGCTCGACGCGCGGGGCATACCCACGACGAAACAGCTTCGTCTGACCGAGCGGCTCACGCGCCTGGACATGAACACCCTGCGTTACGAGATGGCCGTCGATGACCCCGGGGCCTATACCGCGCCGTGGACGACCGGCATGGACATGCGGTGGACGCCGGACAGGGAACAGTTCGAGTACATCTGCCAGGACGGCAACCTGGCGTCGGAGCTCATGATCGGCGGCGGCAACGCGCTGATCGACCGCGCGAGCCCGATCGTTCCATGATGGAGAGGCTCGGGACGGGCGCAGGGGTCGGGCTCCTGGTTTGGGCTCTGGCGGCGCCGGCCGCCGTGGCCCAGGAAGGCCACCCGCTCGTGGGCATCTGGTCCGGCGACTGGGGCCCGACGCCGGACGAGCGCCATCCGGTCCTGATCGACATGTCCTGGGAAACGACCACGCTCAGCGGGATCATCAATCCCGGATTTCCCGATGCGGCGACGATCCGCGTCGGAACGCTCGACTCCTCGGACTGGACCGTGCACCTCGAGGCGGACGGCGTGGACGGCGACGGCAACCCCGTTCGGATCGTCATCGACGGCGCGCTCGACGACCTCGGCTCGCCCAACCGCACCTTGAGCGGCACCTGGACGCGGGACGGCACGCAAGGCGACTTCGCGCTGACGCGGGAATAGCGTCGCGAGCAACGGAGGGACGACCATGAAACTGTCATTCGGCGCCGCACTGTTGCCGCTCATCCTGGTCGCGTGCGCGGCGCCGGACGCACCGGAAGCCGCCGGGGACGCCGTGCCGCACGTGGGCCCGGTGGAAGGCTTCCAGCCGGCCGAGAACTTCGACCCCGACGACGTGGCCTCGATCCGTGAAAGCCGCGACCGCTGGGTGAGAGCGTTCGCCGAGGGCGACGCCGAGCCGCTGGCGTTCATCTTCCAGCAGGAAGCCGTCATGGCATGGCCGGAGGGGCTGCCGGCAGTGACGGGCGACGAGCTGTTCGCCGCGTACACGGCGGAACTCGCCTTCGACGTGCCGTCGGAGCAGTACATCACCGACGGCGGCGACCCCCGGACCATGACCCGGTTGCCGTGGGTGTCCTACTACGCCGATTACACGTTGACGCTGACGCCCAGGGACGGCGGCGATCCCATGGCGAGCTCGGGGCGATTCATGACGCGGTTCCATCGACAACCCGACGGCTCCCTCGAAGTGATTCACGGCCCCGCGGTGGGAGACCCCGCTCCGCGGTTCGCCTTGAACGAGATGAGGGGCGGGGAGGAGACCGCGCTGGCCGACCTGCTCGGCGAGAAGCCGGTGGTGCTGGTCTTCGGGAGCTACACCTGAGGGCCCTTCATGAACAGTGTCGTGGACACTGAAGACTGGTACCAGGCTTCCAGGGATCGCGCCAACTTCCTGATGGTCTACATCGAGGAGGCCCATCCGGGCAACACGGTCGCGGGCATGGAGGTCCATGCCGCGACGACCATCGAGGAGAAACAGGCATTGGCGGAACTCTGCACGAGCGGCAACCTGAGCCTGCCGACCGTTCTCGACAAGCTCGACAACGCGGTCGAGATCGCCTACGCGGCCTTCCCGGACCGCATTTACGTACTCGACGCCGACGGCGTCATCCGGTACAAGACCACGCCCGGTCCCTTCGGCTGGGACGTGGCCGAATCGGCCGCCGCGCTGGAACGACTGCTGGCCGAATAGAACCGCGTGACGATGAACCGCCGTGAATGGCTGTGGGGTCTGGCCGGACTCGGCGCCGCGGCATGCGTCCCCGACACCGGCGACGCGCCGGCCGACGGACCGGTCCCGCTCGAGGGCATCGGCCGGGGGATCCGCCACGTCTCCTACAGCGACGTCGGCGGCAACCCGGACTGCGTCCAGGTGATGTCCAACCGCGGCCATCTGTACGTCGGCCACATGTTCGCCGACGGGCTGACGATCCTGGACGCCGCCGACCCGCGCGCCCTGCGTCCCGTGGGGTTCTTCACGGCCGGGGGAAACACGCGAACGCATCATCTGCAAGTGGCCGACGACCTGCTCCTGCTGGCGAACGGCGCGAACATCGTCGCCATGCAGTCCTACGACGACCTGCGCGGCTATTTCGAGAACACGCTGGCCGACAGCGTCACCGGCGAAGGCGTATTCCGGTCCGGCCTCAGCATCCACGACATATCCCGGCCGGACGAGGCGCGCGAGATCGCGTTCCTGGAAATGCCCGGCCTCGGCGTCAACCGCCTGTGGTGGACGGGCGGCCGGTACGCCTACGTCGCCGCGCACTTCGACGGCTTCACCGACACGATTCTCGCCGTCGTCGACCTCAACGACGTCACGAGGCCCGAAATCGTCTCGCGCTGGTGGCTGCCGGGGATGAACCGCGAGGCGGGCGAGACGCCGGTCGCCACCGAGGGGCGCCGGGTGGCCCTGCATCACATGATCACGTCCGGCGACTACGGATACGCCGCATGGCGCGACGGCGGCCTGACGATCCACGACATCGGCGACCCCGGCGCGCCCGCGTTGCTGTCCCACATCAACTGGTCCCCGCCGTTTCCGGGCGGCACGCACACCGCGCTGCCGCTGCCCGGGCGCGACCTGGTCGTGGTGGCCGACGAGGCGAACGCGGAACGCTGCGAGAAGGGGATCTTCCACACGTTCGTCGTCGACGCGCGCGTCAAGGAAAACCCGGTCCCGATCGCGACGCTGCCCACGCCCCGCGACCGCGACTACTGCGGCCTGGGCACGTTCGGACCGCACAACCTGCACGAAAACCGGCCGGGCGCCTTCGTCAGCGAGGAAACGATCTTCGCGACGTACAACAACGCGGGCGTGCGCGTGTTCGACATCCGCGACGCGTTCGCGCCCACGGAAATCGCCTACTGGGCGCCGCCCGTCCCCGCACGGATGGTCGATCCCCGTCCGATGGTCGCCCACGCGGCCAAGACGTGCGACGTCCTCGTCCGGACGGACGGCCTGATGTATGTCACAGACTGGAACGGCGGACTTCACGTCCTGGAATACGAGGGATAACGACAATGCGCACCGTATCCGCCTGGCCGGTATGGCTCGGCCTGCTGGCGCCGGGGGCGACCTGGGCCCAGGTCGCCAATCCGATCGACGATCCGATCGTCCATCGCGGGCTCGAGGTCCGCATCGAAACACTGGCGCGCCTGCCCGAAACCGGCAGCCTGCACGCTGACGACCGGGACCCGGCGACGTGGGCGCGGGTGAGCTTCGTCCGCGACCGCGCCGACGGACGGCGTTTCGCGAACGACTCGCGCGGCTTTCTCTACGAGCTCCACGCCGGCGGCGAACCCACGTTGTACGCCGACGTCGACGCGGCGTTCCCGCACGCGATCTACGACAGCCTGGCCAGCGGGTTCATCGGTTTCGACTTCCACCCGGAATTCGCCGCGAACGGCCTGTTCTACACCGTGCACGGCGAGCGCGCGGCGGGGAACCCCGCCGTGGCCGACTTCGTTCCGCCCGGCTTCGGTTCATCCGACGTGACGTACCACAGCGTGATCACCGAATGGCGGGCAACGGATCCGGCCGCGGACGCCTTCGATGGTTCGCGGCGCGAGTTGCTCCGCATCGGCCATATCGTCGATCTCTTCCGGCACCCCTTCGGCTACGTCGGCTTCAATCCGACCGCGGAGCCGGGAGATCCCGATTACGGGTTGCTGTACGCCAGCGGCAGCGATCTGGGATTCTCCAACGGCGGCGGCCCCCACGAAGCCGACCCCGCCCAGATGCAGCGGCTGGACACGGTGGTGGGCGCCATCCTGCGCATCGATCCCCGGTCACCGTCGGAATCGGGCGGCGTGGAAGGGATCGGCGACTATACCGTCCCGGCCGTCAACATGTACGCCGATGACGGCGACCCCGAGACACTGGGCGAAATCTACGCCTCGGGCTTCCGGAACGCGCACCGGCTGTCGTGGGACCTCGACGACGGCACGTTGTTCGCCGCCGACATCGGCATGAGCCACATCGAGGAAATCAATATCGTCCACGAGGGCGGCAACTACGGCTGGATGCAGCGCGAGGGCTACTTCGACAACGGCGTCTCCCGGCGCGGCGGGGTCCTCGGCGACGTCTTTCTCCTGCCGTCGGAGGTCCTGAACGGACGCTACCCCGACGGGTTCGCCTATCCCGTGGCCATGTACGACCACGACGACGGCGAGGCCGTCGCGGCGGGGTTCACCTACCACGGCGCCATCCCGGCCCTTCAGGGCAAGTTCATCTTCGGCGACGTCGCTCGCGGCCGTCTGTTCGCCGCCGACACGGCGGCGATGAAGGCGGCCGACGACGGCGTTCCGGAGACCGTCGCCGCGATCGAGGAGATCCAGCTTTATGCCCGCGACGCGGACGGGAATCGCCGGGACGTGACGATGGGAGACCTCGTGGCCGAGGCTCTCGGCCGCGACATCGAGCGGGTCGACCTGCACTTGAGCCGCAGCGCCGACGGCGAGATCTTCATCACGTCGCGCCACGACGGCTATATCCGGATGCTCGTCCCGGATCGCCCGGCGGACGGTGCGCGTTAACCCGATCTCGGAATAACCGGTCTCCGGCGGCTGTTCGCCGCCCGGATCGCGGCCGGATTCGCCGGTATAATTCACGGGTGACGTCCAACAGCTTGAAGTCGCCCGATCGGACCGCGGATGAGCTGGCCGCGGTCGAGCGTTGGGTGCGCACGTGGAAGAAGGCGGGGCCGAGGCTGGAAGCCATCCGGCGGGCCGAGCTTCGCCGCCTGGATCCGATTCAGGCGATCACCTGTCTCTGCCGCCCGGCCGACTACACGGTCCCGCCCCGGGCGCCCCGTCCGACATCGGGTCTCGTCGAACAGCAACGGTGGTTCAGGAAGGCCTTCGGACACCGTGACTGAGCTGATCCGAACGGCTTCCGACCTCCAGGCATTCTTCGAGTCCCGCTAGTGGAGCTACTGCTTCATCGGCGGGTTGGCCGTCGAGCGATAATCGGCAGGCAGGGTCGTCCGGGTGCGGCCTCAGGCGCTCGGCCGCGAGAGGCGCGGATCGGAGTGAACGAATCGCCGGGAAAGAGGTTCAAGAAGTCAACGCGGACCGCCCGCCACGGCGACGCGACGCCGGTCCTCCTCGCAGGCGGCAACCCTCAGATCGCCAAGGCCGATGGTGACATCCCCGTCCAGGCCTACATCGCGGCCATGCCCGGTTGGAAAAGCGCGGCCGGGCGCCGCCTCGACGACCTCATCGTGCGCACCGTGCCCCACGTGCGCAAGGCCGTGAGGTGGAACTCGCCCTGGTATGGCGTCGAGGGCCATGGTTGGTTCTTGAGCTTCCACGTATTCACGCGCTACATAAAGGTGACCTTCCTGAACGGTGCGTCGCTGCGCCCCGCCCCACCCGGCTCCGGCAAGGACAAGGACTCGCGCTGGATCGACATCTACGAGGCCGAACTCGACGAGGATCGGATGGAAGCCTGGATCCGGCAATCGGCCGCCCTGCCCGGTTGGCGCGGATTCTGAGGACCTGCCGACCCCGATTCGCATCGTTCGCGAAACCGGAGCGGCGGAGGACTCCCGTTGCCGGAGCCGAAGGGGCCCGACAAGGCTCTGGTCGATGGCCGGGGAAACACGCATCGCGTTGCCGGTCCGGAGCATGACGCCACCTTCAACGGAAGTGAATCCAGAACATCAACCCGCCGGTCGACGACGTCTCCTCGCGCAGCAGAACCTGGTACGCCCGGTCCTCGACCTGATGGATCCCGAGCAGGTACAGCCGGGTCGAGCGCGGACCGCCCTGGTCCACCTCGTCGAGCGCACTATCCGCCAGACGCTCCGCTTCCGGCTCGGACTCGGGATCGAGCAGGACGTGCACCATGTCGACCGCGTCGGCGGCCGTGTCGATGGTCAACGTCAGCGACTGGACGGCCGAGGCGGACGGGTCCGTCGGAAGGAACTCATCGATGGTGACATCTCCCGCCGGCCGGCCGATCAGAAAGGAAAACTCGCCCGCGTCGCCGGCCAGCGCCGCGTGCAACTCCTCGCGGGACGCCGAGTCGTGAAGAAACCCGATCGCTCGATCCATGTAGAACCGCTCCCGGAGCAGTGCGTACACGGCGTCGGGCAGGGCGGACGTCGGCGCCTGGCGCTCGGCTCCCTGGGCGGATAGTGAAGCCAAGCAGAAGAACAACGCTGCCGGTCGCCGAAGCCGATTCATCAACTCGGGCGGAGTGTAACGCAGTTGGGGTGACGGACGCAGGGAATTACCGGGCGCACGCGGCGCGACGCCGAGATCCGTCAGGCCGCGCCTTCGCCGCCGAGCCGGCCGGCGCTCCAGCGTTGGATGACGACGAACAGGGCGACGACGGCCGCGGCGAGGGCCAGTCCTACGCCGACGTTCTCCCTGAAGAGGTCCATTGTCCGGTCCCCGTATCGCAGCGCGACGAACGCTTCCCCGAAGTAGCGAACGATACGGCCGAACGCGACCGCGCCGACGAAGGAGAGGGGCCTCATCTGAAACACCCCGGCGCCGATCACGAACAGCTTCGTCGGAAGCGGCAGGGGGATCATCGTCGGAAGGATCAGCACCAGCCCGCCGTACCGGTCGATCTGGCGGCGGATCTTCGCGGCGCCCGCGCCGGACGCCCTCTTGCGCAACATCAGCTCACCGCCGCGCCGCGCCATGGAATAGAGAACGTACGAACCGATCAGGGAGCCGGCCACGGCAAGGGCCGCGGCCGGATACGCCGTGGACGGCGCGGCGATCGCCTGCGTAATCAGGAGAAAATCGACGCCCTGCGGCAGGGGGACGAACGCGGAATCGCCCAGCGCCACCAGGAAGAGGCCCCAGGGCCCGAGTGTCGTCACGCTTTGTGTCAGCCAGTTCGCGACGCTGCTCACCTGCCCGCGGCGGCTTGCCGGTCCCTCTCGCGGGCGCCGGCCAACGCTCCGGCCATGCCGTAGTTGCCCTCGTGGCAGGCGTACTCGTAGACGAGGCCGTCGATTCGCGTCAGCGGCACCTCGGCCGTCCACGGCCGCTCATAGGTGTCCGGATCGTCGACGGTGAACTGGTAGATCAGCGTGTCCTCGTCCTGCCGCGTGAAGCGCTCGGTCAACTTCATGTTCGGGCTCGTCCCGCGCCATGCCGCCTTGTCGGAGAAATTCGCCGTCTCGACGACGAGAGTGTCTCCTTCCCATCGGCCGCGCGAGTCGCCCTTCCAGAGCCGGACGCTGTCGTCGAGATGCGGCCGGTCATCCAACGGGATGATCCGTGTCTCGTGCCCCATCTCGATCAGCAACGCGACGTGGCCGGGGCTCTGGACGATCTGCGTATTGTTGTTGTAGGCCGTGGGCGTGATCGGCGGCCCCGAACCCTGCATCACGAGGCAGCGTTCCGGCAACGGGCGGTTCTCCGGTCCGTCGAACTCACGTCCGATATTGGCTTCGCGCCTCGCCTCGTTGCGCGCACGGCCCTCTTCGGTCATCGCGGGAATCCGCCCGTCGGCCGGGTCGATCACCAGCGAGGTCCGCAGCGTCTTGACGACCCGCGTGCCCGGATCCCACCAGAAGTCGTTGTACGCGCGGCTCACGTCGGCCGCGGCCGGGCCGTCGCGGCGATCCTTGTTCGTCCGCTCGCGATACGCGATCTCGTACTCGCGTGCTTCCTCGGGCGTGAAGAACTCCTTGTCGGCGAGCTCTCGCGGCCGTTCCAGCGGCGTGATCGTGGCGAAGGACCAGACACCCTGCAGGTCCGGCTGGCCGTCGGGCGTCCGGAGCGTCGTCGATTGCCCGGCCGCGCCTCCCGCCATGAGAACCACCCCGGCGGCCGTAGCCCCCCAACCCCGCGTCCACGCATGCAGTCGATCCCTCATCGAAAAACCTCCCAACAACCTCGGCGAATCCCTCGCCCGAATTCAGGTCTGCGCCACCCGGATTTCAAGGGTCGGGTCACTCCTCGGCGCCGGGACGAAACGGCCGACCGTTCGCGGCCAGCCGTGCTTCGAGCTTGTCCGTGCAGTCGCAGCGGCCGCAGGCCCAGGGCTCGGCGCCGCTCAGATCGCGGCAGCGGCTCCGGGCGTGGGCGTCCTGCACCTTCAGCAAGTCGAAATACTCGTCCCAATATGGGCGCTCTTCCTCCAGCGGCGTCGGGCAATAGCATACTTCAACCCACTGCACCCGGCCGTCGGCCAATTCGCGCGCCTGGTCCATGTTGCGCAGGTATTCTCCGCCGGCGACCGAGCCGCGTCCCAGCGTTCCCCGCGCGATCGCCGTCGCCAGCGCGGCGGGCCGGCCGCGCTTGACCTTGGCTGTCACCAGGTATCGCACGCGCGTTGCCCGGCTATTCGATCCGCGTCGCCCGCATCCCGCTATCTCAGGAAATCGCTCCAGCCGTTGCCCGACATGTACGGCATGGAGAACCCCATCGCCTCGATTTCGTGAATGCGGTAGTCCCGGATCTTGTAGACGTGCGCCGCCGGTAAATCGAACGGGTCGAATTCCATCGTCCGTGTCGATCGGGCCCCGTCCGGGCCGACGATCGTGAACTCGTTGGTCTCGAACCCGTGCCGGAACTGCGACAGGCCGAACACGAGACCCGTGACGGGATCGGCGATCCACACGCGGCGCAGATCGATGTCGTCGATGTAGGTGAACGTCCGCGTGTTCATCTGGTCGAAGCAGCCGGCCCGCGGTTGGCCGCCGCGTCCCAGGCCGCTGCCGCCGGCGGTGATCATCCCGTTCTCGCGCCGCTCGCAATCGTCGGCGAACAGCGTCGCGCTTCCGTCGCTCTGCTCGATCGAGTCGTAGTACGACGCGCCGATGATGAGCATGAGCTCACGGGGTATCCGGTCGCCGGGCGGCAACTCCGACACCAGCCCGGGGCGCGGCGTCTCGACGTTCCCGAGCGCGTTCTGGCCGACGTTGGCCACCATGTGCTCGGCCTCGACGATCCGGCCGTCGTCGACCTTCAATCGAAGCGCCAGCATGCCGGCGCCGTCACCGGTTTCGACGACGCCCATGAAACCCACCTGTCGAGCCACCGGATCCGGAACGTAGATGCGGAAGGCGGCCGAGACGGAGACCGCGTTCTCCCAGAGACCTTCGCCGATACTGAGCAGCTCGGTGTTCTCGGTGTACCGAACCCGCTCGGAGAGCGGGGCCGCCGCCGGGTCGTTCTCGGCCATGGCTTCCAGGTACGCGTCCACGATGCCCCGCAGACACTCGCGGTCACACGGACCGGGATCGTCCCAGAGGCGGGCCTGCGCCGCCACCGGGACGGCCGTCGCGGCGCCGATCAGGCAGGCCGCGGCCGCGTACGCAGACAGTCCTCTCATCGCACGAACCTCCAGGAGCCAGCGTGCCGCTCGATCAGTCGGCCGAAAAGCAGTAGTACATGCCGGCGCCCCCGGTCGGCGTCAGGTTCTCCATCGCGCAGCCCTGGGACGGATGAACGGCATTCCAGGAGTTGACGCCGGGGTTCCGGCCGATTCGGTCGGCGTGGCCCAGCATCGCCGTGCTGTCGGCGGAACCGTCGGTCCAGTCGTTGCACGTCATGTCCGACGCGGTGCCGTCTTCGTTCGTGCCGGTCAGGACGTCGTGCTCGAGCGGCTGCGGCCCACCGATGTAGTTGGGCGATTCGTTCCGCTCGTTCAGCGCGGTCTCGGCCGTCAGGTTGTTCTCGCCGTGCAGATTGTCGACATCCGACGCGATCATGACGCCCGCGGCGTTGTACCAGGGTCCGCCGCCGATGCGGTCCCGCGCATCGACGGCGCTCGTGCTCAGATACGCGCGCCAGGTCTTGCCGCCCTGCCCGACGGCCTCCGCCAAAGCTTCACAATGGGCGTCGGCGCCGTCGAGACCGCCGAGGTTCCCGCCGGTTCCCGGATTGCTGCTGGTCACGAAGAAACTCATGTTGTCCGCCTGTCCGCGTACGAACGCCGGAAAGGCGCCCAGAGCCACGACGGCGGCTGCGGTCACAAGAAATCTGCTCCGAATCATGCTCGTCTCCTCTTCGAGTCGCCTGCGATGCCGCTGTCGGAGCGGCATGGGACACCCATGGTACACCGCCGCCCGCCGCAACCGAACGGATTCTCCCCCGGCTCCGTGCGGCGCCGGCGAAGGAAGACCCCCGCCGCCGTTCCCGTCAGGGGTGGCCGGCGGCGGGGTTTCCGTGAAATACTGTCGCACCCGTACTTGCATTCGACAGGAGGAACGATGACATCAACGGCGCCGAACGGACGGACCCAGTTCCCGGCCCCCGCTTTCGTCGGGCTGTCCCTGGCCGTCGGTCTGACGCTCGCGGGCTTGGGTGCGCCCGTTGCGGGTGCGCAGACAACGGATGAGCGCGTCGCCGACTTGCGGGCGCGGTTCGCTGGAGGCGACGACGTCACCATCAATATCTTCAGGTGGTCCACCGACGAGGAACGCGATGAACTGATTGCCGGTATGGACCCCGCCGCCCGAGCCGAGGCCGCGGCGCAAGCCGAGGCCGGCGGCGGCGGGCGCGGCGGACGGGGCGGACGCGGCGGTGGCGACGATCCGCCCGAGGATCCACTGGTGGTGGCGATCGATGCGCTGCCGACGCTGGGATACATCTGGACGCAAAGCGTTTCCGGGTTCGCGATCAAGTACGCGGCTCTCGACGACGCACCGGGCGGCGGGGAACGCATCGTCCTGGTCACGAGGCGCCGCCTGGAGCCGCGAACACCGTCCGACGACGAGTTCACCCTCATCGAGGTCCGGCTCGGCAACGACGGGACGGGAATAGCGAAGGCCGCGCCGCTCGAAGACGCCGGGCTCGACCGTCCGCCGATCGCCCTTGCCGACTACGACGCGCTCCCGGGCGTGCTCGAGGGCGTTCGGCGCGAGTAGCGGGATCGCCGGGGAACGCGTCCGTTCAGAAGAACCGGAAGCTCGGCCTGTAGAACGTCAGCAACCGTCCGGCGCACATGACGCCGATCCACATCAGCAGGGAGACGCCTCCGATGATGCGCGCCGGCCACGGCGCCTGCTCTCCCGCGCCCAGCGGGACGATCTTGCGGTAGAACAGCAGGTAGAACACGGCGACGTTGACGCCCGCCACGCTCAGGAAGGTCGCCTTGAAGTAGAACGACTCGTTGTAGAGATACTGGAACGGCGCGGCGGCCATGAAGAGCGAGCCGGTCGCGGCATTGATCGAGAAACCCGCGATCCCCCACGGGATCAAGCGATGCAGTTGGGGCAACGGGATCTGCCGTGCGAACCCCAGTAGCCGCAAGTCGAAAAGACCCACCGTGCCGAGGAGGAGACAGAGCCCGACGAAGTGAAACGATTCGGCGATGGGCCACGCCCACGTGTACGTGTTGACGAAATCGCCGGCGGGGGTCGATTCGAGCCACAGGACGAGTTGTTGCCGCCACGATTCGAGCCACGACGCCCAGTCCCCCCGCGACATCGGCTCAGAAGTCGGACGCCAGCAGGCGGCTGTGCGTATATGCGAGGAAGCGGCCGGCGGTCACCGAAACCACCCAGAACCCAAGGGTCAGGCTCGCCAGCACACGGTCTCCGGGCCACCCGCGGACGGGCCGAAACGACAGGTCGGCCACTCGTCTGCCCAAGGCCCGTACCGCCAGCAACGCCAGAGCGATCGTCGTCAGCTTCAGATAGAACACGGGGTTCGTCAACGCCTTCGTCGGATACGCCAACAACAGCAAGAATCCGGATACCAGATTCAGAAAGAACCCGAACCACACCACGGGTACGAGCTTGAGCATTTCCGGCGCGGGAACGCGCCGCGCGAAGCCCAGTATCCGAAGGCTGAATGCCGATGTCAGGCCCACCAGGAACGCCATTCCGATCGTATGCAGCGTCAGGATTCCCGGAAACGCGAACATCGACGGCGATTCGCGCACCCACACGCTCAACGCTGTTTGCTCCAGCCAGATGAATACGGGATCCATGGCGCGTCCACGCGCTAGCCGACCGGGAGCGCTTCACCCTGGACGACGTGTTCGTCGCTGGCGATCTTCCCGTCCAGGATGCTGACGACACGCTGCGCGCACTCGGCCACTTCGCGCTCATGCGTCACGAGGATGATCGTGTTGCCCTCCCGGTGCAAGAGCCCGAACAGTTGCATGATCTCGCGGCCGGTCTTGGAATCGAGGTTGCCCGTCGGCTCGTCGGCCAGGAGTATGGAAGGCCGGTTCACCAGCGCCCGCGCGATGGCCACGCGCTGACGTTGCCCGCCGGACAACTCCGCCGGGCGATGGTCCTGCCGATCGGACAGCTCCACCATCGATATCGCCTCCTCGGCCCTCCGGCGCCGCGCCGCGCCGCGCATGCCGCTGTAGATCAACGGAAGCTCCACGTTGTGCAGCGCCGTCGCACGCGCCAGCAGGTTGAACGTCTGGAAGACGAAACCGATCTCCTTGTTTCGAATGCGGGCCAGTTCGTCGTCGTCCATGTCGCTGACGAGCCGGCCGTTCAACCAATACTGCCCGCGCGTGGGCGTGTCGAGGCAGCCGATCACGTTCATCAGCGTCGACTTGCCCGAACCCGACGGTCCCATGATCGCCACGTACTCGTTGCGCTGGATCTGGAAGCTCACGCCGCTCAAGGCGTGAATCTCGTTGTCGACGCCCATCGCGTACGTCTTCCACAGATCGTGGGTTCGAATGAGCGGCTCGGGCATGCGGCCCTACGACTCCGCGTCCTCGTCGGAGCTCTCGATGCGGATGTCCGTCTCGTCCTCGAGTGTGCGAAGAACGCGGTACGGCCCGATAACGATCTCATCGTCTTCGCGAAGGCCTGCGACGATCTGGATGTCCGTCGTGCCCACGATGCCGGTGCGGACCGGCCGGAACCGGGCCGTACCGGACTCGATGACGAAAACACCTTCGACCTCGGCCATCGCTTCGTCACCGGGCCTCGGCTCGTTGACCACCGGATTCTCGATGTAGTCGGGAACGTCCGCTTCGGGGATCTCGCGAATCGTCAACGCCTGAATCGGCACGGCCAGCGTCCGGTCTTCCCGCGCGGTCTCGATCGTGGCAGTACAGGACAGGCCCGGCCGGAGCTGAACCGGCGGACTGTCCAGGGTGACGACGACCCTGAAGTCCCGGGCCTGATCCGTGTTGGTCGTGGTCGTCGAGATGCCGCCGCTCCCGCTCGCGGTCAACGCCGAGCTGCCGATCTCGGACACGTAACCCGTCAGTACTTCGTCGACCAGGGCGTCGACTCGCACTTCGGCCCGTTGATTCAGACGCAACTCGACGATGTCGGTTTCGTCCACGAGCACTTCCGCGGTGATTTGCGACATGTCGGCGATCTGCATCAGCGTCGTGCCGGGCTGACTCTGGAGGCCCATCACGGCGATCTCACCGACGTTGACCGGCAGGTACGTGATGACGCCGGACAGCGGCGCCGTCCGGCGTGTTTTCTCCAGACCGTCGCGCGCGCGCATCAACGTCGCCTCCTGCTGTCCGATCCGCAGGCGTGTCCCTTCGCGCTGTTGGAGAGACTGCGCCAGTTGCGCATCGGCCTGCGCGATTCGGGCGTCGGCGGATTCCACCTGCACGCGCGCGACCTCGTACGCCGACTGCTGGCGCTCGAACTGCTCTCGCGAAACCAGCCCTTCGTCGAACATCTCCCGCGCCCGCTCGAAGTCCTGACGGCTCAATTCGAAGTCGGCCTCGACGCGCCGCTTGTCGACGCGGGCGCTCTCGAGCGACGCCTGCGCGGCCCGGATCGACGCCTCCATCCCTTCAAGCTCGGACAGGGCCGCGTCGAGGCTGGCCTGCGCGCTCTGAACCTCTGCCTCGTTCTGAATGGATTCGATCTGCACGAGGAGGTCGCCTTGCTCCACCCGGTCGCCTTCGGCCAAGTCCATGTGCGTGATGCGCCCCATCACGTCCGCGCTGATGTTGACGTAGTCCTTGGGCTTGATCTCGCCGTTGGCCGTCACGGACTGGACAATGTCCTGCAGCGTTACGCGGCCGGCCTCGACGGCGAGCAAGCCGCGGTTTCGGGTGGCAATCGCGTAGCCCACCATACCCAGCATGACGACCACCACGGTGAATGCGATCAAGGCTTTCTTCAACGGGCTCATGCGTTCTCCTACGAAAGCGCGCCGACTAAAGTTGCCGGAAACTTGCCATCCGAGGCGTCACGCCGGAACCGCGGACCGGGACGCCGGAAACCGCGCGTTCAATCGGAGGCGCCCGCAGCTCGGGTCCGCATTGCCGGGGCCGACGGCATCTTGTGGGGAAGATCGAAAGCCGCGGGCAAGCACGTCCAGCGCGATTCGTATCCAGGGTACGCCAACACCGCGCCCGGCGAACAGGACTTTGTGCGTCGGCGCTGCCGGGCGCCACACAGATTGGACGGCCTTTCGTAAAATTTTGTTTTGAATTTTCTTGGCAGTTGCCTTAAAAAGGTTGGCAACGATTTGCTGACCCACGAAGGTAAGCAAGAGTTGTAAAGAGAAACTGAAGCCCCGCCGGCCGGCGGGGCTTTTTTTGCATGTCCCGGCCGGCGGCCCGCCGGAGAACGCCGCGACGCACCGCCGTTCCCAACGTCAGTGAACGGTTTCCACCGTCTTTCGGAGATAGTCCAGCAACAGGTATCGGCCGAGCGTGGACGGCGACGTGAAGTACGCCTTACCGCGCGCGATCTCGGCCACCTTCTTCACGAAAGCCATCAGGTGCGGATCGCCGGCCAGCATGAACGTGTTGATCCGGATGTCGGATCGGCGGCAAGTCTGCACTTCCCGGAACGTCGCATCGAGGATCGCCGGATCCAGGCCGAACGAGTTCTTGTAGATGCGCCCGTCGTCCAGCGTGATCGCCGACGGCTTGCCGTCGGTGATCATGACGATCTGCCGCGTGTCCTTCCGCTCCGACATCAGAATCCGTCGAGCCAGGCGCAGACCCTCGCGCGTGTTCGTGTGGTACGGCCCGACGGCGACGCGTGCGAGCTTCCGGATCGGGATCTCCTCGGCGGAGTCGTGAAACAGGACCAACCGGAGCGAGTCGCCGGGGTACTGCGTTCGAATCAGGTGCGCCAGCGCGAGCGCGACGCGCTTGGCCGGCGTGAAACGGTCTTCGCCGTACAGGATCATGCTGTGACTGAGGTCAAGCATGACGACCGTCGCGCACGAGCTCTCGTAGTCGGCCTGGCGCACCTGGAGATCGTCGGCTTCCAGTTCGATCGGGATTCCCGTCCCGCCGCGCGCCACGGCGCTCAGCAGCGTCGCGCCGACGTCCAGATTGAGCGCATCGCCGAACTCGTACGGCCGCGACGCCTGAAACGCCTCGACGCCGGTCGCCAGATGCGCGGTCTCATGCCGCCCGACGCTGCTCTTGCCAAACGAGCCCAACAACTCGCGAAGCGCGCGGAACCCGAGGAAGTCGATCGACTTGTCGGTGATCTCGAATCGCGCCTGCCCGATCGCGTCGTCGAGGGAGCCGCTTCGCATCGGGGCGGCGGGATCGGTCCCGGCCCCGGTCTTCAGCCAACCTTCGTCGATCATTCGCTGGATGAGCGCGTCCAGCATCGCGTCCATTCGCCGTGCGTCGCCCCGGCCGGCGTCATCGAGCCACTCGTCCAGCAACCGCCTCGGAATCCGCTCCATGGCGGCGAGGCGCTCCATGATCGCGCGGCGCAAGGCTTCCATCCCCCGCGCGGCGCCGGGACGATCGAACGCCGGCTCGAACCCGCTCTGCAGAAAGAAGTCCGACAACGCATCGAGCAGGTCCTCGATGCCGAGCCCATCCAGCGGCGACGGGACATGCCGGCTGTATCGGATGCGGGGCATTCCCTGATCGACTAGTTCAGCGTCTTCTTTCGATACCGCCGGGGATCGCTCGCGTAGTCGCGATACAGGTCCTCGATTTCCGGCGGCGTTTCGGACTTCTTCTCGGTGGCGCTGTAGCCGAACTCCTCGGTGCGGCTGATCTTGTCCATCGAATACAGGCCCTCGAGAACGAACTCGGCGGCCGCCGCGCGGGCCGCCGCAGCCGATCTCTTGCGGACGCCGAACGCGGCGGCCAAGTCCATCAGACCTTGTATCCCCTCCAGGTAATGCAGCGTCGTCTCGGCCGAATCGAGATCGGAATACTTCAACGTGCCGCCCATGTCGAACCACTCCGTGACCTTGGCGAAGTCATCGCGGTTCACGTACTTTCGAAAGACCATCCGCACAGCCTGCCGGATCAGGTCTCGCGCCACCGGTAACACGCCTTTCAACTCTCCCTCGTATTCCAGCTCCAGCTTCCCCGTGATGGCCGGAAGCGCCGCGTAGACGTCCACGATTCGCGCAACGGTCCTGGATTCGCCGGTGAGGATGCGTCGCCGCTCGGCGTTGCTGGCGACATTCTCGAGGCACGAGATCGGCAGACGCTGGCTGACGCCCGACCGCCTGTCGACCCGTTCATCGCCGCGCGCCCTGAAAGCGACGCCCTCGACCACTTCGCGGATGTAGCGCGGAATCGCCACCCCGTCGCGCTCCGTCCAGGCCTCCAGCTCCGTGATGGCCACCCCGTGGTCCAGATCCGGAGGATAGTGCGTGTGGATCTCCGAGCCGATCCGGTCCTTGAGGGGAGTCACGATCTTCCCCCGGGCCGTATAGTCCTCGGGGTTCGCCGAGAACACGAGGACGACATCGATGGGGAGCCGCACGGGATATCCCTTGATCTGCACGTCGCCTTCCTGCATGACGTTGAACAGGCCGACTTGAATCTTCGCCGCCAGGTCCGGCAGTTCGTTGATGGCGAATATCCCCCTGTTGGCGCGCGGCAGCAAGCCATAGTGCATGGTCGATGCGCTCGCCAGCGCGTGGCCCCCCTTGGCTGCCTTGATGGGATCGATGTCGCCGATCATGTCCGCTATCGTCACGTCCGGGGTCGCGAGTTTCTCGACGTAGCGTTCTTCGGGTCCGCGGAAACCGACGGGCGTGGCGTCGCCCCGCTCGGCGACCAGCGCGCGGCAGCGGGAGCATATCGGGCGGAACGGGTTGTCGTTGATCTCACATCCCGCGATGATGGGGCTCTGGGGGTCGAGAAGATCGGCAAGTTGGCGGAGGAGGCGGCTCTTGGCCTGGCCGCGCAGCCCGAGCAGAATCATGTGGTGCCGGGAGAGAATCGCATTGACGATGTGCGGCACGACGGTCTCGGAGTATCCCAGCACTCGGTCGAAGACCGCCTCGCCGGCGCGAAGCCTCTTCAGCAGATTCTCACGCATTTCTTGCTTGACGGAGCGGTCCCGGCGCCGGACCTGCCCGAACGGACTCGATCGAAGTTCCCCCAGCGTCTCAGGCCGAACGTTCATGGTTCCAGTCCCCGAAGCGCGGCGGCGCGGGCCACTCCCGCGCGTTCCGGCGCCGGACGTCACAACAAGTAGGACGCGCTGAAGAACAACACGTTGGCCGCGCAATGCGCGGCGATCGCGGATTCGATGCCAGTACGAACATAGATCACCCCCAACAGCACGCCTCCCGTGAAGGCCGCCGTGAAACCGGTGACGCTGTGCGCGATCCCGAACAACAGTGACGAGACGACGATGGCCAGCGTCGCGGGAAGCAACGATACGAGCACGGGTTTCTCGCGGCGCATGCCGCGGTAGAGGTGCCGGAACAGAAAGAGGAGCCCCGACAAAAGGAACAGCCGGTAGATGACCTCTTCGAAGATCCCCGTGTCCAGCGAAACGATCACGGCGTCGTAGGCGCTGGAGATTCCGCGAATCCTCGCGTCGACGAAGGGGCTGTAGCGTTCGTAGAAGAAGAAGAGGTAGTTCACCAGACCGAGGACCAACCCCGGCAGGACGCCGTGGTTCACGATGTCCTGGAAGGCGCGGCGCCCATCCGGCGCCGTCATGATGACCGAGCCTCTCAACCCGCCCCCTTGGGCGGCGATGATCCCGAAGACGCCCAACAGCATCACCTCGGCGAGGCGTGATACCATCACGCGGAAGACATCGCCCCCGCCTGTCTGATGATCGATGTCCGCGAGGACCGCGATTCCCGCGGCTCCGAACGCCAACGGAGCGCAGAAAAGAAACACGGCCGCGGGGGTCATCGCGATCATCATAACACCGGGAAATGGGCGCATTTGGGCGCGCGGGTTCGCGTCCCGACGGCGTCGCATCGCCGCCCACCATGAGACACCTTCTCATCAGCGACATCCATTCCAACGTGGAGGCTCTGGACGCGTGCATCGAACGCGCGGCCGCGGCGGGTTTCGATTCCGTGCTGTGCTGCGGCGACATCGTCGGGTACGGACCGGATCCGAACGCCGCGGTCGCGCGAGTGCGCGCGCTCGAACCCCGGTCCGTGCGCGGGAACCACGACCGGGTCGCGGCGGGTCTGGGCGCGGCCGACGACTTCAACCTTCACGCGAAGACGGCGGTGCCTTGGACGCGCGACGCCTTGTCGCACGAGGCCGCGGCCTACCTGCGGGACTTGCCGGCGGGGCCGCGCGGCCTGGGGGGCGGCGCGCAACTCGTCCACGGCGCCGTCACCGGCGAGGACGACTACATACTGTCCTCCGCCGACGCCGCGGAGAGCTTCCGTTCAACCGGCGCGCGCCTCACCTTCTTCGGGCATACGCACCACGCGTGCGTGTTCTCGCTCGGCCCGGCCGGCGGCGTCCGGCTCGAAACACCCCGGGGACCGGACGAGCGGTGGGTGGCCGCGTTGGACGCGTCCGTCCCGTACCTCATCAACCCGGGATCCGTGGGCCAACCCCGGGACCACGACGCGCGCGCCGCGTTCGCGATCTGGGACACCGCGACATCCCGCGTCGAGTTCCACCGCGTGGCGTACCCGCTCGAGACGACCCAAAGGAAGATGCGGGCAGCCGGGTTGCCGACGCCGCTGATCGAACGGCTGCGGCACGGCCGCTGACGTCAATATCCGACGCGGCGGACGCGAACGCGGGGAATGCTGTAATTCCAGCCCGCGGGCAACTCCTCGAAGCGGAACTCGTAGCCGCGGCTCTCTCCCGCGGGCAGGGACGCCCTCAACGCCTCTCCGGCAAACTCGTGAACGGTCTCGCCCTCGAAGTCCTCGAACTCCAGGACCAGCTCGACGGAACGCAGCGGCCGGTCGCCGGCGTTGCGGACCCGGCCGCTGACGATCCGGGTCTGGTGACCGATGAAGTTTTCGGCGGTCGACACCGCGGGGACGTCCAGCTCGATCCAGTGTTCCGCCTCGGCCGCCTCTTCCACATAGACTATCGGCGTCCGCTCGCTCGCCGGCGGCCGAGACACAGTCGCCCATAGCACGATCAGCCCCAGCCCGACGACAACGGAGCCGCCGATGATCACCACGGAACGCATCATGTTCATGGTGACGACAGGATACCGAACGGGCGCCGGGAGAACCAAGACTTCCGACGCCGAGGCCCCGGCGCCGCGGCTACAACGTGTCGATGTCGACGGCTCCTTCCGGCCCGGCCACCACCAGCGAGTACGCGCGCGTCGTCAGGTGGGCGGCGGCCGCACGGCGGACGGCGTCGGGCGTAACGGCTTCGATGTACCGCGGATACGTCTCGACGTAGTCGAAACCCAGGCCGAACACTTCGGCGTTTATCAGGAAGCGGGCGATCTGTGCGTTGGATTCGAACCCGAAGACGAAGCTGCCCGTGAGGTACGCCTGGGCGTCGGCCAGCTCCGGGGCCGTGACCGGCTCGTCGATGATTCGCTCCACCTCGTCGACAAAGCCGGCGACGGCCTTGGGAACGTTGTCGGGTGCGGTCCCGATGTAGGCGATGAATTTCCCGGGTTCCACGCCCGCCGATCCGGTGATGCTGGCGAACGTGCTGTAGGCCAGACCCTGTTCGTCACGCAACGCGCGGGGAATCCGCGCGGTCAGCCCGGCGCCGGCGCCGAGGATCGTATCGAGCACCTGCAACGCGTAGAAATCCGGGTCGCGGCGCCGGATTCCAAGGTGCCCGAAGTAGACGTGGGCCTGCTCGCTCGACACCGGGAGGAAGCGGCGGCGAATGTCGCGCTGGCGCGCGGGCGTCGGGGTCTGGACCGAGGCCGCGTCGCCGGCCGGCCACGGGCCGAAGGCGCCCTCCAGCCGCCGGCGCATATCGTCGTGCTCGAAGTCGCCCACAACGGACACGACGGCGTTGCCCGGCACGAAACGGTCCGCGTGAAAGCCTTCGATGTTCGCCCGCCGGATCCGCCGGATGCTGTCCGGGTAACCGTGCGCCGGCCGGTGGAGCGGATGTCCCCGGTAGACCAGTTCGTTGAATTCCCAACCCGCGACGACCTGCGGGCGGTCCTGGGCGCTACGGATCTCGGAGAGCACCCGCTCCCGTTCGTGCTCGATCCGTTCCGGAGAGAACGCCGGGTTTCGAACGATGTCGGACACGAGATCGAGCCCCAGGTCGATATCCTTGCCCAGAACGCCCAGGTGAATGGTCGTGCGATCGTGCGAGCCGTCGCAATCGATCGATCCGCCGACGGATTCGATGGCGTCCGCGATCTGCAGCGATGTCCGGTGAGTGGTTCCTTCGTCCAGGAGGCGCGACGTCATGATCGCCGTGCCGGCGAACTCCTCCGAATCCGCGATGGCGCCGGACAGCACGGCCAGATTCATGGAAACCGAAGGCAGGGCCCGGTTCTCGGCGAGAATGGCCGTCAACCCGTTCGAAAGGACGACGCGCTCCGCGTGGAAACGGCCGGGACCCTTCAATCCGGCGTCTCCTGCGCCCCGTCGACCAGCCACCCGACGGTCCGGTTCGCGCGCGACAGGTATTCGCCGGCCGCGCGGGCCAGCTCGGCGGCGTCGACGGCCCGAATCCGCTCGAGATACGTGTCGACGTATTCGAGCCGATCCAGCGTCTCGATCTGGCCGAACAGCAGGGCCTGATCCATGGCGCGCTCCATCGAGAAGACGAAACGGGCCTCGATCTGGCGCTGGGCGCGGTCCAGGGCGCCGTGGCCGATCGATCCGCCGGCGATGCGATCGATCTCCTCGTCGATGCCGGCCTCGATCGCGTCCCGGGACGCATCCCCGCGGCCCTCCGCGCGGACGTGGAACAGCGTCGCGTCCCGCGATTCGCCGTACTCGGCGGTGACGAACGTGACTGTGCGGTCGCGCTCGACGAGCCGCTGATACAGGCGGGACGCCTTTCCCTCGGCCAATACGACGGCCAGCACCTGGAGCGCGTAGGAATCCGGATGGCCGATGCCCGGGGCGCGATATGCGACAGCCAGACGGGGAACGTCGGAGCGCCATGCGAGTCGAAATCGCCGCTCGGCGGTCTGTTCGGGCTCGGCCGCTACGGTGTCGCCGGCCGGGGCGCGGGAATCGATGGCGCCGAACCGTTCCCGGACCCGCGCCAACGCGCCGGCAGTCCGGAAATCGCCCACCAGGACGAGCGTCGCGTTCGCGGGATGGTAGTGCCGCCGGTAGTACGCTTCGATCCGGTCCGGGGTCGCGGCCTCCACGTCCGCCTGCCACCCGATCACGGGATTGCGGTAGGGATGTGTCCGGAACGCGGTCGCGTGCAATTCCTGCATCAGCGCGCCCCACGGCTGGTCCAGCCCTGCTTTCAGCTCTTCGATCACGACCTTCTTCTCGGCCGCGAACTCGACGGGATCGAAGACCGTGTTGACCATGCGGTCGGCTTCGATGTCCAGGGCCGTCTCCCAGCGATCCGACGCGAAGTTGAAGTAGTAGGCGGTGAAATCGTGGGAAGTGAACGCGTTGTTGCTGCCGCCGTTCCGCATCGTGATCCGGTCGATGTCGCCTTTCGCATATCGCCGGGTGCCCTTGAACAACATGTGCTCGAGGAAGTGCGAGCACCCCGTCTCGCCGGCGGCTTCGTGGCGCGACCCCACTCCGTACCAGACCATGCAGGTGACCGTGGGCGAGAAACGAAGCTCGCGGGTCAGGACCGTCAGTCCGTTGTCGAGCACGGTGCGCCCGACATCGCGCGTATACGGCACGTTGGGAGACGTCAGCGGCGGCGGCATTCGATACCGAAGGCGGTTTCCCGCAGGGAATTACAGGTCCGAAAACGAGCGCAAACGCTAGCACGCCGCGGCGCGGCGAGTCAACGCAGGCCGCACCCCAACGGCGAACCACTAAGAATGTAGTACTTGCCGGTTTCCCCGCGCCACCGCGGACCGCGTTCGCGCGCGCTCCAGCGCCGCCTGCGCGCGTGTGCGGTCCACGCCGCCGTCGCCGTCGCCGAGACGTTCTTCGGCGCGTTTCCCGGAAGCCTCGGCGCGCGCGACGTCGACGTCCGGAGGGGCTTCGGCCACGTCGGCCAGCACGCGTACGGCGTCGTCCCGGATTTCGACGAACCCGCCGGCGATCGCGAACGTCTCGACCCCACCGTCCCGCGTGGCCGTGAGCACGCCCGTCCCCAACTCGGAAAACAACGCCGCATGCCCGGGGAGCACGCCGAAGTACCCGCCGAGCCCGGGGATCCGGACCTCGTCGACGCGTTCGTCGGCCAGCGCTCGTTCGGGTGTCACCAACGTGAGTTGAAGAGTCTGTGCCATCGCGTGCGCCCCGTTACGCCGTCATGTGCATCTGCTCGGCCTTTTGGAGCGCTTCCTCGATGGTCCCGACCATGTAGAACGCCTGTTCCGGAACCTCGTCATGCTTGCCTTCGACGATCTCCCGGAAGCCCTGGATCGTGTCGGCGACGTTGACGTACTTGCCCGGGGTCCCGGTGAACTGCTCGGCCACGAAGAACGGCTGCGACAGGAAGCGTTCGATCTTTCGGGCGCGGGCCACGGCCAGCTTGTCCTCCTCGGACAACTCGTCGATCCCGAGAATGGCGATGATGTCCTGCAGGTCCTTGTACTTTTGAAGAACCGTCTTGACCGATCGCGCGACTGCGTAGTGCTCCTCGCCCACGACCCGCGGATCGAGGATTCGAGACGTGGACGCCAACGGGTCCACCGCCGGATAAATGCCGCGCTCGGAAATCGCCCGCGACAGCTCGGTCGTGGCGTCCAGGTGAGCGAACGCCGTGGCCGGGGCCGGGTCCGTGTAGTCGTCGGCTGGGACGTAGATCGCCTGGACGGACGTGATCGAGCCCTTCAGCGTCGACGTGATGCGCTCTTGAAGCTCGCCCATTTCGGTCGCCAGCGTGGGTTGGTATCCCACCGCGGACGGCATGCGCCCGAGAAGGGCCGAAACCTCGGAACCGGCTTGCGTGAACCGGAATATGTTGTCGATGAACAGGAGCACGTCCTGTCCTTCCTCGTCGCGGAAGTACTCCGCCGCCGTCAACGCCGTCAGCCCCACGCGGGCGCGCGCGCCGGGCGGTTCCGTCATCTGTCCGTAGACCATGGCGGTCTTGTCGATCACGCCGGACTCCTTCATCTCCAGCCAGAGGTCGTTCCCCTCGCGCGTGCGCTCGCCCACGCCGCCGAACACCGACAGCCCGCCGTGCTTGGAGGCGATGTTGTTGATCAATTCCATGATCACGACCGTCTTCCCGACGCCCGCCCCGCCGAACAGGCCGATCTTTCCGCCGCGGAGATACGGCTCGATCAGGTCGATCACCTTGATGCCGGTTTCGAACATCTCCATCTTGGTGTCCTGCTCGGTGAACGCGGGGGCGTGGCGATGGATCGGATCGCGGCGCTCGGCCTGTATGGGCCCCGCCTGGTCGACGGGCTGGCCGATCACGTTCATGATGCGCCCCAGCGTCGCCTTCCCGACGGGCACGCTGATGGGAACGCCCTGATCTTCGGCGGCCATCCCGCGGACCATCCCGTCGGTCGGCTGCATCGCGACGCAACGCACCTTGCCCTCGCCGAGATGCTGTTGCACCTCGACGATCACATCGATCCGCTCCGGCACGTCGAAACCGTCGCTGGTGACACGCAGGGCGTTGTAGATGGCCGGTTGGCTGCCTTCCTCGAACTCGACGTCGATGGCCGGTCCGATCACCTGAAGAACTCTACCGATGTTCGCCATGTCGTTCGTTTCCCTTGGGCGACGCGTCACGAGCCCGCGCCGCTCACTACCTCGATGATCTCCCGCGTGATGGCCGCCTGGCGCACGCGGTTCATGTTCAACGTCAGCGTCTCGATCATTTCCGCCGCGTTCCGCGACGCCGTGTCCATCGCCGCCATGCGGGCCCCGTGCTCGGCCGCCGCCGACTCGAGCAGCGCCCGATGCACCTGGACGTCCACGTAGCGCGGCAGCAGACGGCTGAAGATCTCCTGGGGCGGCTGTTCGTAGATGTAATCGATCAGGGAGCCGGCGCCATCGAGCGCGTCCGCGCCGAGTGGCAGGAGCGGCTCGACGACGAGGCGTTGCTGTATGACGGACTTGAACTCGTTGTACGCCAGGTAGACGGCGTCGCATTCCGCGTTCCGATACAGGTCGGCGACCTGCGCGCCGATGGTCCGCGCATGCTCGATGTTCAGTTGGGCGAAGAGGCCGACATGCTCCTCGACGATGGTTTCACCCCGCCGGGCGAAGAAGTCCCGGCCCTTCTTGCCCACGGTCATCAAGCGGATGGTGGCGTCGCTCCGGTCGCGGATGAAGTCGGCGGCCGTTCGAGTGATGTTCGCGTTGAAGGCGCCGCAGAGACCGCGGTCGGCCGTGACGACGACCAGCAGGACGGTCCTCTCCGGGCGGACGGCCAGGAGCGGATGCTCGACGTTCTGGACGCGCGCCGCGAGGTTCGCCAACGCGGTCTTGAGCTGGGCGGCGTACGGACGCGCCGCGAATATGCGTTCCTGCGCCCGGCGAAGCTTCGCGGCCGACACGGTCTTCATCGCGCGCGTGATCTGCTGCGTGTTCCTGACCGAGCGGATCCGCCGCCGGATGTCGAGTAGGTTCGCCATGCTCGATCGATCCTCGAACCGGGCGCTAGGTCACGCCGCGATCGGCGAGAAACCGCTGCTTCGCCTCGTTCACGGCGGCGGAGAGCTGCTCGGTCAACTCATCGTCGAGAATCTTCTTTTCCGCGATGCCGGCGAGCAGTTCCGGTTGGCTGGTGTCCAGGTAATCGAACAACACCTGTTCGAACGGCCGCAACGATGACACGTCCATGTCATCGAGGAAGCCCTTCGTCCCGGCGAAGATGATCACGACCTGCTTGGCGACCGGGAGCGGCACGTATTGATCCTGCTTGAGGATCTCGGTCAGGCGCTGGCCGCGATTGAGCTGAGCCTGGGTCGCCTTGTCCAGGTCGGATCCGAACTGGGCGAACGCGGCCAGCTCGCGGTACTGCGCCAGGTCGAGCCGCAGGCTGCCCGCCACCTGCCGCATGGCGCGAATCTGGGCGCTGCCGCCGACGCGGGACACCGAAAGGCCGACGTTGACCGCCGGACGTATGCCGGAGTGGAACAGGTCCGACTCCAGGTAGATCTGTCCGTCGGTGATCGATATCACGTTCGTCGGAATGTAGGCCGACACGTCCCCGGCCTGCGTCTCGATGACGGGAAGCGAGGTGAGCGAGCCGCCGCCCTGGGCCGAGCTGAGCTTGGCCGCGCGTTCGAGCAACCGCGAGTGCAGGTAGAAGACGTCGCCGGGATAGGCTTCGCGACCGGGCGGCCGGCGCAACAGGAGCGAGATCTCCCGGTAGGCCGCGGCGTGCTTGGACAGGTCGTCGTAGATGCACAGCACGTGCTTGCCGGAATCGCGGAAGTACTCCCCGATGGCGGTCCCCGCGTAGGGCGCCAGAAACTGCATGGGCGCCGGCTCGCTCGCCGACGCCGAAACGACGATGGTGTACGCCATCGCCCCCGCGTCGTCCAGCGTCTTGACCACCTGCGCCACCGTCGACCGCTTCTGACCGATCGCCACGTAGATGCAGATCACGTCCTGGCCCGCCTGGTTGATGATCGTGTCGATGGCCACCGCGGTCTTCCCGGTCTGACGGTCGCCGATGATCAACTCCCGTTGCCCGCGGCCGATCGGAATCATGGCGTCGATCGGTTTCAGCCCCGTCTGCAGGGGCTCCTTGACGGGCTGGCGGTCGACCACGCCCGGGGCGATTCTCTCGACCGGGTTCGCCTTGTCCGTGACGATGGGACCCTTGCCGTCGATGGGTTGCGCGAGGGCGTTGACGACACGGCCGACGAGGACGTCGCCGACGGGCACCTCCATGATCCGGCTCGTCCGCTTGACCGGGTCGCCTTCCTTGATCTCGGTCGTGTCGCCGAGCAGAACGGCGCCGACCTGGGCCTCCTCGAGGTTCAGCGCGAGGCCCATGACGCTCCGCGGGAACTCGAGCAACTCCCCGGCCATCGCCCGCTCGAGGCCGTATACGCGCGCGATGCCGTCGCCGACCGAGATGACACTGCCGACCTCGCTGACTTCCAGGCCCGGTCGATACTCCTCGATCTGCTCCCGGATGATCTTGCTGATCTCTTCTGCCTTGATCTCCATGCGGCTCCTGATCGCCCGGGCCGCGACGGACGCGGCCCGGCCGGCGAATAGTTGTCAGACCTCGGCGAGCCTCGCCCGGAAACCCGCCAGGCACTGGCGCACCGAACCGTCGTATACCGTTCCTCCGATGCGGACCACCAGGCCTCCGAGCAGTGACGGATCTTCCCGGATCTCCAAGACGATGCGCTTCCCGAGCGACGCCTCCAATCGCCGGCCGATGGCCTCGCGCTCCGCTTCGCCCAGACCCGCCGCCGAAGTGACGACGGCCCGGACGACGCCGGACTCCTCGTCCAGCAGCTCGCGGTAGTCCTGTATGACGTCGTTCAGCATGTCGACGCGGCGGCGGTCGACAAGCAGCGAGACGAGCTTGCGCGCGCGGGAATCCAGCCCCAAAGCGTCCGCGAGCCGCTGAATGAACCGTTCGCGCTGTTCCGGGGAAATCGCGGGGTTCATCAGGACTTGGCGGGCCACGCCCTCCTTGGCCAGAGCCGCGGCGAACCGCTCCAACTGGTCCAGGCCCTCGCCGGCCTTGCCGGGTCCGTCGGCGAGGAGGGCCTGGAAAAGCGCCCGTGCATAGCGTGTAGATACTACAGACATAGTAAATCTGTCGTTCCGTCCGTCAATCGTGCCGTTTCGGAAGGCGAGAGGGGGAGATGCCGGCCCGAACGCCTATCGAAACCGGCCAGATTAGCATCGCTCGCGCGCGAGTGTCAACCGGCGCCGAGGGATCGCCCGTCCGTCAGAGAATCTCGATCGAGGCCGGGCCCGGGGGCCGAACCTCGCCGATCTCCGATGCAGGCACCCCCGCCTCGGCCAGCGCTTTCCGCAGGTGCCCCGCGCAGTCGTCGCCGGCGAACACGAGTAATCCGCCCGACGTCTGCGGGTCGAAGACGAGGTCCTTGTAGTCGGGGGTCACCGGGTTCTTCCACTCCACTTCGGGCCCGAAGAACTCGCGATTGCTATGGAGTCCTCCCGCGCAATGGCCCGCCGCGCTCGCGGCGAGCGCGCCGTCCAGAACCGGGAGCCGCGCGTGATCGATCGCTATCGTCACGCGGCTCGCCCGCGCCACCTCGACGGCGTGCCCGACGAGACCGAAGCCGGTCACGTCCGTCATCGCCCTTACGGGGAAACTCACGATCGTCTCGGCAGCCACGCGGTTGGTGGCCGTCATGCCGCGCACGGCGGCATCCAGATGGGCCGTCGCCACCTGCCCCTTCTTCAACGCCGTCGTGATCAGCCCCGCCCCCAACGGCTTGGTCAGCAGGACCCTGTCGCCAACGGCGGCGTGGCTGTTGTCCAGAACCCGGTCCGGATCGATGGTCCCGGTGACCGCATACCCGAACTTCACCTCTTCGTCCCGCAAGGAATGGCCGCCCATCAGCGCGACACCACACTCATCGAGCTTCGCGAGACCGCCGTCCATGATCTGTCTCAAGACGCCGGGCTCGATTCCCTGCGTGGGAAAACCGACGATCGACAAGGCCGTGATGGGCCGGCCGCCCATCGCATAAATGTCGCTCAGCGCGTTCGCCGCGGCCACTTGCCCGAACAGCGTGGGATCGTCAACCATCGGCGGGAAGAAGTCCACGGTCTGGACCAGCGCCAAGTCGTCGGAAAGCCGGTACACGCCGGCGTCGTCGGACCGGTCGAAGCCCACCAGGATCTCCGGCATGGTCTGTCGACGGATGCCGTTCAGCGCGGCGCTGAGATCCTTGGGGCTGAGCTTGCCGGCGCATCCGGCCGACTTGGCGAAGCGGGTCAGCCGCATCAAATACGCGCTTCCGCCAGCCCGCGGTACAAGCGATCGAGTTCCGCTTCGGAATGGTAGTGAATCTCGATCCGACCTTTCGCGACCGACCCCTGTATACGGACCTTTGTTCCCAGGGCCCGCTCGAGAGCGTCGACGGCGGCCCGGACATTGGGATCGGCGCTTCCCGAAGCGGCGCCCTTGGACCGGCCGGCGCCGCTCGCCCGCGCGACCAGCGTCTCGGCCTGGCGGACCGAGTATTTCCCACGAATGATGGCGCGCGCGGCATCGAGAACGCTCTCGGTTTCCGGCAAGGAAAGCAGCACCTTGGCGTGGCCCACCGACAACCGCCCCTCGCGCAGCCACTCGAGCACCTCTCCTGGCAACTTCAATAGCCGCAACATGTTGGCCACGCTCGCGCGGCTCTTGCCGACACGCTCGGCAATCTGGTCTTGCGTCAGGTGAAACTCGGATCCGAGGCGGTCGTAGGCGTGCGCCTCGTCCACCGGGTTGAGGTTCTCGCGCTGCAGGTTCTCGACCAGCGCCAATTCCAGGGACTGGTGTTCCCGCGTTTCCCGGACCACCGCCGGAACGCGTGTCAACCCGGCCTTTTGCGCGGCCCGCCACCGGCGTTCCCCCGCGACGATCTGGAACACGCCGTCCTGTAACGGCCGGACCACCAGCGGCTGGACAACGCCGTGCGCGGCGATCGAGGACGCCAGCTCCGCCAGACTGTCGTCGTCGAACGATTGGCGCGGCTGATCCGCGTTGGGGATCAACCGGTCAACGTCGATTTCACGCAGACGATCCGGTTCGAGATCGGGTGTCCCGAGCAACGCGCTCAGGCCCCGGCCCAACGCTTTCCTCTGTTCGGGCATGAATCACCTCCTTGGCCAACCGGATATAGCTCTCGGCCCCCTTGGACCGGATGTCGTAGAGCAGAATCGGCTTGCCATGGCTCGGCGCCTCGCCGAGCCGAATGTTCCGTGGAATCTTCGTGTCGAACATCCGCGGGCCGAAAAACGACTGGAGGTCGGCGTGAACCTGCCTCGCCAGGTTGGTCCGCTCGTCGAACATCGTGATCAAGACGCCCTCGATTTCCAGCTCCGGATTGCATTGACGCCGGATCTGCCGGACCGTCTCGATCAGCTCCGAAACCCCTTCCAGCGCGAAGTACTCACACGGGATCGGTATGAGGACGCTGTCGGCCGCCACGAGCGCGTTGACCGTCAACAGGTCCAGGGCCGGCGGGCAGTCGATGAGAATGAAGTCGAACTCGACGGCGACCGGCTCGAGCAACTCGGCGAGCCGGCGTTCCCGGCCCTCCATCTGGCCCAGCTCCATCGTCACGCCGACCAACTCCCGGCCTGCCGGCGCCAACAGCAGCGAGTCCATTTCCGTGGGCAACAGAATCGAGGACAACGGCTCGCCGAAAACGAGCGCGTGGTATGTCGACCGGTCGTAACTGTTCTTCCGGACTCCGAGGCCCGACGTGGCATTCCCCTGGGGATCCGCGTCGACGACCAGCGTTCGCATCTCGGCCGCGGCCAGCGACGCCGCCAGGTTGATGGCGGTCGTCGTCTTACCGACTCCGCCCTTCTGGTTCGAAACTGCGATCACTCGCGCCATGCTCGTGGCCCTGGGTCTGGGTGTTCCACGTGGAACATCCGGCGCCCGCTCTTGAATACTGACTCCGGCGAAACCCAGATGCGGTCCCCGCGCACGTCTAAATCCGAAAAACCATCGCACAGCGGTCCGAGTGCGGGATTTCCAGGGTGTCGGACGGCGGCGCGGGCGCTTCGCCAGGCCGAGAAAACCATACGATCCGTGCGCCCGGCAACCGTTCGGCGATCCTGTCCCACAGGTCCCGCGTTAGGCGCACGCCCTGAAGCGTGATCCAGTCCGCCGGCCGGACCGGCGCGAAATCGTCGAAGCGCTCGGCGTGGACCGACACGGCCGGGAGTTGCAGCGCGCGGGTCAGCCGACGCAGAAAAACCGCGCGGCGGCCCCTCGCCTCCACCAGCGCCGCATGCGTGAAATCGGCAGCCAGGAGCCAGGGGACGGCAGGCGAGCCGTTGCCCGAGCCGATGTCCAGGTACGCTCCTCGGGGCGACACCCGCTGGGCGACCCAGAGCGGTTCCGCCACCAGGCGCCGCGCCAGCGCGTCTCCGGCGAGCGCCGTGAGGTTCATGGTCCGATTCCAGCGTTCGACCGTTTCGATGTACTGCCGCAGGCGGGACCGCGTTCCCGGCTCCACGGTGACGTCCAGGTCGTCGAGGACCCGATCGAGTACGGCGCCGGCCGCCGTTCGCGTCATCGCGAGACGGGTTCGGTCGTCACGCTGCGCGCGTCGCGGCCGCGCAACTCCAGGTGCATCAGGATGACGGAGACCGCGGCCGGTGTCACACCCGGGATGCGTCCCGCCTGTGCCAGCGAACGCGGCCGCACGCGCGTCAGTTTCTCCACGATCTCGGCGGATAACCCCGGCATTCGCGCGTACTCCAGGTCCTCGGGCAGCCGTCTCGACTCCGCGGTGCGCAGACGAGCGACCTGGCGGTCCTGTTGTCGGAGGTAGCCCTCGTACTTGATGGCGGTCTCGATCGAGACGAGATCCTCGCGGCGCAAGCCGGCGTCCGGAACGATCCCGGCCCGGCGCAGGGCTTCGATCCGTATCTCCGGGCGCTTCAACAGCGTGGCCCACGTCGGGCGGTCTCGCAAGCGGATCGCCTGCGCCGCGAGGAACGGGTCGCCCGCGTCGACACGCGTCCGCGCCAACCGCTCACGAACCGCGCGGATGCGGCGGCCCCGCTCCAGATACGACGCCCACTGGCGATCCCCGACCGTTCCGGTCTTCCGTCCGATCGGGGTCAGGCGCAGATCCGCGTTGTCGATGCGAAGGTTGAGCCGGAACTCCGCGCGTGAGGTGAACATCCGGTACGGCTCGTTCGTGCCCTTCGTCACCAGATCGTCGATCATGGTCCCGATGTAGGCCTCGGACCGGTGCAGCACCAGCGCGTCGCGGCCCTGGACCTGCAACGCCGCGTTGATCCCCGCCATCAGCCCCTGGGCCGCCGCTTCCTCGTAGCCCGTCGTGCCGTTGATCTGGCCGGCCAGGAAGAGACCCCCGCAGCGTTTCGTTTCCAGCGTCGGCCGCAGTTGGATCGGCTGAACGAAGTCGTATTCGATCGCATACCCCGGCCGGAGCATCGTGGCGGCCTCCAACCCGGGTATTCGCTCCAGGATCGCCTTCTGGACGTCGGCCGGCAGGCTCGTGGACAAACCGTTGACGTAGACTTCGTCGGTTCCCAGCCCTTCCGGCTCCAACACGACCGGGTGGTGTTCCCGGTCGGCGAACTTGACCACCTTGTCCTCGATCGAAGGGCAATACCGCGGACCCAACCCCTGGATCTGTCCACTGTAGAGCGGTGACCGCTCGATGTTGCGCCGGATCAACGCATGGATCTCCGGATTCGTGCTCGTCCGGTAACAATCGATCCTGTTCTCGAGCGGCGTTTCGGTACGGAACGAGAACGGTGTGGGCTCGGCGTCGCCGGGCTGCCGCTCGAACCGCTCGAAATCGATGGTGCGTCCGTCCAGACGCGGCGGCGTTCCGGTCTTCAGGCGTCCGCAATCGAAACCCAGGTCCCGGAGCGCATCGCCCAATGCCGTGGAAGCCGGCTCCCCTCTCCGTCCGGACGCGAACTGCGTTTCGCCGATGTGAATGCGTCCGTTGAGGAAAGTTCCGGTCGTCACGACGACCGCCTTCCCCCGGACGCGACGCCCGTGCGGCAACGCCACTCCACCGCACCGACCACCGCTCATGAGCAGTCCGGTCACTTCCGCCTCGACAATGTGCAGCCCGCTCCGGTCGTCCAGGATGCGGCGCATCTCGCGCCGATAGCGGGCCTTGTCGGCCTGGGCCCGAGGCGACCGGACGGCCGGGCCCCGGCTCGTGTTCAACAGGCGAAAATGAATCCCCGCCCTGTCCGCGACGAGGCCCATGAGACCGCCGAGCGCATCGATTTCGCGCACCAGGTGCCCCTTGGCGACGCCCCCGACCGCCGGGTTGCACGACATCTGCGCGATCGTGTCGGCATTCATCGTGCAGAGCGCGGTCGACAGGCCCATGCGCGAGGCGGCGTACGCCGCCTCGCAACCGGCGTGCCCGGCCCCGACCACGATCACGTCATAATCGTCGATGGCTGGCGTCATCGTCACTTGCCGATGCAGAACGTCGAAAACACCCGGTCCAGTATATCGTCGGTCGTCACTTCGCCCGTCAACTCGCCCAGCGACGACAACGCGGCGTACAGGTCCAGCAGAATCATTTCGTGGGGCACATCCGACGCCAGGCCCTCCGCCGCGGCGCCGAGCCTTTCGATCGCGCTCGCGAGCGTCTCGCTCTGCCGCCGGCTCGTAATCGCGAATTCCTCGGCGCTCGGCGTCCGGCGCTGCGTCACCGCGTGTGCGATAGCGGCTTTCAACGCCTCGACGCCTTCGCCCGTCAACGCGCTCACGGCGACGCTTCCCGGAAAACGCGACGGATCCCACCGGCGCGGAAGGTCCCGCTTGTTGGCCACGACCAGCCGGGGACGCCCGGCGGTCCGCGACAGGAGGTTCTCGTCGTCGCCGTCGATCGGCCTCGAGACGTCGAGGACCACCAGCATCAAGTCCGCTTCGGACAACACTTCCAGCGTGCGGTCCACGCCGATCGCCTCGACGCGATCCGCCGTCGTCCGGATTCCGGCCGTGTCGGAAAACCGGAGCGGCACGCCGCCCAGGGTGGCCGTCTCCGTTACTACGTCACGTGTAGTACCCGGGACATCGGTGACGATCGCGCGGCCGTCGACGGTCAATCTGTTGAAAAGGCTGGACTTTCCTGTATTCGGCTTTCCGGTGATCGCCACGGAAAGCCCCTCGACGATCAGCCTTCCGTACGCGAAGGTGTCCGCCAGAAGCCCCAGGTTGGAAGCCGTTGAGGCGACGCGTTCGGCCAGAACCGCCGCGTCCGGCAACGGAACATCGTCCTCAGCGAAGTCGATGGCGGCTTCCAACCCGGCGACGAGGGCCACGATCGCGTCCTTTTCGGGATGGATACGCTTGGCCAGCGCACCGGCCTTCTGTCCCATGGCCAACCGGGCCTGCGATTCGGTCCGTGCCGCGATGAAATCCCGGACCGCCTCGGCCTGGGCGAGGTCGAGCTTCCCGTGCGCCACGGCGCGGAGCGTGAATTCTCCGGGCTCCGCGCGACGCGCCCCCGCCCCGACGAGCGTGTCGAGAATCCGGTGCAGGACGACGGGGTTGCCGTGCGCGCTGATCTCGGCGACATCCTCTCCCGTGTAGGATCGGGGCGCCCGAAACACGGTCACGACAACATCGTCGAGCGGTTCCTTGTCCGGACCGCGAAAGACGCCGTAACGCGCCAGACGATCCCGGACGGGCTCCCGCGAATCGAAGCAACCGTCGACCACGGCGACGGCGGCGTCTCCGGAGACCCGAATCACACCGATACCGCCGCGGCCCGGCGGAGTGGAGACGGCCGCGATCGTGTCGCCCGCCTCCGGCGGGACCGTCACTTCCGCCGCCGGCGACGGCGGCGCCCACCCGGCTCGCCGGCGGGTTCCTCGCTTGCGGACGCGTCGGCGCCCGGCGCATCGGCGGGCGCCGTACCCGTCTTGGCCGACCCGTCCGGTTTCCGCGCCGCCTCGCGTTTCGGACTCGACGCCGGGGCCCAGTACTTGCGGATCATCGCCTGCTGGCCCACGCCGAACACGTTGCTGGTCAGCCAGTACAGCATCAGCCCGCTCTGGCTGTTGAGAAACAGTACCGTGAGCATCGGCGGCATGATCATCATGATTCGCGCCTGCGTGGGGTCGGGCGACGTGGGCATCATTTTCTGCTGCACGAACATGGATACACCGAACAGGATCGGCAGGATGTAATACGGGTCGGGCGCCGCGAGATCCTGGATCCATAACGCCCACGGGGCCTGTCGGAGCTCGATCGACACCTGCAGCAACCAGAAAACGGCGATCAGGAACGGCATCTGGAGGAGCAGCGGCAAGCATCCCCCCAGCGGGTTCACCCCGTGCTTCTTGTACAACCCGACCATCTCGGCCTGCACCTCCGGCCGGCGCGGATCGTTCGGCTTGAGCTTCTTGTACTTGTCCTGCAGGGTCCGCATCTGGGGCTGGATCTTCTGCATCTTCTGCATCGACAGTTGTTGCTTCAGCCGCAGAGGGAAAAAAGCGATGTTGATGACGATCGTCAGAAGAATGATCGCCCAGCCCCAATTGCCGACGACGGAATCGTGGATCAGAACCAGTCCCAACATCATCGGCCGGGACAGGAACCCGAAAAATCCGTAATCGATGACGTCGGTCAGCCGCGGGTCCACATCGGCCAGGTGCCGCTCCTGCTGCGGGCCGATATAGATGCCGACCGGACCGTTCGGATACGCCAACTCGATTCTCGGCGCAGTTTCCTCTTCGCCGTCATCGGATGCGACGGCCACCCCCTCCACGCGCGGGGCCACGGGGCCGGGAAGCAGGAAAACGGCCATGAAGTACCGGTCCGCGACCCCGGCCAACGCCGCCGGCGGCACGTCGTCGGGAGATTCGATGTCGCCGGCCGCCAACCGCTCGAACGCCTCGCCCTCCAGGTAGACGACGCTGGCGCCCGCGCCGCCGGCGAAGGGCACGCCCGCGCTGTAGCGCTCTCCGAATCCGCCCTGCCAGACCACCGAGAAGGGCACGGCCGCGCCGTTGCGCAGGACATTGATCTCGGCTTCCAGCCGGTACCGGTCCGGATCGACACGGAACGCCTTCACGACTTCGAGACCTGCGGCGGCGTACCGCATCCGCACCTCGCCGGCCCCTTCCTCAACGGCGAACAACGCGTCCCGGATCTCGGCGTCCGTGGCCGGGTCTCCGGTCCGGATCTCGAGCGGCCAGCCCGAGACCTCGCTCGCACGGATCAACTCGAGCGGCTGGCCCGTTCCATCGACATAGTCCGGCAACGCCACGCTTCGCAGCACCGCGCCACGGTTGCTGAAAGCCAGCGCGTAACGGTCGGTTGCGAGCGTGACCTCGACCGGCGCCTCCGCCCGGACTTCCGCGGCCGGAAGAGCGGCGTCGGGCGCCTCCTCGTCCGGGACCTCCGGGCCTGCGGCCTGTACGGGGGCCGCGGGCGGCGCGGGCGATGTGGCGGCCGGGGCTTCAGGGGCGGACGCGGGAGCCTCCACCGCCGGGCCGTCGGCCTGTTCCGGCCCGGTCGGGGAGAAGAACCAACTGAAGGCGAAAAGAACCAGGATCGACAGCGCGAACGACAGCAGGAGGCGCTTCTCCATACCCTCTTCCACACGCGCCTCCTCAGTCGACGAGATCCACGCCGCCCGGACTGAAGGGGTGGCAACGCAACAGGCGCGAGGCGGCGCGCCGAAGGCCGCCCAACGGGCCGTACCTTTCGACAGCTTCGCCCGCGTACTCCGAGCACGTTGGAACGAACCGGCACGCCGGCCGCAACCAGGGCGAGACCGCCCACCGGTAACAGGACAGCGCAGTCAGCACAACCGCCGTCGCCGGCCGCCGCGCTCCGGTCCCTGGAGCCCGCTCCCTCATTCCGCCCCGAGGAGCGTCACCAGCTCTGCACGCAACGTTTCCCAGTCACGCGTGAGCACCGAACGCCGCGGGTTCAGCACGATGTCCCGGCCTCCGCCGATGCGTTGGCGGTCGCGCCGCAGAATCTCGCGAACGCGCCGCCGTATCCGGTTCCGGTCATGCGCCTTCCCGACCCGGCGCGGCGTCGTCAGGCCGAACCGGCTCACGGACTCGGCGTTCGGCAGAATGAAGGCGACGAACGAACGGGAGCGCTTCCGCGCGCCTTTGGCGTAGACGGCACGGAACTCGCGGGCGTTGCGAAGGCGAAGAGTCTTGGGGAACGGAGCGCCGGCCAGCTCACCGCTCCTGGGATCAGTAGTGGTCAACGGAGAGCCGCTGCCGCCCCTTGGCGCGGCGGCGTTTCAAGATCGTTCGGCCGGCCTTCGTCCGCATACGACGGCGAAAACCGTGCTTCTTCGCCCGGCGGCGGTTGTTCGGTTGAAACGTCCGTAGCGGCATGGCAGCCGGAACTCCACAGAAACCAGCAATGTACCACCGGGGGTCCGCCCGGTCAAGCCGCCCGGCCGCGTCAGGAGTCCGCGCCTGCTGCGCCCAAACGTAAAACTTTCGCGGCGCCCCGGGCGCGCTGGCGTGCTAACCTGCGCCCTCGCCTTGGCGGGTCTTCTGGAGCCGTCCCGGTGTTGGAAACCGTTACCTGCCGCGGCCCGGCAGACGACAACTCGACAGAGACCGCTGATGGATACCTGGCAACAAGTTCTTTCCGTAATCGAAACTCAAGTCAACAAACAGAATTACGAAACATGGTTCAAGCCGACCCGCCTCGTCCGGCGGGACGGGGATGCGCTCTACGTCCGCGTTCCCAACGCGTATTTCCAGGATTGGTTGAACGAACACATCGACGTGGTCGTTGCGGCCGCTCGGAGCGCGGGCCTGGGCGATATCCGCGTCGTCTACGTGATCGAGCAGAAACCCGCCCCCGATACGGCCGGCCTCCAGCGACAGCTCGACTTCGGCTCCCGCGACAACATGTTGAACCGGAAGTACACTTTCGACTCCTTCATCGTCGGCTCCTCGAACCAGTTCGCGCACGCCGCCGCGATGGCCGTCGCCGAGCGGCCCTCCCTGGCGTACAACCCCCTGTTCCTGTACGGCGGCGTGGGCCTTGGAAAGACGCACCTCATGCACGCCGTCGGCCAGGCCATCGCCGCCAAGGACCGCTCCTTGCGGGTCGCTTACGTCTCGACCGAGACGTTCACGAACGAATTGATCGACGCGATCCGCTACGACCGGCTCCCAGCCTTTCGCGAGCGGTACCGCAGCCACGATGTCCTTCTCATCGACGACATACAGTTCATCGCCGGCAAGGACCGCACGCAGGAGGAGTTCTTCCACACGTTCAACGCCCTTTATGACACGCAGAAGCAGATCGTCATTTCCGCCGACTGCCGTCCCCGCGAGATCCCCACCCTCCAGGAACGCCTCCACTCACGTTTCGAGTGGGGCCTGATCGCCGACATCCAGCCGCCGGATCTGGAGACCAAGATCGCCATACTCCACAACAAGGCCGAACAGGAAGGCACGTCGCTCCCGGACAATGTCGCCCTCTACATCGCCACCAACGTCAAGTCCAACATCCGGGAACTTGAGGGCGCCTTGATCCGCGTCGCAGCCTTCTCATCCCTGAGCGGCGCCGAGATAACGCTTCCGATGGCGCAGGAATCCCTGCGGGAGCAGTTTCACGCCGAGGAAAGACCCGTCTCGATCGAGATGATCCAGAAAACCGTTTCCGACCACTACGGCCTCCGGGTCCAGGAAATCAAGTCGCGGAGCCACGCCCGCGCCATCGCGCTGCCCCGACAGGTGTGCATGTACCTCTGCAAGCAGATCACCGGCTCGTCACTGCCGCAAATCGGGCGCGAGTTCGGCGGCAAGCACCACACGACCGTCCTGCACTCGGTCGCGAAGATCGACCAGATGCGAAAGAAGGATTCAGAATTCAACCGGCTGATTCAGGGTTTTCTCGATTCGCTGAAATAGCCGTCCAGGCTGCCGGGGCGCTCGTTTCCACAGCGCCAGGTGGTCCTGATGTGGACATCCTGTGAGTATCATCTCCAGAGTCATGCATGCACAGCCGTTGCACCGGGAATCCGCCGTGCGCTTCACAGCGTCCACGCAACGCAACGCCCAGTCAGCACACGGGTTGGACCGAGCTTCCACGGATTTCACAATGCCGACGATTCCGAGATAGAGATGAAACGTATGGAATTTACCGTTCGAAAATTCGACCTGCTCCAGCAATTGACGCTCGTTCAAGGCGTCGTCGAACGCAAGGTGACGCTGCCGATCCTGAAGAACGTGCTCCTCCGGGGTGGGGATGAGCACCTGGAAATGCTGGCGACGGATCTGGAGATCGGGTTCAAGTCCACGTGCCCGGCCGTGGTGACGCATGGCGGAACGCTGACGTTGCCGGCCAAGCCGTTGTACGAGATCGTTCGCGCGCTTCCGGACAAGGACGTCCGGTTCAAGGAAGGTGAGCGGCACCAGATGACGGTGACATGCGGAACGAGTCGGTTCCGGATCGCCGGGCTGCCCCAGGAAGATTTCCCGCAACTTCCGGAACCGAAGGCGGCGGGCGTCGCCATCCCCGCCCAGGTCATGTCGCAACTGATCGCCCGGACCGTGTACGCCATCAGCGCCGAGGATTCCAAGTACACGTTCAGCGGCGCGCTGCTCGTGCTCCGGCCCGGGTCCCTGATCATGCTGGCGACGGACGGACATCGTCTGTCGTACGTCGAAAAGAGCGGGGAACTCGCCGGGGTGGCCGAAGAGTCCAAGGTTCTGATACCGAAGAAGGCGATGAGCGAGCTGTCGAGGATTCTCGTCGATGGGGGCGGGGAGGGAGACGTCGTGTTCTCGCGGCATGAGAATCACCTCTTCTTCGACATGAGCGGCTGCCTGCTCGTCTCCCGCGTCCTGAGCGGTCAGTTTCCGAATTGGGAGTCCGTGCTGCCGCGAGGGAACAACCGGCGATTCGAGATCCCGCGAGACGCGGTAACCTCGGCCATTCGCCGGGTGGCCATTCTTGCGGACGAGTTCTCCAAGAGCGTACGGTTCTCGCTGGGGAAGGGGGCGCTGCAGGTTTCGGCGAGCCATTCCGACCTGGGTGACGCGAGCGAAACGCTCGATGTGGACTACGACGACGCCGAGTTTCAGATCGGCTTCAACTACCAGTACCTCGTCGACTTCCTGTCGACGATTCCGGAGACGGACGTGTCGTTCGAGTTCAAGGACGGCGAAAGCGCGACCGAACTTCGGGCGCTCCCCCGCGAGGACTACAATCACCGCTACGTCGTGATGCCGATGCGGATCTGACCGGACGCGGACCAACGGTGCTCAAGCTGAATGTTTTCCGTGAGTTACAACGCCGTTCGGCGCACGCCGGACCCTGCCGGATTTTCCTCGCCCGGCAACGCGCCGGTGTCCGGACGGTGTCGTTTTTTGGTAAAATGACGTCTTGGCGCGGCTTTCGCCGGATGCCCCGGACGCGAGTCACACTCCCCGAAGGCGCGCTGGAGGCCGATCACGCCGCTCATGGAACATTCCCGAGTTGAAGGCACGGAAGGGATAACCGCCTTTACGCCCCGCCGCCGTCTCGTCCTGCGGAGAGGCCGGCGTCGATGAGCAACTACATCGACGCGGATCCGACGCCGGAGCCGCTGGTTCGAGACCAGGGCGCATACGGCGCCGCCCAGATCAAGGTCCTGGAAGGCCTCGAGGCGGTCCGCAAGCGCCCCGCGATGTACATCGGGTCGACGGCCGGGGACGGGCTCCACCACCTGGTCTACGAGGTCGTCGACAACTCCATCGACGAGGCCCTCGCGGGTCATTGCACGGAAGTCCAGGTCCATCTCCACATCGACGACTCCGTCACGGTCATCGACAACGGCCGCGGCATTCCGACCGAAATGCACAAGGAGGGAAAACCGGCCGCGGAAATCGTGATGACCAAGCTCCATGCCGGCGGGAAGTTCGACAACGACGCCTACAAGGTCTCGGGTGGTTTGCACGGTGTCGGGATTTCCGTCGTGAACGCCCTGTCGGAGTGGCTGGAGTTGGAGATCTGGCGCGGCGGCACCGTGTACACGCAGAGTTACCGCCGGGGCGCCCCGGCGACGGCCTTCGAGGAAACCGGACACACGGACCGCCGCGGGACGAAGGTGCATTTCAGGCCCGACGGGGACATCTTCGAGACGACCGAGTTGATCTTCGATGTCCTCTCGAACCGGCTCCGGGAACTCGCCTTCCTGAACAAGGGGTTGCGGATCACGATCGAGGACGAGCGCACCGAGAAGAAGCATCAGTTCCACTACACGGGCGGCATCGTGTCTTTCGTGGAGCACCTGAACAAGAAGAAGACCCCGCTCCACGACAACGTGATCTATTTCTCGGGCGTGCGGTCCGGGATCGACCTGGAGATTGCGCTCCAGTACAACGACACGTACCAGGAGCAGGTTTTCTCCTTCGCCAACAACATCAATACGCACGAGGGCGGGACGCATCTGAGCGGGCTGAAGGCCGCTCTCACGCGAACGGTCAACAACTACGCCCTCGGAAACAACCTGACCAAGGATCTGAAGGAGAATCTGTCGGGGGACGATATCCGCGAAGGACTCGTGTGCGTGATCAGCGTCAAGATTCCGCAACCGCAATTCGAAGGGCAGACCAAGACGAAGCTCGGCAACAGCGAGGTCAAGGGCATCGTCGAAGCCCTGGTCAACGACGGCCTCGGGACGTACCTGGAGCGAAACCCACCCGTTGCGCGCAAGATCATCGGCAAGGCCGTCGACGCGGCGCGCGCGCGCGAGGCCGCCCGGAAGGCCCGCGAGCTGGTGCGGCGCAAGGGAGCCCTCGACAACACGGCCTTGCCCGGCAAACTGGCCGACTGCCAGGAACGCGATCCCGAACTGGCCGAGATCTTCATCGTCGAAGGCGAATCGGCCGGGGGATCGGCCAAACAGGGCCGCGACCGGAGGACGCAGGCGATCCTGCCCGTGAAGGGGAAGATCCTGAACGTCGAGAAAGCGCGTTACGACAAGATGCTGTCCCACCAGGAGATCGCCGCCCTGATCACGGCGTTGGGAACTGGCATCGGGCAAGAGGACTTCGACATCGCGAAACTCCGCTACCACAAGATCATCATCATGACCGACGCGGACGTCGACGGCTCGCACATCCGGACGCTGCTGTTGACGTTCTTTTTCAGGCAGATGCGCCAGCTCATCGAGCGCGGACACATCTACATCGCGCAGCCGCCGCTGTTCAAGGTGAAGAAAGGGCGGGCCGAGCAGTACATCAAGGACGAGGCCGCGATGTCGGAGTTCCTGCTCACGAAGGCCGTCAACGACGTGTCCGTCCGGGTCGGCGAGGGCGGGTCGGACCGTGAGCTTCGCGGAGGCGAGCTCCGCGAGTTCCTCGACCGGCTGATTGAACTCACGGATGCCGCGGGCCGCGTGAACCGGCATTTCCGTGATCGCCGGATCGTGGATGCGCTTCTCGACGCCGGAATCCGGGACCGCCTGCAAGTGGCCGACAAGGGCAGCATGAGCGCCCTCCGCCAGCGCCTGGCCGGGCTCGGATACTCTGCCCGGGTGGTCGCCGACCCGGAGCATCGCGTGCACAAGATCGTCTTTCGCCAAGGCAGCTCTCAGGAAAGGGAAATCGGGTACGAGCAGGTTTCCAGCGCGGAGTACCAACGCCTGGTCCGCCTGCACGCGGCCAGCGCCGCGTGGGACCGGCCACCGTTCACCGTCACGCACGGGAAGGACCGCGTCGAGCTCGGCGACCGGAAGGCGTTGCTCGACCATGTTCTCGTTCTGGGGCGGAAGGACCTCCAGCTTCAACGCTACAAGGGACTCGGCGAAATGAATCCCGATCAGCTTTGGGAAACGACGATGGACCCGGAGGCGCGGTGCCTGTTGCAGGTCCGGATCAGCGACGCCGTGGCCACCGACGAGCTTTTCAGCGTGCTGATGGGCGACGCGGTCGAGCCGCGCCGCCAGTTCATCCAGGAAAACGCCCTGGACGTCAAGAACCTGGACATTTGATCAAGATCTGAGAATGGCGGACGACAGCATTCCGGCGCGCGAGCCCGACCTGCCCATCAACATCGAAGAGGAGATGCGCCGGTCGTATCTCGACTATTCGATGAGCGTCATCATCGGCCGGGCCCTGCCGGACGTCCGCGACGGGCTCAAGCCGGTACATCGCCGAATCCTCTACGGCATGCGCGACATGGGGCTGGCGTCGAACCGCCCCTACCGCAAGTGCTCCAAGATAGTCGGCGACGTCATGGGGAATTACCACCCGCACGGCGATTCGGCGATCTACGACTCGGTCGTCCGCATGGCGCAGGCCTTTTCCTACCGTTATCCGCTTGTGGACGGCCAAGGCAACTTCGGCTCCGTCGACGGCGATCCGCCGGCGGCGATGCGGTATACCGAAGCCCGGATGGCGGCGACATCCGAGGCGTTGCTCCAGGACATCGACAAGGACACCGTCGACTTCGTTCCCACCTACGACGAGTCGGGTCTCGAGCCGACGTATCTTCCCGCAAAAGCCCCCAACCTCCTCGTGAACGGATCCGGCGGCATCGCCGTCGGGATGGCCACGAACATGCCGCCGCACAACATGCGCGAGGTATGCGAGGCCGCGATACTGATGATCGGAAAGAAGTCGGCGACCTTCGACGAGGTGCACGCGTTGGTTCCCGGACCCGACTTTCCGACCGCCGGCTTCATTTATGGGCGGTCGGGGATCCGGCAAGCCTATCTCGAGGGTCGGGGTCAGCTCACGATACGGGCGCGCGCCACGATCGAGCCCGAAGCCGTCAAGGATCGGGACGCGATCGTCGTGACGGAGCTTCCTTATCAGGTCAACAAGGCCCGGTTGATCGAGAAGATCGCCGAGTTGGTGCAGGCCAAGCGTATCGAGGGGATCTCCGATATTCGCGACGAGAGCGACCGCGACGGCCTTCGCGTCGTCATCGAGGTCAAGCGCGGCGAGCAGCCCACGATCATCCTGAACAAGCTGTACAAGATGACGCCGATGCAAACCACGTTCGGCGTCATCAACCTGGCGATCGTCAACGGACAGCCGCGCGTGCTGACGCTGATGGAGCTGCTCCGGCATTTCATCGATCACCGCATCGACGTGGTTCGCCGCCGGACCGGCTACCTGCTGACGCAGGCGGAGGAGCGCGCCCACATTCTCGAGGGATTGCGGAAGGCGCTGGACAATATCGACGCGATCGTGGCGCTCATCCGGGCCGCGGCGACGCCGGCCGACGCCCGCGACGGCCTGATCGCCCGTTTCGAGTTCACGGAGCGGCAGGCCAAGTCGATTCTCGAAATGCAGCTCCAACGGCTGACCAGCCTGGAGAGGCGGAAGATCGAGGACGAGTTGAAGGACCTGCTGGAGAAGATCGCCGACTACAGGGAGATTCTTGCCAACGAGGAGCGCCTGCGCAAAGTCATCGTCGGGGAACTCCGGGAGGTGGTCCGGACGTTCGGAGACGAGCGCCGCACCCGGATCGTCGACGAAGAGGCCGAGCTGAACATCGAGGATCTGATCGCTGACGAAGACGTGGTCATCACGCTCAGCCATACCGGGTACATCAAGCGGACGCCGTTGTCGATCTACCGGAACCAGGGGCGCGGCGGCAAGGGCCGGATCGGAATGAAGACGCGCGACGAGGATCCGGTGACCAACGTCTGGGTGGCCAGCACGCACAGCTACATGCTCGTGTTCACGGATCGCGGCAAACTGCACTGGCTGAAGGTTTACGAGATCCCCGACGTCGGCGCCAGCGGACGGGGCAAGGCCGTCGTCAACCTGGTCAGCATCGCGCCCGGCGAGCGGGTCGCCGCCGTCGTGTCGGTCCGCAGCTTCGAGGACGCGGCGTCGGTCGCGATGGCGACGCGGCGCGGGCAGGTGAAGAAGACGGCGCTGGGCGCGTTCAGCAACCCGCGCGCGAAGGGAATCATCGCGATCACGCTGCCTGAAGACGACGAGGTGATTGCCGCGCACCTGATTTCCGGAGACGAGACCGTCGTGCTCGGCACCCGCAACGGGCTCTGTATCCGTTTCGGACACGAGGCCGTTCGCGAAATGGGCCGCATCGCCTACGGCGTTCGCGGGATCCGCCTCGCGCCGGACGATCACATCGTGGGCATGATCGCGACGAGCGAGGCCGGCATGATCCTGAGCGTGACGGAACGGGGTTTCGGGAAGCGGACCCGCATCGGGCAATACCGGATCACCAGCCGCGGAGGCAAGGGAATCATCAACGTCAAGACGACGAAGCGGAACGGAAAGGTCGTCGCCCTCATGCAGGTCACCGACGACTCGGGCCTCCTGGTGATGACCCACAATGGGAAGCTGATTCGCGTACGCGCGAACGACATTCGGAGCGTGGGCCGCAGCACGCAGGGCGTCAAGCTCATCGATCTCGACGAAGACGACAGCGTGTCGGACGCGTCCGTGGTCGAAAGCGACGGCGACAAGCTGGGGAGTCTTCCTCTCGGCCCCGGTGAACTGATTCACTGACCGGACCCCGGTTTCCGCCCCGGTTCCGCGGATCGGCTCCGCACGGTGCGCCGCGGCCGCCTTCCAACGCTTCGAGACGGCCTGCTACAATAGCGCCCGCTGTGAGCAACGCCAGAATCTCCGTCGTTCAATACCTGAACTCCGTGCCCCTGGCCTGGGGCATCCTCGACGGCCCCCAGAAGGACCGCTTCGACGCCGTATATTCCACGCCGGCGGAATGCGCCGAGCATCTCGCGTCGGGCAAGGTGGATGTCGGCCTGATCCCGTCCATCGAGTACCAGAGGATCGCGGGGGCCCGCGTCGTGCCCGGTCCGGCTATCGCGTCGCGGTATCGCGCGGGCAGCGTCCTGTTGCTGAGCAAGGTTCCGCTGGCGCAGATCCGTACGGTGGCCTGTGACCACGGGTCACGGTCGTCGGCAACGCTCACGCGGGTCGTTCTGGACGCCTTCTATCGGAACCGGCCCGAGTTTCGCGACGCGGAGCCGGACGCCGCCGCCATGCTGGCATCGAGCGACGCGGCGCTGTTGATCGGCGACGCGGCGCTCCGCTTCAACGCGGAAAACCGGTTCGGGACGTCGTTCAGCGTCGGCGACTACGGTCAGGAGGGGCCGCAGCCCATCCAGGTGTTCGACCTGGTCGAACGATGGAACAACCTGACGGGGCTTCCCTTCGTCTTTGCTTTCTGGGCGACGCGCCAGGGTTTCTCCGACGACGCCGTGGTGGAGGACCTGGCGGCGTCGCGCGCGTTCGGTCTCGCGAACCTCGACGCGATCGCCGACCGCTACTCCCAGTCGCTCGGGCTGGAGAAAGACTTCGTCCTGAATTACCTTGAAAGGAACATGCAGTACGAGATGGATGCCGACGGCATGGAGTCGCTCGGCCAGTACTACCGCAACGCGGCTCGGCTGGGCGCGATCCGGTCCGCACGGAGCATCGACTTCCTGTGACGGCGTGCCGCGACATCCTGGAAGGGGCCGCCGAGGGGCAGCGCATCGACGACTCGGAAGCCGCGCGGCTGTTCACCGAGGCCAGCCTCCTGGAGATCGGCGAGGCGGCGGACCGGGCGCGCCGGCGGCGCCATCCCGGCGGGGTCATCAGCTACATCATCGACCGGAACATCAACTACACGAACGTCTGCAACGAGTATTGCTCGTTCTGCGCGTTCTATCGGCCGCCGGGGCATCCCGAAGCCTATGTCCTGCCCAACGAGACCATTTACGCCAAGATCCGGGAAACCGTGGACCGCGGCGGGACCGGCATCCTGATGCAGGGCGGCGTCCATCCGGATCTCCGGATCGACTACTACGAAGACCTGCTCGCCGGAATGCGGGAACGCTTTCCCGATGTCCATCGGCATTGCTTTTCCCCGTCCGAGATCCTGAACATCGCCAAGGTTTCCGGACTGACCGTGGCCGAAACGTTCCGCCGGCTCAAGGCCGCCGGGCTGGATTCGATGCCCGGGGGCGGCGCCGAGATGCTGGACGACGAGATCCGACGCGCCATCAGCCCTCTGAAGTGCTCCACCGACGACTGGTTGATGGTCAACCGGGTCGCGCACGAGGCGGGCCTGAGAACGTCGGCGACGATGATGGTCGGCGTGGGCGAGACACTCGAACACCGCGTGCGGCACCTGCGGCGGCTGCGGGATCTTCAGGACGCGACGGGCGGGTTCACGGCGTTCATCCCCTGGACGTTCCAGAAAGAGAACACGCCGCTGGGGAAGCGTCCGCTCCCCGACGTGACCGCGACGGAGTACCTGCGCCTGCTGGCCTTGTCGCGCGTCTACCTCGACAACTTCGACAACATCCAGGTGTCATGGCTGACGGTCGGTCTGAAGCTCGGCGCGGTCGCGCTCCGGTTCGGCGTCAACGACATGGGCAGCATCATGATCGAGGAGAACGTCATCAGCGCGGCCGGAGCGAACCACCGGGCCACGGATGACGTCCTCCGCAGAGTCATTTCCGACGCCGGGTTCACGCCCAGACAACGGACGACGCTTTACGAACGCTACGTCAATTGAGACCGCCGCCCGGGAACCGATGCGGATTCTGGCGTACGAGTTCTTCAGCGGCGGCGGATTGGCGGGCCGCGACGCGCCGGCGTCGCTGGCCGTGGAGGGCGCGGCCATGCGCGACGCGCTGGTGGCGGACCTGGCCGCGGTTCCGGGGCTGGAGGTCGTGACCACGGCCGATTCGCGATTCCCAGTCGACGCGCCGAGCGGGGTGGAGGTCGTGCCGATGCCCGAGAACGGCGCCGCGAGCCTGGATTCGTTGATCGCCTCGGCCGGAGCCGCTTGGGTTGTGGCGCCCGAAACGGGCGGTTGCCTGGAAGCGCTCGCCTCCCGCGTCGAACGGCTCGGCACGCGGCTGATCGGCCCTGGCTCGGCGGCCGTCCGCCGCGCCGCGGACAAGGCGGGGCTGGCTCGGCGCCTCGCCGGTCACGGGCTGTCGGCGCCGGAGACGCGCGTTCTCGGCCCGCGCTCGGCGTGGGCGCGGTGGGAACGCGAGGCGGCGAGCATCGGGTTCCCGGTTGTCGTCAAGCCGCGTCGCGGCGCCGGGTGCGGGGGCGTCAGCCTCGCACGGGACACGGGCGAGTTGAGGTCGGCCGTGGCCGCGGCGCGCCGGGCGGCGCCGGGAGAATCGCTGCTGATCCAGGAATTCGTTCCGGGGGCCGCGGCGAGCGTGTCGCTGCTGGCGGCGGAACACGGATCCGCGCCCCTGGCCGTCAACGCCCAGGCGGTGATTACGGGGGGACCGTTCCGTTACACCGGCGGCGCGACCCCCTTCGACCACCCCCTGGCGGGCCGGGCCGTCGACGCCGCATGCCGCGCGGCCGCCGCCACGGGCGGCTTGCGGGGCTACGTCGGCGTGGACCTCGTACTCGCGGATTCGGACGCGGTCGTCATCGAGATCAACCCGCGCCTGACGACGGCGTACCTCGGCGTGCGTTCCGCGCTGGGCGGCAACGTCGCGGCGACTGCGATCGCCGCTTGCGACGGACGGCTGCCGCGGGCCGGCCGGGCGCGCAGCCATGTGCGTTTCACGTCGGACGGACGGGTCGTCGCCGCGTCGTCCAAGCCGGCCCCGTAACCGTGAACCGGGTGATCGGATGGGACGTCGGTGGGGCCAACATCAAGTGCGCGCGGCTCGATGGCCGGCGCCCGGCGATGCCGGTCCACGTTTCCGAGCGCCCGTTTCCGCTCTGGCGCGAGCCGGACCGGCTGCCCGACATCCTGGCCGGAATGGCGCGTACGGAAGGTGTCGCCGCCGAGATGGCGGTCACGATGACCGCGGAGCTGGCCGACTGTTTCGCGACGAAGCGGGAAGGCGTCCGTTTTGTCCTGGATGCGTTCGGTCAGGCGTTTCCGCGCGCGGCCGTCCACGTATACGGAGTCGACGGCCGGTTCCGGTCCCCCGAGGCGGCGCGCGCCGAGCCGTGGACGGTGGCGGCGGCCAACTGGATGGCGAGCGCCACGCTCGCGGGCCTGGAGTTCCCCGACGCGCTGTTCCTGGACGTGGGCAGCACGACCACCGATATCGTTCCGATCGCCGGGGGGCGCGTCATAGCGCGCGGCCGCCACGATACCGAGCGGTTGGCGGCCGGCGAGCTCGTCTATACGGGCGCGTTGCGTACACCCGTCTGCGCGATCGTGCAGACGGTGCCGGTCGGTGGCGAACCGTGCCGCGTAGCGGCCGAGCACTTCGCCGTCGCGGCGGATGCGCACCTCTGGCTGCGCACGCTCCGCGAGAGCGACTACACGTGCGAGACGCCGGATGGGAGGGGCCGGAGCCGCCGCGAGGCCGGCGCGCGATTGGCCCGGGTCGTTTGCGCCGACAGCGAGTTGCTGGGCGAAGCGGACATCACGGCGATCGCCGCCGCCGTCGCCGCCGCACAGGCGCGGCAGATCGCGGCAGGAATCGCACAGGTCCTGGACCGAGCCCGGCCACGGAATTCGCGTCTCGCCCTTGTCGCCGGAAGCGGGGCCTTTCTGGCGCGGACCGCCGCTCGGGACGCGGGCCTGGATCCACGCGAGCGCGGACTGGACGCGAGCCCCGCCGCCGCCGTGGCCCGCCTGTGGGTCGACGCGGGCTTGAGACGGCGAACGAGCGAATGATCTAATGTGCGAAACCATGAACGACCTCGGCATGAACGAGCGGGCCTGGCGGTTGGCCGACGCGTCGGCGGAGCGGATGTCCGAGTTGCGGCTCGCCGTCCGCCGCCTCGGGAATGGCGCGCGGGTGATCGACGCGGGCGTCGAGGCGCGCGGCGGTCTGGGCGCCGGCCTGATGCTGGCCCGCCTGTGCATGGGCGGTCTGGGACAAGTCGGGCTCACGTCGCTCGTCATCGGCGGGAAGGCATGGCCCGGCGTGGACGTATGGACCGACCATCCGGCGGCGGCGTGCATGGCCGCGCAGTACGCCGGATGGGCGATCAACCCGAACGGCTACTTCGCGATGGGTTCCGGGCCGTTGCGGGCGAAAGCGAGGGTGGAGACGGAGCTGTACGCGAAGCTCGATTACTCCGAGGACGCCCGACGGGGCGTCCTCGTCCTGGAAGGCGGCCGATTGCCCACGGAGGAGACCGCGGACTGGGTGGCCGGGAAGGCGGGCGTCGCGCCCGGGAGCGTGACGTTCGCCGTGGCCCCCACGGCGAGTCTCGCCGGCGGCGTGCAGATCTCGGCGCGGGTTCTGGAAACCGGGCTGCACAAGATGGAGACCCTCGGCTTCGACGTGCGGCGAGTCGTGAGCGCCGTCGGCACGGCGCCGCTTCCGCCGGTTGCCGAGAACGATTTGGCCGCGATCGGCCGAACCAACGATTGCGTGCTCTACGGCGGTCAGGCCCACTACACGGTGGAGGCGGACGACGATGAGCTCGCCGACCTCGTCGAGCGGCTACCGGCTTCCGCCTCGGAGGACTACGGAGCGCCGTTCTACGACGTCTTCAAGCGATACGAGCACGACTTCTACAAGATCGATCCGATGTTGTTCAGCCCCGGCGAGGTCTGGTTGACGAGCGTCGCCGGCGGGCGGACGTTCCACGCGGGGAGGCTGGATCCGGACGTGCTGAGGACATCGCTCTACGGGAGTTGATGTGGCGTCGAGCGCCCCGGGCGACATCGCCGCGGCCGCCCAGTTGGCCTGCCTGCTCGAAGCCGCCGCGCCCAAGCCCGGGAACGTGTATCCGGGCCGGTCCTTCCGCGACCTCCGGCACGAGGATTTCCTGTGCGCCGCGGCCGCGATCGGAGCGCCGTTCGCCGAGGCCGGAGATCGGCCGGTGGGCGAAATCGTGCGGCGCGCCATCGAGGCGACGCGGCGGTGGACCCGTTCCAACGCGAATCTCGGGATCGTCCTGCTCCTGGCGCCGCTCGCGCGGGCGGCGATTGTCGACCCGGCGGCGGCGCTTCGATCCGGAGCGCGGCGCGTGCTGGACGAGACCACCGTCGAGGATGCGCGCGACGTGTACCGGGCGATCCGCATGGCCTCGCCGGGCGGTCTCGGCCGAGTGGAAAAACAGGACGTCGCCCGCGAACCCGACGTGCGGTTGATCGACGCCATGCGGTTGGCCGCCGGACGTGACGGAATCGCACGGGAATACGCCACGGCCTACGCGGTGACGTTCGAGGCCGGGGCTCCGGCAATCGCGAGGGCGCGCCGCGACGGCCTGGAATGGAACGACGCGATCGTCGAAGCGTTCCTGACGTTGCTGGCGGCGACACCGGACACGCACATCGCGCGCCGCGGCGGCGCCGTACGCGCCCGGGAAGCGTCCGCGCTTGCCGGTGACGCGATGGCCGCCGGCGGCGTGCGCTCCGACCAGGGACGGGCCGCCATCGAACGCATGGACCGGCGGCTCCGCGACCCGAAGAACACCGCGAATCCGGGCACGACCGCCGACATCATCGCGGCGGCGCTCTTCGTCGTGCTGCTTGACGAGAATCGGCGCTAGGCGCGGGCGCCGGGAAGCGGCCATCGTGGAGCGCGGTCGCCACCAGGACGGCGTCGCATCCGGATCCCGCCATGCGGGTCAAGTCCTGCGGTCCCCGGATGCCGCCTCCCGAAACCAGCGTCAGATGGGGAACCCGCCGGCGCACGCGGCGGATCAGCGCCCGGTCCGGTCCCCGGCCCGTACCCACTCGACTCAGGTCGATGACGATGAGGGCGCCGACGCCGGCGGCGGCGGCGCGCTCGGCCAGACGCTCGGGAGGCTCATCTCCGGGCACGGCGGCTCCCGGCGCGGTGAGCGGCTTCCCCTCGCGCAGATCGAGGCTGAAAGCGACGCGGTCCACGCCGAGCGCGCCCGAGATCCGTCGAAGGACGTCGAAGGACGGGAGGGTTTCCAGGCCCACGACGACGCGCGTTGCGCCCAGCGCCCGCGCGGCGCGCGCCTGTTCCACGGAGGCGGCCCCGCAGTCCAGCCACATGGGTACGCCGATGGCGGCCAATTCCCGAACGGGCGCGGCCTGTGGGTCTTGCCCGAGAATCGCGTCGAGATCGGCGACGTAGATTTCGGCCAAGCCGAAATCCTCCACGTAGATGCGCGCCAGCGCCGAGGCGTCGCCCGGCTCGATGGGGCGGCCCGCCACGGTCGTGACCGGCCGGTACGCTTCGCGCCGTCCTGCGACGGCGTGCACCGCGCGCCCGCCGCGCAGGTCCAGGACGCCGATCATTCGCAACGCAATCGCCCCGGGGCGGCGCCCGTGTCAGAATGACCCGGTTCATGGAGTCCACGGGAAGCGTCGACGCTGTTGTCAAGGTGGGAGGCCGCGCGCTGGCCGACCGGCGTCTGTGCGACCGCGTGATGCGGGCCGTGCGCGCGGCGGCGGCCGGCCGGCGGCTCCTGGTGGTTCCCGGCGGCGGGCCCCTGGCCGATGCGGTGCGGCTCATCGACCGCACTCATGAACCGAGCGTGGACGCGGCCCATTGGATGGCCGTACTGGCGATGGACCAGTGGGCGCACCTGGTGAGCGAGCGGCTGGAGCGCGGCGCCGTCGTGGACGGTCCGCGGGCGATCGCGCGCGCGCTGGACAGCGGCCGGATCCCGGTCCTGGCGCCGGCCCGGTGGCTGCAGGACTCCGATCCCCTGCCGCACGGTTGGGAGGTGACCGCCGACAGCATCGCCGCCTGGGCGGCCGGCGTCACGGGAGCCGAACGCCTGGTGTTGATCAAGCCGCCCAAGGCGGCGCCGCCCTTCGTGGACGCCTACTTCGGGCGGGCCGTGCCGTCCGGCGTTGCCTGGAGAATAGTGATGGCCGATCACGTGGAGGCTTTGGCCGAGGCCGTCGCCGGTCCGGAGAGCGCCCGCAGGGCGCGAACCCGCTCTGCGACCACGTGACCGCGGCGTCCGCCGTCGCAAGCGGCGCCCCGGACGCCGGCGATGTCGGCGCCCGCGTCCCGGACCACGGGGAGGTCCCCGGCCGTGAGTCTGCCGGCCAGCGCGACGAAAAGCCCCGCCCGCCGCGCCGCGCGCACCCACGCGGCGAGCTTCGCCGGATCCACGATGTCGACGAGGCCCGGACCGCGCTTATCCGCGGTGTCGATGAGTAAACCGGCGATGCCGGCCGGGGCGGCCGACTCGATCAGCGCGGCCGGCGCGATGCCGAACCCGTCGGCGTACGCGACGGCCACGACGCCGGCGCGGCTTGGCGCAGCGCCGCGCACGGCCGCCTCCGACAACGCGCGAACGCGCCGCGCGTCGCCGATCCCGCCGAACCCCACCTTCACGAACGCCGCCCCGGCCGCGGCGAACGCCCGCGCGCGGCGTTCGAGGGCGGCGCCGTCCGCGGCGTCTCCCAGGGCCGCCGTTACCGGACGTCGACCGGCCACCTCGGCGCACAAGCCGCGGAAGGAGTCCAGTGACACCGGGCCCAGCGCGCCGGATCGCGGATCCTTGGCGTCGACGATCTCGGCGCCGCCGCGACGGGCGGCGCGCGCCTCGATCGTGTTCTCGACGCTCACCAACAACCGCACTGAACACGCCCCGGATCCATGCTGGGAGTCTCCGAAAATCGGTTAGTGTAAGATGCCGTGAGCAGGTTGTCCAACCGGCGCGGACCCATGGGACGGGGAGCCAAATGACCGATGCGGCCTTGCCGCTCGCGGGCCGGGGCGTCCTCGTGACGGGCGCGTCGAGTGGGATCGGACGCGCCATCGCGCTCGCGGCCGCCCGCGCCGGCGCCGACGTCGCGGTCACCTACCGCGTGAACCGGGCCGGAGCGAGCGACGTGGAACGCGGCATTCGGGCGCTCGACCGCCGGGCCGCCGCGATTCGGTTGGACGTGACGGACTACGACTCCATCGCCGCGGCCGGTCCGGCGGCGCGCGCGGCGCTCGGCCGCCTGGACGTATGGGTGAACAATGCCGGGGCCGACATCCTGACCGGCGAGAACGCCGACCTTTCGGACATCCAGAAGCTGGACCTGTTGCTCTCCGTCGATCTCCGGGGGACGGTGCTCGCCTCGTGGCGCGCCGCGGCGATCCTGGAGTCCCGGGCCGAGGGCGGCGTCATCATCAACATGAGCTGGGACCACGTGCTGACCGGCATGTCCGGACGGAACCCACAGATGTTCGCGGCGGTCAAGGGCGGTATCCTCGCGTTCAGCAAATCGCTCGCGCGGTCGGTCGCGCCGCGGGTTCGCGTGAACGTGCTCGCGCCGGGCTGGATCGACACGTCGTTCGGGAGCGGTCTCGACGCGGACCGGCGCCTCGCGATCGCGGAAGCCGCGCCGCTCGGGCGATGGGGCACGCCCGAGGATGTCGCCGGCGCCGCCGTCTTCCTGGCGTCGCCCGCGGCGTCGTTTCTGACGGGGCAGACGATCCATGTCGGCGGTGGCGCGGTCATGGCCTGAGGCGTCGCCCCGTTTCCTGGAGGCACGATGTCAAAGAGAGAGCCGACTTACGACGCCGATCAGATCAACGAACGCCTGAAGGCGCTTCCCGGCTGGTATTACGAGGACGGGTGGCTCCGGCGGGTCTACAAGACCGACGGCTGGCCGACGACGCTGATGCTGGTCAACGCCGTGGGGTATTGCGCCGAGGCGGCCTACCATCATCCGGACCTCTCGGTGACGTGGGCGCGGGTCACCGTCAAGCTGCAGACGCACAGCGCCGGCGGCATCACCGACAAGGATTTCGAACTGGCCCGGCAGATCGAAACGGCCGCGCTCTGGCGCCCCGGCTCGGGCGGCGCGCTCGAGGGGACGCCCAACAAATTCGTCCGCGGCGGCGATCCGCGGTGACGCCTTCCGGGGCCGCCCGGCGCGTCCTCTTCGTGACGGGGCGCCTGGCCGAGCCGTCCCTGCGCCGGGTCCTGGATGCCGCGGCGCTGCCGTTCGCCCACGAGGTGGCCGTGCTCGACATCACGGTCGCCGCGCTGATGACGACGGATTGGATCGCCCGGCATCTCCGTGTCCCCGAAGCCGTCGATCGGGTTTTCATCCCCGGTCTGGTCGAGGGCGACGCGGGCGTGCTGGGCGATGACCTGGGCGTGCTTGTCGAGAAGGGGCCGAAGGACCTCCACGAGATTCCCGCCTACTTCGGGCGCGAAACGCCGTCCGACTATGGCGCGTGGGACATCGAGATCGCCGCCGAGATCAACGACGCCCCGAGAAT
>JAJEEE010000021.1 GCA_022821145.1 Acidobacteriota bacterium
GGCGACTGCCGCCGCCGCAAACAAGCCCAGCATCAAGGGCATGAGGGACACCTGCCAGGCCAGTCCCAGCAAGAGCCCCAGAACCGCGCCGTGAGCCCCGACGAAGAGGGCCCAGCCCCAACGTGGCACGGAGGCCAGAAAGTCGTCCAGCGAACGGGTGCGGCCCCGATGACGCCTCACGGCCCAACCGACGACAACCGCGCCGATGGCGTAAACGCTCAACTGAGACACGACTCGGCCGCTGACGCCGGCCGGGCTCATCCATGCGATGAACAGACCGCCGCCCGCCAGGAGTGCGATCGGGAAGAGGATGAACACCAAGAAGTCCTTGATCGTCCAACCCTGGGTCATATCCCCTCCTACGCGATGAAACCGAAGGTGCAGACCCCGGCCAGCGCCAAGACACCCCACGGGCCGAAGGCGAACGACGCGGCGAACCCGTATCCGGTGCAGATGGCGGCCGTACTGATGTCGTAGATCGCCTCCTCCATCCGGTTCATTTCGCCGGTCCGATCCGCCACCATCCCGATGGCCCATCCGAAATCCACTGTCGACAGCACCACCGCCGCCAAACCTGCAAAGCTGATCCACTTCAGTGCTCTCATTGTTTACCTCCAATTGTCGAATAGTTCGAAAGAAACGCGGCGCAAGCGCCGCAACGACGACGACCACGCCGGAATCGCATGGCGTCGGAATCCGGGGTCACAAGCCCGCCTACGCGATGACACCGAGAGTGCAGAAGGCGCCCAGGCTCATGGAGCCCCACGGGCCGAACACGTAGTTCACGACGAACGCGTGTCCGGTGCAGACGAAGAACATGTTGGGTTCGAGGAACGCATCCAACACCAGGTCCATGTCGTGGGCCCGTTCCGCCACCATCCCGAGGGCCCACCCGAGATCCACTGTCGACAGCGCCAACGCCGCCAACGCCGCCAGGCTCGTCCATTTCAACGCTCTCATCTGTCTACCTCCAGTCTTCGATGGGTTCAAAAGAAACGCGGCGCAAACATCGGAGCGATGACGAACACAAAGGTCAGAACACCGCCCGCGCAGAATGCGCCGCCCAGGGAAAATCCGGACACCGCGCGCAGGGCGCAACACTGGAGCGCCACCAGCCAGAGGCCGAACATCCGGCTGGTGAGTTCCAGGACGCCCTCCAGCGGCGTCCGAGCGAGATCCTGCATGTAGCTCTGGAACGCGCCCCGCATCTCGAGGACCGATGCGCCCGCGGGAACGTGCATGGGATCCGGATCGAACAACAGAATCGTGATCACCAGTGCGGGGATCGCCCAGATCAACTGGGTCCAATAGGCGACGGCCGTCAACTCGATCAACCGGCGCGACTGACCCTGTTTCAGCGAAGCGAGACCCAGCAGCGCCAACGCCCCGGCCTTCAACCAGAACAGGACCAGACCCGCGGCTACGGTCGCCCCGACGCCGAACCCGATCGCGATCGGGGCCGGAATCACCGGCGCGGCCCGTCCGACCTCCTCCCAGGCGGCATACACGACCGAGTTGATCCGCTCGGAGACGACGACGCCCATGACGCTCACGGCCCCGATATGCAGGAGGACGGGAAGAGCCGCCATCCACGGCATCGACGGGCGGCTCCCCATGTAACGTACGGGACTGTCCAGCAATCGCACGGCGGTCATCTACAACCCCCAGGCCAGCTTGATCAGCAGGGACTCCAGGACGGCGGACGGCGCCATGGCGGCCAGACTCAAGGCCACGACGCGAAGGCCCGCGCGCGCGGTGGATCGACCTCTGAAAGCCGCGATGGTCACGGCCGCCGCCGCGGCCCCGGCCGTGGCGAACGCCAGGACTTCGCCGGGCGCGAACAGCCACAACCAGGGTTGCAATTCGTGTTCGACGGTCGACCGCATCAGGGCGCCGGCCATGTACCCGTTGACGCCGTGCATCAATACGCCGAATACGCCGGCCGTGCATACGCTCCCGACCACGATCACCAGCGTTGCGCCGGCGTTGTGGGCAAAGATCTCGATCGCCTTGCCCGCCACGCCTTCGAAAGGCGGCGCCTGGATGGGTGTCGCGGGTTGGTTCCAACCCTGGATGCACGCGGTCGCGAAGACGACCAGTTGCACCGCCGCGAGAACCTGGAACGTTCGATCGCGGATCATCGGCGGCCTCTCGGACGGTGGGAACGCGTTCGGCATCTCGACTGCTGCATGGCGACATCGCCCTCGCTTTCGATCGCGGGCTCATCCGCCCGCGCTGGGGAAAGTGCACGGGGGTCGCCAAACGCAAGGCGTTGAAAAAGCGCCGGGACGCGACAAAAGGTCGGGTCCAGGGCGACTATTCGGGACTCGTTAGTCGCGATATTCGAGGAATTGCCGGACGCCGGTTCGAGGCGAGAGAGGGTGGGGCGACGGAGCCGCGGCGGCGCGCGGCTCCGTGATCGTCCCCGGGGGTGGGCGACGCGGCCTATTCGCCGATGGTGACCCGGCCCACCCGGTTCGAGCTGCTCTGGTGGATCAGCAGGTGGCCGTCCTCGGTGACCCACATGTTGCGGATGATGCCGACGCCGGAAGGGATGGCCCAGCTCTGGAACCGTTCCGTCTCCGGATCGAAGCGCACCAGCGCGTCGGGCCGCATGGCCGACTCGTTGTACCAGATCGTGTCGTTGACGACGGCGAACGCGTACGGGTGCGAGTCCGGACCGCTCGGCGACGGCCATTCCCGGATCTCGCCCGTCTCCGGGTCGAGGCGTCCGATGCGGCCCTGGGTGGAGTTGCCGTACCAGACCATGCCATCGCTGGTCAGGCCGAGGCGGCGAATGCGCGACGCCTCGTTCGGCACCTCGTAGTAGCGCACCTCCATGGTGTCGGGGTCGAGCGCGCCGATCTTGTTCGTGCCGTTGTAGGCGACCCACAACGTGCCGTCGGGCCCGACCTGGATGCCGTAGGGCCGGGGCTCGGTCTGGATCTCGGTCACCTCGCCGGTCTCCGGGCTCAGGCGTCCCAGCATCCCGGCCTGCTGGGCCGTGAAGTACAGCCGTCCGTTCGGGTGGAAGGCGGCGCTGTGGGGGTCGCGGGCCTGGGTCTCGTGCACCGTGATGACTCCGGTTCGCGGATCGAGCTTGCCGATCGTGGCGTTGCTGTTGCCCATGTACCAGATGTTGCCGTCGGCGTCGGGCACGAGGCTGTGCGGCCGCGATTCCGGCGGGAGGCGGAACTCCTCCATCTCGCCGGTTTCCGGATCCAGTCGCCCGGCGATGCTCGCCCACATGCCGGTCCACCAGATCGAGCCGTCGGGCGCCTCGATGGGGTCGCGCGACCGCTGCCCGAGCGTGGGGACGATCCACTCGGTGATCTCGATCGACGCATCGCCCGCCACCAGCGTCGGGCGGCGTTCCGGACGCTCCGGATAATGCTCGGCCAGGTAGCCGGCCATCGTCCGGGTCTGCGCGTCGGCCAAATCGACCATCGATTCGATCACGCCCGCCCAGCCGTCCTCGGAAAAGCCGGCCGAAGCGATCGTGTTCAGGCCGTGGCACGCGGCGCACTGGCTTTCGATCAGGTCGCGTCCGGCGCCGTCAGGGAGCGACACCGGCGCCCCGCGGCCGCCGCGCTGGGCCTCGGCCGGCCCGGCGGCCGCGAAACCGGCGAAGAGGGCGATCGTGAGGAACGATAGGGCTTGACTACGCATGGCTTTCACCTCGTCGAAGATATTCGCGGGCGCGTGATCGAAACGCCGACGGATCAGCCGGATAGTACACTGGGCGGTGAAGGCGGGCAAGGTTTGCCGCCCGCCGGGATCGACCGATGCGCCCATCGCACGCCTGGCTCACTTCCCTGCTCGCTTGCGCGGCGTCGTGCACGCCGGCCGTCGATCGGAATGACGCCGGCGCGATCACGTCCGGGGGCCCCATCGGCGTGTTCGAGTTGCGGGTCGGAGACTGCTTCGATGACGCCGGGGTGTTCGACGGCGGCGACACGGTCGAGCTGGCGCGGGTGGCCGGACTTCCCTGCTCGGACCCTCATGACAACGAGGTTTACGCCGTCTTCGACCTCGAGCCCGCCGATTTTCCCGGCGACCGGGAAGTGGCCGACGCGGCATTCGCCCGATGCCTGGAACGATTCTCCGCGTTCGTGGGACGGGATTACGAGACATCCTCGCTGGCTGTCCTGCCCATCTATCCGACGCGTGAATCGTGGACGCGTGACGACGACCGCGAGGTCGTCTGCGCCGTCCACGCCTCGGATGGGCGCAAGCTGCGGGGCACGGCCGGAAATAGTGACAACTAGCGAAAAAGGCGTATATTGGCTGTGAGAAGGGTGGGGCGATCCACCTGTGGGGCTTCATGAACGATCCTCTCCAGTCACGCGCGTATCCGTTGGCCGTCGCGGCCTGCCTGATCGTGGCGCTGACGTGTCAATGCCCATCGCCCGCCTTCGCCGCCGCGTCGCCGGCGGATCACTGCCAAGGACATGCCGACGGCCACGAACGCGACACTTCCGAGCCCGATCGTTCGGGAAACTGTTGCGCCGGCTACGTGGCCGATGTCCGGCCGTTCTCGACCTACGGCGCGTCGATGCCGGACGGGCCGGCTGCGCTGCCTCCGTCGATGACGGGGACGCCGGCGATCGCAATCGCCGGGACCGACACCGGGCTTGAACCCAGTCCCCCGCCCGCACTCTCGCCGCCCGTCTTCCTTCTCACCGGCTCACTGCTCATCTAGATCTCGGGACAGCATCGTTTCGTCGCTTCCGTAATCGCTGATTTTCGGATTGTGAGGTCTTATGCCTGTCTCGTATGTCTTGTTCGGGCTGTTGCTCCAACTGCCCCCGGGTCCTGACGCGTCACGCCATCTCGAGGAGCTCGTCGACATCGCGCTCCGGCAGAATCCCGAGATTCAAGCCGCGCAACGCCGATGGGAGGCCGCCTCGGCGTGGCCGGCCCGGGCGCGCGCGCTGCCCAACCCGACCGTCAGTTTCGCCTACGCCAACGCCGGCAGCCCGTTTCCCGGCACTTCGGTGGGTGAGGATCCGCTGAGCTTCGTGGCGCCCATGGTCACGCAGCGGTTTCCGTTCCCGGGAAAGCGGGGGTTGCGCGGAGCGGTTGCGCAATCGGAGGCGGACCGCGAAGGGCGTCTCCACGACGCCGTCCGTCTGCGTATCGTCGGCGAGTTGAAGCGCGCCTACTTCGAGCTGTATCGGACGGAGCGTTCGATCGAGATCGTCGAGCGCAACCGTGAGCTCTTGAACCGCTTCACGAGCGTCGCCCGCAGCCGCTACGAGGTCGGCTCCGGGCTCCAGCAGGACGTGTTGCGGGCTCAGGTCGAGGAAACGATGCTCGAAGACCGGTTGTCGGTTCTCGACCAGGAAGCCGGCTCGCTGGCCGGTCGAATCAACCAGTTGCTCCACCGCCCTCCGGAAACGCCTTTCAACACGGTCCCGGAGATCACCCCCTCGATTCTGCCGTTCACGCTCGAGCAGCTGTACGCGGTCGCCGAGGAGGCCAATCCCGTTCTGGACTCGAGCCGCCTGGAGATCGATCGCAACTCCGGCGCCCTGGAGCTCGCACGCAAGGAACACCTGCCGGATATCGAAGTCCGTGTCGGCCGCATGTTCATGGGGTCGTTCGACGACATGTGGGAGGCCTCGGTGTCGGTCGAGATACCGCTCTTCTTCAACCGGAAGGAGCGTCGAGGCGTGGAGTCGGCCGTGGCGGCGCTCGAGGAATCGCGCAGCCGGTTTGCCGCCGCCGGTCAAGCCCTGTTTCGCGAGGTGAGCGACCACTTCCTGGCCGCGCAGCGTACCGACCGGCTGGAGAGGTTGTATCGCGAGGCCGTGATTCCGCAGGCCTCGCTGACGCTGGAGGCCTCGCTGACGGCCTACCGGGTGGGGAACCTCGACTTTCTGACGGTCCTCGACAACTGGTCGACCCTGCTGGATTTCGAGGTCGAGTACCACGCCCAGATCGCCGAGCACGAGAAAGCTCTGGCCAGCCTGGAGGAGTTGACGGGACTGCCCCTGGTTCAGGCGGGAGGTGAGCGATGATGATCCTGCTGCTGGCGCTCCTGGTCACGCAGGGCGGCCCGTCGAATCCGGGCTGGTCCTTCGACGTCCGCCACGACCACGCCTGGGGCGCGTGCCACGGAAGCCTGACCGTTTCGGAGTCGGGGATCCGCCTGGAAACCTCCGAGCCGGACCATGCCCGGGAATGGAGCTGGGCCGACATTCAACTGTTCGAAATCGTTTCGAGCACGGAGATCCGGATTCACAGCTACGAGAGCCACGGAGCGTTCGGGCTCTGGCGGGACCGGCAGTTCCGGATCGAAATCACCGGCGGTGCGGCTCTCGACGAAGCGCTCTACAGGTTTGCGCGGGAACGGAGCCCTCGACCGATACGGACACGGATGGTCTTCGATGCGCCCGCCGGGCCGCGCCCGGACGCGGGCCGAACGCTGCAGGAGATACCGGCACGGCACGATCACGCGCTCGGCGGGTGCGAGGGAACCCTCCGGATCGCCGTCGACGAAATCGCCTACATCGCCGAGGACCCGAACGATTCGCGTGTCTGGCGGCTGGACGACCTGGCGTCGTTCGCGTCGACCGATCCGTTCGACCTGCGCCTGTCCACGCGGGACGAGACCTTCCACTTCGACCTGAAGCTCCCGCTGACCGAGGCGGCGTACGCGCACATCTGGCGGTCCGTCTACCGGCCCGGCCTTCAAAGCTATCGAGGAGCGCTCCGATGAAACGACTGATTCCCAAGACTGTCGTACTCGCGCTGATCGCGGCGGCGGCCGTTTCGGCCTACCGCTACCGGGAAGCGTACCTTCAGTATCTCCCCGGCCGCGCGACGCGTGTATCCGAGGCTCCGATCCCGCCGGCGGCATCGCCCGACGGGACGCGTGCGGCGCCCTACCTGGGACGGGGCGTCATCCGGGAAGTCCGGACCGACACGCGCCGGATCGTCATAGCGCACGAGGAGATTCCCGGCCTGATGGCCGCCATGACAATGGAGTATCCGGTGTCGGAAGACGTCCCGCTCGAATCGTTGAACGCCAGCGAAGTCGTCGAGTTCCAACTGGAGCGAACGGATTCGGAACCGTTGGGCTATCGCGTCTTCAGCATTTCCGGAGACGGCGCGGCCGCGGTGGATCCCGGCGCGGCGCTTTTCGACATCAGTCCGGACCGGCGGCAACTGATCGGCGTCCGGACTGCGCCCGTCGAGTACCGGACCGTCGAACGCACCGTGCGAACGATCGGGACCGTGGCCATCGACGAGACGCGGGTGAGCGAAGTGCATCCGAGAGTCGCCGGCTGGATCGAGGAAACCTTCGTCCACTTCCAGTATCAGCACGTCGTGGCCGGCGACCCGCTGTTCACGCTCTACAGCCCCGAGCTCGTCGCGACACAGGAAGAGTATCTGCTGGCGCTGCGGGGGATGGACATGCTGGGCGGGAGCGCCTTTCCGTCCGTTCGTCTGGGCGCCGAAGACCTGGTGCGCGCGGCGCGCCGCCGCCTTCAGCTCTGGGGCGTCACGCCCGAACAGATCGCGGACCTCGACCGGATCCGCGAACCTTTCCAGACGATGACGATCCACTCTCCGGTCGACGGTCATGTCATGGTGCGGAACGCGTTCGCCGGGCAGCGGGTGACGCCGGAAACCGCGCTCTATGAGATCGCCGACCACTCCAACGTCTGGGTGAAAGCGGACATCTACGAGAACGACATCGCGACGGTGGGCGAGGGACAGCGCGCCGCGATGCAAGTTCAGGCCCTTCCGGGAAGGGAGTTCGCCGGCCAGGTGACGTTCATCGATCCCCACGTGAACGAACAGACCCGCACGCTGACCGTGCGGTTGGAGTTTCCGAACGCCGACCTCAGTCTGAAGCCCGGGATGTTCGCCGAGGTCCAACTCCACGCGCCGTCCGGTCGCCGGTTGGTCGTGCCCGAATCCGCCGTGTTGCCCACGGGACTGCGGAACATCGTGTTCGTCGACCGCTCCGACGGCCGGATGGAAATTCGCGACGTTCAGCTCGGAGCCCGCACCGACGACCACTACGAGGTCCTGGGCGGTCTGTCCGAGGGCGAGCAGGTCGTGGTGTCGGGCAACTTCCTGATCGACGCCGAAAGCCGGCTCCAGGCGGCGGAGCCCGTATGGCAAGGGGAGACCGGCCGATGATCGAGCGGTGGATCGACTTCGCCGCCCGCCAGCGGTTCCTCGTCTGCACGGCCGTGGCGTTCGCCCTGGCATGGGGCCTGTGGGCGCTGGGCAACGTGCCGCTGGACGCCGTGCCGGATCTTTCCGACACGCAGGTCATCGTGTTCACGGAGTGGTCCGGACAGAGTCCGGACCTGGTCGAAGACCAGATCACCTACCCCATCGTCAGCTCGATGGTCGCGGCGCCCGAAGTCCGTTTGGTGCGCGGTCTCTCGGACTTCGGTTTCTCCTACGTCTACATCATCTTCGAGGACGGCACCGACATCTACTGGGCGCGCAGCCGGGTGATCGAGTACCTCTCGCGGATTAGCGGCCAACTGCCCGACGGCGTCAACCCGACGCTGGGTCCGGATGCGACCGCCGTGGGCTGGGTCTTTCAGTACGCGCTGACCGACGAGACCGGTCAGATGGACCTGCAGCAGTTGCGGAGTCTCCAGGACTGGACTCTCCGCTACGCGTTGGAGGCGGTGGAAGGCGTGGCCGAGGTGGCCAGCGTCGGCGGATTCGTCAAGCAGTACCAGGTCAACGTCGATCCCACGAAACTGCTGGGCTATGACATCCCCCTCGGGCAGGTGATCCAGGCCATCCAGAGAAGCAACAACGATGTCGGCGGCCGATCCCTCGAGATCGCCACCACCGAGTACATGGTGCGCGGGCGCGGGTACGTCGACTCGCGGGAAGACCTCGAGCTGGTGCCCGTCGGCGTCAGCCCATCCGGCACTCCTATACTCGTGCGCGACCTCGGCGCCGTGCAGCTCGGTCCCGACACACGCCGGGGCGTGGCCGAGCTGGACGGGCGCGGAGAGGTCGTCGGGGGCATCGTCGTCATGCGATTCGGCGAGGACGTCCTCGGCGTGATCGAGCGCGTTCGCGAACGGTTGACCGAAATCGAGCTCACGCTCCCGCCCGGAGTCCGGATCGTGACCACTTACGATCGGTCCGAGCTGATCCTGCAGGCCGTCGAAACGCTACGCACGACCCTGACCGAGGAAATGCTGATCGTCAGCCTGGTCATCGTCGTCTTTCTGCTGCATCTGCGAACGGCCCTGATCCCGATCCTCGTGATGCCCATCGCCGTCATCCTGTCCTTCATCCCGATGTACTACATGGGGCTGACGGCCAGCATCATGTCGCTGGGCGGCATCGCGGTCGCCATCGGCGCCATGGTCGACGCCTCGATCGTCCTCGTCGAGAACGCCCACAAGCGGCTGGACCGCTGGGAGCAGGACGGACGGCCCGGAGAGCGCCGCGAAGTCCTCATCAACTCGTTCAAGGAGGTCGGCCCCACGATCTTCTTCGCGTTGCTGGTCATCACGATCTCTTTTCTGCCGGTATTCACGCTCCAGGCGCAGGAGGGACGGCTGTTCAAGCCGCTGGCCTACACGAAGACGTTCTCGATGGCGTTCGCAGCCGTGCTGGCGGTGACGCTGGTGCCGGCGCTGGGCGCGATGCTGATCCGCGGCCGAGTCCGATCCGAGGAGAAGCATCCCATCAGCCGCGTCCTCTTCTGGATGTACACGCCGATCCTGAACGTCGTGGTCCGTTATCCCAAGACGATCATCGTGGCGGCGATGCTGCTGACGCTGTCCACGATCCCGATCTACCGGCGGTTGGGTTCGGAGTTCATGCCGCCGCTGAACGAAGGCTCGATCCTGTTCATGCCGACAGCGTCTCCGGGAATGCCGATCGCCGAGGCCGCGCGCATTCTCCAGGTACAGGACCGGCTGCTGGCCGAGACGCCGGAAGTCGAGCGGGTTTTCGGAAAGATCGGGCGCTCGACGTCGTCGACCGATTCGGCGCCCCTGAGCATGGCCGAAACGACCGTGCTGTTGAAGGATCCGAGCGAATGGCGCCGCGTGCGCGACGATCGATGGTACTCGGATTGGGCTCCGGAATGGCTTCGACCCGCCCTGGGCCGGATATGGCCGGAAGAACGGCCCATTTCCTGGGACGAATTGATCACCGAGCTCGATCCCCGGTTGAAGATTCCGGGCATGGCCAACATCTGGTGGATGCCGGTCCAGACGCGAACGGAAATGTTGAACACGGGGATTCGGAGCAACCTGGGGATCAAGGTCTTCGGGGCGGACCTGGCCACGATCGAGCAGGTTGCGCTCGATATCGAACGGGCTCTGCAGGATGTCGAGGGGACGCGCAGCGCGTTCGCGGATCGGGTGACCGGCGGGTACTTTCTGGACTTCACCGTTCGCCGAGCCGAAGCGGCGCGTTATGGCCTGACCGTCGGCGACGTCGAGGACATCATCGAGTCCGCGGTCGGGGGCAAGAACGTCTCCTACACGGTCGAAGGGCGGGAGCGCAACCCGATCAACGTGCGCTACCTGCGCGAGCTCCGCGACGATCCGGACCAGCTCGCGCAGGTCTACGTTCCGACGCCGTCGGGCGCACAGGTCCCGATTCACCTGTTGGCGGACATCACCTACACGACGGGTCCGCCGATGATCCGTGACGAGAACGCTCAACTCGTGGGTTACGTCTTCGTCGATGTCTCCGACCCCGACTACGAGGGGTACGTCCGGAGGGCGCAGTCCGTCATAGCCAGCGACGTGACCCTCCCTCCGGGCTACCGCATCGAATGGGCCGGGCAGTATCAGTACCTGCAGCGGATGCAGCAGCGCCTTCGGACCGTGATCCCGATGACGCTGTTTCTGGTCTTCTTTCTCCTGTATCTGAGCTTCAAGGACTGGCGCAAGACGGCGATTCTTCTCCTGGCGATCCCGTTCTCCCTGGTGGGCGGCTTCTGGCTCATCTACCTGCTCGACTACAACCTGAGCATCGCCGTTTGGGTCGGGATGATCGCCCTGGCCGGGTTGGCCGCCGAGACCGGCGCCGTCATGCTGCTGTACCTGGATCTGGCGTACGAGACGGCGGCCGGCGAAGGCCGCATGCGGACTTTCGCGGACCTGAGGCAAGCGATCCACGATGGCGCCGTCCAGCGCGTTCGGCCCAAGGTCATGGCCGTCGGGACGACCATGATCGGCTTGATGCCGATCCTCTGGGTCAGCACCCACGCGATCGGGGCCGACGTCATGAAACGCATAGCCGCCCCCATGGTCGGGGGTCTGGTCACGTCCTTCGTCCTGACCCTGACGATCTATCCCGCGATTTTCGCGTTGTGGAAACGGGTCGAGCTGGAGGGCTGGCCGGCGCTCTGGACGGCGCCGCCGCGAACGGCCGAGCCCGCGCTGTCCGCGCCCTGGCGCTGGAGCGCCGTCGCCGCGGTGCTGGTCCTGGGCGTGACGATGGCCCTGGCCTGGGTCGACGGGCCCGCCGGCAACCGGCCGCTGTCGGGCGAGGTCGTCCATCAACAACGGGAGAACGGTTTGGCGATCGTGGTCCGGCACCCGCAGGGGACGTTTCATGCCGGCACGAACGCGTTCGGAGTCCAGATCATGGATGCGGACACGGACCAGCCGGTCGCGGCGTCCGACATCCGCCTGGAGTTCTTCATGCCGGCCATGGGCGCGATGCCGGCCATGAGCACGACGGCGGAGGTCACGCCCGCCGGAACCGGGGAATGGAACGCACAGATCGACGTGCCGATGGTCGGTGAGTGGCGGATCACGCTCGACGTCGACCGGCCGGACGCCGCGGCCGGAATCCAGTTCTCGACCGTGGCCCGGTAGGATCGGCGGCCGCTCGGCCACGCCCATCCAAACGGGCGCACCCGTGCGCCGCGCGCACGCGTGCGCAATCGCATGGTCGAGACCCGTCAAAGCCCGTACCATGGGGACCAGGAGCGAGGGCGGCATGACGGATGCACCGGACCGCGAGAACGGCGGCCACGTTCGGCCGACGGCGATCGATCCCGTCTGCGGGATGACGGTCGACGCCGACGGGCCGATCCGCGCGTCCCACGACGGGCGCGAGTACGTCTTCTGCCGCGAGCTTTGCAAGACCCGGTTCGAGGCTTCGCCCGCGACGTATCTGGACCCTGGACCGGAACGGGTCTCCCTGACGCCGATCGAGAGCCTGACGACGTTCGATTCCACGCCGCCCGGCGGCGCCGCCGGAACCTACACCTGCCCGATGCATCCCGAGATCCGGCAGGACGGACCGGGTGACTGTCCGCTCTGCGGCATGGCGCTCGAAGCGGCCGCGCCCGGCCTGGAGAGCCCCGAAGACGACGCGGAGCTCCGGGACATGCGCCGGCGCTTCGCGTTCGCGGCCGTCCTGACGGCGCCCCTGCTGGCCGTGGTCATGGGCGGCATGCTCGGGGGCCGGCTCGCGCCGGCGGCGTGGCAGCCGTGGATCGAGCTGGCGCTGGCCTCGCCCGTCTGCCTGTGGGCGGGGTGGCCGTTCCACCTGCGCGCGGCGCGGTCCGTTCGCCACCGGAGCCCGAACATGTTCACGCTGATCGGGCTCGGCGTCGGCGTCGCCTACGCCTACAGCGTCGTGGCGGTGCTGGCGCCCGGCGCCTTCCCGGCGTCATTTCGGGCCCCGGGCGGCGAGGTCGCCCTCTACTTCGAAGCCGCGGCCACGATCGTGACCCTGGTTCTGCTGGGCCAGGTGCTCGAGCTGGGCGCGCGCCGACGAACGGGCGCCGCGATCCGGCAGTTGCTGGAGCTGGCGCCCTCTACGGCCCGGAGGATCGAGGCTGACGGTTCGGAACGCGACGTCGCGCTCGACGATGTGCGCGTGGGCGACCGCCTGCGCATCCGGCCGGGCGAGAAGGTGCCCGTCGACGGAATCGTTCTCGAGGGCGGAAGCCGCATCGACGAGTCCATGGTGACCGGCGAACCGATCCCCGTCGAGAAAACGGCCGGCGACAGCCTGGTCGGTGCGACCGTGAACGGCGCCGGCGGGCTTGTCATGCGCGCCGAGAAGGTGGGCGCCGACACGCTGCTCTCCCGAATCGTCGCCATGACGGCCGAGGCGCAGCGGAGCCGCGCGCCCATCCAGAGGCTGGCCGACACGGTCGCCGCCTACTTCGCGCCGGCCGTGATCGCCGCCGCGGCGGCGACCTGGGCCGTATGGGGGTGGCTGGGGCCCGAACCGAGGATGGCGCTGGGCCTGCTCAACGCCGTCGCCGTCCTGATCATCGCCTGTCCGTGCGCGCTCGGCCTGGCGACGCCGATGTCGATCATGGTGGCCATGGGACGGGGCGCGTCGACGGGCGTGCTCTTCCGCGACGCCGAGGCCGTCGAGGTGACGCGCGCCGTCGATACGCTGATCGTCGACAAGACCGGCACGCTCACCGCCGGCCGGCCCGAGCTGGTCACGGTGGCGCCGGCGGACGGCATCGAAGCCGACGCCTTGCTCGGCCTGGCGGCGAGCCTGGAGGCCGCCAGCGAGCACCCCGTGGCCGCGTCGATCGTCGAAGGCGCCCGGTCGCGCGGCCTCCGGCCGGAGCCGGACGTTCGGGACTTCGAGTCGCTGACGGGCAGGGGTGTCGCCGGACGCGTCGGAGGGCGGGAGGTCGCCGTCGGCAACCGGGGGCTGATGGACGAGCGCGGCATCGACGTCCGGGCGTTGGCGGAGTCCGCGGACGCGTCCCGCGACGACGGCCAGACGGTGATGTTCGCGGCGGTGGACGGACGGTTGGCGGGGTTCCTGGGCGTCGCCGATCCGATCAAGCCGTCGACGCCCGCGGCCGTCGCGGCGCTCCGGAACGAAGGCCTGCGCATCGTCATGCTGACCGGCGACGGAAGGAAGACCGCCGAAGCCGTCGCGCGCCGGCTGGGGATCGACGAGGTGGTGGCCGAGGCCCTGCCCGAGGACAAGGCGGCCGCCGTCCGGCGCCTCCAGGATGAAGGCCGTGTCGTCGCCATGGCCGGCGACGGCATCAACGACGCGCCCGCGCTGGCCGAGGCGCGCGTGGGGATCGCGATGGGCGACGGCGCCGACATCGCCATCGAGAGCGCCGGCGTGACGCTGGTGAAGGGCGACCTCGAGGGGATCCTGCGGGCCCGGCGCCTGAGCCGCGCGACGATGCGCAACGTCCGCCAGAACCTGTTCTTCGCCTTCGTCTACAACTCGCTGGGCGTTCCGGTCGCGGCCGGCGTCCTGTACCCGTTCTTCGGGATACTCCTCAGCCCGATGATCGCGGCCGCCGCCATGAGCTTCAGCTCGGTCTCGGTGATCGCCAACGCGGCCCGGCTGCGGAACGCCCGAGTGTAACCCGGTCCGGACGTTGGGCAGCGAGTCCATGCAGGCGTTGGTCTTCCACGGCCCCGGCCGGCCCCTGGCCGTCGAGACGCGCCCGATCCCGGTTCCCGGACCGCGGCAGCTCCTGGTCAAGGTGGCCGCGTGCGCGGTCTGCCGGACCGACCTCCACATCGTCGACGGCGACCTGGAACACCCGGCGCTCCCCCTGGTGCCCGGCCACGAGGTCGTCGGGCGCGTGCAGTCGGCCGGCCCCGGCACGGAAGGCCGGTTCCCGGCCGGGGATCGCGTCGGCGCGGCGTGGCTCGGCCGCACGTGCGGCCAGTGCCGCTTCTGCGCCGCCGGCAGGGAGAACCTCTGCGACGACGCCGTCTTCACCGGTTACACCGCCGACGGCGGCTACGCCGGCTACATGCTCGTCGACGAACGGTTCGCCGTCCGGATCCCGGACCGGTACGGCGACGCCGAAGCCGCGCCGCTGCTGTGCGCGGGACTGATCGGCTACCGGTCGCTGGTGATGGCGGGCGACGCCGAGCGCCTGGGAATCTACGGGTTCGGCGCGGCCGCGCATATCGTGGCGCAGGTGGCCGTCGCCGAGGGCCGGCGGGTGCACGCGTTCACGCGGCCCGGCGACGCGGCCGGCCAGGCGTTCGCGCGCTCCCTCGGGTGCGCGTGGGCCGGCGGCTCCGACCGGCCGGGACCCGAGCCGCTGGACGCCGCCATCGTCTTCGCCCCGGTCGGCGCCCTGGCGCCCGCCGCGCTGGCGGCCCTGGACAAGGGCGGCATCGTCGTGTGCGGCGGGATTCACATGTCCGACATCCCGACGTTCCCCTACCGCCTGTTGTGGGGAGAGCGCCGGATCGCGTCCGTCGCCAACCTGACGCGGTCCGACGCCGAGGCGTTCATGGACGCGGCGGCACGGATCGACATCCGCACGTCGATCGAATGCTTCGATCTTGCCGAGGCCGACACGGCGCTGGAAAGCCTCCGCCGCGGCCGGCTCCAAGGCGCCGCGGTGCTGGTGCCGCGCCGATCCGGACCGCCGGATCTCCCGTGATATAGTGCGCCGTATCCGGACATGGGCTTTCTGTTCTTTCTGGGTTATCCCTGGGGCCTGATCCTGCAGGTCGCCGCGCTCATCCATTTCTTCCGGCGCCGCCCCGCCCCCTTCTGGCTCTTCGTGATCATCTTCCTCGGACCGCTGGGCGCGCTGGTCTATGTGATCGTCGAGGTCATCCCCGACATGGGGCTGCTCCGGGAATCGTTCGAGACGTTCCCCCGGCGCAAGCGCATCCGGCTGCTGGAAGCGGCCATCCTGGACAATCCGTCCGTCGGCAACTACGAGGAGCTGGCGGACCTGTACCTGGACGAGCGCGACTTCGCGCGCGCGCGCGCCGGCTACGACAAGGCCATCGCGCTCCGCGGACATTCGGCCGACGCGTACTACCGGCGCGGCGTCGCCGCCGTCGAGTTGGGCGATTTCGCCGCGGCCGCCGCGGACCTGGAGCACGTCACGGAAGAAGACGCCGGTTATGACCGTCACCGGGCGCTCGGCCTGCTCGCGCATGCCTGCGCCCGAACCGGCCGGACGGAAGAGGCCGCCCGGCTCTTCGAGCAGGCCACCGAGGTCTCGACGCTGTCGGAAACCTATCTCAACTACGCGACGTTCCTCGCCGAAGAGGGGCGCGCCCCGGAAGCGCGCCGATGGGCGGAGAAGATCCTCGCGAAGAAACCGACGATGCCGACGTATCTGCGCCGGCGCGAGCGCCCCTGGTTCCGCAAGGCGGCGGCGTTGATCAAGCGCGTTCGCGACTGAGGGGCGCAACGCCGTGTTGAAGATCCTCGCTCACGCCGCCGCCATCATCGGTCTCTACCTGGTGTTCTCGTTCTCGCTGTTCCTGGGACTGCAGGTCCGACCGGCCTACGGCACGATCGGGCTGGTGGGCACCGCCGTCCTGGCCGCCCTCTACATCTACGTCGGCTTCGTCAGGAAATAGGCTCGCCGCACCGGCCCCGGGTGATTTCGGGACCGACAGGCCTCGACGGCGGCGAGCGGGTCGGACCGGGACGCCGAATCACAAGCGTCCCCGGGTCAGGTACCGCCACGCATCTTCGCCCGGCAGCGACGGGTTGTCTCGCGCGTAGTCTCGAGCCCTCCGGCCGGCCTCGTCGCGCGCGTCCGGATCGGCGCCGGCGTCCAGCAGCGCGATCACGATTCGAATGCGCGCGTCCACGTCCGTGAAGCGCGGCGATTCGACGGGCGTGGACACCGCGCCATGCAATGGCGTCCGGCCGGCCGCGTCCCGTGCGTTCGGGTCGGCGCCCGCTTCGAGCAACGCCGTGACGGCTTCGTCGGTCGTCGCCAAATGAAGGGGCGTGGCGCCGGATCGGTCCCGCGCCCCCAGGTCGGCGCCGGACTCCAGAAGCGCGTCCACCGCCCCGGCGGTCCGGGCTCGATGCAGCGGCGACCGCCCCTCCTCGTCACGCGCGTCCGGGTCGGCGCCGGCTTCCAGCAAGACCGTCACCGTTTCGACGGTCATCGCGACATGCAACGGCGCGGCGCCCTGTCGGTCGCGCGCATCCGCATGGGCGCCCCCATCCAACAACGCCGTCATGGCCTCCGCGGTCCGGGCTCGATGCAGGGGCGTCTTCCCCTCGCCGTCCCGCGCATCGACGTCCGCGCCCGCCTCGACCAGCGCCGTCAGGTGCCCGACTCGGGAGCCGGAGGACCATGCCACGCGGTGCAACGGCGTCTGGCCGTCGACGTCTCGCGCCTCCAGGTCGGCTCCGGCGGCGATCAGCGCCCTCACGGCAGGGGCGGCTCTCGCCAGAACGAGCGGCGTCGCGCCGCTTCGGTCCCGCGCGTTCGGGTCGGCGCCCGCCTGCAGCAGGACCGTCACGGTTTCGACGGTCCCGTACCCGGCGGTGAAATGGAGCGGCGTCCGGCCCTCGTCATCCCGTGCGTTCGGATCGACGCCCGACTCGAGGCAGCGCGCCACGTCGGTCACGCGGGCGCTCCGGGAGAACGCCAATGTATTCCAGCCGGCGCAAGGGGCTTGTGCAAGCGACGGAGCCGTCACGGCCATGGCGAGCGCCGCCGCAACGAAGACTGCTGGACTCCCCGCCATGACTTGCCTCGAACGGCCCATGGACTGAAGACGCCGCGGCCCTCCGGTTTGTTCCACGGAGCGGCCGATACGGGACCCGCCGCCGGGTCAGCGGATCCAGCCGTGGCGCCGGGCGCTGTTCGCGAACAGGATCAGGAAGACGCCGATCAGGACGACGACGGCGGAGAATGCGACCACGCCCGCGCCCATGACCGCGATCGTGTCGGCGACGAAGTACGAGTGATAGTTCTGTACCAGGACGCCCGCCAGCGACAGGATCAGCAGCGGCCGCGCCAACGCTTTCCCGAGCAGCAGCAGGAGGCAGCCGAGGGCGCCGGCGAAGACGGCGACCGCATAGGCCGCCATCGCCCAGGCGGGAAAGTTCTGGTAGAGCGCGCGTTCCGCCTCGGGCATCTCGGCCAGCACTTCGGGGCCGAGCATCGCCTGGCCCAGAAACGCCAGTACGCCGAACATGTTCCACAGCAGCGCGATCGCGCCGATCCAATAGAAGCTCTTCGGCCGCATCGGTGCGCCGTTCATGGGGACCCCTTTCGCCGCGGACTCTTCGGGACGGCGGGCAGCTTACCACATGCACCCACGATGTGCCGCGCGCCGCATGCACGTGCCGGGCGGCGTTGCCTCCGGACCCCGTCATGGACTATATCTGGTCCTGGCACGAGGTGAGCGATGGCTCTGTCCGACCGCATCCGACCGATCCGTTACTTGAAGTCCCACGCCGATGAGATCATCCGCACGCTCGGGGACCGGCCCGGCCCCCTGATCATCACCCGGAACGGCGAGGCCAAGGCTGTCGTTGAGGACATCGACGGCTATGAGCAGACCCAAGAGACCGTGGCTCTGCTCAAGCTGATCGCGCTCGGCGGCCGCCAAATCGAGGCCGGTCGGGTACAGTCCGCCTCGGACGTCGTTCGGCGGCTGCGCGAACGCCAACAGACCGACTGATACCGTCGCAGGCGTGGAGTCACCGGCTCGATTCGTCCAGGAGCCGCCTGTCCTCGTCGCTGAAGATCGGGTTGTCCAGCGCGATATCACGAGGCGTACGGTCTTCCTCGTCCCGCGCGTTCGGGTCGGCGCCGTACTCCAGCAGCACGGCAACGAGATCGCGCGGCGAGTACGGGGGTACCGGGGGTATCCCACCTCGGTACAAACGCCGTTCGGTCGCGTTGTGGAGCGGCGTATAACCCACCGAGTCCCGCGCCATCACATCGGCGCCGGCGGCTAACAGGGTCCTCGCGATCCCGGCGTCCACCGTTCCATGAAGCGGGGTTCGCCCGCGCTCGTCGCGCGCTCTCGCGTCGGCGCCGGCGGCCAGCAGCACGCTCACGACGTCGACAAGCGGCCGGTCCAGCGATGCCGGCTGGAACAACGGCGTACGGCCTTCCTCATCCCGCCCCGTCACATCCGCGCCCGCCGCCAACAGCGCGGCCGCGATCTCGGCGTTTCGCGCAACGTGAAGCGGGCTCTCGCCACCGTCATCCCGTGCGTCCGGATCCGCGCCGGCGGCCAACAGCGCCATCACGACTTCGACAAGCGGCAAATCAGACGATGCCCGCCGGTGCAGCGGGCTACTGCCGTAGTCGTCGCGCGCATTGGGATCGGCCCCCGCCGCCAACAGCGCCGTCACGACCGGACCGTCCCGCGCGTGATGGAGGGGCGTGACTCCGTTGTCGTCGCGAACGTTCGGGTCGGCGTTCGCATCGAGCAACGCCGCCAAGACGTCGACGGTCCCGAACCGCGCGGCCAAGTGCAGCAGCGTATCGCCCGTGTCGTCCCGCGCCATCGGGTCGGCACCCGCATCCAGCAGAACCGTTAAGGCCGCGCCATCCCTCGCCTCGTGCAGCGGCGTCCGGCCTGACAGGTCGCGCGCCGCCGGGTCGGCGCCCGCATCCAGCAGCGCCGTCACGACCGGTAGGGCCGGCATCTCATGCAGCGGCGTCCGGCCTTCCACATCGCGGGCATGCAGGTCCGCGCCCGCTTCCAGCAACGCCCTGACCGCATGGGCGTATCTCGCGCCATGCAGCGGCGTCCGGCCTTCCAGGTCCCGCGCCGCCGGGTCGGCCCCGAGTTCCAACAGCGCCGTTACGACGCCCTCGACATCGTTCCACGCGGCCAAGTGCAGCGTGGACTCACCTTGCGCCGTAACGGCCCGCCATTCCGCACCGGCCTCCAGCAGAGCCGTCACGGTCTCGACGGTCCCGAATCTCGACGCGTTATGCAGAGGGGTCCAACCGACGCCATCGCTCCGCGCCTCCAAGTCGGCCCCAGCGTCGATCAGCGCCGTCACGACGTCGATGCCCGCGGCTCGGGGCCTCGCCTCCCATCGCTCGTCCCCCGCCGCGCGATGCAGCGGCGTCCGGCCTCGCTCGTCCCGCGCGTCGAGTTCCGCGCCCGCCGCAAGCAACGCCGCCACGGCGCCGGCATCGCGACGACCGTGAAGCGGGGTCGAGGCGCTATCGTCGCGGGCGTCGATGTCCGCACCGGCCTCCAGCAGAGCCGTCACGCCCTGCGCGGACGTCACATCGTGCAGCGGCGTTCCGCCGTCGGCCGCTCGCACCGCGGGATCGGCGCCGGCGGCAAGCAACACGTTCACGGCGCCGGCTCGAGCATGGTGCAAAGGCGTATGAAGAAACGTCGTTCGCGCTTCGGGACTCGCTCCCGCCGCCAGCAACGCCTCTACGATGCCCGAGGTTCCGTACCACGCCGCATAGTGCAACGCGGTGTGTCGGTACCGATCGACCGCGTCAGGATCCGCGCCCGCTGCCAGCAACGCCGCCACGGATTCCGCTGTCCCGTATTGCGCGGCCCAATGCATGGGGGTCTTCTCGTTCCGGTCACGCGCTCCGGCATCCGCGCCGGCCGCGACGCAGCGCGCCACGTCGAGGGCCGCCGCCGACTCGAAGAACGCGCGCGTGTTCCAGTCCTCGCACGCCACCTGTGACGGCGCCGGAACCGCAGCGGCGAGGAACGCCGCCGCAACGACCGAAAACGATCTCGTGGCGCGCATGCTTCCTGTACCCCGGTTCATGACGATGCGACCATTCTGGCGCTTCCGGCGGCCTCCCGCGAGAACGTCAACACTCCCGCGCTCCTGACTTATGGACGCCGTCTCGGGCGCAATGGTTCCCGAATGGCGGAAACGGAATTCCGCGCGCCCGCGCCTAAAGCTTTTCGTGAACGAAGGGGCGGGCGTTCTCGCCCACGTAGTCGGCCACCACCTGCCCCGCGCCGCGAAGCACGTACTTGTAGATGGTCAGGCCTTCCAGCCCGACCGGGCCGCGGGCGTGGGTCCGGAGCGTGCTGATCCCGACCTCGGCGCCCAACCCGAAGCGGAACCCGTCGGAAAAACGCGTGGACGCGTTCGCGATCACCGTGGCCGAATCGACCCGGGAGACGAAGGACTCGCGGGCGCCGGCGTCCTCGGTGACGATGGTGTCGGTGTGGTGCGATCCGTAGCGGTTGACGTGATCGATGGCGGCGTCCACGCCGTCGACGACGCGCACCGACAACCGCAGGTCCAGGTATTCGGCCCGCCAGTCCTCCTCGCTTGCCGGATCGGCGCCGGGCAGGATCGCCTGCGTCCGCGGGCAACCCCGGATCTCGATGCCGCGCGCGCGCGCCGCAGTCTCGAACTCCGGCAGGAACCGGGCGGCGATCGCGTCGTCGACGAGCAGGGTCTCGGCCGCGTTGCAGACCGCCGGGTACTGGACCTTGGCGTCCACGGCGACGTCGATGGCGCGTCCGACGTCGGCCGCCCCGTCAATGTAGACGTGGCACACGCCCTCGGTGTGGCCGAGCACCGGTATCTGCGTCGATTCCGAGATCTCGCGGACCAGTGCGTTCGAACCGCGCGGGATGACCAGGTCGATGTATTCCGGATAGCGCAGCAGCTCGTGGAAGTCCTCGCGCGTATCGATCAGGCGCGCCCAACCGGCGGGCAGCTCGCCGACTTCGTCCTCGACCTTCTCGACGATCCGCATGAAGGCGTGATTGGAGGCGAGCGTCTCGCGTCCGCCCTTCAGAACGACGGCGTTGCCGCTCTTCAACGCCAGCGACAGGATCTGGGGCAGCACGTCGGGGCGCGACTCGAACACCATCGCGATGACGCCCAGAGGCACGGTCACCTTCTCCAGGATCAACCCGTCGTCCAGCCGCGTCCGCTCCAGCACGCGGCCGATGGGATCGGGCAACGCGGCGATGTCGCGGACGCCCTGGACGATGTGCCGGATCTTGGACTCGTCGAGCTTCAGCCGCGCCAGCAGGCTCGGCCTCAACCGGCCCTCGGCCGCATCCCGGTCCCGGCGGTTCGCCGCGAGCCAGTCGTCGCGGTCCGCCTCGATCCGCCGGGCCAGCGCCTCCAGGGCCCGGTTGCGAACGCTCGCCTCCAGCGCCCGGAACGCGTAGGAGGCCTCCTTGGTCTGCGCGAGAGCCTCCCGCGTACCGGAGTCCGCGTCGTTCCGCACGGCGTGTGTCATGGGGAGGCCTCGACGAATACTACCAGATGGTCCCGGTGGATGACTTCCTGGCGGGCCGTGTCGCCGAGCCTCTCGGCGATCGCGCGGCTGTGGCACCCCTGGATCCTCCGGACGTCGTCGGAGGAGAAGTACGCGATGCCGCGGGCGATTTCCCGGCCGTCGGCGGTTTCGACGCTGATCACCTCGTTCGCGCGGAATTCCCCGTCGACGCCGACGACGCCGCTCGGCAGCAGGCTGGCGTTCTTGCGTACGAGGGCCTCGGCGGCGCCCGCGTTCACGCGCACCACCCCGCCGTATCCCGACGAGAGCCCGATCCATCGCTTCCGGCCGCTGAGCTTGAGCCGGGACTCGATCAGCGTCCCCTCGCAATCCGTGACCGCGTTCGGGCCCAGTCCCGAGGCGATGATCGTGCGGACGCCTCCGAACGAGGCCAGGCGCGCCGCCTCGATCTTGGAGGCGATGCCGCCGCGGCCGCCGGCCGATGCGCCGTCCAGGCCGAGCTTGCGGACCGTCTCGAAGTCGTCGAGCCGTTCGATCCTGCGGGCCCCGGCGTTGTCGTTCGGATTGCTGTCGTAGACGCCATCCACGTTGGTCAGGATCAACAGCAGGTCGGCGCCGAGCTTGGCCGCCACGATGGCCGACAGCAGGTCGTTGTCGCCGAAGCTGCGCGTCCGCGCGTCCTCCTCGAGCTCGGCCGCCGATACGCTGTCGTTCTCGTTGACGATGGGAACCGCGCCGAAGGACAGCAGCTTCTCGAAGGTTTCGCGCAGCGTCAGGTAGCGGCGGCGGTCGGAGAAGTCCTCGGCCGTCACCAGGAGTTGCGCCGTGACGAGATCGTGGCGGGCGAACAGCCGCCGGTACTCGTGCATCAGCAGACTCTGCCCCACGGCGGCGCAGGCCTGCTTGTCCGTCGTCGTGCGGGCGTCGGGAATTCCGAGAACGCTGCGCCCCAGCCCGACCGCGCCCGAGGAGACCAGGATGATGCTCTTCCCCGCCTCGATCAGCCGCGCGCACTGGCCGACGAGCGACCGCAGCCGATCGGTGGCCATCGCGCCGTCGTCCAGCGTCAGAATATAGGTGCCCAGCTTGACGACGACCTTCCGGGCCTGATCGAGCTCACGCCGCACTTCCCGACCTCCGAACTCCGACTATAGCATCGGCGGCGCGCGCCGCCGGCGTGGTAGCATAGAGGCGGGCGGCCGCCGCCCGCGCCTGCCATACATGTCCAAGGAACCCGCCAACAAGTCCACCCGCGTGGGGTTCGTCAGCCTCGGCTGCCCGAAGAACCTCGTCGACAGCGAGGTCATGCTGGGCACGCTCGCCAGCCGCGGGTATGAGATCACTCGCGACAAGGAAACGGCCGACGTCATCGTCGTCAACACCTGCGGCTTCATCGACAGCGCCAAGTCCGAGTCCATCGACACGATCCTGGAGATGGCCCGTCTCAAGGAAACCGGACAGTGCCGGAAACTCGTCGTCGCCGGCTGCCTGGCCGAACGCTACCGCGGCGAGATTCGCCGGGAGATTCCCGAGATCGACGTCGTCTTCGGTCCGGACGAGCTGGGGCGCGTCCTGGAGGCCGCTCGCCTCGACCCGTCCGAAACGGCGCCGGACGTCCGCATCGACTCGCTCTACACGTCGCGCGAGGTCCCCACGATCCCGCGCCTCCGGACCACCCCGCCCCACATGGCGTACCTGAAGATCTCCGAGGGCTGCGACCACGCGTGCGCCTTCTGCGCCATCCCGGGTTTCCGCGGCCGGTTTCGCAGCCGTCCGCTCGGCGACCTGGTCGACGAAGCCGGACGGCTTGCGGCGGACGGCGCACGGGAGCTCGTCATCGTCTCTCAGGACACGCTGGCCTACGGGGGGGACATCGGCCTGGGCCGGGGCGGGCTCGAACGGCTGCTCGACGGCCTGCTCGAAATCGACGGGCTGGACTGGATCCGCCTGCTCTACTGCTATCCGAACCTTCTGTCGGACGCGCTGGTGGACCGGATCGCCGGCGAACCCCGCCTGTGCAGCTACTTCGACGTCCCCTATCAGCACGCGAGCCCGCGCGTGCTGGAGCGGATGCGGCGCGGCGGCGGCGGCGCGGCGTTCGAACGCCAGATCGAAGGGATCCGCCGGCGGGTTCCCGACGCCGGCCTGCGCACGTCGTTCATCGTCGGCTTTCCCGGCGAAACCGACGCGGACTTCGACGATCTGGAGCGCTTCGTCGAACGCGCCCGCTTCGACAACCTCGGCGTCTTCCTCTACTCCGACGAGGAAGGGACCGCGGCGTTCGACCTGGAGCCGAAAGTGCCGCGCGAGGTGGCCGAGGCCCGCCGCGAACGCGTCATGAACCTGCAGGCCGGGATCGTCGGGGAGAAGCTCGACGCCCGCGTCGGCCGGACCATGCCGGTTCTCCTCGACGGCGTGTCCCGGGAATCGGACTGGCTGCTCGAGGGCCGGCTCGAGACACAGGCCCCCGAGATCGACGGACGCGTCGTCATCAACGACGCGGGCGGGGAGCCGGCGGCGGCGGGCCGGTTCTACATGGTCGAGGCCGAGTCGCGCCTCGACTACGACCTCGTCGGCCGCATCGTGAGGCCGTTGTGAACCGCGAGCCGGCGACCATGACCTGTCCGACCTGCCGGAAGCGGGCGGCGTTCCGGGACAACCCGTTCCGCCCGTTCTGTTCGGAGCGTTGCCGCCTGATCGACCTGGGCAAGTGGGCCTCGGGCGCCTACGGGATTCCCGGCGAGCCGGTCGGGCCCGAGCACCTCGCCGGTACCGACGACGCGCATGACGAGGCCTGAGGGCCCATCCGGGACACGGCCGGGCGCGCGCCGCCGGACCGACCGCCTGGCCGTCGGCGTGGCCACGGCCGGAGGCGCCGGGTCCTTTCCGAAGGCCCCCGGGACTATGGGGTCCGTACTGGGCGCGGGCATCGGCGGCGCCATCCTCGCCTCCGGATCCGGGACGGCCTACGTGATCGTGCTCGGAGCGGTCGTGACCGCCGGTTTCTGGTCCGCCCATCGCGCGGCGTCCATCCTGGGCGGCGACTCGCCCCGGATCGTCATCGACGAGGTGGCGGGGCAGATGCTCACGCTCGCCGCCGTCGGCCCGGAGGACCTTCCGGGACTGGCCGCCGCGGCGTTTCTCGGCTTTCTGCTTTTTCGTTTTTTCGATATCCTGAAGCCTTTCCCGATCCGCCGCCTGGAACGGCTCCCCGGCGGCGTCGGGGTCATGGCCGACGACCTCGGCGCCGGGGTCGCCGCCGGTCTGACGCTGTGGATCCTGGAGCCCCTGGCGGTTGCTATAGCCGACGTCCTGCGGTCGTCGGGGGCATGAGTTGATGAGCGGCATCACGATCAAGCAGGTGCTTCCCCGGGCGGCCCTTCCAGGCGGCGAGGTGCGCGTCGAGTGCGACGGCATCGACCTTCAGGGAACCCACCGGCCGGAAGTCCATTTCGGGGAACACACCGGGCAGACCACGATCGCCTCCGACGAGGTGATCGTGGCGCGAGTGCCGGCGGCCTCGGCCGAAACCGGCGCTTCCGAACTCCGGGTTTCCGGAAACGGCGCCTCCAGCGCCCCGGTGCCCTACGAGATCGGGAAGCGTCTGGCCACCAACCTGCACCCGGTCGCGAACCCCGCCATCGACAGCGACGGCAACATCTACGCGACCTACAGCGGCCGCCGGGGCCAGAAGACGCCCGTGTCCATCTACAAGATCACGCCGGACGGAGCCGTCACCTCGCACGCCGATCAGATCATGAACGCCACGGGGCTGGCTTTCGGGCTGGACGGCCGCCTCTACGTATCGAGCCGGCAGGAAGGCAGCATCTACACGGTCGACGCGGATGGGACCACCGCGCTCCACGTCGAGGGCATGGGCATCGCCACGGGGCTGGCCTTCGACCGGCGGCACAACCTCTACGTCGGCGATCGGAGCGGCAGCATCTTCAAGATCGACCCGGAGAAGGAAATCTTCGTCTTCGCGACGCTCGAGCCCAGCATCGCCGCCTACCACATGGCCTACGGCCTGGATGACTACCTCTACGTCACCGCGCCGACGACGTCGAGCTTCGACTCCATTCACCGCGTGTCTCCGACGGGCGAGGTCGAAAAGTTCTTCACCGGGCTCGGCCGGCCGCAGGGCATCGCGTTCGACATCGGCGGGAACCTGTACGTGGTGGCTTCCTACCGCGGCCGGCGGGGCATATTCCGGTTTCTCCGGGACCGGTCCGAGCCCGAGCTCTTCGTGGCCGGTCTCGGTTTGGTCGGCCTCGTATTCGACTACGCCGAGAACCTGGTCGTCGCCGACGCCTCGTCCGTGTACCGCCTGGCGGCGGGAACGATGGGAAAGCCCCTGCCGTGACCGCGGTTTCCGGTTCATGCTGACGGCCGAGATCATCGCGGTCGGATCCGAACTGCTGACCCCCCGGTCCCGGGACACGAACTCTCACTATCTGACCGAAGAGCTGAACGCGATCGGCATCCGGGTCGTAATGAAGACGGTGGCCGGCGATACGGAGGAATACCTCGAGCACGCCGTTCGCGGCGCGATGGATCGCACGCCCGTCGTGATCACGACCGGCGGGTTGGGCCCCACCGAGGACGACATCACACGGAAAGTCGTGTCGACCGTGACCCGGCGTCCTCTGGTTCTCGACGACGACATACTGAACGGGCTGAAGCGGCGCTTCGCGTCCCGGGGCATCGACATGCCGGTCAACAACGCCCGTCAGGCCCTGGTGCCGACGGGCGCCGATCCACTGAGCAACCCGGCCGGAACGGCGCCCGGCCTGTGGATCGAGGACGAGTCGAACACGGTCATACTGCTGCCCGGTCCGCCGGCGGAGTTGAAGTCGATCTTCGAGCGCGAGTGCCGGCCCCGGCTGATCCGCAAGTCGGGCCCCGCCGTCCTTGTCCGGCGTGTCTACCGCACGACGGGATTGCCGGAGTCCACCGTCGACCAGCACATCGCGCCGATCTATTCGCAGTACACGAACCCGGAAACGACGCTGCTGGCAAGGCCCGGCCAGGTCGACGTGCACCTGGCCGCCCACGGAAAGACCGAGGCCGAGGCCGAGGCGTTGCTGTCGGAGCTGGGCGCACGGATCGAGGACGAGCTGGGGGAGCACGTCTTCGCGACCGATCTTCGGGAAATGGAAGAGGTGGTCGGCCTGTACCTCATCATGAAGAGGGCGACGATCAGCGTCGCGGAGTCATGCACCGGAGGCCTCGTCGCCGAACGCCTCACCCGCGTGCCGGGCAGCTCGAGGTATTTCACGACGGGCCTGGTGACCTACAGCAACGCGTCGAAAGTGGACCTGGTCGGGATACCGCCGCTCCTCGTGCAGATGGGAGGCGCCGTCAGCCGGGAAGTGGCCGTCAACCTGGCCGAAAGCGTGCGTCGCAGGGAGGGAACGACCATCGGCGTCGGAGTCACCGGCGTGGCCGGGCCGGACGGCGGCTCGGAGGACAAACCCGTCGGCACGGTCCATATCGCGGTCGCGGGTCCGGATTCGACCGAGCACCGAGAATTCCTGTTCCCCGGGTCCCGGGAGCGCGTCCGTTGGCAATCCTCGCAGGCGGCCCTGGACATGGTGCGGCGGCTTCTCGCCACGTTCTGACGGACGCGTGCGCTTGTTCGTCGCGGCCGGCCTGCCTCCCTCGGTGAGGGCATCGGTCCGCGACATGCGCCAACGGCTCTCGCGACACGACGCGAGCGTGCGTTGGGTCCGGGACGAATCGCTGCACGTGACCGTGAAGTTTCTCGGCCACGCGCCGCCGGCGCGCGTCGGCGCGATCGAGCAGGACCTGGCGTCGGTCGCGATCCCGCCGTTCGAGGTCACGGTCGCGGGCGTCGGCTTCTTCCCGAACCTGCGATCGCCTCGTGTATTCTGGGCGGGAATCGTCTCCGACGGGCTGGCGGAGCTCGCCGAGGCCGTCGATCGGCGGATGACGCGGCTCGGTTTCCGGGCCGAGCCCCGCGCGTTCAGCCCCCACCTGACCCTGGCGCGCAACCGGGGGCGGCGCCCGATCGACCTCGCGTTCGTCCAGGAGGCGGAACCCTGGCGCGAGCACGAGTTCGGCCGTTTCCGAACCCAACGCTTCGCCCTGTACGAGAGCCGGCTCGAGGCGCCGGGCGCCGTCTACGCGAAGATCCGCGCGTTCGCGCTGGACGGAGGCGCAGGCAAAGCATGAACCCGTCAATCGCCGTCATCGGAGCGGGAGGCTGGGGCACGGCCCTGGCCGCCACCATGGCGCGCGTGCACACCGACGTGCGGCTGTGGGTCTTCGAACCCGACCTGGCGCGGACCATCCGCGAGCGGAGACGCAACCCCGTCTATCTCGACGGCGTCGACGTGCCGCCGGGCATCCGCGTCGGCACGGCGTTCGACGAGGTCCTCGACGGCGCCGACATCGTGATCACGGCCGTGCCGTCCCACGTGTTCCGCGGCGTATGGCGACGGATGCGGCCGCACGTCCGGCCCTCCATGAAGCTGGTGACCGCGACGAAGGGCATCGAGACCGGATCGCTGATGCGCATGTCCGAAGTCATCGCCGACGTCGTCGGCGACGCGTTCACGCCCAGGATCGCGGCGATCTCGGGCCCGACGTTCGCGCCGGAGGTCGCCCGGGGCAAGCCCACGGCGCTGGTCGTGGCCAGCTCCGATGCGGACCTGCGCCGCCAGCTTCAACGGCAGTTGTCCACGCCTCGCTTCCGCCTGTACACGAACGCGGACATCGTCGGCGTCGAGATCGGCGCCTCGGTCAAGAACGTCATCGCGATCGCGGCCGGCGTGGTCTCGGGGCTCGACCTCGGACACAACGCGACCGCCGCCCTGATCACCCGGGGTCTGGTCGAGATCATGCGGATGGCCGAGGCGTGCGGCGGCCGGCGGGACACGCTGGCCGGACTGGCCGGGCTCGGCGACCTGGTCCTGACCTGCACGGGACAACTCAGCCGGAACCGACAGGTCGGTGTCGCCCTCGGACAAGGCAAGACGAAAGCGGAGATCATATCCAGCATGAAGATGGTCGCCGAAGGGATCCTGACGAGCGAGTCCACGCACGCGCTGGCCCGCCGGCTGGATGTCGAGATGCCGATCGCCGAACAGATCTACGCCGTGCTTCACGAAGGCAAGGACCTCGGCCGCGCGATCGACGAGTTGATGGAACGCGAACCCAGAGAGGAGTGAACGCGCCGCATGGAACTCATCACCCTGTTCGGGACGCCCGGCCCCCGGGACCCGACGATCCGCGACAAGGTCCGGAACGCCGTGTCGAGGACGCGCGACGACCTCGCCGCGCGTCTCCGGGACGTCGTCGCCAACCGGCCGGAGATCGATTCCGATCTCCTGGACGACCTGGAAGCGGTCATGATCGGCGCCGACATCGGCGTTCGGACCACGCACGAGATTCTGGACGCGATTCGCGAGCGCGTTGCGCGTGACGGACTCAAGGATCCGGCCCGGCTGCGGCAGGCGCTCCGCGCGGAGCTGCGGAAGGCGCTCGACGTCGAGGCCCCGCCCCTGGCCGGCGCCGAGCCCGGCGAACCGTTCGTCGTTTTCGTCGTGGGCGTCAACGGGGTCGGAAAGACGACGACGATCGGCAAACTCGCCCATCGCTTCCGGCGAAGCGGCCATACCGTGATGCTCGGCGCCGCCGATACGTTCCGGGCCGCCGCGATCGAGCAACTTGAGATCTGGGCGGACCGAACGGGTGTTCCCGTGGTGAAGCAGCGCCCCGGGGCCGATCCGTCCGCGGTGGTGTTCGACACCCTGCGGTCGGCCGCCGCCCGGGGCGTCGACTACGTGATCGTCGACACGGCGGGACGCCTGCACACCAAGCACAACCTGATGGCGGAGCTCGAGAAGATGACCCGGATCGCCGGCCGTCAGGTGGACGGGGCGCCGCACGAGGTGCTGCTGGTCCTGGACGCCACCACGGGCCAGAACGGGTTGATCCAGGCGCGGGAGTTCGCCCGGACGGCGGGTCTGACCGGCGTCGTGCTGACCAAGCTCGACGGCACGGCGAAGGGCGGCATCGTCACGGCCGTGGTCCGCGAGCTGGGAATTCCGATCCGGTTCGTCGGAACGGGCGAGACGATCGAAGACCTGGTCGAGTTCTCCGCCGAGGCGTTCGTGGACTCCCTGTTCGCGGCCTGAGCGACCGATGACCGACGCGCAGTGCATGAACCGGGCCCTGGAGCTCGCCGGGAAAGGGCGCGGGCTGGTCAGTCCGGGCGCGCTGGTGGGCGCCGTCGTCGTCCGGGACGGGGCGATCGTGGGGGAGGGGTTCTATACCTGGGACGGCGTGACCCACGCGGAGACGCAGGCGCTGGAGGCCGCCGGCCGGCGGGCCGCGGGCGGCACGCTCTTCGTCACGATGGAGCCCTGCTCCCATCACGGCCGCACGCCGCCGTGCGTCGAGGCGATCGTCGGTTCGCGGATCGCGACCGTGGTGGCCGCGACCGCCGACCCGAATCCCGTCGTCGACGGCCGCGGTTTCGGCGCGTTGCGGGACGCCGGGATCCGCGTGGAGGTCGGCCTGGGCGCGGACGCGGCGGAGCGCGTGAACGAGGCATTCCTTCACGCGACCCGGAACCGGCGTCCTTTCGGCGTTCTCAAGGTGGGCATGACGCTGGACGGCAAGATCGCGACCGCGTCGGGCGAGTCTCGATGGATCACCTCGCACGAGTCTCGGGTCCGGGCTCACGAGCTCCGGCACGCGGCCGACGCGTTGTTGACGGGCAGCGGCACGATCCTGAAGGACGATCCCCTGTTGACCGACCGCAGCGGGCGGACGCGCCGGCGCCCCCTGATCCGCGCCGTCATCGACCGCCGGGGACGCGTCGGCAACGACCGGCGGATCTTCTCCGAGCCCGGGGTCGTCGTGTACACCCGCTCGCAGGGCCCGGAGCTGGACGCCCGGCACGAGGTCGTCGCCGGAAGCGCCGACCTGGGAGACGTCGTCGCAGACCTGGCGGGCCGGGGCGTCCAGTCGCTGATGCTCGAATGCGGGCCGGACCTGGCGTTCGACGCGATCCGGCGCGGCATCGTTGATAAAATAGTGGCCTTCGTGGCGCCGATCATCCTGGGCGGCAGGGAGGTTCCGGCCTTCGGTTCGGAAGGCGTACGCACGCTCACGGAGGCTTTCCGGCTCGATGGCTGGGAGGCGGAGAGGATCGGGCCCGACCTGATGGTCACGGGGTATGTTCACCGGAATCATTGAAGCCGTCGGAGAGATCATCGAGGTTCGCGACACCGGCGAATTTCGCCGGCTCCGGATCGCCGCGCCGGACATCGCAGGCGGCGCGGCGGCCGGCGCCAGCATCGCGGCCGACGGCGTGTGCGTCACGGCGACCGACGTGCGCGACGGCAGCTTCGCCGCGGACCTGTCCCGGGAAACCCTCGAACGGACGACGTTCGGACACGCCCGGGCCGGACGCAAGGTCAACCTCGAGCGGCCGCTGCGCGCGGACGGCCGCCTGGG
>JAJEEE010000017.1 GCA_022821145.1 Acidobacteriota bacterium
GGCGACCACGCCGCGGCCGAGGCCAGCATCGCGCTGGCGCCGAAGTCGAGGCCCGCGACTTCGTCGACGGACGACAGCGCCGCGATCTGCGCCCACGCCGGCCGGTCGACCTGCGGGCGGCCGCCCATGCAGCACGGGCTCATCACGTAGACCGCCGAGAAGACGTCCGGCCGTTTCATGCCGATGCGAATGGCGCCGTAGCCGCCCATGGAGTGTCCGGCCAGTCCCCGGCCATCGCGTCCGGCGACGGTCCGGTAACGGCTGTCGATATGGGCGACCAGGTCCTCGGCAATGTAGGACTCCCAGTCCCCGGTCGTCACCGAGCTCGAATACATGCTGCCCTTGTATGCCGTGTAGGCGTTGGGCATCACGAGGATCATCTCCGCGGCGCCGCCGGCGCCCATGGCGGCGTCGGCGATGACCGGCACGTCGACGAAGTGCGGCAACATGCCGTACCAGCGGTCGTCCGAGTCGGTGAATCCGTGAAGCAGGTAGACGACCGGGTAACGCCGCTCCGCGTCCGTCGCGTAGCTGGGCGGAAGATATACCGACACCGGTCGCGTCGAGTCGTCGCCGGCCAGGTTGCCCGCCAGCGACGGCCCCGGGACTTCGATTCGCTCGTAGACGCCCTCGGGCATCGGGTCAGCGGACTGGGCGTGGCCCACGGCCGCCGCCAACAGCGCCGTGAACGCGGCCGCGCATGTTCGTTTCACGACTCACCTCTCCCGGATCTCGATCGAGCGGTATTCCATGGTCCCCAACTCCGACTGGATGCCGACGTGCCCGTCGGAGCGCAGGATGTTGTCGGCCCGGGCGATTTCGACGCCGTTCAGCCGGACGGCGAGCGCCTCCCCGACGACGTCGATCTCGATCGTGTGCCATTCGCCGGTTCCGCGATACGCGCGCCCGAGCGCCTCCGTGTCGAGCTCGTGACCGCCCGGCGGCATTCCGTGGCGGAACAGTCCTCCGACGGGGTCGAAGCGGCTCTCGCCCGCCGGGTCGCGCACCTGGACCTGGTAACTGTTGCCCGGCCAGCCGCGCGCGAACGTCTCCTCGCCCGAGGCGCGGACGTAGATTCCGCTGTCGGCGTCGGCGGTGAGCCAACGGAACTCGCTGCGAAGGACGAAGTCCGTGTAGCGGCCGTCGGAGCGCAACCAGCCGCGGGCGCCCTCGACTCGCAGCGCGCCGTCGACGATCGTGAAGACGCCCGCTTCGGCGTTCTGGACAGTCCACCCGTCGAGCGTGCCGTCGAAGATAGCCGTGAACCCGTTGGTCTGCGCCGCGCCGGGCGCGGCCGCCGCCAGCCACGCGAGTGCGGCCCACGGTGCGATTCGGATCGTTCGCGTCGTCATCGAACGCAGTATCCTGCCGGATTCGAGCGCGAAATGCCAGCCTTCGCTGTCGACACTGGCCGACGCGCCCGTCAAGGCGCCGGGACGCCGGGCCGATGCCCGGTCGGTAGCCGTGGTGTTGCTCGCCGCGGGCGGACGGCGCGCACGGACGAGCCGAAAGCCTTCGGTCTCGGGCGCCGGCCGCGGTATCTCGGCGCGGAGGGCCTCGAAGGATGCTCCGCCCGCGACTCGAGCGATCCCGGAAGCCGTTGACATGGGGCCGGGTCGCTCACATGGAAGCCGCCGGTCCGACGCGCACCGTGATGACGTCCGTGTCGTGAAACTGCTGGTGGCGCACGGACGACGCGTAGTGACGCAGTAGTCGCAGCGAAATCTCTTCCTCGACCGGGGGGCCCGTGATCCGTTCACTCAGCAACGCCAACCGATCCTCCAGATTGCCGTCTTCGGTTGTCGCCGCGAACTCGAGATCGACCGCGTCGCCGTCGTGGCGCGCGATGAGCAGAAGATGCCGTCGCTCGGGCGGGGGGCCTTCCTCCGGCGGCCGAGTCAGGGTGAGCAGCATTTCCTCGCCGACCGCACGGAGTCGTTCGGTCATTTCCGCGGTGCGCTTGCCGCGGGCGGCGAAATCGGACAGGAACGAATCGATCTTCGGCAAGTTCTCCAGAGTCAGCGCCATCTTCAGGCGCCGGGGGCGCGGTCCGGTCAGTTCCACGAACTGCGTCAGGACGATCACGGACAGGCCGCCGACCGTCATGCTGTTCCCGAGCAGGTCGCTCCACTGGCCCTGGAAGTACTCGGGGAAGATCCAATCGAGCTGGAAGGCGATCCCCAGCCAGAAGGCGAGGCCGACCGCGAAGCCCTTGCGCTGGTCGAGGCCGTCGTGCACCAGCACCCGAACGCCGAGGATGAACAGGGACGCCACCAACACCATGTAGTACGCGGCGACCACCGGACCGGGAATGGCGACGATGACGGCTACCAGCTTCGGCAGGAACGCCAATACGAAGAAGATCACCCCGACGCAGACGCCCACGACGCGGGCCGTCACCCGGGTCAGGTCGGCGACGGCGATGCTGGCGGCATAGGTCGTGTTCGGAACCGTGCCCATCAGTCCCGACAGCAGGTTGCCCAGGCTGTCGGCGGCGAGCGCGCCCTGGATCGACTGGAAGTCGACGGCGCGCGGCTTGCGCCACGAAATCCGTTGGATGGCGATGCCGTCGCCGATGGTGTCCAGGGCGCCGACGAGCGTCACCATCACGAATGCGGGTAGCAACGCCCAGAACTCGGGACCGAAGCCGAAATCGAGACCTGGCCAGGCAAGCTGCGGCCACCCGATCCAGTCGGCCTCCAGCACACGCGTCGTGTCGTAAATCCCGTAGAAGAGACCGCCGACCGCACTGCCTGCGAAGATTCCGAGGGCCGCGGCCCAGAGTCTCCAGACGCCGCCGGCCCGCATCGAGATCAGGGCGATCACGCCAAGGGTCAGGCCGGCCGTGACCGGCGCGGCCGAGGCCGCGGCGTCTGCCGGCACGTCGTTCAGCTTGTTGAAGATGATCGGAGCGAGCGTGACCGGAATCAGCATCAGCACGGTTCCGGCCACGGTCGGCGTGAAGATCTTCCGGAACAGCGAGAGCTTCGTCGCGAGAACGAACTGACACAAGGACGAGACGATGATCAGCGTCGCCATCAGGCCCCCGCCCCCTCTCTCGAGCGCCGCGGCGCAGATGGCGAGGAAGGCGCTGCTGCTCCCCATGAGCAGGAGGTAGCCGGAGCCGAGACGGCCGATGCGAATCGACTGGATGACCGTGGTCACGCCGCTGACCACGAGTGCGGCAAACAGGACCCATGACAGGTAGGCCTCGCCGCCGCCGACGGTTCCGACCAGGATCACGGGCGTCAGCACGATGCTGGCGACCGTCAGCGTGGCGTACTGCAACCCGAGCCCTATGGAGAGCGCCGTCGGGGGCCGCTCGTTCGGCTCGTAACGGACCTCCTGGATGTCGTTTCCGGATCCCATGGTCACGGTCCGGATCGATACGCGCCCGTGCGTGCACTCGCGGGCGAGCCACGGTCGATCCCCATGCCCTGGATGTATTCGCGGGCGCACCGGGTCGCCGACTGGACGTTCCGGCGGTTGGGAATCGCGCGCGGTAACGGAGCGGTCCGCCGCCGCCGATCGTGCATGGATGAGGTTCGATGCATGGGTCAGAATACGACACGGACGCCGAACTGTGCCTGAAACGGCCGACCGTCCTGCCGGTTCGAAGCGTCGTACGCGCCGTCTTGCGTCCGGAGGCGCATGAAACCCGGTTCCGGCGCCAGAACGGCGCCGGTGGCGGGATCGATTCCCGGGTTGCCGAAGCTGTCGTCGCCGTACGCGCTCGCCGTAACGACGTTGTCCAGATTCAACACGTTGAACAACTCGGCCGAGAGCTCCACGCGAGTGTCGTCGCCCAGGTCGAAGGACTTCAGGACTCTCAGGTCGTTCGATGTCACCACGGGGCGGTCGCGGAAGGACATGCGTCCGAAAGGAACGCCCGGCGCGCGATAGGGCCGATCCGAGAACGCGGCGAAGTCCTGGTTGGGATCGCCGAACACTGTCGGGTTGACCGGGCGTCCGCCGCGCATGACGAACGTTCCGCTCAACTGGAGCCCGAACGGCAGGCTGTACACCGCGTAGCTGTTCAACAGGTGGCGGATGTCGGTCCGTGACGGTCCGTAGTCGGCCGCGAGATCGAACTGGTCCTGCGCGTCGAGTCCTCCGGCGCTGCGTTCGTTGTCATCGTCCGAGAACGACTGCGCCAGCGTGTAGAACGCGCCCGCGGTCAGTCCGCGCCCCCGATGTTCGAGCTTGAAAACGACGCCGCGGTACATGCTCCGCGCCGAACTCTCCCGTACGGTGAAGGCGCCCAGCTCCGGAACCGGACGCGGCCGGGATCGCAAGCCGAAGAACGGCCGCAGCGACAGGTCGCCCTCCCGAACGATCGGCGGCGGCATGTTGTGATCCCGATTGCGCTGCAGATGGACCGTGTTGACGTAGTTGAGCTCCACGGCCGCGGTCATCTCTCTCGTAATCTCGGTTTCGAGACTCAAGCCCAGTTGGAACGAGCGCGGGTTCTCGAAATTATCGGCCACGAACCCGACATTGGCGCCGGCGAACGGGTCCGGCTCCACGCCGCGAGCGTTCGCGAATGCCCGGGTGACCTCCGCCGGCGTGAGGACGGGCAGGTTGTCCAGACTGAAGTGGTTCAGGTCCACTCCCACCGACAGGAACTGGTCGTAGATCGTCATCGTGGGCGTGGATCGCAGCGCCACCGTCAGGTTGCCCGGCGTCGATCGGAAATTGTTGCTGGCGGCGGCGAAAAGCAGCAGCGGCGACGCGGCATGGAAGATTCCCGAGTGCGCTCGCACCGCCAGCCGACGGCCGAGCGACGACGGACTCCACGCGATGCCCAGGCGGGGCATCCATTGGCCGGTCGCGTTCGGGATCCGGGCGGGGTCCAGAATGTTCCCGAAGGGAGACCGTACGCCTTGAACCAGGCTCAGCAGTTCGGCGTTCGTCGCTTGAGGCTCCGGATTGAACTGGCCTTCCCACCGGATCCCGTAGTTCACCGTCCAGTCGGGATCGACGCGCCAACTGTCCTGCAGGAAGAACGCCGCCTGGTGCATGTCCATGCCGGCCTGAAGATTGCCGATCTGTCGGAAATAGGACACTCCGGGATGGTCGAAACGGTTCGGTGTCGCGCCGCCGAGGCTCATGACCTCCAACGTGTCCAGCGTCGCCTGGAGCGAGCTTCCCGGGATCGAGAGGTCGAACTCGCCGAACTGATTGAATCCGAACTCCTGCTCGACGTCGACGAAGCTGTAGTCGACGCCGAGTTTCAACGCGTGCGACCCCGCCGTCCATGCGAAAGCGTTCGCGATCTGGGTTCGGGCGTCGTCCTCGATCGTCGGAAGAAAATTCCGGTTGCCGACGTCGCCCACCACGCTGTCGATATACGGGGTTTCGCTGTTGGCCAGGCGCGGCCGTTCTTCCCAGGAATAGGTGAACTTGAGGTCGTTCACCACGTCGGAGGAGACGACCCGCGTGTGACCGGCGGTGACCGTGTGGGTCCGGTCCTTTTCGATTCCGTCGTTGGACACGGCCCGGCTCGTTGTCGGAAACAGCGCGTTGCCCGTGTTGACGGCGTTCTTCCCCTCGGCGTCGGAAAAGTTGTACCGGACGTTGAAGCGGCTGCCCCCGTCCGTATGGAAGTCCACGCGGCCTGTCAGCGCCGTGGCGTCGTTCGTCAACTCGAACGGACCCTCCTGCGCCCGATAGAAGTGGAACGCCTCGCTCCGCGCCCCCGTCGGGGCGATGCCGACCAGCCTGTCGAAGACGACTTCGCGGGGCGCGCGGGCCTGCTGGCGTTCCACGGCAACGAAGTAGAAGGCCCGGCCTTCCGAAATCGGGCCGCCCACGGAGCCGCCGAACTGGTGCTGCGTTTCGCCGGACTTCAGTCCGAAAATCGGCTCCGTCGCACTCACGGCCCCATTCCGGAACTGCCAGAAAACGCGTCCGCGGGTGGCGTTGGTCCCGCTGCGCGTTATGACGTTGAGCAGTCCGCCGCTCGACCGTCCGTACTCTGGCGAGTACCCCGTCGTGATGACCTGAAATTCCTGAACGGCGGTCTGCGGCACGGTCGGAACCAGGTTGGCGCGCTCGCCCCCGCGGATGCCCCCGAAGAAGGGGTTGTTGTAGTCCGAGCCGTCCAGCATGACGTTCCCGTTGACGCCGCGCTGACCCGCGAAGGACAGCGTGCTCCGTTGCGGCTCGATCTGAACCGTCGGCGTCAACGTGGCGAATTCCTGGAAGCGCCGCCCGTTGATGGGAAGGTTGGCGATCGCCGTCTCCGATATCCCGGTCGCCGTCGACGCCGCCCGCGTGTCGATCAACGACGCCGTCACCTCGAACGACGTCGTCGACCCCGGCAGCGGGAGCGCGACGTCGACGGCGACGGACGCGCCGACACGGAGACGGACTCCGTCGACGGTCGTCGTCGCGAAGCTCGGCGCGCTCGCCGCCAGGATGTAGTCACCGGGTTCCAGCCGCAGGAACCGGAATTGCCCGGAAGCGTCGGAGGCGGCGGTGCGCGAAAAACCCGTATCCACGTTCGTGACCGTAACCGCGGCATCGGGGATCACTGCTCCCGTCCCGTCGGACACCGATCCCACGATGTCGCCCCGGTTCGCGCTCGACTGGGCCTCGGCGGCGGGACTGGCCAGCGTGTACGGAACAAGAGTCCACAGAATGAAAGAGACGTGTCTCAAACAATACCTCGCTGAAGTTGTTTCGTTCGCCGAACGGGCGGCGAGTGAAGATGCCGGCCGACCGCCGCGACCTGTCAATGCGTCATCGCGTAGAAGGCGAAGTTGACGCCGAGCCGCACGGCCTCCCCGGACGGCTCCAGCGGGTAGCGGGGGTTGTTCAGGTACTCCCAGTAGTCGCCCACGTCGTTGTGGTAGCAGATGATCATGGCCGTGCCGTCGCGTCCGTCGGGAAAACCCAGGAAGTAGGCTTGCGCGCCGGACATCGGATGGACCGCGTTTCGAGGATTCACGTCGTAGATCGAGTTGAAGATCTCGTGGTCCAGCGACAACTCGAACATTTCGCGGTCCGGAAACGCTCGCCGGAAGTTCGACCGCACGGTTTCGAACTCCCACGGCCCCTGCCCCTGGCCGCCGAAGTCGTCGAGCATGACGAACCCGCCCCGCTCGACGTACTCCCGCAGGTTCTCCACCTCGGCGTCGGTCAGCTCCACGTCGCCCGGGTGGGACATGTAGCTGAACGGGTACTTGAAGATTTCCGGGCTGGACAGGTCCAGCACGCGATAGGAGAGCCGGTCGACGTTGATCGACGTCAACTCGCTGATGAGCTGCAGGATGTGTTGCTCGGCGTCGGGGTAGTCGTGGGACCAGCCGTTGGCGAAGTACCCGCCCGCAGCGCCGCCGAACCGCCAGCGCACCAGGACGAACTCCGTGTCGGACGGCTCATGGTCGTATCCGCCGCCGCGCCGGGAAAAGCGGCCGAACTGGCCCGCGGCCGCCGTGCCGGCCACGAGCGCGGCGGCGAGGAGACATGCGGTCAACGCCTTGCGGCCGATCGTGGGCATGGCCGTATTCTCGGCGGAACTTCTCCGGCGTTCAAGGGAAACAATCGAAGGGGGACGGCGCCCGCGACCGGTGCTCGGATCCGTCCGCGCGTCAGTCCGGAAGCGGGCGCCGCAGGAGCGCGAACCGGCCGTTCGACGAACCGGCCACGATCAGCTCGCCGTCGTGGACGGCCGCGGTCGTGGCCCATGCGGGCAGATCGTCGATGACGACGTTCCAATCCGCGCCGTCGCGCCGGAGGACGTAGGCCGGCGCCGCCGGGACCAGCAGGAGCGATTCGGCGCCCGCGCCGCGCACGCGCCGCGGCGGGTAGTCGAGGAACCATTCCCCCGTGTCCTCGAGCACAACGTGCGGTTCGTTCCCCGGGCCCCGGGATTCGAGAAGCCGGCGAATTCCCGCGGACCCGTCGATCCACAGCACGTTCCCGTCGAATGCGACGGGTCCGGACACCGGGCAGGCCTCGATCCGCCAGATCGGCGCGGTGACGGCCGTTGGCGGGCCGAAATCGCCGGATACCGTGCCATGGACCTGGAAGGGGTCACGGTAGCCGTCGTCGGTCGTGTTCCGGAACGTGACGAGGATGGCCTCGCCATCGATCCGCAGGTCGGGCAGGCAGCATCCGCAGACGGTGGCCGCCTGGTCGGCCGTGAGGTTCCTTTCAGTGACCACGCCGTCTTCGACACGGGCGTAGTACAGGTCGGCGGGCTCCTCGACGGGCGCTCCCGCGAACCTGGGATCGAGCCACACGGCGTGCAGCACGCCCGTCTCGTCGAACGCGATCGCGGGGAACTCCTGGAGGGCGTCGCCCGCGTCCTGGTTCAGGCGGAGGGGCGCGCCGAACGTCGCGCCGCCGTCTTCGGACACCGCCAACCGGATGTCGTAGTCGGCGTCGGTCCAGGCCACCGCGAGGCGGTTGTCCGGCCCCGTCGCCAGCGCCGGCCGCATCTCGTCGATCGTGATCCGGTTCACCGAACCCGGGACCGCGTTGATCCGGGTCGCGGACCGGAACTCGCCGTCTTCGGACCGCGCCATGAACAGGTCGATGCCGTCTTCGCCCCGAGCCGTCCAGCTCAACAGCAACTCGCCTCCGGCGTTCAAGAACAACTGCGGCTGTTCGGCGCTCGACCCCACCGTCGGGATCTCGACGGGCTCCGGCGCGGGTTCCACCGTTGCCGCGGGCGGACTGCAGCCGGCGGCCAGAGCCAGGAACCAGACGACGGGCGCGACGCGTGCGGTCAGTCTCATGACGAACGGTCTCCTCGGGCGGACGGCCCGTGGCGGCGCATCGATCTTACAGGACCTGCGTCGCGACGGCGAAATAGATCAGGAGTCCGGCCACGTCGGCGATCGACGTGATCAGCGGGCTGCTGGCCACGGCCGGGTCGATCCGCATGCGGGTGAGCACCAGCGGCACCGCGATTCCGATCAGGTTCGACACCAGGACGACGAGGAACATGGCCAACCCCACCACCACGGCCACTTGGTGGGTGTCTTCGACGACGCCCAGCACCCACGCGGCGGCGCCCATCATCGCGCCCAGGGCCGTCCCGACGACGACTTCCTTGACCAGCGTGCGGGCCCAGCCGGACCGGTCGAACTCGCCCGTGGCCAGCGCGCGGACGACCAGCGTGGCCGACTGGGCGCCGGTGTTTCCGGCCGTACCCATCAGCAGAGGCAGGAAGAACGCCAACGCGATCACTTCCTGCAACGCGGCCTCGTTCGCCCGGATGACGGTGGCCGCGCCGACGTTGACCACGACGAGCGCCAGCAGCCACGGGATCCGCTTGCGGATGAGGGATCCCGCGGACGCTTCCCGGTACGCGGTCTTCAGGGGTTCCACGGCGCCCGCGCGCTGGAAGTCCTCGGTGGCTTCCTCCTCGGCGACATCGAGCACGTCGTCGGCGGTGACGATCCCCAGCAGGACGCCGTCGCCGCCGACGACGGGCAACACGAACAGGTCGTACTTGCCCATGATTCGAACGGCTTCCTCGCGGTCGTCGTGGGGGGACAGCGTCGCCACTTCGCGGCGGTCCAGGACCGAGGCGACCTTTCCGTCCGGCTCGGCCAGGATCAGTCGAGGCAGGTCCACCACGTCGAGCAGCTTCCAGTGGTCATCGGTGACGTAGATTGTGGAGACGACCTCGAGGCCGCGGCCGCGCACCCGGATATGCTGCAGGGAGCGCTCGATCGTCCAGTCTTCCCGGATGGCGATGTACTCGGGCGTCATGAGACGGCCGATGCTCTCGTCCGGATAGCTCAGCAGCAGCCGTGCGGACTTCAACTCCGACGGCGGCAACAGATTCAGGAGCCGCTGCACGGCCCGGTCCGGCAGTTCTTCGAACAGGTGCGTACGGTCGTCCGGCTCCAGGTTGGACAGGAGCGTGCGAACCTCGCTTTCGTTCAACTCGCCCAGCAAGGCGTTCTGGGCTTCGGTGTCGAGGTAGGAAAAGACCTCTCCGGAGAGGTTGCGTGTCAATACCCGGAACAGAATCAAACGGTCGGGAGACGCCCGCTCCACCACCAGTTGCGCCACCTCCGGCGCGGGCCACTCCGCCACCGCCGCCTTCAGCTCGCTCCAGCGGCGCTCGTCGATCAGGGACTCGACATCCACTCGGCCGTGCCCGGTCATCCGTTCGCGCCTCGCAGTCGGGTGGCTCGCACGCGGTCAACTCGCAGCCAGTTCAAAACCGTCATTATACAATCAGGCTCCCGCGTTCCCCGCCCTGGGCCGGGGCGTGCCGCGGGCGGCGCGTCACACGAAGCTCGTTCCCTGGTTTCGGCAGGATCGTTATCCCGGACTGACGTTGCGGGTCCGATGCGGCGCACGACACGCCTGTCCGTGCTGTTGAAATCTCGGCGTCCGCGTCCAGCATCGGGCCGGTTGCCCGGTCGAACCACCGCGCCGGCGTCCTGCGCCCGGCTGAGGATGCATGACGCGCGCATCGCGTGGGAAAGTCCTGGCGCGGGGGTGCCTTGCTGTTTTCTAGCCACGGCGGATTTGCTACAATCTGCGGTTTCGTCGAGCCCGGAACGATGCGGCCGGCTCCGGCCGCCGGGCCGATCTTGCGTACAAGGAGTCTTCTTCCATATGGCAACACCGCGAGCTTCCGGTGTGGACCAGTACGAGATGCCGGTGGATGCCGGCGACTTTCGAGCCGACCTGAGCGGGGGCCTCGGTTCCGATCCCAAGACGATTCCCTTCAAGTACCTGTTCGACCGACGCGGATCCGAGCTCTTCGACCTGCAGGCCCAGCAGCCGGAGAACTATATCGGCGAGTCCGAGAACGAGATCTACAGCTATTTCGGGCCGGACATCGCCAAGAGCCTCGGACCGAACGTCCTGGTGATCGAGCCTGGAAGCGGTTCCTGCCTGAAGGTGGGCGCCCTGCTGGACGTGCTGGAGAAACCCGCCGGCTACGTCGCGCTCGACGTGTCCAAGGAGTTCATGATCAAGTCGGTCGAGATCCTGGGCGAACGCTATCCCTCGCTGCCGCTGGTATGCATCGCGGCCGACTACTTCCACCTCGGGCCGCTGCCCGCGCCGGTCGCGGCGCTGGGCGAGAAGCGGCTGGTATTCTTTCCCGGCAGCACGATCGGCCGCTACGATCGCGACGTGGCCGTCGAGCTCTTGCGTTCGTTCCGGGAACTGGCCGGGGAAGGCGGCCGGATCATGATCGGGGCCGATCTCAGGAAGTCTCCCGAAATCGCGCGGAACGCCCACCACGACAAGGCCCAGGTGGCCGACCGCCTGCACCTGAACCTGCTGCAGCGGGCCAACCGCGAAGCCGGGGCCGATTTCAGCCTGCTCAAGTTCCGCTACGACGCCGCCTACAACGACGACGAGAACCGCGCCGAGACGTACATCGTCAGCATGGCCTCGCAGAAGGTGACCGTCGGTGACCGCACGTTCGCCATCGCCAATGGCGAGCGCATCCGGACCAGCGTCGCCTACCAGTACACGGCGGAGCAGTTCCAGGAGATGGCCGAGGAAGCGGGTTGCCGGCCCGTCGGCCTATGGCTCGATTCCCGGCAGTATTTCAGCGTGCACCTTCTCGAAGTCCTATAGGACGACGTCGAACCCTTCGAACTCGGGTGGTCCCAGGTACGTGCCCTGCGGCGCGCGGGCGCGTCCGTGGGCCTTCTGGAAGGCGTCGGACCGGGTCCAGGCCTCGAACGCCTCGCGCGTGTCCCAGACCGAGTGCGAGGCATAGAGCGTCCGCGTCTCGTCGGATGGTCCTTTCAAGAGATGGAACTCGCGGAAACCGGCAACCTCGTCGAGGTACGACCGACGGCCGCGCCAGATGGCTTCGAAGTCGTCCTCCCGTCCGGGCGCGATCCGAAAACGGTTCATGGCGATGAACATTCGTGTTTCTCCGTAGGTTAACAATCCTTAACAATTCGCGGCCTCACCGTCCCGGGTTTGCCGAGCACGCGCGGCGTTCGCCCCCGTCCGACGCAACCGCATGAATAACAACGATTTGGACGCCGCTCAACGCGCGTCCACCGCGCCCTCGCGCGATGGCCGGCGCGACCGGCGGCGATTTGTCGGGCGCGTCGGGTTTGCTATCGTAACTTCTTCGTTCGATGCGTCGTAATCAGTTTAGAGCCGGTTGGAGATTTCAGGCGCGCCGGTGGGCGGCGCGCCGGCACAAGGGGATTGAGTGATCATGAAGAAAGCGGTAACTGTCGTCGTCCTGCTCGCCGTCGCGTCCGCCGTCGGGTGGTTCTTCACCGCCGCGGGCGCCGACGAGGAAATCCAGTATTTCACCGCGCAAGTCGAACGGGGCACGATCCAGACCACGGTGGCCGCGACCGGCAACGTGCAGGCCGTCGTCAACGTCCAGGTGGGTTCGCAGGTGACGGGCCAGATTCAGTCCCTATATGCCGACTTCAACTCGGTGGTGACGCAGGGCCAGTTGCTGGCGAAGCTCGATCCCAGGAACCTGGAGACGCAACTGGAGAACTCCCGGGCCAACCTGGTGTCGGCCCGCTCGCGCATCCAGACGGCCGAGGCGGATCTGGCCAACTCGCACGCCAGCGTGAGTAGCGCGGAGGCCAACCTGGTGTCGGCCCGCGTCGACCTGGAGAAGGCGGAAATCGACCTTCGCCGGGCGGACGAGCTGTTCGAGTCCGAGCTGATCCCGATGTCCGAGCTCGAGAACGCACGGACCACGGTCGAAGCCTCGCGCGCGCGTCTCGCGCAGAGCGAAGCGTCGCTGGAACAGGCCCGGGCCCAGATCATTTCCCGCGAGGCCGGCCTGGTCCAGGCCCAGGCCCAGCTCGAGCAGGCCGAGGCGCAGGTCCTGGAGGCCGAGGTCAACCTCGGCTACACCGACATCACCTCCCCGGTCGACGGCGTCGTGATCTCCCGGGAAGTCGACGTCGGCCAGACAGTGTCGGCCAGCACGTCGGCGCCGACGCTGTTCCAGATCGCCAACGACCTGTCGCGGATGCGCGTCCAGGCCAGCGTGGACGAGGCCGACATCGGCCTGCTTGCGCAGAACAACGAGGTCGAGTTCACGGTCGACGCGTATCCCGGCGAGCGCTTTCAGGGCCAGATCGAGCAGATCCGCCTGAACCCCACGACGACGCAGAACGTCGTGACCTACAGCGTCATCGTCAGCGTGGAGAATCCCGAGCTCAAGCTCAAGCCCGGCATGACCGCCAACATCACCGTCACCGTCGACCGCGAGGACGACGCCCTGAACATTCCGAACACCGCCCTGCGGTACACGCCGCCTATCCCCGATCCGGAGGCCGTCCCGTCCGAGGTTACGCGCTCCGAGACGGCCGCGCCCGCCGTTGCGGCGGCCGATGCGCCGTTGGGCGCCGGGTTCCAGCCGCCTCAGGGCGAGGCCGGCGCCGGCGGCGGTTTTGCCGGACGCGGTGGCGGTAGAGGATTCCAGTTGCCCGAGGGCTTCGATCCCAGCCAGTTCCGGGGCCGGGGCGCCCGGGGCGGTCAGGGCGGCCGCGGCGGGGACGGGGCCGCCTCGGCGACGGTCGTCGCGGCCGCGCCCAACGCTTCGCTCGCCGCATTGCCGGGCCAGCTCTGGAGCACGGGCGAGATGATCCAGTTCCAGTCGGCCCCGCCGCAGCCTCCGCGTCCGGGTGGGGTGTGGGTGCTCGACGCCGGCGGCGAGCCGCAGGCGCGTTCCGTGATGCTGGGCATCACGGACGGCACACGCAGCGTCGTCGTCTCGGGCGATCTGGCCGAGGGCGACGAGGTTCTCGTGGGCGACACGGTTCAGACCACCGAGGTCGACAATGACGGCGACGGTACGCGGAACATGTTCCGCATGATGCGCGGGGGTTTTCGTTGATCGGCGCCACGCTGGCGGGACCGGAAGTCCGGAGCACGGGCGAGGGAGACCGCGCGCCCGTCATCCAGCTCGACGACGTCCACAAGACCTACTACATGGGCGCGGACATCCAGGTTCACGCGCTCCGGGGCATATCCGTCCAGGTGGAACAGGGCGAGTTCGTGGCGATCATGGGCCGGTCCGGGTCGGGCAAGTCGACCATGATGAACATCGTCGGTTGCCTGGACCATCCGACGAAGGGGCGGTACCTGCTCGACGGAGTGGACGTCTCGACGGCGCCCAAGGCCGAGTTGGCCGACATCCGGAACCGGAAGGTCGGCTTCGTCTTCCAGAGCTTCAACCTGGTCTCGAGGACTTCGGCGATCGAGAACGTCGAGTTGCCGCTGATCTACGCCGGCGTCGGGTCCCGGGAACGCCGGCGTCGGGCCGAGGAAGCGCTGGAGATCGTCAACCTCGCCGACAAGATGAAGAACATGCCCAACCAGTTGTCCGGCGGGCAGCAGCAGCGCGTGGCGATCGCGCGCGCCCTGGTCAACGACCCGGCGATCATCCTGGCCGACGAACCGACGGGCGCACTGGACACGCGCACGGCCATCGAGTTGATGGGCGTGTTCCAGGATCTGAACCGCGAACGCGGCATGACGATCATCATCGTGACGCATGAGCCCGATATCGCCGAGTTCGGAAAACGCGTGCTGCTGTTCGGCGACGGCCGGATTCGCAAGGACTACGATCAACGGCAACTGGAAGTCCTGCGCAAGGAGCACCACATGTCCGAACTCGGCGGGTCGGCGGGTTCCTGGATGGACGACGTGCACGAGGAGGACGCGCAATGAAGTCGTTGGCCATACTCCGGATCGCCTTCTGGGCGCTGGGCCGAAACAAGATGCGGTCGGCGCTGACCATGCTGGGGATCATCATCGGCGTGTCGGCCGTGATCGCGCTCGTGTCCATCGGTCAGGGCGCGCAGTCGATGATCCAGCAGCAGCTCGAGTCGATGGGGACCAACGTCCTGATGGTCTGGCCGGAGGATACCCGGGGCTCGGGCGGCGCGCGCCGGAACTCGGACGACGAGGGCACGCTGACCGCCCAGGACGTCATCGCGATCCGGAGCGAGGTGCCCCTGGTGACGGCGGCGTCCCCCATCGTCAACGCGAACGGACAGCTCATCTTCGGGAACCGCAACACGTATGCGCGGGTGCAGGGGACGAGCGAGGAGTATCCGCTGGTCCGGGACTGGGAGATCGCCCATGGCGAGTTCTTCACGGCGGACGACGTCGCGGCGGCCGCCCGGGTCCTGGTGATCGGGCAGGAGATCGTGGACGAGGTCTTCGACGGTGTCGACCCTGTCGGACAGACCGTTCGCCTGCGCAACCTCCCGTTCCGGGTCATCGGCGTGCTGGCGTCGCGGGGCCAGTCGGGAATGGGACAGAACCAGGACGATACGGTCGTCACGCCCTACACCACGGCGCAGAAGAAGCTCCTGGGGCAGGCGCTGCCGCGGGTCAACCAGGCCATGATGAAGGTCGTCAGCCAGGACGCCATGCCCTTCGCCGAAAGCCAGACGATCAACCTGATTCGCCAGCGCCACAACATCGTTCCCGGCATGGACCCGGACGACTTCGCAGTGGGCAACATGAGCGAGGTGGCCGACGCGGCGCAGGAGACCACGTTCATCATGACGCTGCTGCTGGGGAGCATCGCGGCCATCTCGCTGGTCGTCGGCGGCATCGGGATCATGAACATCATGCTGGTGTCGGTGACGGAACGCACGCGCGAGATCGGGATCCGGATGGCCGTGGGTTCCCGCCCGGGCTATATCCGACTGCAGTTCCTGTCCGAATCGATCATGCTGAGCCTGGCCGGCGGCCTCATCGGCGTCGTGATCGGGGGCGGGGCGTCCACGCTGATCAGCCAGTTCTCGACGATGTCGACCGTGGTGTCGGCCGGCTCGGTCCTGTTGTCGTTCGGCTTCGCCGCGGCGGTGGGCATCTTCTTCGGGTATTACCCGGCGCACAAGGCGGCGGGCCTGGATCCGATCGACGCGTTGCGGTACGAGTAGCGGCATCGCCGCGCCCGTCGATTCCGAGCGACCCGCGCGCCGCCGCTCGTCTTAGCGGATGTTATCCGAACCGCGGACGACAGTCTTCGACCTGAACTTCCGTGCGTTCGGGATTCCCGTACGCGTTCACCCCATGTTCTGGGCCGTCGCGGCGGCGCTGGGACTCCGGCTGCCGCTGCTGGAGCACCTGGTCTGGATCGGCGTCGTCTTCGTCTCGGTCATGGCTCACGAGATGGGGCACGCCCTGGCCATGGCCCGTTTCCGCCGCTCGTCCCGCGTTGTCCTCTACAGCCTGGGCGGACTGACCATTCCCGTCGAGGACGGATCGGACGCGCTCGTCGGATGGCGCCCGGCCGTGGTGGCGGCGTGCGGGCCGCTGGCCGGACTGATGCTGGCGGGTCTGGCGTTCTTCGTCATCCCTTGGATCGGCTCCAGCAGCGCCGGGCCGCTCGGGGCGCTCCGCTACCACCTGATCTGGATCAACCTGGCGTGGGGCCTGATGAACATGCTGCCGATCTGGCCACTGGACGGCGGACAACTCGCCCGCGCGGTCCTGGTCCACTTGGCGGGGGACGCCGGCCACGCCGCCGCGGCCACGCTCTCGCTCTTGGCCAGTGGCGCGATGGCCGTCGTGTCCTGGCGGATCGGTTACCCGTTGGCCACTCTGTTCTTCGGATACTTCGCGGTCATGGAATGGCGGCGGAGCTTCTGAGCCCGCCCTCCCCGCGGCGGGCTGCTAGAATCCGTGCATGCCGCCGCGATTGATTCTGGCGTCGGCGTCGCCGCGCCGGCGTGAGTTGCTGTCGATCCTGGGCGTGCGCTTCGAGGTCGTGCCCGCGAACGTCGACGAGATTCCCGCCGACGGCGAGCCGCCCGCGGACTTCGTCCGGCGGGCCGCGGCCGACAAGGGAGCGGCCGTCGCCGGCCGCGTGCCGGGCGCCGTCGTCCTCGCCGCGGACACGATCGTCGCCCTCGGGGAACGCATTTTGGGCAAGCCCGGGGATCGGGACGACGCGATCCGGATGCTGGAACAGCTTTCCGGCCGCGACCACGTCGTGTACACGGCCGTGTCGGTCACCCACTCCGACAGCGGCGAGCGGCACGCGGGGCTGGACGCGACGCGTGTCTGGTTCGACCCGATCGACCGGGACGCGATCGAGGACTACCTCGACCGCGAGTTCGTCCTGGACAAGGCCGGCGCCTACGGGATCCAGGGGTTCGCCGCGGTCTTCATTCCCCGGATCGAGGGCAACTACGGCACGGTGATGGGGCTTCCATTGCCGCTGACGCGCGCGCTGCTCGCCCGGCACGGGTTGACATGAGACACGTGATCGCGGGCACCGCCGGACACATCGACCACGGAAAGACCGCCCTGGTCCGTTCCCTGACCGGCGTGGACACCGACCGCTTCAAGGAAGAAAAAGAGCGCGGCATCACCATCGACATCGGTTTCGCGAACCTCGATCTGGACGACGGCACGCGCGTCGGTTTCGTCGACGTCCCCGGTCATGAACGGTTCGTCAAGAACATGCTGGCCGGCATCGGCGGCATCGACCTCGTCATGCTGGTCGTCGCCGCCGACGAGTCCGTCATGCCCCAGACGCGCGAGCACCTGGAGATCTGTTCGCTGCTCCATGTTCGCCACGGCCTGACCGTCCTCACCAAGGTCGACGCGGTCGACGGGGACCTGGCCGACCTGGCGGAGCTCGAGGTCCGGGACTACCTGAAGGGGACGTTTCTGGAAGACTCGCCGATGGTGCGCTTCAGCGCGGTGACCGGGGCAGGGCGCGACACGCTGGTGCAAACGCTCGGCGCGGTGGCCTCCGGAATCGAGGCGCGGGACGCGTCGGACGTTTTCCGGTTGCCGATCGACCGCTGCTTCACGATGCGCGGCTTCGGAACCGTCGTCACCGGGACCTTGGTGTCCGGATCCATCGGAAAGAACGAACCGGTCGTACTGCTGCCGTCCGGACAGGAAACCCGGATCCGCGGCGTGCAGGTGCACGGGCGCGCCGAGGAACGCGCCCGCGCGGGGCAGCGGACGGCCCTGAACCTGCAGGGCGTGGACGTTCGCGACGTCGAGCGCGGCATGGTGTTGACCGTTCCGTCGCTCGTACGAGCGGCGTCGGTCATCGACTGCCGTCTCGAGCTGTTGGCGTCGGCGTCCCGCCCGATCGTGCGGCGGAAGCGGATTCGCTTTCACGTCGGCACGGCCGAAATCATGGGGTACGTCCGGCTGCTGGGTCGGGACCGGCTCGAGCCCGGCGACTCGGCGTTCGCGCAGATCCGGCTCGAAGAGCCGGCGGTCACGCTCCCCGGCGACCGGTTCATCATCCGGCAGTATTCCCCGATGATCACGATCGGCGGCGGCGAAGTCCTCGAGATCCACGCCGGCAAGCATCGGCTGAGGGACCCCGCCGTCGTCCGGCGGTTGGAGGCCTTGCGCGCGGGAACCGTTCCCGAGCGGCTGATGCTGATGATCGAGGATCGCGGACTCGCCTCGGCCGGCCTGGACGCGCTTGCCTCCGGCGCGGGACTGTTGCCCGGCACGGTCCGAGGCCATATCGACGCCCTGGCCGAGGAGGGCCGGATCCGGCTCCTCTCGACGAGCCCGGTGACGGTGGTTCCCGAAGGCGTGTACCGGGCTGCGGCCGACCGCGCCGTGAGTGCCGTGGAAGAATTCCACCGGACGAACCCGCTTGCGGCCGGCATCTCGCGCGAGGCGCTGCACCGGACGGCCCTCGACGGGGCGCCGGCCGCGGTGTTTCAGTCCGTCCTGGACAGCCTCGTGCGGGATGGACGGCTCGAGACCGCCCACGAGATCGTCCACCTGCACGGCCGCCGCGCATCGTTGACCGCGGAGGAGGAGTCGGCGCGGGACGCCATCCAGGCCGGGTTCCGGCGGCACGGGCTGGAGGTGCCGCCCGCGGCCGACGTCGTCGCCAAGCTGGGAATCGATCGCGCCACCGTCCGGAACGTCGTCGACTTCATGATCCGCAACGGCGCGCTGGCCAGGATCAACGAGGAACTGATCGTCGACCAGGGCGTGGTCGACGGCGTGATCGGTCAACTCCGCGAGCGGAAGGCGACCGACGCCAACCTTTCCGTCGGGGACTTCAAGGAACTGACAGGCGTGACGCGGAAGTACGCGATTCCGGTTCTCGAGTATTTCGACAGAATCCGCGTGACGCGGAGAAACGGGAACAGCCGGTTGATCCTGTAGCGAGGCGGGGCGTCACGCCTCTTTCGACTTGGCTTCCTCGTCCTCTTCGACGGCCTTGACCGACTTCTTGAAGTTCTTGATGCCTTCGCCGACACCACCCATGATATCGGGGATCCGTTTCGCCCCGAACAGGATGACGATGATGCCGAGGATGACCAGCATCTCCCACATACCGAGTCTCATCGGGCGCCTCCGTGGCCGTGCGTCCGGCCTGCCGCGCAATCCGGGCAAGAACCCGGAACGGGTCTTGGTCGAGGCTTCAGTATATCGGAAGTGCCGTCAGCCGGTCCACGTGTAATCCCACAGGTAGAGGCGGCCCTCGCTCATGGGGTCTTCGGGAATGACGACGCGGTAACCGTCCGTGTGCCGGGTCGCGACCAGCGCATAGACCTGGCCGTCCGGCTCGCGATAGACCAGGTAGTGGTAGCTGCGCGTCCGGCCTTCGCGCTTCCGCTGATCCAGGATCCGCCCGCGTTCGAAGCCGGCGTCGATCAGTCGCCGGACTTCCTGGGGCGTGGCTTCCCTGAGATCGTCGACGCCGGGCCCCGCGCTGACGACGACGGCGCGCGCCACGCGCGCCGGATCGCCGGATTCCATCGCCGCCATGAACGCCTCGCCGGCCTCCAGCGGCGGCGCGTGGACATAGACGTAGTGGTAGCCGAGAGCCGTGGACGCGGCCACCAGGAAACCGATGAAACAGGCGACCGTGGGGCGGACGGGGGATTTCACGTCTCGACTCCGTCCCAGTCGCGAGGCGCCACCTGGATGGTCCGGAACTGTCGCAGCACCACGCGTCCGGGCTTGGCGCGGCTCGGCTTTCTGACGAATTTCCGCTGGGTGTAGTGCACGCCGACCGTATGCGCGTTGCGGGCCTGGGAATGGTAGGCGGCGAGTTGCGCCGCGCGTTCCAGCAGGGGGGCGTCCATCGCGGACCGTTTCGTCGGGTTCCGGACCACGACGTGCGAACCGGAGTAGTCGGCCGCGTGGAGCCAGAAGTCGTCGCCTGCCGCGACTCGGAACGTGAGGTCGTCGTTTTCCCGGCCGTTGCGGCCGATCAAGACTTCGTGCCCGTGGACGACGACGCTGCGGGCCCGGAGTTTCCGGCTGTCGCGGGCCGCCGTCGGCCGGCGGGGCGAGTCCGCACCTGGTGACGGTCTGCTGCGAGATCCATCCGCGAACGCATGCCACGCGTTCCAGTCCGACAGCGCTCGCACGCGCTCTTCGTCGTCGGCGAGCCGCGCTTCCGCACGGTCCAGTTCGACGAGCCGCTCGTCGATAATCCCGAGGCCCCGGACGGCCTTGCGCTGTTTCCTGAACATCGCGTCGATGTTCTCCCGCACGGTCCGGGCGGGGTCGAGCTCGACGGTGCGCGTCGCCGGGGGCGTCCGGGTGTAGTCGGTCGCGTCGACGCTCCGGCGCCGCGTGTTCATGGCGACCCCGCTGGAGACCAGAAGCGCGGCGGTCTCGCCGAGGCCGACGGCGTCCTGAAACTGCCGCTGCCGCTCGAGCAGTCGTTCGCGCCGCCGCTCGGCGCGCCGCCGGAGACCCCGCAGCACCCGAAGCCGCGGCGCCTTCAGCCGCTCCAGGTGCGTGCGCTCGTCCAGAACATCGTGCAGGGCGCGGACGGCCGCCAGCATTCCGGGATACGTCGACAGGCTGTGAGTGGCGCGCAGGGACTCCAGCTCGATCGGGCTGGCCACCGCGCGCCGCAGCGCGTTCAGGTCGTTGCGCTCCAGCAGCACGGCGAGGGGCGCCGCCGAGTACAGCCATGCCGTGGCCGAGGGCGCGGAAAGCTCGGCGAGCAGGGCTTCGAGGACGTCGGGCAGGGACTGTCCCGATCGATCCTGCCGATGCACGAGCTCGGCGGCCAGCACCGGGCACGCGCCGGCCAGGTAGCGAACTAGCCATCCCCGCCGGAACCGGGCGTAAGCTTCCTCCGGGAACCAGGACGTCCCGGCTTCGATGGCCGCCATGTCGGTCTTGTCCGTGGCCGGATACCGATACGCGCCGAACGGTTCCAATCCGCGCCCGGCGCGCGTCGCCATGCTGGCCAGGATATGGCGCCCGGAATCCAGGAGCACGAGATTCGGCGCGTTCGGGAAGAGCTCGGCGACGAGCGTCACGGTCTCGAGCTCGCGGGCGGGCAGCGCCGTCCTGAAACGGAGTTCCACGATCCGCTCCGAGAGCGGCTTGTGGATGTCGATGAGCCGGGCCGAGGACAGGTGCTTGCGCAGCGTCAGCAGGAAGTCGCTGCCCGTCCTGTCCACCGGCGGCCGTGCGCCCGAGATGTATAGGACCGGATTTCGGGGGTCCATCGAAAGCTTCAAACCGGGCGTTCGCCCCGTCCGGGTCTCAAGGAGGAAACCCCGGTCGGAGTATTGCACGATCCGGCGAACGACCATGCCGCGGGCGGCTGTCTCGAGCTCGGCCGCCAGGGATATCAGAGCGAAATTCTCCACGATTTGTCATTTTAGCAGCCTGTGGCGTCGGCCCTCCGCCGCGGAGCCGGACTTTCTCGGGCTGTGCGGGTGTCGTGCCGAGAACGTCCGGGACGTGACAGCAGGAGCCGCGGCGTACGTGCTGATTGAAGTGAAGAAATCATTTTCTTGGACTGACGCGGCGGCGTCCGACGCCTTGTCCAGCCGCGGCGAGGAACGCCGCGGCTACAAAAGAGAGAGGCCCGCAAGTTGGCAGCGGAGCGCGCCGGGACGGTCATGCCGCTGGAGGATCCAGGGCCATGCCACGATGCGGAGGAGACGCGAAACGTTGCCGCATTCCCCATCGTAACCGCGGCGTTCCTCGGCGCGGATGGACAGCGAGCGGAGAGGCGTCAGTCCAAGAAACAATCTCTTCAACCATAACGCAGCCCCAGCGTGGGAACACGATGGCCGCCGAGGGCGGAGCGCGCGCCGCGCCGCCTCACGCGCGCTTGACGAAGGTGTGGGAGACCTTGTCGGCCCAGGTGAGGTGCTCCGGATCGACGAAGGCCCAGAGGAGCCCGAACAGAACGGGAGCGGTCGATATCAGGTATCCGAACGCGCGCATCAGCGCTTCGCGCGGCGCCAGGGGCCGGCCCTGGTGATTCACGACGACCAGGCGCTGCAGCCGCATCCCCGCGGTCCGGCTGGCGCTGAGCATGAACAGGGCCAGGTACGCGACGAGGAACAGCAGGTAGGCCGCGGCGTAGACGCCCCCGAGGGTCCGGGTGACCGCGACCGGCTCCGGCATTTCCGACATCGTGACGAACACGAACAGCGCGAAGATGGCCAGAACGATCGCGAAATCCGTCAGCATCGCATAGACGCGCGGAAGCAGCAGGCCGCGCTGATAGGCGGGCAGGGTGAACTCGGCCACGTACTCGTCGCTTTCGAATTCCAGGTCGGGCTGGGCCGAAATGTCGATGATCGTACGCCGGCCCCTGGGCATGAGCCGCATTCTACCACGGGCGCGGAGGGGGTCCCCCGCGTCGGGAAGCCGCGTTCGCCGGCCGGTCCGGAGGCGCGTTCCTTGCGGCCGTCTCCGGGTTTGTGCTTTAGTGGAAAACGCGCCGAACCCGTCCGAAGAAACGTGATGCGTGGCCCCGTTCATGCCGTTCTCCTCGCCGCCTGGCTGATGCCGCTCCAGGACGGCGAGTTGATCGTGGAAGGCGACCAGGAGTGGGCCGACGGCGTCGGAACGATCACGAACGATCCCGTCGTCACGTATCGGGACATGGTGTTCACGGCCGACGAGACCATCGTGTACCGGGAGGCGTCGGGCGACCTGGACGCGGGCGCCGGGGTCACCTTCACCCGCGGCGAGGAGCGTCTGACCGGACGCGACCTGGAGTTCAACGTCAACACGCGGGCCGGGGTCATCCGCGACGTGACGGGCCAGTTGACGCCGCGGTTGCGGATCGAAGCCGCCGAGGCTCGCCGTCTGGAGAACGGCCACTACGAGCTCACCGACGCGACGATCACGACGTGCGACCCCGACGGCAACCCGGTCTGGTCGTACTCCGCTCGAAGTGCCGTCATCGACCCGGAAAGCGACCTCACGGCGGCGCACTCGCTGTTCCGGATCAAGGGCGTGCCGTTCTTCTACATGCCGTGGCTGCGGGCCCCGGTCGAGGACCGGCCGCGCGCTTCCGGGTTCCTGACCCCGCAGACATCGACATCCACCACCAAGGGGCGCAGCGTCAGCGAGTCGTACTACCACGTGATCAACCGCAGCGCCGACGTCATGCTCACCGGGGAATATTTCACACGTCGGGGATGGGCGGGCACGGTCGGTTTCCGCGCCGTTCCGGACGCGGGCGCCTCCATCGAGGTCAGCAGCTTCTTCGCGCACGATCGGCTCGGCCAGGGCGGACAGAGCACGCGGATCCAGGGGACGCTCCAGCGCGGCCGATTGCGCGCCGTGGCGGACATGAACATCGTCAGCTCGTTCACGTTCCGCCAGGTGTTCGAGGAGGGTCTGGACCTGATCTCGTCTCCGATGGAAACCTCGCAGGCCTTCGCCACGTACAACACCGGGAACGCCAGCTACAACTTCCTGTACAGCCGGCGGGGGACGTTCTTCGTCGATCAACCCACCACGATCCTCAGGAAGCTGCCGTCCCTGGACGTCGGCGTCTACTCGCGGCCCATCGCCGGCCTGCCGCTGTACTTCAGCCTGGACGGCAGCGCGGCCGGGATTCACCGGCGCGACGGCGCCGTCGACAGCCCACCTTTCATTGGACGCTTCGACCTTCACCCGAGGGTCGAGATCCCTCTCCTTCGCGGGCGGGCCTTCAGTTGGAGTCATACGGTCGGCGTCCGCAACACGCACTACACCCACAGCCGGAGCCCGCGCGTCGAGCGCGACGCGTTGAACCGTTTCTCGCTCGACTACCGTTTCAATTTCACCGGTCCGCGTCTGGAACGCGATTTCGGGGACGTCCACCACTCGGTCGAGCCCTATGTCGACTACCGCCACGTGTCGGGCGTCGACCGCTTCTCGGACACGCTGGCGGTGGACGACGTGGACCTCTATGCGAACACGCACGAAGTCCGCTACGGCATCACCAACCGTTTGTTCACGGACCGGGAAGTGTTCAGTTGGACCGTTTCACAGAAGTACTTCAGCGATCCGACGTTCGGTGGGGCCCTGGTTGACGGGCGGAGCAACGCGTTCGAGCCGTTGCTCGACCTGACGGGTTTCGGGTACGGTGACCGCCTGCGCCGGTTGTCTCCCGTGGTCTCGCGCATCAGCTACTCGCCGCGCCCCGGATCCCACGCCGATTTCCAGGCCGACTACGACACGATCCGGAACGCGTTCAGCGGCGTCGGCGTGATCGGATCGCATCGGTCCGGCGCCCGCTTCTACAGCCTGGCCTACTTCATGACCCGGGCCAGCGCCGACCGGCCGGCAAGCAACCAACTGCGGGGCGTCATCGGGTTCGGAGACTCCACGCGGATGGGCTTCAACGCCGCGTTCAGCTTCGCCTACAACGTCGACCGGTCCTTTTTCCAGGCCTCGACGCTGCAGCTCAGCTACAATACCGATTGCTACGGGTTGCACCTGGAGTTCATGCAGTTCGACGTGGGGCCCCGCAGGGAGAGCCGCATACGTTTCGCTTTCTCTTTCGAGGACCTGGGCTCCATCGGTACGCTGCGCCGTCCGGACCAGTTGTTCTAGTCAACTCCCCGACATTCGCGAACCATGCCCTTTCCACTCCACCGGATGCGCCGATTGCGCCGGACCGCACGGCTCCGTTCCATGGCGCAGGAGACGCGGCTCGACCCGGCCGCGATGATCTACCCGATCTTCGTCTGTGCGGGTGACGGCGTCCGGCGCGAGATCCCGTCGATGCCCGGACAATACAACCTCTCGGTCGATCGGGCGGTCGACGTCGCGCGGCGAACCGAGAAGGCCGGCGTCGGCGGACTCATGCTGTTCGGCATCCCGGAATCGAAGGACGACGTCGGCAGCGGAGCGTACGCCGAGGACGGCATCGTTCAGCGCGCGTTGCGGGCCATTCGGGAGAACGTCGGGGATCTCGTCCTGGTGGGTGACGTCTGCCTCTGCGAATACACCGATCACGGTCACTGCGGGGTCGTCCGGGACGGCGAGGTGCTCAACGACGCCTCGCTCGACCTGCTGGCGCGGACGGCGCTCAGCCAGGCCCAGGCCGGAGCCGACATGGTGGCGCCCTCGGACATGATGGACGGACGCGTCATCGCGATCCGGACCAAGCTCGACGGCGGCGGGTTCACCGAAGTGCCGATCATGTCGTACGCGGCCAAGTACGCGTCGGCGTTCTACGGCCCCTTCCGGGACGCGGCCGGATCGGCGCCGGCGTTCGGCGACCGGAAGACCCATCAGATGGATCCGGCGAACGCGCGCGAAGCCATGCGCGAGATCCGGCTCGACATCGAGGAGGGCGCCGACATCGTGATGGTGAAGCCCGCCATGCCGTACCTGGACGTCGTTCGCCGGGCGCGGGAGGCGTTCACGCCACCGATCGCGGCCTTTCAGGTCAGCGGCGAGTACGCGATGATCGAGGCGGCCGCCCGGAACGGATGGCTGGAACGAGACCGCGCGATCATCGAATCGTTGACGGCGATCCGTCGCGCGGGCGCCGACATCATCCTGACCTACTACGCACTCGAACTGGCGGAGTCGCTCTGAATCCCATGTCCCGATCCGAATCGCTCTTCGAACGCGCGCGGCGCGTGATTCCCGGCGGCGTGAACTCGCCCGTCCGGGCGTTCAAGGCCGTGGGCGGCCGTCCGATCTTCGTCCGGCATGGCGACGGCTCCCGCGTCGTCGACGTGGACGGCCGTTCCTACATCGACTACGTGGGCTCGTGGGGACCTCTGATTCACGGTCATCGGCCGCCCGCCATCCGCGAGGCGCTCGAGCGGATCGTCCGTGACACCGGCACCTCGTTCGGCGCGCCGACCGAGGGCGAAGTCGAGCTGGCCGAGATCATCGTCGACCGCGTGCCCTCGGTGGAAAAGGTGCGGCTCGTCAACTCGGGCACCGAGGCGACGATGTCGGCGATCCGGCTGGCTCGGGGCGTCACGGGCCGAGACCGGATACTGAAGTTCGACGGGTGCTACCACGGCCACGGCGACAGCCTGCTGGTGAAGGCCGGCTCGGGCGTCGCCACGCTCGGGTTGCCCGACAGCCCGGGCGTTCCCGCCGCGCTGGCCGGTTTGACGGCCGTCGTCGGGTTCAACGACGCGTCCGCCCTCCGCCGGGCGTTCGCCGAGACCGGCGACGAGTTGGCGTGCGCGATCGTCGAGCCGATCGGCGGGAACATGGGTTGCGTTCCCCCGGAGACCGGCTTTCTGGAACGCCTGCGGGAAGAAACGTCCCGGGCCGGCGCGCTCCTGATCTTCGACGAGGTCATGACCGGGTTCCGCGTGGCGAGGGGCGGCGCTCAGGAGCTTTACGGCGTCCGTCCCGACCTGACCACGTTCGGCAAGGTCATCGGCGGCGGGCTCCCGGTCGGCGCCTACGGGGGCCGCGCCGATCTCATGGACCGGATCGCGCCGGAAGGACCCATCTACCAGGCCGGCACGCTGTCGGGAAACCCGCTGGCGGTCGCGGCCGGGCTGGAGACGCTCCGCGGCCTGGATTCCACCGGCGCCTACACGCGGCTCGAAGCCGTGGCCGACCGGCTCGAACGGGGCATTCAGGAAGTCGCCGTCGAGCGGGGCGCGCGCATCCAGCTCAACCGCGTCGGGTCGATGCTGACCCTGTTCTTCGCCGATGCTCCGGTCACGGACTTCGCGTCGGCGAAGGCGTCCGATACGGAGAAGTTCGCCCGGTTCTTCCGCGGGATGCTCGAGCGGGGCGTCTACTGGCCGCCGTCGCAGTTCGAGGCGGCGTTCGTTTCGACGGCCCACACCGATGACGACATCGACCGGACCGTCGAAGCGATTGCCGAGAGCCTGTAGACGCCGGCCGGCTCAGGTTTCAAGCCAGGCGCAGATCAGATCGACCGCTTCGACCGACGACCGGCAATAGGTGCGGAGGAACGTCTCGTCCAGATCCCGGTCCGGAGGCGTCTGCCGGCTCGCGGCCAAGGCTCGGGCGCCGTCGAAGTCGACGTAGGCGATCCGCCCGGTCAACTCCGCCGCCGGCCGTCCGAACCCGTCTCCAGGAAGCATCGCCACGCCCGTATCCTCGAGCAGCCGCTCACACAGCGCGGCGCTGGTCATGACGCCCCTTTCGCGCAGGCGTTTCTTGTGGGGACTGAAGTCGGGGAACAGGTAGAACGCGCCCTCGGGCCTTTCCAGGGCCACTCCCGCCTCCAGCAGGCGGTCCGCCAGGCGTCCTCCCAGCGCCTTCAGGATGCGCCGGGCGTGCAACAGGTAGTCCTCGATGGCGCTGCCACCCTCGAAGGCCGAGACGGCCGCGTACTGGATCGGCGCGCTGGTGGAGGTATAGGTTTCGCTGGCGACGTTGGCCATCGCTTCCAGCAGCCACCGGAGCCCGCGGGGAAAAATGAACGTCCCCAGTCTCCAGCCGCCGGCGCCGCACCACTTGCTCAGGCCGGTGCTGATGATCGTGCCCTCGGGATAGTAGCGGGCGATCGATTCGTGCCGGCCGTCGTGGTGCAACTCGCCGTAGATCTCGTCGGCGAGCAGCACGGCGCCGTAGTCGCGCGCGACTTCCGCGATCGCCTCGAGTTCGTCGGAAGAGTAGGTGCCTCCCGTCGGGTTGGACGGGTAGTTGAGGATAACGATCCGGGGGCGCGTCTCGTCTTCCTTGCAGAGCTCTTCCAGGTCGCGCGCGGTCAACCGCCGTCCGTTCTCGGGCCGCGTGTCGAGCCACCGGACGTGCCGGCCGATGATGTGGGCCTGAGGGGCGTAAGACACCCAACTCGGCGTCGGTATGACCAGGTCCCCGTAGTAGACCAGTTGCAGCAGGAACATCAGCTCTTTCGAGCCCGGGCCGATCAGGACATCGTCGGCGCTGCAGTCGGTCCCGTGGCGGCGCCGCCGGTAACCGGCGACCGCCTCCCTCAGCGCGCCGAGACCCTTGACCTCGAGGTAGTCCTTCTGGAACGCGTTGGCGCGCAGCGCCCCGACCACCGGCTCGGGAACGGGGAAAGGCGACTGGCCAAGCCCCAGCTTGTAGACGTTGTAGCCGGCCTCCCGCAGCGCGTTCGACTTTTCGTTGATGGCGAGCGTGGCGGAGGGATGGAGTCCGCGGACGTTGAGGTTGAGGTGAATGGGGACGCCGTTGGTCCTGGCCAGCTCGCGCATGCCGTTCCCGCCTATCCTCCCGAAGCTATGACCCGGCCGCAGGTCAAATGGGGTCCATCACGACCGGCGAAAACGAAATTGCCGTCGTCAGGTCTCGATCCATCGGTGTGCATACCTGTCCAAATTAGATTCTGCGGAATGGAGAGAGGATTGAGAGGTTGAGCCCGACCTCGTAGGATTGGTTTTTCGACAAGAAAGACCGAACCGAAGAGGAGGGCTCAACCATGCAGAGATTTTCCAGCATTTTTTCG
>JAJEEE010000043.1 GCA_022821145.1 Acidobacteriota bacterium
CTCGAACGGCGTGGTCTACATGTTCCTGGCGGCCAGCAGCCACATCGCCGCCTTCGACTACAGCCAGTGCGGCCCGATCACGACCGAGCAGAAGCTGGACGGCTCGGGCTGCCGCGAAGGCTGGACGCTCTACCGGACCGAGGAGGCCACGTTCACGGGCACCGACGTTCCGGCCGACTTCCACTACTTCGGCTGGGTGGACCAGCACGATGTCCTGGGGATGGGTCAGGACAACCCCGTCGCGACGGGCTCGAACTCCGATTCCCTGCTCTACCTCGACGTGGACTCCGGGGAGTGGACGACGCTGCGCGTTCCCTACCCGATGGGGTTCTACTCGCGCGGGCTCGACGGCCGGATCGACGATCCGGACGCCGGATGGAAAGGCCGGGCGCTGTGGTCCAACTACGGCACCCACTTCGTCTGGCACATGGAAGGCGGCAAGGGGACGCTGGGCAAGTCGGTCAAGTTCCAGGTCCGCCCGGACCCGCTGGCCCGCTGATCTCCGACGTCGGCGGACGGCTTCCGCCGAACATCAACGGGCGCGCCGGTTTCGGCCGGCGCGCCCGTTTTCTGCTCCACGGTCGGGCTTCTCCGGGCGAAGAGGGACTGGGCTTGTGAACGGCGCGGCGTTCGTCAGCCGAGCAGCCGGAATGCCGCGACAACGAGTCCACCCACCGCAAGCATGCGCCAAGTGAGATCGGCCCGGAGCGTCGCGATCTCGGCCCGGAGCATGTCGGGCGTCACGTGCTCGCCGTGCTCAGCGGCCTGCCGGACCGCGTTCGTGATGGCGTCGGCCTGTTCGGACGTGAGCTTGGCGGCAGTCAGCGCGCGTGCGATGGCGTGGGTGTCGAACACGTGCTCATGGTACCACACGCCCGTCCCCCAAGCGGCAGGACGGCGGCCCGCGCGATCCGTCAATCGTACAAGGAGCGAAGCTCCGATCCGATTCGGCCGCATCCGGGATTCGCGGTCCGCTGGAATCCGATCGACAACGATAAACGTAACGAGGCCAACAGGTGACTTCGTATTCTTAAGACACTGATTATCAGCACCCTACGAGGACTGCGCGTCAGAGATCCATGATTCTGCAGTGTCCCGCGACCCGCATGCTCTAAAGACCGTCCGCGGAACAAGCCGGCAATAGCTGGAGCAACTGACTCACCATTTACGAAGTCTAACAGGCTGACGAGGCATTCATCACAGGCCGCAATTCTCGGTGAAGGCTGTTTCGAGACGCCAACGGCCTACGGGCCGATCAGCGATTCGCATCGACGGGTGTCGAAGCGGGGGGCTGTTCGCCATAGCCGGCGTCGTCCCGCCCGGCGCGATGACCGTACGGGCGTGTTTTCGCGCTTTTTCAGGGCGCTGCGCTACGTCGACGTCAGCTCTCGGGTCTTCACCCAGTACTTGGAGCGTTCGAGGATCTCCAGGTCGCCGGGCTCGATCGGGTAGCAGTATTCCTCGCCCGGAAACAGGCCGGAACGCACCTCGCCGACGTATTCCTCGAGCGCAAGCTGCGCCAGCGTCAGCAGTCCGTCGGCGCGCTCCTCGCGGCCCAGGCGGCGCAGGTCGGCATGCCGGGCAAGGTGGTCGCGGAACCGGTCGATGACCTGGGGGACGTAGCACTTGGCGAACAGCGGGCGGAAGTCCGCGTAGAAGCCGAGCACGTCGTGCATGATCAGGAGCTGCCCGTCGACCTGGTTCCCGGCGCCGATGCCGAGCACGGGGATGCGCAGGGAGCGGGCGATCTGGCCGGCCGGTTCCGAGGGCATGGCCTCCAGCAGCAGCCCCGCCGCCCCGGCCTCCTCCAGCGCCAGCGACTCCTCGATGGTCGACTCGAAGCTCTCCAGAGTCTTGCACTGGACGCGATACCCGCCGAACGACGTCGCGCTCTGCGGTGTCAGGCCGAGATGCCCGATCGCCAGGATCCCGGCGTCGGCAATGGCTCGCACGCGTGACGCGACGCGCCGGCCGCCCTCCAGCTTGACGGCGTCGCAGGCGGCCTCCTTGACGAAACGCACCGCGTTCCGCACGGCGTCCTCGTCGCTGACCTCGAAGGACCCCTGCGGCATGTCCCCGACGATGAACGTGGCGGGCGCGCCGCGGCGCGCGGACTGCGCCAGCACGATCATCTCGTCCATCGTCACCGGGTTGGTCGACTTGTGACCGAGCTGGACCATGCCGCCGGAATCGCCGACCAGGATCATGTCGATTCCGGCCTGCTCGGCCGCGTGGGCCAGGGGCGCGTCGTAGGCCGTGATCCAGGTGACCGGCTCGCCCGTCCGCTTCATCCGGTTCAACTCGAGCAGGTGGAGCTTGTGGCCGCGTTTCATCGAAACCTCATGCGGGACCGGCGGCGCCGGGCCATCCCCGCTTTATAGCAGACGTGGCCCAAACGATTCAACGGTTTACGCGAAAAAGGCGCCGGTGTTCCACGGCGCCTCTGTTCGCGTGATCGGTGAGAGCGGACGCTATTCCTCTTCGAGCATGATCACGGCGTTCCGCTTCGGCGACTCCCCGACCGGAACACGGGCGAATTCGATGTAGGTCTCCATGTCGATGATCGAGACGTTGTTGTCGATCGCGTTCGACACGGCCGCGTACCTGCCGTCCGGCGTGAAGGTCACCCAGTCGGGGTCCCGGCCGGTCCGGACGCTCGCCACCAGTTCCAGGTCGGGCAGCGAGTACACGTAGACGTGGCTGTTCATGCGGCTGGTCGACCAGACGGTCCGCCCGTCGGGCGACACGCCCAGGCCGTGGGCGGGCGCGTTGTTGTAGGGGCCCGGCTCGCGCTCGTCCTCGGGCACGTCCGGCTGGGTGATGCGGGCCACCTCAGCGCGGGTATCCCAGTCCAGGACGACGAACCCGTGATGGAGCGAGATCTGGACGAAGATCTTGTCGGTCGAACCGTCCGGGTTCGTGCTGATCGCCATGGGCCGGATCGGGTTGCCTTCCCAGGTCCAGACCTCCTCGTCGGTCGCCGTGTCGTATACCGTCAGGCGCCGTCCGCCGATCGAGCCCGCGATGACGTTGTTCCCGTCCGGCGTGACGTAGATGTTGTGAATGCCGCCCGGGTGCGGGATTTCCTTCACCTCGAACGTCTCGGTGTCGACGACGTTGACAGCGCCGGGCTGCACGATGATGCCGACGTACACCTTGCCGCCGTCGGGCGTGACGGAGATGTTGTGCGGCCGGTCGCTCAACGGAACGCTGCGCTCGATTTCCATCGTCGCCGCGTCCACCACGTACAGCGCCTCGTCGGCCTCGCTGCTGACGTAGATGCGGCTCTGGTCCGGGGCGATGGCGACGCCGTGGTTGATCGGGATGCCGTCGATGCGCGCGGTCACCTGACCGTTCTCGGGGTTGATGATATGGACGCTGCCGTCCCTGGAGTTGGTCTGCACGATCCGGGCCTGGCCGAACAGGGCCGCGGGCAGCAGGACGAGCAGGGCCGCCGACATCCAGCGATGCTTCGAGATCTTCATGATGCGAGTCCTCCCGGGCCAGATGCCCGAACGGTGTGTGGCCACTTTATGCGTCGCCGTCCGGCGAGTCAAACAATCGCGCCGTCGGCGGCGCCTACTCCGGGATCAGCTTCTCGACCCTGCGGTTGACCACGTCGGCCACGTAGATCTCGCTGTTCGGACCGAGGGTCAGGTAGTGGGCCTCGCCGTACTGGTTCGGGCCGTCGCCCGAGCTCCCGGTCACGCCGAGCACGTTCCCCTGCATGTCCAGTTTCACGATCTGGGCGTCGAACCCCGAGGTCATGTACATGAACCCGTCCTCGCCCAGGTACAGCGCGCAGGCCATCGCCGAGAACGTCCACTCGTCCAGCCAGCGCCCCTCCGTGTCGAATATCTGGACCCGTTGGTTCTCGCGGTCGGCCACGTACAGCCGGTCCTCGGCGTCGATCACGATGGAATGCGCCACCGAGAACTGGCTCGGACCGTCGCCGCGGCTCCCCCACATCGTCAGGAAGTTGCCGTCGGAGTCGAACTTCAGGACCCGCGGCTCCCCGCGCGTATGGCCCTGGACGACGAACACGTCCCCGTTCGAGGCGACGGCGACGTCGTTCGGCTCGTCGAAAGTCCGGCGGCCGGCGGCCTCGTCCCACACGCCGCGTTCTCCCGGCACGCCCAGCGCGATCAGCACCGCGCCGTCCGGATCCAGCTTCATCACCGTGTGCCGGCCGCCGTCGGTCACCCACATGTTGCCGTCTTCGTCGTAGCGCAACCCGTGCGCCCGTCCGAACATCCCCTCGCCGAAGCCGCGCACGAAGTTCCCGTCCGGATCGAACTCCAGGAACGCGCGATCGCCGCGATGGAGGACCATGAGATTGCCCGCGGGCGTGATCGCCACGCCGGCCACCTGCCCGAAGACGGTGTCCGCCGGCATGCGAAACGCCTCCGCGGCGGGCACGGCCCGGTAGCCCAGGTCCGGTCCGTCGATGGAGAGCGGCGGACGGCCCGGGGGTTGCGCCAGAGTCGGCGCCGCCGTCAGCAGCGCCGCCAGAACGACCAGAGTGGCTCTCATGGATGTCTCCTTGCCGGCATGGGCCGTGGATGATCGACCATGGTACAGCACGGGCCGACGCCGCAAAACGCTTGAGTTCGCGCCCCAGTTCGAGAACGTACGTCGGGTAGGGGACCGATTGACAACTTTCGAGCATGTTTTCATACTTTACGCATGACCATGCTTCAGATTCGCAATGTTCCGGATTCTCTGCACCGACGGCTTAAATCCCGTGCGGCCATGGAAGGCGTTTCGATGTCGCTCTACGTGTTGAGGGAGATCGAACGGGCGCTGGCCAGACCCAGTCGGCGCGAGTTGCTGCAGGCCATTCGCGAGCAGCCGGAAGTGGTGCTCGATCGCTCCCCAGCGGAGGTACTCCGGGAAGAGCGGGGACTGCGTTGATGGTGCTCGACGCCTCCGGCGCCATGGAGTTGCTGCTCAACACGATCAGGGGCCGGAGACTCGGCGCGCGACTCTCGGATACCGCCGAGCTCGTCCACGCACCTCACCTTATCGACATCGAAATCGCACACGTGTTGCGGCGATACGTGCTTGGCGGCGTCTTGGAAGGGCGACAGGCGGTTCAGGCGCTCGACCGATGGCGGCAGTTCGATGTCGAACGGTATCCGCACGAACCGTTCCTCGACAGTATCTGGAGTCTACGCAACAATGTCACGGCCTACGACGCGGTCTACGTGGCGCTGGCGGCGACGCTCGGCGAATCACTCGTCACCGGAGACCGGAAGCTGGCCGCCTCGAAGGGGCTGAACGTCCGCGTCGAGTTGGTATAGTGCGCGACGGGGATTCTACTTGACCATATTGCCGGGAACTGCAACGCCATCGCACAACCCACGGGCGAGTCGCCGACATTTTTGTTCTCCGCCCCTTGGATAAACCGCGCAAATCGTAGAAAATATACCGCCTTGGGCCGCCGAGGGCTCGAACGGCCCCGCCGCGGACAACCGAGGAGCACGCCACGGATGAGTTCACATTCGCCAAACGGAAACGGGAATTCGAACAAGCCGCCGGCCGCGAACAATGCCGAGACCGCCCTCCACGGGTGGAATCCGTCGGCGGCGCCGCCGGAAGACGGAGGCAAGCTCATCGTCCTGACGGCGCCCCTGACCGAGTCGATCGACCACGCCGGGTACTTCATCCAGATGGCCATGGCGTCGCTGCCGATCTGGATGGAGTGGGTGCTCAACAAGAAATACCCCACCTGGCGCGAGGTCCAGCACGAGGACGACGGCTCGGCCCGCTACATGCCCGCCGGGATCGGCGTCCTGGAGACGGCCCTGGCGCGGGAGTTCTCCCGCGACGACATCGCCGTCTGCTACCCCGATGACCTGGAGAAGTTCATCGGACCCCGCACGCGCGTCGTCGCGGTCTCGACCCACAACCCGCTCGGCGTGACCTTCGCCGCCGGCGTCTACACGTCGATCTTCGGATCGTCGAAGATGCCGATCAACTCGCACTACGCGCGGCTGATGTTCGCCAAGATCAAGGAGTGCCCGCACCGGGAGAACTTCCGGGTCATCGTCGGCGGCTCGGGCGGCTGGCAGATCAAGCAGACGGGACTGTACGACGAGTTGAGCGTGGACTGCGTCGTCGACGGCCGCGCCGAGTCCACCGAGACCATGGCGCTGTTCCACAGTGCGATCGCGGGCGAGGCGCTCGACCGGGAAGTCACGGTGGCCCACCCGAGGAGCCGCGACACGATCCTGTTCCCCACGCGCCGCACCAGCTTCGGCGTCGTCGAGATGACCACGGGGTGCGGCCGGCGCTGCAACTTCTGCGTCCCGGACCTGAACCCGCAGATCGACCTCCCCAAGGACAAGATCCTGGAAGCCGTGCGCGTGAACGTCAGCAAGGGGAACAAGCAGATCTCCCTGGCCACCGAGGACATGTTCATCTGGGGCCAGGTCCAGACCGACACGCCGTTCTTCTTCCCGAACCGCGAGGCGCTGGTGGACCTGTACCGGGAGTCGTCCAGCGTTCCGGGCGTCGAGCAGTTCGGCCTGTCGCACTCCACGATCGCGCCCGCCGTGGTCGACCCGGTCATGATCGAGCAGCTCTCCGACGCCGTTCTCGACAAGAGCCCCATTCACCTGCCCACCGTCAGCAAGCACCCGAAGAAGAAGGCCCTCGTGCCCCTGATCGGCCTGGAGACCGGCTCGGTGCGGCTCGCCAAGAAGATCATGCCCAGCAAGGGCGTGCCGTTCCCGATCGACGTGTGGCCCAGCGTCCTGGTCCGGGGACTCGAGGTGATGAACCGGAACCAGTGGTATCCGATGCTGACGCTGATCGTCGGCAATCCCGGCGAGACGGACGACGACGTGAAGGCGACGCTCGACCTGATCTACGAGATGGAACGCCGGGACCTGTTCGCGTTCCTGGTGCCGTCGGTCTTCACGCCGCTTCACGACACCCGCATGGAGAAGGAGGAAGGCGTCACGCAGACGCGCAACCTGACGCCGCTCCAGTGGCAGTTGATCATGAAGTGCTGGAAGAACAACCTGCGGCCCGGCCAGTACAGTTGGTGGGGCCCGTCGGCGTGGCGCATCGGGTCGCTGGTCATGTGGCTGACCAAGCTGCGCCGGACCAACGGGCGGAACTTCACCTGGCCGCTGTTCATGTTCGCCAGCCTGATGCCCGAGGAATGGATGGAGCGGATGGGCAAGATCTACGTCGGCAAGCCGCTGGAGATCAAGACCCGCAAAGAGCTGTTGGAATCCATCCGCCCCGGCTACTGGAAGTACCTGCGCGAGGACTGCGGCGACCTGCCCGACGGGTGGCCGGGCCCTAAGGCCCAGCCGCGCGAGCTGAACGTCGTCGCGTCGTAGCGCCGGCGGCTACTCGCTCACCTCCACGCCGTTCCAGAACGCCACGTAACCGCGGATGTTGGCGGCCGCCTCGAACGTTTCCGGGTAGTGCCAGGCCGCGTTCTCGTTCCTCTGCCCGTCCACCACGACATCGTAGTAGCGCGCGGTTCCCTTCCACGGACACACGGTCTCGAGCGCACTCTCCCGGAAGTACTCCTTCCGGACCGCATCGGGCGGAAAGTAGTGGTTCCCTTCCACGACGACGGTGTCGTCGCTGTCGGCGATGACGGTTCCCATCCATGTTGCCTTCATGAACACCCCCTCGGACGCGGCGTTATATAGAACCACCGGATGCGCTCGCGTTCACGGCCCCTGGTGCTATTCTGACTCGACGGTCCGACAACGCGCACGATGGGAGTCTTCCGATGACGTTCGCCCCCGTTCTCGCCCGCGCGCCTCGCCGATTCCTGCACGCGGTATTGCTGTTGTTCCTGTTCCCGGCCGAGGAGGCCGTCGCGCAGATTCCACCGGACTTGTCGGTCCGAAGGCTGGAAATCAGCGTCACGGACCCACGGCCGGTCGCCGGCGCGATCCTGGAGATCGAACGGCGCCACGGCGTTGCGATCTCGTACGAGGATCCGCCACTCGTCTACGCCGACGACATCCAGGACGTCGCCGCAGAGGTTCGCCGTGACTTCGCGGAGTTCGCCGCCAGAGGCGAGACGCCGCCGCCGGTGCTCGTTCCGAAGGGCGGCACGGTCCGTTTCTCGTACGAAACCGAGCGTTCGACCGTTGTCCCCGTCAACGTCACCGTCGAACGCCTGCTCGCCGAAGTCCTGCAGTCCCATGTAGACGCCGGAAACGCGGGGACCTTCCGTATCGCTCCAGGACGCGGCATGACGCATGTCATCCCGGTCTCGGCCAGAGACGCGACCGGCGCCGTCACCGCCGTGACGCCGGTGCTGGACGCGGTCATCGACGTGTCGCTGGAGAACACCGACGGCCGCCAGGCGCTCCGCGCCGTCTGCGAGGCCGTCTCCCGTGCGTCCGGTCAGACGGTCGCGCTGGCGGAAGGCATCAGCTTCAACCTATTCCGAACCACGCCGATCTCGATCGAAGATGCTCGGGGCGTCGCGCGCGAAATCCTCGTCGACATTCTTTCGCAGTTTCGAGTCAGGCTCTCGTGGAGTCTGTTGTACGGCCCGGGTCAGCCTCAATACGTCCTCAACATCCACAGGATCGACTGACTTTGCGGTTCGGAAACGCCGGGGCGTGATCCAGGCGGCGGCGTTCCGGGCGACGCAGACAGTTTTTTCGTAACCTTCTCGTCTTCGAGGGGTCTTGATCCTCAGGTGTACGGATCATGACGCCCCGCGAGCCCAGCGCGCGTTCCGACGAATCGGTGATGACGGCGGTGCGCGACGGGCAGGTTGCCCAGCTCGGAATTCTCTTCGATCGGTACCAGGGCCGCATCTTCAGTTTCTTCTTCGGCCTCACCGGGGATCGGGGCCTCAGCGACGATCTGCTCCAGGACGTCTTCCTGAGAATCTTGAAGTATCGAGCCACGTTTACGGACTCAAGTCGCTTCAAGACATGGATATATCGAATCGCCCGGAACGCCGGAAACGACCACTTCGGCAGGCATCGCACGCACGTGTACATGGACGATGACGCGCTGGAATCGCTCCTCGGCGCGACGTGCCCAACCGACGTGGAGCGCAACGAAAGGACGGAGCATCTCCACCGCGCCATCGCCCGGCTGCCGATCGAACTGCGCGAGGCCCTGGTACTCGCTCGATTCGAAAACATGAAGCATGCCGAGATCGCCCAGGTCGTCGGCTGCACGCCCGGGACGGTCAAGGGGCGGGTCTTTCGGGCCATCAAGACGCTTCAGAAGGTCTACTTCCGAACGATGGGAGAACGAACGCGATGGACTGTGCACAAGTGACGGAACACCTGCCGGAGTACCTTTCCGGCACGCTGGACGCGCCGGCGCGGCTGGCGATGGAAACCCATCGGGAGTCCTGCCCCCGGTGCCGCGCGGAGATTCACGAACTGGCGGCGCTCTGGTCGGATCTCGAGACGGTCCGGACCGAGGCGTCGCCGGCGGGGGCGCGGGTTCGTTTCGACGCCATGTTGCAGGCCTTCGAGGAAGGCCGGGCGGCGAACGACCCTCCCGTCGGGCGGCGGTCGCCGCAACGCCTCGGGCAGGTGGCCGCGGCGCTGCTCCTGACGCTGGCCGGCGCGATCACCGGGTACACGCTCCGCTCGCCGGAACCCGGCGCGGTGAACGGCAACCTGGCGTCGCTCGAGGAAGAGGTCCGGGCGCTGCAGCAACTGGTCGCGCTCTCGTTGCTCGACCAACGCTCGGCCAGCCAGCGGCTCCAGGGCGTCGGATGGAGCTCCCGGATCGACCAACCGAACGAGGAAGTGCTGTCGACGCTCATCGATACGATGAACCACGACCCCAACGTCAACGTTCGCCTGGCCGCCGTCGGTGTCCTGGGACAGTTCGCCGACACCGCGATCGTGCGCGAGGGCATGGTCCGGTCCCTGCCCGTGCAGCAGTCTCCGATGATCCAGCTCGCGCTGATCGACCTGCTGGTCCAGTTGCACGACCCGCGCTCGCCGGAAATCTTCGAGCGGCTGGCCGCCGACGAGATGGCCGACGCCACGGTTCGCGAACGCGCGGCGTGGGCGCTGGAACAACTGGGATAGGCGTCAATCCGGAACGAGGAACAATTCAATGAAACATCATCTGCCACGCCTTGCCGCTTCTTTGGCGTCGATCGCGGTGTTCGCCGCCAACGGATGGGCGCAGCGGGAAATCACCGTCCGCTTCTCCGACCCCTCCCGTCCCGGGACTCTTACGGCGAGCGTGTCGCAAGGCGACATCAGCGTCACGGGTCATGACGGAGACGACGTCGTGGTTTCGACGACGAACCGTCTTCCCGGAGTCGAACCCGAGGAGATCCCCGCCCGGGCTCAGGGTCTCCGCCGAATCGGGAGCGGCGATGTCAACATCACCCAACGCAACAACGTGATCACGATTGACGACCGGGCCTGGACACGCGGAACGCACGACCTGGCGATCCGCGTTCCGCGCGAAACGTCTCTCGACCTCAACGCCACGTCCGGCGATGTCCGAGTCACGGCGACCGAGGGCGAGGTGGAAGTACAGACGATGTCCGGCAGCGTGTACCTGACCGACGTGTCGGGACCGGCGGTCGTTCACGCCAGGAACGGCGAAGTCGTCGCAAGGTTCACTTCCGTCACCGGAGAAATGCCGGTCTCGATCAGCACGATGAACGGCGAGATCGACCTGTCGCTGCCCTCCTCCGCCGACGCGACCCTTGCAATCAACACCTCGCGCGGGGACATCTACAGCGATTTCGACGTGAGCCTCGAAGTCCGATCGAGTCCCGAGGAAACCGGCAACCGTATTTGGACGCCGACCGGACGCACGACGGGGCGTCTCTTGGGTCTCGTCGTCACGGCGCCCTTTTTCCATGGAGAAACTTCACAGACGCTGTTCGGCGACATCAACGACGGCGGCGCGCAGATCTCTCTGAACACTTTTCAAGGCAACATCTACATTCGCCGTGGCGATTAGCGAGGACGCCGTTAGAAGTCCTCTTCACTCCGATTCACTCCGAGCTTGTCATCGGAGCGGAATGCGTGATATCTATTGGTGATCTATCGTTACGAGAAATTCTCTATAAGATAACATGCGCTCGTGTATAAGGTCATGGTCAGCAGGGCGGCGAGGCAGCGGCTGCGCAAAATGCCCGAGAACATCGCCCACGGGATCATAGGCAGAATCGAGCAACTGGCCGCCGACCCCTTCGCGCCCAACAACAACCTGACCGCGTTGAAGGGCGGCGGCCACAGGCTTTGCGTGGGCGACTGGCGGGTCCTGTACGCCGTGGACACCGAAGCGCGGACCATGACCGTCGCCGCGATACTGCCGCGGGGAGAGGCATACCGATGACCGACATCGTTCAGACGATCACGTTGGCGGGCAAGGAGTATGCCGTTGTGCCGCGTGCCGAATACGACGCGCTGCGCGCCGCCGTCGATGAGGACGCCATGGACACCGCGATCATTCGACGCGAACTTGAGGACCCGGACCAGGAATTGGCGCCCCTCGACCTCGCCAAGCGGATCGCCGACGGGGCGCATCCCGTTCGCGCCTGGCGCGAGTTCCGCGGCATGAAGGCCGGGGAGTTGGCCCGGGCGTCCGGTGTCGCCGCATCCTATCTGTCGGACATCGAGAACGGGAAGAAGCCGGGATCCGTCAAGGCCCTCAAGAGCCTGGCAACGGCGCTCCACGTCGCCGTGGATGACCTGATCTAGGGTCGCAGTTCCTCGCAGATTGCCGACCTGCCAACGACCGTCACCCGTACCTTTACCAGAGCCGGCCGAGCCAACCTTCCGTCCCAACGAGAGCATCGAACTCGTCGTCCTTGGAAACCAGCGGATGGCCGAGTTCGATGGCGGTGGCGGCGATCAGGCGGTCGAACGGATCCCAATGCCGCCAATCGATCACTCCGGCCCGGGCCGCAACCGCGCGGGTCAAGGGCGCCGAGACCGTCTGCCCCTCAGCGACCAGATCGCCGATGTGCGGAACGATTTCCGGCCATTTGCCGAGACCGGCCTTGCGCGTCACCTCGTAGACGCTGATCGGACTGACGAAAACCGCGTCCGCAACGGTGATGGCTTCCTTTGCGCCCCTGCCGAGCCGGTCCGGCGCCATGAGGCTCCAAATCCATGCATGCGTGTCGAGCAGGACCGTGCTCAAGGAGCACCCTCCCAGAGCGCCCGCTCATCCGCGTCCATCGGCTCGTCGAAGTCCGGCACGGTGTCGACGAGGTGCGACAGCGTTCCGAAGCGGAATCCGTCGCTACGAATGGGCACCAGCCTGACCGCGGGCTTCCCCTTGCGCGCGATGACCACATCGTCCCCGGCTTCGGCGGCGGCGATGAGTTTGGAAAGCTGGGACTTCGCCGCGTGCATGTTGACCTGCATGACACGACCTCCGGGGGTTGAGCTTAGCTAGTCTAGCTAGATTAACGGGCGTGGATCGCGGGGTCAATACCTTCGACGGGGTCAACCCGAGCCGATCATCCACCCGGAAACGATGCCGGTCCACAAGGCCGTCGTCCAGGTCGGCGCATCGGCCGCGCTACGGGAAATGACTGTCCGAGGACTGCGGTGCGTTGCGCGTCGGGGGGCCCAGCCGGGGGCCGGGCCGCGCGAGTCGAACATCTTCGCGGAAGGAAGACCGCCGACGTCTACTCCGACACCTCCACTCCGTTCCAGAACGCGAAGTAGCCGCGGATGTTGTTGGCCGCCGCGTGCGTCTCCGGGTAATACCAGGCCGCGTTCTCGTTGGTCTGCCCGTCGACAACGACGTTGTAATAGCGGGCCGTTCCTTTCCACGGACACACGGTCTCGAGCGCGCTGTCCTGAAAGTACTCCCTGCGGACCGAGTCGGGCGGAAAATAGTGGTTCCGTTCCACGACGACCGTATCGTCGCTCTCCGCGATGACCTGGCCATTCCATTGCGCTTTCATCGGCACCTCCCCTCGGAGACCATTGAAGCACAATCTCCCGGCCTTGTGACGGGAGGCTTCGGTTTCCCGCTCAAACGAGATGGAAAACGGTCTCCGCGTTCGTCTGGAAGAACTTTTTCTTGTCCTCGTAGGAGATGGGCAGGGCGTCCATCGCGTGGACTTCCTCGACGTCGTACTGGTAGGGATAGTCCATCGCGTAGAGGACCCGGTCCACGCCCAGCACGCGCTGCGCGAACTCGACCATGGGCGCCCAGGCCACGCCGCTGTTGGTGATGTAGACGTTCCGGCGCATGTAGTAACTGGGCGGGTTCGCGGCGCGATCATCCGGCCGGCGCACCGGGTGCGTGCGGTCGATCCGGTACAGGTTGTACGGGATGCCCTCACCGCCGTGGCCGATGACGAGCTTCAGGTCCGGAAAACGGTCGAACACGCCGGCGTTGATGATGGCCTGCGTGTGGAACGCCACCTCGACGCCGAAACCCAGGTCGCCGCGCAACAGGTCGTAGTCCACGAAGGGGCCGAGCATGTCCGGGGAGGGAGACCGGGGATGGATGTAGATCGGCGCGTCCAGGGTCTCGGCCGCTTCGAAGATCTCCCAGAACTTCGTGTCCGCCAGGTATTCGCCCTTGGTGTGGGAGTTGACGATGACCCCCTTGAGGCCGAGCGTGTTCCGCCCGCGCTCGATTTCGGCGGCCGCGCGCCCCGGGTCCTGCGGGGCGACGGCCGCAAGGCCCGCGAACCGGTCCGGGTAGCGGCGGCAGGCGTCGGCAAGCTGGTCGTTGGAATCGGCCGCGAGCGCCGTTCCCCGGTCGGCGTCGAACACCTGGACGCCGGGCGCCGTCAGCATCAGCACCTGCATGTCGATCCCCGCGGCGTCCATGGCGTCGAGACGGCCCGCGCCCAGATCCATGAGCCGAGGCGTGAACCCGCCCCCGCCGGCCGGGTCGAGATTGCGCCACAGGGCGGCGAATCCCGGCTCGTCGGGCGGGTTCGCATCGAGGACCCGCTTCCATTCCGCGAACAACTCGGCCGTCCCCCAGGCCTCCTCGGCCGCGATGCGCTTGTAGGCCGCCGGCGCGGGGGCCGGCGTCTCGCCGCCGCGCTGAACCCCTCGGACCGGACGCGCCGCGAGGGCCGCGGCCCCGGCGGCCGCGACTCGGAAGAACTGACGTCTGTCTGCATCCATCTCACACGCTCCTGAACGATTCCGGGAAGCAGGCTATGCCCGCCGGGACGGAAGAACAAGCGATATCGTCGGCAGGACCCCCACGGGCCGCTCCTGCGGGCCGCGTTGACGCTCCGGGTCCGCCGAGACTAACATTCCTGCGAATCCCCGGGGTATGACCGCCCGGAAGGCGGAGCCGCCATGAAACACGTTTTTGCGTTCGTCGCCTGTCTCGCCGTCTTCGCGCCGGCGTCACTTGCGGCCCAGCACGACTACCCGGAGATCGAGGTCGCGCGGGGCAGCCAGTTCTTCCGCGGCAACTGCGCCGGATGCCACGGGCAGGACGGCGACCTCGTCGACGGCGTCCGGCTGACCGACCCGCAGTTCCTGGGCGCGCGCACCGAAGCACAGTTGATCGCCGTCATCATGAACGGCGTTCCGGGAACGACCATGCCGCCCAGCAACTACTCGGACCTGCAGGCCCGGAACATCGTGGCGTACCTGACCGATCTGTCCCAGAGCGGACGAGGGGCCCCCGTGGACGGCGATCCGGAACGGGGCCGGGCGCTGGTCGAAACGATGGGGTGTTTGAACTGCCACGCGATCGGCCGCGCCGGTTCCCCGGTGGGTCCCGACCTGTCGACCATCGGCCTGGTCCGCAGAACGGACGAGCTGGCCGAGTCGCTGACCGATCCGGGCGCGGTCATCCTGCCCGAGAATCGCTACGTGCGGGTGGTCGCCGACGGAGTGACCGTCACCGGGCGGCTCCTGAACCACGACCGCGTGACCGTCCACATGATCGATTCCGGCGAACGGCTTCGGACGTTCGCCAAAGGCGGCCTCGACGCGTTCGAGTTCGTCGAGGAGTCGCCGATGCCCTCGTTCGCGGACCGGCTTGACGCCGGCCAGCTCGACGACGTCCTCAGCTACTTGGTTTCCTTGAAAGGGAGCACGCCATGACCACGATCCGCGCCCGCATGACCGTCGCCGTTCTCGCCGTCGTCCTGTCGGCCGGGGCCGCCTCGGCCCAGGTGTCGTTCGAGCAACTGCTCGACGCCGGCCAGGATCCCGACAACTGGTACATGTACTCGGGCACGTACATGAGCCAACGTTACAGCACGCTGACCCAGATCGACTCGGGCAACGTCGGCGACCTGGAACTGCAATGGGTGTGGCAGTCGCGGTCCCTCGAGAAGTTCGAGGCCACGCCCGTCGTCGTCGACGGCGTTCTCTACACCATCCAGAACCAGGACGACATCGTCGCCATGGACGCCGCGACGGGACAGGTCTACTGGATCTACGAGTACGAGCCGCACGAGGACGCGCGGCCCTGCTGCGGCCGGCTGAGCCGCGGCGTCGCCATCCTGGACGACGCCCTCTTCATCGGCGCGATCGACGGGCGGGCCATCTCCGTCGACGCGCGCACGGGCCGGGAGCTCTGGAACGTCCAGGTCGAGGGCGCGCGCCCCGAGGCCGGCTACGCGTTCACGCACGCGCCGCAGATCGTCCGGGACAAGGTCATCCTCGGCACGGCCGGCGGCGAGTTCGGCATCCGGGGGTTCATCGTCGCGCTGGACGCGGAGACCGGCGAGGAAGCCTGGCGCTTCTACACGATCCCGGGTCCCGGCGAACCCGGGCACGAAACCTGGCCCCAGGGCACCGACGCCTGGATGCACGGCGGGGCCTCGGTCTGGCTGACCGGCTCCTACGACCCCGAGCACGACCTGACCTACTGGGGGATCGGCAATCCGGGCCCGGACTGGAACGGCGACGAGCGCGAGGGCGACAACCTGTACAGCAACTCCGTCGTGGCCCTGGACGCCGAAACCGGCGAGTTGGCATGGCATTTCCAGTTCTCGCCCCACGACGAGTTCGACTACGACGCGGTCCAGATCCCGGTCCTGGTCGACATGGAATGGGAGGGCGAGGACCGGCAGCTCATGATGTGGGCCAACCGGAACGGGTACTTCTACGTCCTGGACCGCGTGACCGGGGAGTTCCTCTTCGGCCGCCCGTTCGTCGAGGTGAACTGGGCCAGCGGGTTGGACGCGAACGGGCGGCCGATCCGGATCCCCGGACGCGTGCCCACCCGGGAAGGCACGTTGATCTTCCCGGGCAACCAGGGCGGGACCAACTGGTATTCCCCGTCGTTCAGCCCCCGGACCGAGCTGTTCTACATTCCGACGTGGCTCAACTACTCCAGCAACTACGTCAAGGAGCCCGACGTCTACGTCGAGGGCGAGACCTTCACCGGAGGGGGACCGCGCCGGACGGGGCCCGCCGTCCGCGACCGCTACGTCAACTTCGCGACCGACGAGGAAGGCTTCGGCGCCGTCCGCGCCATCGACCCGCGGAACGGCGAGCTGGAGTGGCAGTTCGACATGGCGGACTTCACCGACGCCGGCATCCTGACCACGGCGTCGGACGTCCTGTTCAGCGGCGGCCGCGACGGCTACTTCTTCGCGCTCGACGCGCGGACGGGCGAGCAGCTCTGGCGCACCTCGGTCGGCGAGCGCGTCTACTCGGGTCCGATGACCTACGTGGTCGACGGACGCCAGCACGTGGCCGTCGCCGCCGGCAACGTCCTGTTCAGTTACGCGTTGCCGGAATAGGGCTGCGTTCGAATCACGGTCGAAGTCGCGCCAGCCAGAAGAGGGCGACGGGCACCAGGAGCACGAGGCCGCACGCGGCCAGGGCGATCCAGGCCAGCGGAAGTCCGGTCGACGCCGCGCCGTCCGTTCCTGGGATCCACGGCCCGGTCCGAATGGCGAGCCGGGCGAGCCACTGCGACACCACGGGCCAGAAGAGTCGGCCCAGCGCCAGGAACGCCGCCATGGCGCTGGCGGCGGCCAGAGCGTGCATGATGGTCACGGGGCGCGCCGCCGCGCGAACCGCCTCCCGGCGGGCCCGGAGTTGACTCCGCCACCAGACGATCGACGCCGGCGGCACCTCGATGGTTCGAATTCCGGCTTCGTAATCGCTTCGCAGCGTCAGCGCGACCCGGACCAGGTCCGAACAAATCCCGCAGGTATCGCTGTGCCGCCTCAGGTCCGCCTGTCGCTCGTCGTCGCGCGCCCACGCGCCCGACGCGATCGCGTCACACACATCGGATTCCCGCGGGCACTCACGGTCTCGCTTCACGATTCATTCTCCATGGAACCGCCGCTCAACAGCGCCGCCAGCTTTCGCCGGGCGCGAAACAGCAGCAGCTTCACGCTCGCGGTCTTCAGACCCAGAACCTCGGCGATCTCCCGGTGCGAGGAACCCTCCGCGTAGGCCAACCACAACGCCTGGCGCTGGCGCGCGCTCAGCCGGCCCATCGCCCGGGCCAGATCGGTGCGCTCCAGACCCGCCGTCTCATCGTGGCCGCCTCCCGGCATCACGTCGGAATCGGGAAGCACCTCCTCCATGCGGCGTCCGCGGCGCCGGAAATTCTCGTGGGCCACGTTGGACGCGATCCGGAACAGGTAGTTACGCCGGTGCGATTCGCTTTCGAATTCGCGGTTCGTTCTCAGGAACCGATAATACGTCTCCTGCAGCAGGTCGTCCGCGGCGTTGCGTTCGCCGGTCCGCCGAAGCAGAAACAGCCAGACCGGCCGGGCCGTCTGCTCGTAGAACGCGCGGAATTCGTCCTGATCCATGTGGAGGGCTTCGTCCGCGTCCCCGATCGCGACCGGGCACGGGTTGACGTCCAGGGCCGGATTACGAACCCACATCTGTTTCGTCGCCCTCGCCCGAGCCACGAATCAGCCCCAGCCGTCGTGACAGGACCAGCGAGCTGCCGGCCGCCAGGATGAACCCGATCCCGATCGCGAACGCCACGATGGCCATCACGTACAAGACGTCGCCCGCCCCCGGATCCGCGATGCGCGGGATCGCCAGATACAGGCCGGCGCCGCCCAATGCGAGAACGAGTCCGGCCCGGACCGAGAGCATGACGTTCCGGATCGGGGCCCCCATCGACGCATCGCCCTTGTCTACCGGCACGGACGTCGACTCCAGGAACCGCTTCCCGGCGGGCGTCTCGACATAGGCCAGCAACTCCTGGTTGGCGGTGAACCGGTCGAGAAGCTTCGCGTGGATTTCGGCCCGGAGTCTGGAGTGACGGTTCCAGCGCACGTAGTCGAGCCCGGTGCGGAGCAGCCAGGCCGCGAACAGCGCGATCGTGGCCATAATGGCCACGATCGCGATCGGCTCGACGATGTTGTTGGCGGAATTGACCGGAGAACCGACGAAATACGACGGATTCCGGACGACTTCCGGGTGTTCGTCCAGGAAGGCCGCCAGCGCCGGGTAGAGCGCCATGTAGTTCTCGTCGGTCATCAGGACCGGATCGATCCGCAGGACGTCCCGTAGCGTCGATGGGTACTGGCCCAGGACCCGCAAAAATTCGCTCCGAACCTCTCGCGCGCTCGCACCCGGCGGCGCTTGCGGCGCAACCGGCCGCGCCGGGAGAACGAACGGCTCCTGGAAAGCGAGTTGAGAGTTGATGGCGGGCAACTGAGTTGCCGACGCGACGCGGGACCGCGCGGCGGCGGCGGGCCTCGGCCACAGGGCATTCAAGGTCAACGGAACGAACAGAATCGCCGACAACACGACCGCTCTTCTTCGTGAGTTTCCCATGCGCGTTGACTCCTTATACCGTTAATACCGGCGGCGCGGCCGAAAGGTTAACGCGGTGTTGACCCCGGCGACCGCTCTGGCTATGTTGGACCCGGGATGAAGCAGTGGCTGAAACACGCGTTCGCGGTCGATCCGCCCGGGCCGGCGCAGCCCAACCCCGTCCAGAAGGCCGTCGTCGACCGGCTGTGCCGTGAGGTCGTGCGCCGCCGGCTGACGGTCCCGGCCACCCTGGCGCTCGAGCTCGGACGGCCGCTCAACTACGTGTCGGCCCAGTTCCTCCACTTCTGGCAACCCATCGTGTCCGCCGTCACCAACGCCGAGGAGTACGAGCAGTTCACGCTGTTCCTCGAGAGGCGCGGATCGATCGATTACCTGGCCGAACGGCTCGAGGCCGAGGGGAAGGACCCGGACGCGACGCCGTGAACCGAATCGATCCCGACCGGGTCCGGGTCATTCTGGCCACGGACTGCGGCAGCACGACCACCAAGGCGATCCTCATCCAGAAGATCGACGGCGTGTTCCGCCAGACCCATCGCGGCGAGGCGCCCACGACCGTCGAGGAGCCGTTCGCCGACGTCACGATGGGCGTCCTGAACGCCGTGACCGAGACCCAGGAGCTTGCGGGCCGGCGGCTGATCGACGCCGACGGGCGGATCATCCAGCCGGCGTCGGGCGATGAGGGCTGCGATATCTACATCTCCACCTCGAGCGCCGGCGGGGGCCTCCAGATGATGGTCGCCGGCGTCATTCGCCAGATGACGGCCGAGAGCGCCAAGCGCGCGGCCCTGGGCGCCGGCGCCATCGTCATGGACGTCATCGCCGCCAACGACAAGCGCCGCCCCCACGAGCAGATCCAGCGGATCCGCGAGCTGCGCCCCGACATGATCCTCGTCTCGGGCGGCATCGACGGGGGCACCACCACCCACGTCGTCCGGCTCGCCGAGCTGATCGCGCCGGCCAAGCCGCGGCCCCGGTTCGGGAGCGAATACACCCTGCCCATCATCTACGCGGGCAACGCGGACGCCGCCCCGCTGGTGGCCGACGTGATCACCGACGGTTTCGACCTGACCGTCGTGGACAACCTGCGGCCCGTCCTGGAGCGCGAGAACCTGGGACCGGCGCGCGACGCCATCCACGACCTGTTCCTGGAGCACGTCATGGCGCATGCGCCCGGGTACGACAAGCTGATCCAGTGGACCGACGCCCCGATCATGCCGACGCCCGGGGCGGTCGGCAACATCCTGGAGACGATCGCGCGGGAGCGCGGCATCAACGTCGTGGGCGTGGACATCGGCGGCGCGACCACGGACGTCTTCAGCGTCTTCGACGGCGTGTTCAACCGGACCGTCAGCGCCAACCTCGGCATGAGCTACTCCATCTCGAACGTCTGCGCCGAGGCCGGGATGGACAACATCCTGCGCTGGGTCCACATCGCGATGGACGCGCGCGAGCTGCGGAACCGGGTCAAGAACAAGATGATCCGGCCGACGACGATTCCCCAGACCCTGGAGGCCCTGGTCTTCGAGCAGGCGGTGGCGCGCGAGGCCCTGCGGCTGGCCTATCTCCAGCACAAGGAGTTCGCCACGACGCTGAAGGGCGTCCAGCGCCAGCGGACCGTGGGCGACACGTTCAGCCAGGAGAGCTCCGGCGAGACGATCGTCGACAACATGAAGCTCGACCTGCTGGTCGCCTCCGGAGGCGTCCTGTCGCACGCGCCCAGCATGCGCCAGACGGCGATGCTGCTGATCGACGCCTTCGAGCCCGAGGGCTTCACGACGCTGGCCAAGGACTCGATCTTCATGATGCCCCACCTGGGCGTCCTGGCCGAGGTCCATCCGCAGGCGTCGGTGGAGGTGTTCGAGCGCGATTGCCTGATCCATCTCGGCGCCGTCGCCGCCGCCGCCTGCTCCGGAAAGCCCGGCCAGGCCTGCTTCCGTTACCAAGTCCGCGGCGACACGCTGGAGGCGTCCGGCGAGATGAGGGTCGGCGACATGAAGCTGTATCCGCTGGGTCTGGGCGAAACGGCCCGGGTGGCCATCCAGCCCGAGCGCGGTTTCGACTTCGGGGCCGGGCCGGGCCGCGCCGTCGAGCGGGACGTCGAAGGCGGCACGGTGGGGCTGATCCTGGACGCGCGCGGCCGCCCGCTCCAGGTCGAAGGCGGCGTCGAGGGCTGGGTGCGCGCCCTGGAGCTCTACCCCGAGGGGTCCGTCGCATGACGGCGCGCGCCTATACCCCCGGGCTCAAGGTGTCGGCGCGCACCCGGCACCGGGTGCGCCGCATCCTTCCGATCGCGGGCGACGTGCTGGTCCAGGCCGGCGACGCGGTCCAGGCGCGGCAGGCCGTCGCCCACGCGTTCATGCCGGGCGACGTCACGCCGATCAACATGGCCAACCTGCTGTCCATGCCGCCCACCGACGTTCCCGACTGCATGCTGAAAAAGGAAGGCGACCGGATCGATGTCGGCGACGTGCTGGCCCGGACGCCGGGCATCTTCGGGCTGTTCCGCAGCGAGCACACGTCCACGGTCTCCGGAACGCTCGAATCGATCTCCGCCGTCACCGGTCAGGTGATCGTCCGCGGCGAACCGCTCGGCGTCGAGGTGCGCGCCTACCTGGCGGGCCGCGTCGCGGAGATCGTCCCCAACGAAGGCTGCGTCATCGAGGCCGACGCCGCGTTCGTCCAGGGGATATTCGGCATCGGCGGCGAGGCGTTCGGGCCCATCCGCCGCGCCGCGGCCGACCATGCGGATCCGTTGACCGAGGATCGGATCACGCCCGACATGGAGGGGGCCGTCATCGTCGGCGGCGCCCGGATGACCGAGGCCGCCATCGAGCGCGCCCGCGCGGTCGGGGCGTCGGCGATCGTGTCGGGCGGCATCGACGACGCGGACATCCGCGCGTTCCTCGGTTACGACCTCGGCGTGGCCATCACCGGATCCGAGAACGTCGGGCTGACGCTGATCATCACCGAGGGCTTCGGCGACATCGCCATGGCCCAGCGCACGTTCGATCTCCTGGCGTCGCTCGAAGGCAGGGAGGCCGCCGTCAACGGCGCCACGCAGATCCGCGCCGGAGTGATGCGCCCCGAGATCGTCGTGCCGCTTCCCGACGACGCGGCCGGCGAAACGGCCGGGACTTCGGACGCCGGGTTCCTCGAGACCGGGGCGCCGGTGCGGATCATCCGCGATCCGCACTTCGGGCGGATCGGCGCGGTGGGCGCGCTGCCGGCCGAGCTTCACGTCCTGGAATCGGGGTCGAAGGCCCGCGTCCTGGAAGTCCGTCTCGACTCGGGCGAGAGTGTTATAATCCCGCGCGCGAACGTCGAATTGATCGAGCAGTAGAAGGGACAGCCGATGCGACGGTGGATCACGGCGTCCGCCTGCCTCGTGTGGACCACGGCGGCGGCGGCTCAGGTTCCGGGCGGGCCGACGGGTCTCGAGGCCGTGGACTACCCCTGGGACAACGGCACCCGCATCCAGTTGACCTGGTCGTTGTCGCC
>JAJEEE010000006.1 GCA_022821145.1 Acidobacteriota bacterium
AAAAAATGCTGGAAAATCTCTGCATGGTTGAGCCCTCCTCTTCGGTTCGGTCTTTCTTGTCGAAAAACCAATCCTACGAGGTCGGGCTCAACCTCTCAATCCTCTCTCCATTCCGCAGAATCTAATTTGGACAGGTATGGGAACAAATGCAGCGTCGCCGGCGAGTGTGCTCCGGGGGTCAGCGCAATCCGCTCTGCCGGGGCCTCAACGAGTCGCCTTGTTGTACTAGCAGCAGCAAGCGCATTTAGAAGGCTTTCGTCCACAGCCGTCGAAACCACCGACGACCAAGGAAGAGAGGCGAGCTCAATAAGCGGGATCTGTCGAGTCGCCAAGTACTCGGACATTGACGCCGTCAAGGTCGCTGCATCGACGACCGACAAAGCCTCTCTCAGCGACGCCAAGGGCGTCGAAGCTAGCGAGGACGCCTCTCTGGTAACGCTTCGAACGAGCCCTTCCGTGTGGTCCTGGCCCAACAATAGGCAGGCACGCCCCTCCGATATCGCGGCAACCAAATCTTGAACCGTTGAGTTGTTCGTCATCGGTGTACTCCGATCCGTTCACGAATCTGAAACAGCCCGGGGCTTCCGGAGACAGTTTCGGTCGAGTCCGGCCTCGACCAAACTGGGTAGTATCAGGAATTCTGTCTACGAGCCATGCTCGTTAGTCCACCCAGCCGCCCGAATCGATCTCCCAACTGAGTCGCGATTCGCATCCTGGCCGTGGGCCATACGATCATTTGACGCCAAGTCACGCTCTTCGCTCTACGTACGTCCACACCACCCATTGGGCGTGCCAAACCAAAAAGCCCATTATATTTCTGCGAACGTATAGATCATCAGTGTGGCAACCGCCGGGTATGCCTTTCAGCGACATGCTGGTCACAGGTGCCGCACAGTGCGGGCAGCAACCCACTTCACCGCCAAAGCGTGAAGCGGTGCGTCGTCCCGAAGACGATGCCCGCCCGGCGGTCCCACCGGGTCAGGCCCGCCGTCACGCCGATGTCCCATCGCAGGCCGAGCGCCTCCCACTGGACGCCGAAACGCGTCTCGGCCCGATCCTCGCCCCCGAGGGTGGGGTACGTTTGGGGGTTCATCCGGCCTTGGATCTCGGCCGCCAGCCGGACGCGCTCCGAGACCGAGACGATCGCCGCGAACCCGTAAGTCATCACGTCCTGCTGAGCGGCGGCCCGCTCCGCGTCGTCGAGGATGCCGAGCCCGATCTTGCCGAAGACGTAGGCGGGCCCGGCCGTCCGGCCCATGAGGATCTCGGCGGCGAAGTGCGTGCCGTCCGCGCCCAGGCCGTCCTCGTTGCTGGCGTTCGGCAAGACGGCGACCGTGCGGAAGCTGATGTCGGGCCGGTTGCCCGACGCCCGGACCAGCGCGATCTTGGTGGCGATCTCGCCGTCGCCCCAATCGGCGCGGAGGCCCGTGCCGCCTTCGGTGAGCCACACGTTGTTGCGCAACGTGCCGCGCATCTGGAACTCGGCGCGCCCGAACCCGAAGTGCGCGCCCCCGTCGAGGATCGCCAGTTGGTGTCCGCCCAGACCGGTGACGGGAAAGCGCGCCCGGTTGTAGTAGGCCACGCCGTTCTCCAGATCCATGGCGCCTTCCGGAATCAGCCGCGGATCCTCGGTCAGCAGGGGGCGCTGTTGCGCCCACGCCTCCGACGCGAAGGCCAGCACGAGGACCATCGCGATCCGGATGCGTGCCCCGGCGGCCGTCACGTGGAAAGTCCCCCGGCCGACGCGCGTTCCGCCGCCATCACCACCCACTCCCCCAGCGCCCGTTCCCGGCGCACTTCGAACCCGCCGCCGGCGACCTCGCCTCGAACGGCGTCCGCCTGGGCGTTGAGAATGCCCGACACGAGGACCGTCCCGCCGGGTTGGACAACGCGGCGCAGTTCCGGGAGCAGGCCTCGGATCGCTTCGGCCGTCAGGTTCGCCATCACGACCGCCGCGCCGGCCCGCGCCAAGGCGTCGGCCGAGCCGACGTAGACCGGAACCGCGCAACCGTTGCGCCGGAGGTTCGCGCGGGCCACCGCCACCGCGTCCGGATCGATGTCGCAGGCGATGACGCCCGTCCATCCGAGCCGGACGGCCGCGATCGACAGGATCGCCGATCCGGCTCCCAGGTCGAGGACGGCGCCGGCAACCGTCCCCCGGTCGTCGAGCACCTCCATCTCTTCGATCACCAGACGCGTGGTCTCGTGCGTCCCCGTCCCGAACGCGAGCCCGGGATCGATTCGAAGCGGGACGCGGTCGTCGCCGTCGGGCGGGTCCTCCCAGCTCGGGACGACCCGGAACCGTCGACCCAGCGGGAAGCTGGTGAATCCCTTGCGCCACCCGGCGCTCCAGTCTTCCTTCCGTTGAGTCCCGACATGGACCGCGGGCACGGGGTATCCGTTGCGTTGGAAGAGCCGGCCGATGCGCGCGTCGACGAGCCGCGCCCTCGAGGCCGGGCCGAAGTACAGGACCATCTCGCACCCGGCGCCGCCGGCGGCGCGCTCCCAGACACCCGCGATGCCGTCGTTGGAGAACTCTCCCACGACGGCGTCCTTCAACTCATCGGGAACGATCAGGGTGATGGTCTGCCAGGACACGCCTCACCACAGGCCGTCAGCCGAAAATGTCCTTGACCTTCTCGAGGATCTTTCTCTGGACGGGCTGGTTGGCGGCGTCGTCGGTCTCGGCCAGGCTGGCGATGATCCGGCGCTGTTCCCGGCTGAGGCTCTTGGGCACTTCGAGACCGACGTTGACGTAGAGGTCGCCCCGGCCGCGGCCTCCGGCGTGGGGAATCCCCGCGCCGGGAATCCGGAACACGGTCTCCGGCTGCGTGCCAGCCGGGATCTTGAGCGTCTTGTCGTCGGTCAGCGTCGGGACGCGGATCTCCGTCCCCAGCGCCGCCTGCGCGAACGAGATCGGGATGCGGCAGTGCAGGTCGTCTTCCTGGCGCTCGAAGAACTCGTGCTCGCCGACATGGATCACCACGTAGAGGTCGCCGGACGGACCGCCGCGCGGTCCGGCTTCGCCTTCGCCCCCGACCCGAAGGCGGGATCCGGTGTCGACGCCGGCCGGAATCTTCACGTCGAGGGTCTTTTCGCGGACGACGCGTCCCTCGCCGCGGCACTCCTTGCAGGGATCGGTGATCACGCGGCCGCTGCCCCGGCACTCGCTGCACGTTCGGGTGACCGAGAAGAAGCCCTGCTGGTAACGCACCTGTCCGTGCCCGCGGCACGTGGAACAGGACTCGGGGCCCCGCCCACCGGCGGAACCGCCGCCGCCGCACGTCTCGCACGCCTGACGCCGCGGCACCTTGATCCGCATCTGCTTGCCGAACGCCGCCTCGTCGAACGTCAACTCCAGGTCGTACCGGAGATCGGCGCCGCGGGCGGCGGCGCGGCGCCCCCCGCGTCCGCCGCCGAACATGTCGCCAAAACCGAAGAAATCGCCGAGGATGTCGCTGAAATCGGCGAAGACCGTCGGATCGAACCCGCCCGCGCCGGGACCGCCGGCGGCGCCCGCCACGCCGGCGTGTCCGAACCGGTCGTACCGGCTCCGCTTCTGCGGATCGCTGAGAACGGCGTAGGCTTCGGCCGCTTCCTTGAAGCGCTCCTCGGCCGCCGCGTCTCCGGGATTGCGGTCCGGATGGTACTTCAGGGCCAGCTTGCGGTAGGCGCTCTTGATGTCCTGTTCGGACGCGTCCCGGGCGACGCCCATGATCTCGTAGTAGTCGCGCCGGGAGCTCACGGGCCGCGCCTCATCCGGCCTCGTCGCCGCCGTCCGCGGCCACGACGACCATAGTGGGGCGCAGCAGCCTTCCATGGAGGCAGTAGCCGCGGCGGAGCTCGGCCAGAACGGTCCCCGCGGCGACGCCCTCCGGGGCGGGCTGCGTGCTGACGGCCTCGTGGACGTTGGGATCGAACGGACGGCCGTCAGCCTCGATGGCCTCCAGGCCGGCGCGCGCGAGACTGTCCTGAAGCTGCTTGTAGATCAGCTCGAAGCCCTTCTGGTCGGCCGGTGTCTCCGTCTCGTCGGACCTGAGCGCCAACTCGAACGAATCCAGCACGTTGAGCATCTCGCGCATCAACTCGGCGGTCGCGTACCGAGCGAACTCGGCGCGCTCCTTCTCGGTCCGTTTTCGAAAGTTCTCGAACTCGGCCTGCTTGCGAAGCAGAAGGTCCTTGAGCTCGTCTCTTTCCCCGGCCAGCTCTTCGATGCCGGGAGCGGTTTCCGCCGGTGAGGCGTCGTCCGGCGCGCCGCGGGGTTCGGATTCTTCGGAGTCGATGGTGGATTCGGCGTCTTTCAGTTCTTCAGTCATCGTTCGCTCATTCATCGCGGCGCCTGCCGGAGCCGCGCACAACGGACGGGCCGATCCAGGATTATAGCAGGCGGGCGGACGGCGGTGGCACGCGTCGGCCGCGAACGGACGGGTTTCAGGCGTTGATCATCCGGCCGCAAACGTTGGCCAGGTAACTGACGACGGAGATGCCTTTTCGGTACTCCATGCGCGTGGGGCCGATGATGCCCATGAAGCCGGCCGCGGCTCCCCCGCCGGGGCAGGGGGTCCCGATCACCGTGAACCCCCTCATGCACGGGTCGCCCAGCTCGGAACCGATGGTGATCTGAACGCCGTCGGGGAAATCCGGCCCGAGGCACTCGTTCAGGATCTTCACGAGCCGCCCCTTCTCCTCGAACATCCGGAACAGCTCCTGCATGCGGGCGACGTCGGAGAGATCCAGGTTCGGCAGGATGTTCCCCGTGCCGTGCACGTAGACGGACCCGGCGGACGGATCCGCGACGTCGAGCGCCTCGCTCCAGGTCTCCAGGAGACGCCGCAACATCGTGTCGTACTGCATGCGCTCCTTCCGCATCAGGAGCACGAGCTCGCGGCGGATCTCCGGCAGCGTGCATCCGGAAAACCGTTCGACCAGATAGTTGCCCGCGCGAACCAGCTCTTCCTGGCTGTACGCCTCGTCCACGTGAATCACTTTCTGCTCGACCGAACCGGTCTGCGACACCAGGATGACGAGGAGCTTCCCCTCGTCCAGGCGGATGAACTCGATGTGCTGCAGCACGCTGACGTCGATGGGCGCCGAGACGACGACGCCGACGTTGTTCGAGATGTCGGACAGGAGGCACGACGCCGTCGACATCACCTCCTCCGGCGTGTGCGCGGCGGCCAGGCGGGCGCGTATGTACTTCTCGGCGGAGGGCGCCGGGCGGCGCGAGTTGCCGAGGCAATCCACGTAGTACCGGTAGGCCTTCTCCGACGGGACACGGCCGGCGGACGTATGCGGCTGGCTGAGATAGCCCGCCTCCTCCAGGTCCGACATGATGTTGCGGATGGTGGCGGGCGACAACCGGCGGTCGATGGCCTTGGAAATCGTCCGCGAGCCGACGGGTTCGCCCGAGCGGATATATTGGCCGACGATGAGCCTGAGGATCTCGCCGCCGCGGGCGTCGAGTTCTGCGCTGCGCAACCGGTCGACCATGTCACGAACCTATAACATCCGGCCCAGAGGGTCAAACGTCGCGGGGAGTCCGGCGGTGCGCGCTCACGCTCTCGAACGCCGATCGAGATCCACGCCGAAACGCTCGCTGAAGGCGTGGCTGAAAGCGTCGACGAGCGCCGCCATGGACGGCCTCTCGGGCAGGCATTCGGCCAGACCGGCCATCTCCCGGTCGAGCTCCCCGCCGCCGGTCATGCGCGTCGCTCGCGCCAGCAGCTCGCGGTCGCAGGTGATGGGCATGGACCCGTGCTGCAGGAAGCCCCGCCGCAGCCGGCGCTGCGCGCTCCCGACGACCTTGCGGCCTCCGACCAGGAGCTCGTAGCGCGACGGCGACACGAAGCAGGGATGGTCCATGCCGCCGCGCGGCCGTCCCCGGGACCGGGTTTCGGGGGCCAGGACGGCGTCGACGCCCAGGCCGCGGTAGCCGTCGGCCAACGCCTCGGAAATCCTGCGGTACGTGCCGTAGATCGATCCCCCGTCGAAGGCCGCGGCGTCGTTGGACGCGACGGCATAGGTCAACTCGTCGTCGTGGAGGACGGCGCGTCCGCCCGTCGGCCGATGCACGACGTCGATGCCGCGGCCCGCGCAGAACTCCAGGTCCACGGCCTTCTCCTTCTTTTGGTTGCGTCCGAGCGAGACCGTCGGACGGACCCAGGAATAGAAGCGGAGGATGGTGCGTGGGGCGTCGGACCCCGCGACTTCGTCGAGCAGCCGCCCGTCGACGGCCATGTTGGTCTCGCCGTCGAGCGCGGGATCGTCGATCAGGTCCCAGGCGGTTCGAGTCATACCTGAAACGAGAAGGGGCGCCCGGAGGCGCCCTTCTTCCAGTCTTCGCCGTGTGCGAAAGGCCTATGGAACTGTCATCGGAAAGAAAGCCGCACGGAATCCGTTCGTCGGATCCAGGACTCGCAAAGCGATATTGGTGCCGGACGTGAGCTCTCGCTCCGCTGCAACGAAGCTCGCCACGTCGGTGATGCTGTAACGCGTGCGCCGTCCTGCGGCAATCTGCGTGATGATCAGGTTGCGGCTGAGACCGGCATCCGCGGCGACGCTGCCGGGTTCGATGGCGCTGATGATGACGCCCTCGATGTTCCGACCGCCGGGCATACCCCGCACTTGGGCCGGCAACGACTGCACGGTGACACCCAGGCGGCTCTCGGCATCCTCCCCGCCGCGACTTCTGAAGTCCGGCGGAGCGCCGTCGCGCAGCGCGAGGCCGGTCTCGCGATCGCCGATGACCAGGTCGAACGTCATCTCTTCGCCCAGACGTTCGACGGTCACGGGCACCGAGGCGCCGACTGATTTGGTCGTTACCGCTGCCAACAACTCGTCGCCGTCCCGGACCGGAGCGCCGTCGATGGCGACGATGACGTCTTCGGATTCGAGCCCGGCCTCTTCCGCTGGCCCCCCTTCGACCACGTTGGAGACGACGACCCCCTCTTCGAGACCGTAACCCCGAACGACGTCCGGGTCGGCGTTGTACTCGATGCCGATCCATCCCCGCGTGACGCGGCCGCTCGTGACGATCTGGTTGTAGACATCCGCAACGACGTTCGACGGCATGGCGAAACCGATGCCGGCGAACACGCGCGTCTCGGAGACGATGGCCGTGTTGACGCCGATGACTTCGCCGGCCATGTTCACCAGCGGCCCCCCGCTGTTGCCGGGATTGATGGCGGCGTCGGTCTGGATGAAGCGCTGGAATTGCGCACTACCCATTTCACGGCCCTTCGCGCTGATGATGCCGGCCGTCAGCGTCTGCTCGAACCCGAACGGGCTGCCCAGCGCCAGGACCCAATCGCCGATGTTGGCCGCGTCGGAGTTGCCCAGGCGCGCCGTCGGCAAGCCGTCCGCCTCGATCTCGATGACCGCCAAGTCGGTTTCCGGATCCGTTCCGACCACCTCCGCCTCGTACTCGGTACCGTCGGCCAATTGGACGATGATCTCGACGGCGTCTTCGATGACATGGTTGTTCGTGACGACGTAACCGTCGGGATCGACGATGAAACCCGATCCCGTGCTCTGCCGCGGGACGGTCTCCTGATCCGGCGACTCGGGAGTATCGGGCTGGATACCGAACGGGGAGCCGAAACCGAAGAAGTCCTCGAACTGATCGAAGAAGTCCTGGGTGCTGGTTCGGATCGAGCGGTTCGACACCACCTCGATACTGACGACCGCCGGTCCCAGCGCCTCGGCGATGGCCGCGAAGCCGTTCGACAACTCCACGGGATTGGGGATCCGGATCGCGGCCGGGCCGTCCTGCGTGGCCGAGGCGCGCTCGGATACGACCGTCCCGATCGCCACGCCCAGCGCCAGGGTCAGCACGATGAGAGCGGAGAATATTCCTCGTCGTTTCATGGTTTCAACCTTCCGAATCTGTGGAACGTTCGTGACGGCGATTATATGTCACCAGTCGTTTGACGACCCACGTTTCGAATCGTCACCGGGCTCAGCGTCCCGGCAACGGCATCGGCCGCGCGGCTGGCCGGAGGGCCCGCATCCGTTGCTCCGCCAAGGTCATCGTCTCTTCCCGCTTGCAGAAAGTGAAGCGGATCAGGTCCCGTCCCGAAGCCGGGTCGCTGTAGAAGCTGCTGCCCGGCACGGCCGCCACGCCCACGTCCTCGATCAAGTGCCGGCAGAAGTCCACGTCCGACGGGTATTCCCGGTCGGAGATGTCGCACATCACGTAGTACGCGCCCTGGGGCGTCATCACGTCGAAACCCGCGTCCCGCAGGATCCCGACCAGGCGGTCCCGGCGCACGGTGTAGGCCGCGGCCAGCTCGTCGTAGTACGCATCCGGCAGGAGCACGGCGACGGCGCCGGCTTCCTGGAGCGGCGCGGCCGCGCCGACCGTCAGGAAATCGTGAATCTTGCGGATCGGATCGGTCAGGTGAGGCGCCGCGATCACCCATCCCACGCGCCACCCGGTCACGCTGTAGGACTTGGACAGGCTGTTGACGACGATCGTGCGGTCGCGCATCCCGTCGAGCGTGATCATCGACACGTGTTCCGCGCCGTCGTACAGGATGTGCTCGTAGATCTCGTCGGTTATCGCGACGGCGTCCCACTTCCGGCAGAGCGCGGCGATCGACTCCAGCTCGGAACGCGAGAACACCTTGCCCGTCGGGTTGTTGGGCGTGTTGATGATGACGGCCTTCGTCCGCTCGTTGAACGCCGCCTCGAGCTCGTCCGGATCGAACGTCCAGCCCGGCCGGCGCAACTCGACATAGCGGGGCGCCGCCCCGGAGATGATCGTGTCCGGCCCGTAGTTCTCGTAGAACGGCTCGAACACGATGACCTCGTCCCCGGGGTTGATCAACCCGAGCAGGGACGCCACCATCCCCTCGGTGGAACCGCACACGACGGTGATCTCCCGTTCCGAATCGATATCGATTCCGAAGAACCGGTGCGTCTTCTCGGCCAGGGCGTTGCGGAACTTCCGGGCGCCCCACGTGATGGCGTACTGGTTGACGTCGGCGAAGACGGCCTCCGAGGCGGCCCGCTTGAGGATGTCGGGCGCCGGGAAATCCGGATACCCCTGCGACAGGTTGACGGCGTCGTGGATCAACGCCAGGCGCGTCATTTCGCGGATGACCGACTCGGTGAAGCGGTCGGCCTTGTCAGACGTTAGCTTCTTCGGCATCGAGAGGCGGAGGGGACTGCACGACGGGACCGGGATATTCCGGTCCCATCCGGGAAAAGTCGTTGTCGGCCAGGATCTTCACGATCTCTTCGTGGAAGTAGTCGTGTTCGGGGCGCCCGGACAACTGTCCCTCGTAGGCCGCGCGTCCCTCTTCGATGGGTTGGCGCAACCGCTCGAACAGGTCGGACCGGGCCCGTCCCTCGCGGACGGCGTCCTCGTGCCGCAACTTGATTTCCACGACGATCGTCCGCGCCACCTGGCGCGGATCGCCGGCTGCGGGCGGCGCCACGTCGCCGGGCGTCGCGGCCGCCTCCGCTTCCGCAACGGCGCCGGGCTGGGGGTCCTGGGCAGACGGCACGTTGTCGGCGGGCTCCGGGAAACGCAGCCGCATGGCAAGATTCTCGATCGTGCGGTTCAGCGCGCCGCCCATGATCACGAGGGCGTCGCGGTCCCTTACGCCGGCCGCCGCGACGGCCCCGAGCGTCCGCCCGCGCACGACGACGGGCCAGAAGTACCAGTCCGGATCGATCGCGTCGACCGCGACGACATCCGGAAAGACCCGGGGCGCCCCTTCGGAATCCCACAACGTCAGACCGGCCGCCTTGTTGAGATAGACGGCGGACCCGTCCGCGAACCGGAGCGCCGTCTTCAGGAAACGCCTCAGGACCTCGAGCTGCGACGTGGACTCGCCGGTCTTGTGCTGGAACTTCGCGAGCGCCCGCCACCGGCGACTCTCCTGCCTCAACCGGGCCCGTTCCTCGTCGGCTTCATCGGCGAAGCGGGCTTCCAGTTCGGCGTGCTTGTCCCGGATCGCCTGCTCGAGATGCGACTGGGCCTCGGCCGCGACCGCGGCGCGAATCTGCTCGATCGTTTCCCCGAGCGCTTCGGCGAGCGCGGGGCGGGCCGCCTCCAGAAGGCGGTCGGGCGAGAGCCCGGGGTCGGACGGTTCCTCGGACACGCTTCGGCCATACCTCCGAAAGGGCGGGATTATACCACGCGGGCCGGTAACCCCAACGATCGACGGGATTTGCCGAGGCGGCCCCTCCATGGAGCGTGCTCGTGCCCCGGCCGGGCGGCACTCGGTTCGGATGCGGTTTGACACCGTTTCCGTACGCTCGTAGAGTAGGTAGGTGGTTGCCCTCATGGGCATCCGTTCAACCGGGGGCGTCCTGGATTCGACGGGTGTGATGAGGCAGGAGATGCATACCGAGGCCCATGGTCCTCGTTAAAAACATGGAAAACAATCAACTGCTGACGAACCGTTAGCACTGGCCGCCTAACACCGGTCAGCGTCCCCGGTCGATTCGCCTGTAGGTCGGTCGACGGACGTCATTCATGCAGGATAGCTTTCCGCGGCTGGCCCGGCGGCGGAGGCGAGATCAACGGGCTGGTGTTCCGACCGGGTTGCAGGTGCCTTCGGGCCGGAGCACGAGACTAACAGGAACCTGACAAGTATGTAGACTCTCCTGTTGAACGCATTCGGACGCGGGTTCGATTCCCGCCGCCTCCATTTCAACAGTCGATCGTGGATGTCCCGAAGCCGCTTGCCATCGTAGCGGCGTACCGGAATCATTGGCCGGACTCGAATCGACTACCGCAGGCATTAGTGACATTGTGGTGACCGCCGTCAGGTGCGGCCGCATGTCGGTCGGTATTCTGTGGTTTCCTATCGTTCCCTCCTGCGAACGACGATCATGTATCCGTAGACCGCCGCACCCGCGCCGAAGAGAACTATCAACGGCGCGACAAGCAGCCATCGCTCGGTGTCGGCTATCACAGCTGCGATGCCGGCGGCCACAAGAATGAGGAAACCAAACTCGATAAGCCACAGCAGTGGCGCAGGAAGGCCCCGGGCCACCGTGCGAGTGCTCTCGCCAATGGTTATTCGCTCAGTGGACGCCGCGAGCCCCCGGGCGAGTGGCCGGATCTTCGTGAGATACCAGAGACTCACGAGTCCGATCACGAGAACAAGCCCCCAAATGCTCCATCTGAGGACGACGCCTATCAGCGGTGGAAGTAGAATCGAAATCTGAAAGTGTCTCTTGACCCGCCGGTGGATTTCCTCATAGCGGCCCTCGCTCGGAATCACGTAGCCCCTTCCGAGAACGCCCCAAGGAAAATACAGCCATCGATCGTCCACCTTCTTGAAGCTGCAGTCGGCAAAAGCGTCAAAGAATCCCATCGACTCATGTCCCGGCCAGTGCGGCCAACGGTTCAACGCCGAGCCGCTCCGAGCGTACGCGGCAGGCGAAGTAAGTTCCGCGATCATGTCCGACGAATCGGCCAGTCTATCGATTCGGCCCGATCGAGACTGCCCAGGGCCCGGTCTTCTTCTTTTCGGAATCGAGTATATGGTACCGGACGTCTCTTGTTGCGAGTGTTGATGCCGGCAAAGAACGGCTGTCGGGATCGAGACCCGGCCTTCGATGGCGGCCCGTGATAGAGTCCAGCGTGCTGATGCCGCCGAAGCTTCGAATCGCCTTGCGTGTGTTGCTCGGAACGCCGGTCATCACGTCGGTGGCCGTCCTCTCCCTCGCGCTCGGCATCGGCGGCACCGTCGCCATTTTCTCGGTCTTCCACGAACTGATCCTCCGTTCGCTTCCGGTGGCCGAACCTCGGGGCCTGGTGAACTTCGTGGCTCCGGGGCCCAAGTCCGGAAGCAACTCCTGCAACAACCAGGGCACCTGCGACGAGATCTTCAGCTTTCCCATGTTCAGGGATCTGGAAGCCGCGCAGGACGTCTTCACGGGAATCGCCGCGCACCGCTCCTTCTACGCCAACCTGGCATACGACGGCGTCACGCTCGTCGGCACCGGCATGCTGGTTTCCGGCGACTACTTCGGCTTGCTCGACGTGCGGCCGCACATCGGACGATTGATCCTGCCGGACGACGACGCGATCGCCGGCGAGGCCGCCGTCGCGGTGCTCAGCCATTCCTACTGGCGAAATCGCTTCGACGGCGATCCGGGCGTTCTCGACCGGGAATTGATCGTGAACGGGCAAGGGCTGACGATCGTCGGCGTGGCTCCCGAGGGCTTCCACGGAACGTCGGCGGGCGTTCGGCCACAGTTGTATGTCCCCATCACGCTGCGCGGTCGGATGGAGCCCGGGTTCAACGGGTTCGAAAACCGGAGAAACCACTGGGCGTATCTGTTCGCGAGGCTCCGTGACGGCGTTTCGATCGAACGGGCCGAAACGGCGGTCAACGTCGCCTACAACCGCATCCTCAACGATGTGGAGGCCCCGCTGCAGAACATGAGCCCCCAGACGCTCGACGCGTTCCGCTCCAGGCGGATCGTTCTCGAGGATGGACGCCGCGGGCAGAGCCGTCTCGATGAGGAGGCGCGAACCCCCATCCTGGTGCTGATGGCCGTCACCGCCGTGGTTCTGCTCATCGCCTGCGCGAACGTCGCGAACCTGCTTCTGGCGCGGTCGGCCGGCCGTGCGGGCGAAATGTCGGTGCGGCTTTCCGTGGGCGCCAGCCGAGGTCAGCTCATCGCGCAGCTTTTGACCGAATCGTGTCTGCTGGCGGTGTTGGGCGGTCTGGCCGGACTGCTCGTCGCCGGATGGACTCTGGATTGGCTGATCGCGATGGTTCCAGCTCGACAGGCGATGCAACTGGACCTCGGCTTGAACCTCCAGGCTCTGTGGTTCGCCGCGGCCCTGACGATCGCCACGGGCATCCTATTCGGCCTGTTTCCCGCGACTCAGGCGACGCGTCCGGATCTGTTGTCGACCTTGAAGTCGCAAGGCGGGAACACGACGGGCACTCCAGCGGCGTCGCGATTCCGCGCGGCCCTGGTCATCGGACAGATCGCGTTGTCGATGGCGCTGCTCGTCGGCGCGGGTCTGTTCATCGGCAGCCTCTACAACATCAGCCGGGTGGACCTGGGGCTGGACGCGACCGGGCTGGCCTCGTTCAGCATCAACCCCCAGTTCAACGGCTACTCCAACGAACAGGCGCGAGCGCTGTATCAACGCGTCGAAGACGAACTCGCCGCGATTCCGGGCGTCAGATCGGCGTCGGCTTCGACCATACAGATTCTGGCGGGAAGCAACATGAGCAGCAATGTCTCGGTCGAGGGATTCGAACACGGTCCCGACATCGATGACACTTCCCCGTTCAACGTCGTCGGTCCCGGATACTTCAGGACTCTGGGTATTCCCCTGGTCGCGGGCCGGGAATTCACCGAAGCCGACGCGGGCGACGAATCGCCCGCGGTGGCCATCGTCAACGAAGCCTTCGCGCGGAAATTCGACTTGGGGCTGGACGCGGTGGGCCGCCGGATGGCTCGAGGCCGAACCGACAACCTCGACATGGAGATCGTCGGCCTGGCCCGGGACGCGAAGTACAGCGGGGTTCGCAACGCCGTGCCCCCGCAGTTCTTCACTCCGTACCGGCAGTCGAATCGATCGGGAGGGATGAACTTCTATGTCCGCACCTCGCTGGATCCTTCCGAGGTCCTTCAGATGATCCGTCCGGCGATCGCCCGGCTGGATCCCAATCTGCCGGTGAACGAGCTCACGACCATGGCGGGTCAGATCGAGGATAACGTCGCCCGGGATCGGCTCGTCGGTACGCTCTCCACCTCGTTCGCCGTCCTGGCCACGCTCCTGGCTGCCGTCGGCCTGTACGGCGTTCTGTCGTACACGGTCAACCAAAGGAGGAGGGAAATCGGACTCCGGATGGCGTTCGGCGCCGAGCGCCGGCACGTACGCGCGATGGTGTTGCGGCAACTGGGGTGGTTGACGGCCGCCGGCGCCCTGATCGGATTGGCCATGGGATTGGCCATCGGACGATTCGCCGAATCGCTGCTTTTCGAACTGGCCGGATACGATCCCGTGGTTCTGACGGTCGCCACCGTCGTCCTGGTCCTGGTGGCTTCGGCGGCGGGCGCGCTTCCCGCCTACCGCGCGTCGCAGGTGGACCCGACCGAGGCCCTGAGATCATCCTGACCGCCCGAGATTGACGGTCGCGGCAACAGACCACCCGGCGCCGAATCTTCATGGTCAGGAAGCTTTAGCACACGCACCGTGGTCCGGGTCAGTCGCCCGCCCACCTTCGACCGAAGGGTTGAGATCGAAGTTCCCGAATGACCGCCTTCGCTGTATCGCAGATCCTGGTCGGGGCGGCCTTCGTTTTCGCGCTCATCGCCTTTCAGTTTCGACGGCGTGAGCACGTCCTTGTCTGCTGGATCGTCTTGACGGCGTTGTCGGCGGTCCACTTCCTGCTCCTGAACGCCCGCACGGCCGCACTCCTGACGTCGATTGCCAGCGTCCGCTATTTCATCGTCATCTTCCGGCAGTCCAATGGCCTTCTGTACGCCTTTCTGGTTGTCGCGGCGGCGAGCACCGCGGCGACCTATGCCGGTCCGATGTCGTTGCTGGCCGGCACCGCCTCCGTCCTGCACACGATCGCCTCGTTCCGCGGGAATCGAGGCCTCCGGCAAATCAACATGCTGGCTTCCTGCGTCTGGATCGTCCACAACACGCTGGCCGGTTCGCCCGCCGCTGTCATGCTCGACGTGTTCTTCCTGTCGAGCAACATCGTCGGGTACTACCGGTATTTCTGGAGGCAAGGCGCGGACGTGACGGGGGAGTGACGCCGGTATAGCCCAACCGCTTGTCCGACAATGGCTTGGCGCACCGTGCCGGCGCCGGATCGAAATCGGCCTTTTTCGACGACGCCGGGACACGTAAACTGATCGATTCGATTACTTCGCAGAGGTTGGTCATTGAGAGTATTCGTTTGCTGTTTCCTCCTGTGGGCCGGGCCGGCCGTCTTGGCCCAGGACTCCGGCTTCTTCACGGAGAACCCTCTCCAGGAACTCAAGGACGAAGTCGATCGGGTGCTCGCCGAGGCGGGGCTTCCGTTTTCGGAGGATCAGGATGGCCGCATCGCGTTGATGATCGACGAGAGACGGCGTGCGTCCGAGGAACTCTTCGGCAATCTTCAAGACTTCGCCGACGGTCCGACCGACGGCCAACAGGCCGACCAGTTGAATTCGGCCATCGACTGGATTCGGGGAGAGTTCCTGGATCGTATCGGCGGCTACCTCACGGAAGGACAGGCCGCGGTCTGGGATGAATTCATCGGCGGGGGCGGATTGGGCGTTCTGCCGGCCAGCGAGACCGGATCCGCGGAGACCGACGATCAGACGCTGTACGTCCGGATTCGCGCCGACGCGTACACGGCCGAGGACGATGCGTATCGCTTGGGACGGAGTTCGAACGGAGACGGTTCGCGGACCGAAGTGATCCAGCGCGGCGGCGCCGGGGCGTTTCACGGGAACGTGGAGTTTCTACTTCGGGACGATGCGTTGAACGCGCGCAATCCGTTCGCGAACAACAAGCCGGATTCTCAGGAGCGACAGCTTCGCGTCGACGTGAGCGGTCCGGTGATCCGGAGGCGCCTGACTTCACGGCTCTTCTTCTTCCAGAACGAGTCGGAGAATGTCGACACCGTGCATGCGACGCTGCCCGAAGGTCTGTTCGACCTCGGGATCGTTCGACCCACAACGACCCGTTCCTTCGGGACCACCCACACGTTGCAAGTCGCCGAGTCTCATTCGCTCGACCTGACGGCCGAATACGCCACCGAAAAGGGGCGAAACCAGGGCGCCGGCGGCTTCACGCTTCTGGAGCAGGCCTATACGACCACCGGACGCGGCTGGAACGCTTCCGCGCGGCAATTCCTGGTCTTGTCCGGAAGCAGCCTGTTCGAGTCCCGATTCGCGATTTTCAGCGACAGCAACGAAACGCTCCCGGTGACCGACGCCACGCGCGTCAACGTGCTGGACGCGTTCAACCGCGGCGGCGCCCAGAACCGTTCCGAAGCCGTGAACCGCAACTACGAGTTCGACAGCATGTACACGCGCGTCGGAGAGCGGTGGACATTGAGAACGGGCGTCGAAGGCGTGTATCGGACCCGGCGTTCACTGGCCCGGGACAACTTCGGAGGGACGTTCACGTTCTCCAGCCTCGAGGATTTCGAAGCGGGGCGGCCGGCCACCTACAGCGTCAATCAGGGCGATCCGCTCGTGGAGATCGACCAGATCGAAACCGCCATCTTCATGCAGCACGACGTCGCACTGACGCCCCAGTTCACTCTGATGCTGGGTTTGCGATATCTGACCCAGACGCACCTGGACGACCACGACAACCTTGCGCCCCGCCTGTCCTTCGCATGGGGAATCACGCCCACCACCGTGCTCCGGGGCGGTGCGGCGGTTTTTCACCACACCTATGGCCTGAATGTCCGGGTCGCGCAGGAACGGCTGAACGGCATCCGGCAGTTCGAGACGATCGTCGACAACCCCTCGTTTCCCAATCCGTTTCAGGCTGGAACGATCCGGGACACTTTCCCTTCGATTCGCGTGACCGGATCCGACCTCCAGGCGCCGTACGAAATCATCACGGGCATGCAACTGGAGAAGACCTTCGTCGCGAACATGTTCGTGAACGTGAGCTACTACATGCGGACCGAGCTTCGGCGTCACAGGCTGCGGGACATCAACGCCCCGTTGCCGTCGTGCCTGGCGGCGCTTCCGGCCGGCTTGTCCGCCGGCGACGAAACGGCCTTCATTCAGGCCTGCCGGCCGACGGACCCCCGGAGCGGATCCATCCTGAGTCTGGAACCCACGGGAACCGAGGAGGAGCACCTCTTCAGGGTGAACTACCGGCAGCGGTTCAACCTGTTGAACGTTCAGGCCCGATACACGGCGACCCTGGCCTGGGCGGACACCGTGCCATCGAACAACAGCGGCATTCCGACCGACAGTTTCGACTTGTCCATCGACTGGGGTCGGACGCCGTTTCCCGTACACCGGCTCGAGACCACCTTCAATGCGGAACTCCCGCTGGGCGTCTTCCTGCTTGGACGCTATTCGGCCCGAAGCGGGCAGGGATACACGATTCTGACCGGCCGGGACGACAATCGGGATGGACGCGTGACGGACCGGCCGGCCGGAATCGAACGCAACACGGAGCGCGGCGAGGCGATCTACAGCGTCGACTTCAACATTTCCAAGGCGTTCTTCTTCGCGAACGGCTCGCAGAACGTCAACGTGTTCGCGAACATGAGCAACGCCTTCAACCGCCTGAACCCGGGAACGCCTTCGGGAGTATTGACTTCACCGAATTTCGGTCGAGCGACGAGCGCCCAGAATCCGCGCGAAATCGAGATGGGGATGCGGTACCAGTTCTGAGTTGTTCTTGGTGTTCGCCGCCCGGGCGTGGAATCGTCGTGGTCGACGGAGATGAAGTCGAGCGCGGTGGAATCCGCGTTTGCCGACTCTCTCCGCCTGTCCGAAACCGTCTCGGATTCGCGGGTCACGGCCCTTGTTTCGAGAAAACTTCCCCCGAAGCGAGCCGTTCGAGGAACCGCTCGAGCGAAAGTACGTCGATCGGCCCGTCCTTCAGCGTTCGCTCGCCCGTGTACACGCCGATTCCGGTCTGGATCACGCCGGACTCCAGAAGTTGTCGCATAGGCCTGCCGAATTCCCTGCGCCAGGCATCCGCGGCCTTGACTTCGATTCCGACGGCCCGCCTCCCGCGGGTCCAGATGAAGTCGACCTCCGTGCCGTTCGGCGTCCTCCAGTAGTAGATCTGTCCTCCGGCGTTGTGGTGCGCCATCGCCGAGCGCAGCTCGTGAAGCACCCAGGTTTCGATCAGGAAACCGCGTTCGGCCCGTTCCAGCGGCTCGCGCAAGCGGCCGGCGAGCGCGCGCGCGACGCCGGAATCGAAGAAATAGAACTTCGGGCTTGCCGATTCCTTCACCTTGGCCCGCGGCCGCCACGCCGGTAGCCAGAAGCCGAGCAGCGTATCGACGAGGACGTCAAAAAAACCCTGCACGGTCGGCCGGGCCACCCCGGCATCGCGTGCGATACCCGCGACGTTGACGACCTGACCATTCATCAATGCCGCCACGCCGAGAAAACGGGCGAAGGAGTCCAACCGCCGGACCAGCCCTTCCTGCTGGATTTCCTCCCGGACGTAGTTGCTGACGTAGGCGTCGAGTATGTCGACGGCGTCGTCGGGTTCCGCGTGAATCTGGGGCAGCAGCCCATAGCGAAGGATGCGATCACGGTCCACGTTCCCTCCCAGCTCCGCAGCCGTCAACGGAAAGAACTGGCGGTTGATCGCGCGTCCCGCGAGTAGATTGGCGTCTCCCCCCTTCAACTTCCGCGCGCTGGAACCGGAGAGGGCGAACCGGTACGCTCGGCGCCGCTCGGTCATGATGACCTGCACCTCATCGAGCAGGAACGGAAGGCGCTGCACCTCGTCGAGGACGACCCAGCTGCCCCGCGGTTGCGATTCGATCTGCCGCCGGAACGTCTCGGGCTGCCGGGTCAGTTCCAGCACAAGATTCATACGCAGCAGGTCGAACCAGAGGGCATCGGGCAGGACAGTCCGCAGCCACGTCGTTTTCCCGGTCGCACGCGGGCCGAACAGGAAGAACGAACGGTCGGGCAACTCGTATCGTCGAGTAAACATCACCAGCATATTAGCGGTAAATATGACGATAATATATACAACAAGCTTGACGCCAAGGGCGGGCCTGGGGCCGGCGCGTCACTTGCTTGGGAATCGAACGTTGCCTATGGTGGCTGGCGCTCGCGGGACACCATACTTCAGATCGCGCCGCCTCACCCGCGCCGGTAGTCCTCGGCGATGCCCGAGAGCACGACCGGAGGACGATCCGGAAATTCGGCCACGAGCGACAGGTTGCCTCCCATCGCCTCCACGGTCCTGCGCAGCGTCGACAGCAGCAGGTCGCTGCGCTTCTCCAGCCGCGAGACGCTGTCCTGCGTGATCCCGAGCTTCCTGGCCACTCGAACCTGCGTCAGCTTGCGGGCCTTGCGCAGCTCGCCGAGCGTCGTTTCCTCGGCAATCAGCTCCGCCGCGCGGGAACGGACCTTCTTGCGCTGAGCCGCGCTCAGCTTCTGGATGATGTCGTTCACGTTCGTCGGCATGCCACTTCCCTTCCGGCCTCGGACGGGCGTAGGTGCGCGTCGACGCGCTCATCCGCCCGGCGGATCGGCCGCCGCGCCACGTCATTCGTGCCGCAGTGCGGCCGTCGGGTTGAGCCGGCTGGCCCGGAGAGCGGGACCTGCGCACGCCGCCAGGATCACCACCAGAATGAAGGCGCAGGCGGCGGCGTAGGTTCGCACGTCATTCGTCGCGACCACGAACGTGTACGCGGCGAAACTGTTCCGCAACGCGTAGGCCACGCCCAGTCCGATCAGCATGCCGATTGCGACCTGCGGCAGGACCCGGCGGAACACCTGTTCGAACACGTGCCGTCGAGAGGCGCCGAGCGCCATCCGGACACCGAACTCGGGCGTCCGGCGTCCTACGAGGTGCGACAGGACCGTATACACGCCGACGCCGGCGAGCGGGAACGCAATCCCGGCGAACGCGGCATGCAGCCATGTCCGGAAGCGCTCCCCGGCGTTGCGGGCCGCCATGCGTTCCGTGATCGTCGTGGTTTGGATCCGGGCCGTCGGTTCGACGGATCCGACGATCTGGCCGACCGTTTGCGGGGACGCCGGCGTCCTCGCGACCACGAACGCGCTCGCCGGTCTCAACCCGGAGACTCGATTCGGGAGCATCATGCCGGACGGCAGGTAGAGCGCAGCGCTACGCCGCTCGTTTATGTCACTGGATCGATAGTCCCCGGCGACCCCGATCACGGTCAGATCGACGGCCTCGCCCCCCCGGTCCCACGTCAGGAGGCGCCCGACGGGGTTCTCGCCGGGGAACAGATCCCTGACGACGGATTCGCTGATCACGGCCACGGGCAAGGCGTCCCGGTCCTCCTCGGGCGTGAACGTGCGTCCGCTCAAGAGGGGGATTCCCATTGTTTCGAAGTAATCGGGCGAAACGGCGTTACGGTCACGGGAAACGCTCGCCAATTCCCGCCGATTCCCCTCGGCATCCACCGTCGAGACGGCCGCGCCGGTGCTCAGGAACATCGGCAGGTGCGTGCTGACGGCCGCCGACTCGACGTTGTCCACGGATCCGAGGCGTTCGAGGATGTCGGAGAACAGCGCCGCGAATTCGGCGCCCTGGTACGCCGGCGGTGTCGCGACCTGGACGACGACGACATCGCGGTCGAATCCCATGTCCACGTTGCTGATCTGCCGGAAGTTGTGGATCAGCAGCCCGGCCGCGAACGTCAGGACCAGAGCCGTTCCGGTTTGGACCGCGGTCAACGCGTCCTGAAAGACCCGGTATTTCCGGTCGGAGACGAAGCCCCTCGACGAACCGTGGCGCGTTCGTTGAACGTTCGGGCGCGAGGCGCCGAGCGCCGGCAGCAGCCCGATCAACACCGCCGCGGCCAGGGACAGGCCGATCGAGAAGGCCAGGACACGCACGTCGGGCTGGAGGTCGAGCCTGCGCGGAAGGGGGGTGTTCGCCAGCACGATCCGAGTCAACGTGACGGCCATCGCCGTACCGAGTAGCCCCCCGCAAAGGCCCAGCGCAACAGACCGGGTCAGCATGAACCGGACAAGCTGGCCGCGCGTCGCTCCGATCGCGGAGCGGACGGCCATGGAACCCTCGAACCGCGGCAGGCACGCCAACTCGAAACCGGCCACGTTGGCGACACCGATGAGCAGCACCGCCAGGACCGCCGCGAAGAACACCAGGATGGTCGTACGTTCGGAGCCGCTGCTGTAGAGGCTCGCGACGGGATCCATCCGGAACGTCCGGCCCACCATCCGCTCGCCGCTGGCCGATGCGACCGCCCCCTGGATCACGGCCAGTTCGGCGCGCGCTTCGTCGATCGTCGTACCGGGGCCGAGCCGCGCGAAGATCGTAATGGGCAGCGGAACGGACGATACGCCGCCGTCTCCCAGCGGCATCCAGATGGCCTCGGGTTCTTCCAGCGTCACTGGCGACCGGAAGTCTGGCGGGAGAACACCGACGATCTCGACGGGCGGAATATTCCAGAGTCGGACCGTCCGGCCGATGACATCGGGGGCGCCGCCGAAGCGGCTCTTCCAGAACGCGTCATTGATCAACGCGACCGGTGGTGCCCCAGGGCGTTCGTCCGCCGGGACGAAAGCACGTCCCAATTGCGGCTGGACGCCCAGCACGTCGCCGAGGAAGTTCGCCGATGCGCGCGCCACGTGTTGCTGGCTGACGGCGTCGCCGGCTTCGACAACCTGGGGCTGCCGCCCCGGCATGACCCCCCCGATCGAGGGCATGTTCCGGCTTTCCTCCCGCAGCGCCAGCAGCGATCGGACGTTGGTCATGTTGGGAGGAATTTCGTTCTCGATCGTTACGATGCCATCGGCGTCGGCGAAGGGAACGGGTTCGAGAAAGACGCCGTTGACGATGGTGAAGACCGTCGTGTTGGCGCCGATCGCGATCGCCATGATCATGACGATCAGGCTCGTGGCGCCGGGGTGTGCCCACAACGTCCGAAGCGCATAGCGAAAATCCGCGAACATGGGCTCGTTCTCCTCGGGAGGTACGGTCCTCGACACGAACTCGGTGCAGTTTAATCCTTCGGGCACGCCGATCTTGCCAAAAAGACGCCGCGAACCCGTGCCGTCGGACCGCCGCCGGAGAACTACGACAACGTAGAGGCGTTGCACGTGGCCGGCAACGTCTACACGATCGCCGGCGCGGGCGGCAACATCGTGGCGTCCATCGGTGGAGACGGCGTCGTGATCGTCAATTCCGGACCGGCCGACGCGGCGGCGAACGTGCTGGCGGAGATCGAGGCCGCCGCCCGGACGATCCGGCCGCCCGAGAGGCCGGACTCGGCATCGCCGTTCGCCAGCACGTGGCAGGCGACGCATGCCTTCGCCGAACCCAGGATCCGGCGGATCCTCAACACGAACGACACCCCCCACAACGTCGGCGGCAACGAGGCGATCCCGCAGTCGCCGACGTTCGCCCCGTTTGGTCATCAGGAACCGCGAACGTGTCACCAGCGCGACGAAGTGGCGCCCCTGCCCACGAACCTGGTGCCATGGCTCCGAACCCGGCCACGCGAGGCGCTCGCGGGCAAGGGGCACGGTCTGCCGCGTTCCGAATCGGCAGGAAACGGTCTTTGGCCTGTCCTTGGGGACTGCGGCGGCTCAGCGAATCACGCGCACTTCCGCGCTCTCGCGCCCGTTCTCGCCGACGCGCACGAGCCGGCCCCGGCTCTCGATTCCGGCGATGTACTCGGGATCCAGCCAGGCATTGGCCTCGACGCGCTCCCAGGCGAAAACCCGGTACTCGCCGGGCGCGATCGCGTCGAAGCTCAGAAAACCGCGTTCGTCCGTCCAACCCGTTCGATAGAGATAGGGTCGATGCCGCCGCGCCGGGTCGGGAACGGCGACGACGAAGATCCCGTCCGCAGGGATGGCCGCATCGTCGACCTGGATCGTCAGAGTGCTCGATGACCGGGCGAGGGTGATCTCGAGCGGTTGGGACACCCAACTCCGGTCGATCCGAAACGCGGCGTCCAGCGCATCGATTCCGCCCATCCGCGCCGACTCCACGTACCAACCCGCCGGAAGCCCGGCCGGCATCCCGCCGCTCAACTCCGTGACCACGAGGCGATAGTCGCCCTCGGGCACGTGCGTGATGGTGAACGCGCCGTCCTCGTCCACCTCGGCCGGCGGCGGCATGTTCGACGAAAGGCCCAGCCCCCGGATCGCGACCCAGCTCCCGTGGGGCGGCGTTCCTCCATCGCCCGCTTCAACCGTGCCCGAGACGGTCATCGCCTCGGGTACGATCACGAGGTCTTCCACGTCCTCGTTGATGACGGTCACCTCCACGTGGGCGACCAGCCGGTCCGGGTCGGTGGTGGGAATCACGGGCAACGGCAGGGGAGTCCGGTCCGGACGCGGCGGCGGCGCGAACCCCGCCGGCTCGTTGGTCGAGAGGATCACGTTGACGTCATAGTTCCCGGGCGCGAGGTTTCCGAATTCGAACGTGCCGTCGTCGGCCAGATCCCGGCATTCGGAAATCTCCGCCGTCCTCGATGACACGGTGACGACCGTCGGGCGGCGGCCCAGCGGCGTCGGATCGATGACGGCGCCGCGAATGGCAAACGCTCGTTCCTCCAGCATGACGATCTCGACGTACCGCTCGCTTCCGTGGCCGACGTCGACCCGAGCCGCCTGACGCGGATCGGACGTGTTCGGATAGTAGGTCGGCGCGTAAGGGTCTCCGCATTGAGGAGCCCCGGGAGTTCCTCGGGTGCTGATGGCCCTCTGAGCCGCCAGTGGCAGCCTTCGGAAGTCGTCGCTGTCTCGAAGCCTGGCCAGGGCATCGTTCCGCTCGACGTCGGAGGGACGGCTTGCCTGGACGATGTATCGCCCGGGACGCAGGCCAGCGAGGCGAAACTCGCCCTGCTCGTTCGCGGTCGCGAATTGCAGCAGCTCCCACCTCCACGCTTGTCCCAAGGTGTCGTACTGGTAGCGCAACGCCGACACCGGCGAATTCGCCACGGCCTGCCGCTCCAGGTCGAGCACCGTTCCGGCGATCACGCCGTCCCTGCCCAACCGGAGCGTCAATCCCGTCACGCTCTGGCCGGACGCGATGGCGACGGATCGCGTCGTTCGTCCGACATAGTCCTCGGTGACGTCCACATGACCGTCCAGCCGCGCGTTGAGGCCGTACTGGCCCGGTTCGACGGCGGAGAATAGAAACGCCCCGTCGCCGTCCGTGACGGTCGTCGAGACCTCTCGTTCGATCAGGTTCCCGCGTTGGATCCTGCCGATCAATTCCACCTCGGCATTCGCAGTCGGCGCGTTCGTCGCGACGTCCACCACAACCCCGCCGATCGACGCGGGCCGTGACACCTGCGCCACGGCGCTGAGCGGCAACGAGACTCCGATCGCCACAAGAAGAAGCGTCGTCATGGTCACCTCCCAAGTACCGGAGGACGCGCGTCCGGCATGCGTTGTCCCCGTTCAAGGAGCGCCGAACACATCCGGCATGTCCCAACGCTCAGCGAGGTCGGCGAAGCTCTCGTCCAGCTCGTCCGGGGACCGCCGGTGAGCGGCCTCCAGGGCGAGACGCTGGACGTCGGTCAGCGGGGGCGGCGTCTCCGCGGGCCAGCCGGCGGCGATGCCCTCGAGGACGGCCTGCCCCACGACCGGTTCCAGGACCGGAACCTGCTGGATCAGAGACACCACGGCGGACGTGTCGGTTCCAGCCGCCTCGGACTCTGTCATCAACCGTACCGCGCGCGCCACGCCGTCCAGCGCCCGCTCGTCGTTCGGCATGTCTCGCGCCAGGACGCGGAAGAGGAACTCGCGGCCATGCCGCGCGCCGGCGATGCCGGCGGCGGCGGGTAGCCAGGGGTCGCGCGCGTTGGGCGGCGCGAACAGTATGTCTTCCAGGGACGCGGCCGCGCGCTCGGACGGCGGCAACTCGGACAGGGTCAGTACGGCCTGGATCCGGACGCCGGCGTCGGCGTCCTGTTGAAGGGACGCCGGGACCGAGTAGCCGACCTCGAAGTCGCCCGGCCGGTCGGGCAGCATGCCCGCGGCGAAGATGTCCGCTTCGAGCCGCTCATCGCGCGGCAGGACCATCAAGGCGGCGCGGCGGACGGCCCCGGCCGGGTGGTAGAGCGCGTTGCGCGCGGCTTCCAGCGCGGCCGTGTCGGCGGCGGCGCCCGCGACCGCGCCCAGCCCGTCCAGGGTCCAGAGCGCGTGCAGGGCGGAGGGGTTCAACCCCATGCCGTCGATCGTGTGGTCGTTGACCAGGGCGACCAGTTCCGGCACGACGTCGGCCTGCCCGCGCTCGACGAGCAGCCGCTGCGCCGTGAGCCGCCAGAACATGTTGTCGTTCGACAGCGCATCGACGAGCGCGCCGGGACCGGCGTCCTCCAGGCTGAACGGCGCGGCGTCGGGCGCGCCGGCGTAGGCGATGCGGTAGATGCGCCCCCGGACCGCGTCCCGGTTCGGCGTTTCGTAGGCGTTTCCCGGACCGCGGTCGCAGCAGTCGTCGTCGATCCGCGGCGTCGGGTTGTGTTGCGCCACCAGGGAGTAGAAGTCCGAAACCCAGAGCGCGCCGTCCGGGCCGACCTTCACCTGGACGGGCGCCGCCCAGGTGTCCAGGCTGGCCAGGAAGCTCCACATGTTCTTGGCCCGGTACCCGCTCCCGTCGCGGCTCAGGTCGAACTGTCCCACCAGGTGTCCGGTCGGGTCGGCGACGAAGGCCGCGCGGTTCCAGTAGTCCTCGGGGAACGCCCGCGCCGTGTAGATCTCGTGCGCCGTCGCCGACGTGTACATCCCGAACCAGTCCACCTGCCGGATCTCGGGATAGATCGGATACAGATCGGTCCGGTCCTCGATCTTGCGCACCGTCGGCTGCCGCACGCCGACGGCGTCGTAATACCGGCCCGGTATGGCCGCGAAGACGCTGGCTTCCCCGTTCGCCGTGGAGCCGAAGACGTAGCCGTCCTCGGACTGGGCCACGCCCCACGTGTTGTTGCTGGTGCGGGCCAGGTAGTCCAGGTCCGACCCGTCGGCCGGGAACCGGAAATAGCCGGCGAAAAAGTCGCGGCCGGTCCAGGTCCGGCCGCCCACCGTGCCGCGGAAACCGTTGTAGCCGACCGAGCCGAGAATGAGGTTGTCCAGGCCGTATCGGAAGTTGCTGGGCGTGCCGTGCGTGTCGTTGCGCGGCCAGCCGGTCATGATCGTCTCGCGCGTGTCCGCCCGGTCGTCGCCGTCGGTGTCGGTGAAGAACAGGATGTCGGGCGCCTGCGCCACGATCAACCCGCCGTTGGCGATGACCAGGCTGGTGGCCAGGTTCATCCCGTCGGCGAACACCGTGGATGCGTCCGCCCGGCCGTCGCCGTCGGTGTCTTCGAGGATGAGGACCCGGTCGCCGCCCGTCGGGTCGCCGACTTCCAGCACGCGGTTGGGATAGTCGTTCGTTTCCAGCGCCCACATGCGGCCGCGTTCGTCCCACGTGAAATCGATGATCCGGCGGACCATCGGGTCCTGGGCGAACCAGTCGATGGTGAAGCCCGGCCGGAGCGTCGTCAGATCGAGCGTCGTCTCGACCGGTTGAGGCGCCTGGGCTTCGGTGATCGCGTCCACCGCCAGCGTGTTCCAGGGCGCGGGCGGACGCTCGTAGACCGGCAACGGCGCGGGAAGCGCCGTCGTCGGAAGCGGCTCCATCGACAGGATCCGCTGGAGCGCCCAGTCGCCGGCCGCCCACCTCGTGGCCTGCACCACCTGTTTCCGGAAGCCTTCCGTCGACCAGGTCCGCTCGTCGTGGCCCCAGGCGGTGTAGTACACGCGGCCGTTCCCATAAGGACGCACCCAGGTCCAGGGCTCGTCGTGTCCGTCTTCGCGGCGCACCTCCAGCACGGTCCGGTCTATGGGGTTGTGCTTCGTGTGAACGTAGGTCTCGTCCCAGCTCTCGAATTCCGGGACGTCGGTCATGGCCGGGTGCGCGGGCTCGAGCCGGACGGTCGAGAAGGTACCGGCGCCGTGGCTCTTGAAAGCGCCGCCGACGAGCTTGATGTACGCCTCGGAGTTCTGGAACGCGGCCGACGCGGAGTGCAGGACCACCAGCCCCCCGCCGTTCTCGAGGAAACCGAGCAGGGCGGCGAGCTGCGAGTCCGACATCGTGGGCTGGTTGTTGTAGAAAATCAGCGCGTGGTAGTCGTCCAGGATCCCGGCCGACAGGTCGCCGGCGTCGTCCGTATAGAACATGTCGATGCCGTTGGTTCCCAGGACCGGCACCAGGTCCTTGGCGCGCGCGTAGGGCGCGTGGTGGCCCTCGTCGCCCAGGAACAGCACCGTCAAGCGGTCGGCCGGAGGCGCCTGGGCCGCCGACTCGAACGGCGACGCCCATGCGACTGCCAAGACCGCGAGCAGAACCCACCCTGTTTTCGGTGAACGTTGCATCGAACTTCTCCTTGATGGCGGTCTCAATCCACCGCGGTGGTTTCCCGTTCCAGCCGGACGACGCGATACCCGCCGTGACGGCGGTCTCGCGCGTACATGGCGCCGAAGACCAGGATCAGGACGATCGCCCCCGGCGCGGCGTATCGGAACGACCGTTGGCCCCCGTAGGCCTCGGCCGGCTGCAGAATCGCGGCCGCCTCGTCCACGAGCGCCTCGTTCGGCAGCGCGGTCGCCACCACGGCGCGCAACGCGTTCGCGGTCTCGTCGCCCTCGATCGACCCGCGCGTTTCGTACGCGGCCAGCGCGGTTTCCGTGGCCGCCAGCGCCTCATCGACGTCCTGGACGCTGAAACTCAAACCGGCCTCGCCGGCGCGGTCGAGGTAACCCGGCAACGTGCTCTCGACGCGTTCCAGCAGCGCCACGGTCTCGGCTGGATTCATCGCATCCACGAGATACTGGTCGGCCACGCGCCCCATGGCGGGCACGCCCACCGCGCCGGCCATTCCCAATCCGACGCCGCCCATCAGCACGATACCCAACGAACCGGTCCGCGGCATCCGTTCGCTGACCAACCCGACCATCGTGGGGAAAAAGAACGCGACGCCCCACGCATACAGGGTCGCCACGACGATGGCCGATCCGAGCCCCGTCACGTAGCTCAGACCGAACAGGCCGCTCCCGGTCAGGACTGCGGCCATCAGCAGCATTCCCGTGGGCGCCAACCGCTCGACGAAGTGGCTGGCCAACAGCCGCAACACGACCATCCACCCGCTGATCCACACCAGCACCAGGATTCCATGCATCCCCACGGCTTCCAGGACGGCCGGAACCCATCGCATCGGACCCAGCTCGATCGACGTCGTGATCGCCATCATGGCCAGCATGAGCAGGAACATCGGATGCGTGAACGTGTAGCGGAACATCTCCTTGACCGGAATGCCGGCCTCGGCGTTCTCCGTCTTCGGGAAGCGCTGCCCCAGCAGCATCGCGCCGTAAACCAGAATCGGCAGGTAGATCACCGCCAACTGGTAGGGCCAACGCCCGAAACCGCCGCCCCAGGTCGCAAGCGCGAAGCCGATCAGGCCGCCCAGGACGATGCCGATCGGGAAGAAGGCGTGAAACCAGTTGAGCCGGACCGTTTTCTGTTCGGGGTAGAGCGCCGCGACCAATGGGTTCCCGGTCACTTCGATCATCCCGTTGCCGGCGGCCAGGGTGGCGGCGCCCAGCATCAGGATCCAGAACGCGGACGGGTCGCCGGCCCGGGCCAGCGCCGAGATCATGATCGTGATGCCCGCAAGGTGCCCGGCGAAGGCGACGCGCGCGCCGTTCTTCAACCCGAAGCCCTCGAGCATGGGACCGATCAGGAGCAGCGAGATGGCCATGCCCCACAACGCGGCCCCGCCGATCAAACCCACCTGGTAGTTGGTCAGGATGAACTCCTGCTTCAACTGCACCAGGATGTTGCTGACCAGGCCGAAGGCCAGACCCGTGGGAATCAGCGCGAGGCAGATGCCGGTGAACAGGCGGCTTCGAGGAATTCCGGCGGCGCTCGACGTGTCATCGACCATGGCTCACGTCCCAGGATGCGATGTTGACTCGTTCAGGGGCGGGTGGTAATTACGTCGGGATTATACGCGACCGAGGGGGATTCATGTGTGCCGATACGGCGCTGCGCTTCGTGACTGCGAATGAAATGTCCGTGGAAACGCTCCCGTGGGGCCCGCACGAATGGCTCTCCCATCCGGACCTCACCGATCCGGATCAACTGATGCTGGTGCGCGTCCGCATGCCCCCGGGGCAGGCGCACACGTTCCACCGGCATCCGGCCATGGAAGAGATCATCTACGTGGTCTCCGGCAGCGGCGAGCAATGGGTCGACACGCGGTCGCGGATTCTCGGTCCCGGCGAGATCGCGCACATTCCCCGCGACGTCGTGCACGGCACCTACAACACGGGCGACGAGACGCTCATCTTCCTGGCGATCCTCTCGCCGGCCCGATTCGAGGGGCCGTGGCTCGTGGACGTTTCCGAGGACGAACCCTGGCGGTCGATCCGGAACCACCGCGAAACCGGGCAGCGCTGAGGAGGGCATCATCGCGACGGTTCTGCTCATCGGCACGTTCGACACCAAGGGCGCGGAATACGCCTATGTCGCGGGGGCCATCCGCCGCCGGGGGCACGACGTTCGCGTCATGGACCTCGGAATTCTTTCGGATCCGGATGTCCCGGCCGACGTCCCGGCCGCGGAGGTCGCGAAAGCCGGCGGCGGCGATCTGGCCGCGCTGCGCCGGGAACGCGACCGCGGCCATGCGGTGGCCGTCATGCAGAACGGCGCATGCGCCCTCGCGCCCGACCTCCATCGGCAAGGCCGCTTCGACGGCGTGCTCGGGCTGGGCGGGGGCGGCGGCACGTCGATGATCACCGCCGCGATGCGCACATTGCCGGTCGGGGTCCCCAAGCTGATGGTCTCGACCATGGCGTCGGGCGACACTTCGGCCTACGTCGACGTCCGGGACGTGACGATGATGTACTCGGTCGTCGACATCGCCGGCTTGAACCCGCTGTCCGAGACGATCCTGTCGAACGCGGCGGGCGCCATCTGCGGCATGGTGGAGCACCCGGCGCCGGCCAGGGAAGGGAGCCGGCCTCTGGTCGCCGCCACGATGTTCGGCGTGACCACGCCGTGCGTCACCGCGGTGCGGGAAGCGATGGAACGCGCCGGCTACGATGTCCTCGTGTTTCACGCGACCGGTTCGGGCGGCCGGGCGATGGAAGGCTTGATCGACGACGGCTACTTCGCGGGCGTCGTGGACGTCACGACGACCGAGTGGTGCGACGAGGTCGTCGGGGGCGTGCTCGGCGCCGGGCCGGACCGGCTGGCCGCGGCCGGACGCATGGGGATACCGCAAGTCGTGTCGGTGGGCGCGCTGGACATGGTCAACTTCGGCGCGCCGGAAACCGTTCCCGAGGAATTCAAGAACCGCCGCCTCTATCACCACAACCCCGCCGTCACGCTGATGCGCACGAGCGCGGAGGAATCCAAGACGATCGGCCGGCGGATCGCCGAACAACTGAACCGCGCCTCGGGATCGACCGTGCTCATGCTGCCTCTCCGCGGCGTGAGCATGATCGACGCCCCGGGACAGCCGTTCCACGACCCCGAGGCCAACGCCGCACTCTTCGGCTCGTTGCGCGCTCATGCGGAACCGAACGTGGAGATCGTGGAAATCGACGCGCACATCAACGATCCGGAGTTCGCGGCCGCCGTCGCGGAACGGATGCTCCGGTTGCTGGAAGACCGCGCCGCAGGGAGGCACTGACACCGATGCCGTTCATACCCCGCTCCGAATCTCTCGAGCGCCTGCGGGCTCAGGTGCTGGCCGGCCGGCCGATCATCGGCGCCGGCGCCGGCGCCGGGATCTCGGCCAAGTTCGCCGAGCGCGGCGGCGTCGACCTGATCATCATCTACAACTCGGGACGCTTCCGCATGGCCGGCCGCGGCAGCGCCTCGGGGATGATGCCCTACGGCGACGCCAACGCCATCGTGGTGGATATGGCCGGCGAGGTCCTGCCCGTCGTCCGGGACACGCCCGTCCTGGCGGGCGTGTGCGGCACGGACCCGTTCCGGATGATGCGCGTGTTCCTGCCCGAACTCCAGCGCCTGGGCTTCGACGGTGTCCAGAACTTCCCGACGGTCGGGCTCATCGACGGGCAGTTCCGCCGGATCCTCGAAGAGACCGGGATGGGGATCCAGCTCGAGATCGACATGGTCGCCCAGGCGCACGCGCTGGGAATGCTCACCTGCCCCTACGCGTTCGACGAGGACACGGCCCACCGGTTCGCCGAGGCCGGCGCCGACGTCGTCGTGGCCCACGTCAACACGACGGTCGCGGGTTCGATCGGCGTGCAGACGGCGGCCATGTCGCTCGACGAGGCCGTCGAGCGCGTGCAGTCCATGCACGACGCCGCGAAGGCCGTGAACCCCGACGTCCTGGTGCTGTGCCACGGCGGGCCGATCGCCCACCCGGAGGACGCCCAGTACGTACTGGAACGGACGCGCGGCGTGGCCGGCTTCTTCGGCGCCTCCAGCATCGAGCGGCTCGCGACCGAGCCGGCCATCGAGGAGCAGGCGCGGCGATTCAAGGCGCTGAAGCTGGGGCAGTGACGTCGCACAACGGCGTCATGCGCGTCCTCGCCTTCGTCATGGGGCTGGTCTTCGTCTTCGGCGCGGCAGTCCAGTACAACGACCCGGATCCACTGCGATGGGGGCTGGTCTACCTCGCGGCCGCCGCGGTTTCGTTCGTGGCGCTGGCGCGCCCGTTGCCCTGGCAACTGCCCGCCGCCATGGCCCTCGCGGCGTTCGTCTGGGCGCTGACGCCGCTGGCCGGCGTCGACGCCGCCGCGTGGCGGGAACTGTTCGGCGAGTTCGGGATGGCGTCGCTGGAGATCGAGGAGGCGCGCGAAGCGCTGGGCCTCGCGATTATCGGGGCGTGGATGATGGTGCTCGCGGCGGCCGGTTGGCGGCGCCGCTGAGAGGTAACGTGGAGCCCGCGATCCTCTCCTACGTGTAGTACAAGCGGGCATGATCGCAGGGCAAGCTCTTGTTCTAGCACCCGGCTTTGCACCATCGAACATGGCCCCCAAGCCCCGTAGTACTTGGCGCTGCCGCAGACAATAAGTATACTGCCGCCCCGTGCCCGGCGATTCCGCGATTCGACGAACGACCGACGCTTCGGTTATAACGCGCGTGCACAACACCCGTTTGTCTGAGGAGCCAAGGCACACGCATGACGCAGACGAAGTCGACCGATCCTGGACCGACGACGATCACCGACCTCCATCCCATCAAGAACCTCCGGCCGCCGACCCGTGGGAACTGTCTACGAAACGTTCTCCCGTCGACAACCATAGGCACGTGACCGTTCGCACGGTTCACGCCGAACCCATTGGTGAACCGCGCCAACTGCCGTTGGCATACCCCGAAGGCTCCACCCCATCGCACGGAACCACAGACGCGCTCGAATCTCTTGATCCGAAAACCGCCATCGAGATGGCGAACGCCCCGGGAGCCCTCTCCACACAGCAGGACACTGACGACGAAGATGCTGAAGTCGCGTTCGACTTGGATCTTCATGACGTACGCTTCCCCGAATTCGATTCGGACCTCGCTTGGGACGCCGTCGACGCGGTCGATCACTTCTTGCAAGACGATGCCGCCGATTCCGGAAATGGCGACTACACCGAAGGGCAGTCTATACTGCGATCACCGGGAGGATTCGGTTTTCCGTCGGATGTCGCTGATGCCAGTGTCCAGGGATCCGATCCGCCCGATTCGCCAGTAACATCGACTCCCATCGACGATTTTTTCCAGCACGAGGACGCAACATACGACGATCGCAACTATCTCAACGTCGAAGGCACGTCACATTTTGACGTGGAACTCGAATACGAGGCGGAACTCGCCAGCGCAGATCTCCCCGACTTCGATCCAAGCCTACATCGTCCACCCCCACTTCCGTCTGACAGCGACGATACTCTTCGCCGTGCAAGGGAAAAGGCCGCCGCCGTCGTGAGTGTTTTCGCAACGCTTTCCAGTTGCGACCGTGAAGCCGCTCTCAACTACATGACCGACTTCTTTAACGAATTCCAGCACCACGCCACCTACGAAGCGATAAAGCGACTCGCCTGGGAGGGACTGGATGTCGAAACGCTCCAGATGATGATCGAACTTCGAGAGATCTGGCACGATCGTGCTGCATGGTCCGAGCCGTTGCACTCCAGAGAATGGTCTTCAATACGCTATCCGACATCCCTGCCGTGGAAGTTCGCATACCAGATTTGCCGATTTCGCTGGCAATATCCGCCAGATCAGATGATCGACGATGACTGGTTCAGTGAATGGAGACGCACCACTGCCACCGATCGCGACGCCACACTCCATTTCGCGACGTTCGTCCTAAACAAAGTCGCCAGTCTGCGCCCTTCTCTCTCGTCATCCGATTTCTACGACGACGATAAGCCTGCGTGGAAGTCGGCTGTCAATCCACTCCGGCTCAGACGATTTCGTGTCGATTGACGTCGTCCGCCCGCTGAACTTCGGGGCGTCCTCCTATGAATGACGAACGACTCATCCCAGTAGAGGGTTGCTGGGTCAGACGGCCCGACGGCAACCGCGACCTGGGGCAAGTCCAGGGACATCGTGTGTCGAACGGCCGAATCGACCTCGGCGTTGCGTGGGGCCGTTCTAGTCGTCAGTGGGTTCCAATCGACGACCTTCGCTCCGGCTTTCAATTGGGCTGGTTCGTCCAGGACGTCCCGCACTCAACGATACGGAGACCCATACCTGTCCAAATTAGATTCTGCGGAATGGAGAGAGGATTGAGAGGTTGAGCCCGACCTCGTAGGATTGGTTTTTCGACAAGAAAGACCGAACCGAAGAGGAGGGCTCAACCATGCAGAGATTTTCCAGCATTTTTT